>NZ_JAHUWE010000014.1:0-204638 GCF_019219225.1 Pseudomonas sp. PDM32
CCACCAGCCAGACAAGCGCCTGATCGTGATCAAGCAGCCAATCGGCGTGACCGCTGCAATCACCCCGTGGAACTTCCCGGCTGCCATGATCACCCGTAAAGCCGGCCCGGCCCTGGCCGCCGGTTGCACCATGGTGCTCAAGCCTGCTTCGCAAACGCCGTTCTCCGCTTTCGCCCTGGCCGAACTGGCCCAGCGTGCCGGTATCCCGGCTGGCGTGTTCAGCGTGGTTTCCGGCAGCGCCGGCGACATCGGCAGCGAACTGACCAGCAACCCGATCGTACGCAAGCTGTCCTTCACCGGTTCGACCGAAATCGGTCGTCAACTGATGTCGGAATGCGCCAAGGACATCAAGAAAGTGTCCCTGGAACTGGGCGGCAACGCGCCGTTCATCGTGTTCGACGACGCGGACCTGGATAAGGCCGTCGAAGGCGCGATCATTTCCAAATACCGCAACAACGGTCAGACCTGCGTCTGCGCCAACCGCCTGTACATTCAGGATTCGGTCTACGACGCGTTCGCCGAGAAGCTGAAAGTGGCTGTGGCCAAGCTCAAGATCGGTAACGGTCTGGAAGCCGGCACCACCACTGGCCCGTTGATCGACGAAAAAGCCGTGGCTAAGGTGCAAGAACACATCGCTGACGCCATTTCCAAAGGCGCCACCGTGTTGTCCGGCGGCAAGCCGATGGAAGGCAACTTCTTCGAGCCGACCATCCTGACCAACGTGCCGAACAACGCGGCCGTGGCCAAGGAAGAAACATTCGGTCCATTGGCTCCACTGTTCCGTTTCAAAGACGAAGCCGATGTGATCGCGATGTCCAACGACACCGAGTTCGGTCTGGCCTCGTACTTCTATGCTCGCGATCTGGGCCGTGTGTTCCGTGTGGCTGAAGCCCTGGAGTACGGCATGGTCGGCGTCAACACCGGGTTGATCTCCAACGAAGTCGCGCCGTTCGGCGGCATCAAGGCCTCGGGCCTGGGCCGTGAAGGCTCCAAGTACGGCATCGAAGATTACCTGGAAATCAAATACCTCTGCCTGGGCATCTAACCCCGCAAGAGTATTGCTTCAAGCGCAAAGGGCACGAGAGCGCTGTCCCTTTGCGCCGCTTCAAACCGGAATTTTCTCTGTGGTCGGGAACGCTGTGGCAGTCGATCATCGCATGCTGCCTTAGTTACCTCCCCACCGCTTAATCCTTGAACCACGCCGACCGATGAGCGGCGAATGAGGAATGTAATGAGCAAGACTAACGCTTCTTTGATGGCCCGCCGTACCAATGCAGTTCCACGTGGTGTTGGCCAGATTCACCCGATCTTCGCCGAGTCCGCGAAGAACGCGACCGTGACCGACGTTGAAGGTCGTGAGTTCATCGACTTCGCCGGCGGTATCGCCGTGCTGAACACCGGCCACGTGCATCCGAAAATCATCGCGGCCGTGACCGAGCAGCTGAACAAGCTGACCCACACTTGCTTCCAGGTACTGGCCTACGAGCCGTACGTAGAAGTGTGCGAAAAAATCAACGCCAAGGTGCCAGGTGATTTCGCCAAGAAAACCCTGTTGGTGACCACCGGTTCCGAAGCCGTGGAAAACTCGATCAAGATCGCCCGTGCCGCTACTGGCCGTGCCGGCGTGATCGCCTTCACTGGCGCCTACCACGGTCGCACCATGATGACCCTGGGCCTGACCGGTAAAGTCGTGCCTTACTCGGCCGGCATGGGCCTGATGCCAGGCGGCATCTTCCGCGCGCTGTACCCGAACGAACTGCACGGTGTGAGCATCGACGACTCGATCGCTTCCATCGAGCGCATCTTCAAGAACGACGCCGAGCCGAAAGACATCGCTGCGATCATCATCGAGCCGGTGCAGGGCGAAGGTGGTTTCTACGTCGCTCCGAAAGAATTCATGAAGCGCCTGCGTGCCCTGTGCGACCAGCACGGCATCCTGCTGATCGCTGACGAAGTACAGACGGGCGCTGGCCGTACCGGTACTTTCTTCGCCATGGAACAGATGGGTGTTGCTGCCGACCTGACCACTTTCGCCAAATCCATCGCTGGCGGCTTCCCGCTGGCCGGTGTGTGCGGCAAGGCCGAGTACATGGACGCCATCGCTCCAGGCGGCCTGGGCGGCACCTACGCCGGTAGCCCGATCGCTTGCGCAGCGGCCCTGGCCGTGATGGAAGTGTTCGAAGAGGAGCACCTGCTGGATCGTTGCAAGGCCGTTGGCGAGCGTCTGGTAACCGGCCTGAAGGCCATCCAGGCCAAGTACCCGGTGATCGGCGAAGTCCGTGCCCTGGGTGCGATGATCGCTGTCGAGCTGTTCGAAAACGGCGACAGCCACAAGCCGAACGCCGCCGCTGTGGCATCGGTTGTGGCCAAGGCTCGCGAAAAGGGCCTGATCCTGCTGTCCTGCGGCACCTACGGCAACGTTCTGCGCGTCCTGGTACCGCTGACCTCGCCGGACGAGCAACTGGACAAAGGCCTGGCGATCATCGAAGAGTGCTTCGCCGAGCTGTGATCACCTAATGTGACCTGATCGACAAAAAAACCCGCTTCGGCGGGTTTTTTCATGCCTCTGGAAACACATCCTGCGCATTAACGTTGTATCGAATGGCCTGCATTGGCTAAGGTTCCTGCATTGCCAGGGAGAGCTGTATGACAACTGTCATTTTACCCGCGGTTCCGAGAGTACTGATTGCCGAGGCCGACCCCTGGTCCCGGGACCTGCTCAAGGAAGTGTTGTTGAACGTACGCTGCGATGCGCGGCTGGATTTGTGCGCCGATGGCCAGCAGGCGTTGGAGCTATTGGCTGCCAACCCCTATGACCTGGTCATCGCCGATTGGGAGTTGCCGGGTGTCGATGGCCTGAATGTCCTGCGTAACATTCGCCAGCGCAAACGCAACCCGCCGCTGCCCTTCATCCTCATGAGCAGTCGCAACGACAGTGCCAGCGTGCGCGAGGCCTTGCCGCTGGCGCCGGCCGCGTACCTGACCAAGCCCCTGAACATGGAAAGCCTGACCCATCGGTTGCAGGGGTTGCTGCTGCACGCGGGGGAAGAAGTCTCGTGCGAAGTGCCGGCGCTGGCGCCGGGCATGACGTTGTCGGTGTTTCTGGAGCGTCGACGGGAGTTGGCCGACGGCGCGCCGCTGATGACCGACGTGCAAGTGGCGGTCAAACGCAGCCTCAATCCCAATGGCCTCGACCTGACGGTGCTGGAGGACGAAATCCGCACCGATCCGCAGGTTACGGCGGTGCTGATTGCCGCTGCCAACAGCGCGGCCCAGCACCGCGGCGCGGGTGTGCAAACCCTGTCCCAGGCGCTGCATCGCCTGGGCACCGGACAAAGCATGAACCTGATTCTCGGCCTCGCGCTCAAGCGCAGTGCCCGGCTCAGCGATCCGCAATTGGCCGACTATGCCGAGCGTTACTGGGAGCTGTCACTGCATACCGCCGAGTACGCGCGAACCCTGGCGCGCTTGCTCGATCTGGATCAGGAGCGTTGTTATTGCGCCGGCATGCTGCATCGTCTCGGCGATCTGGCGTTGCTGCGCTGTCTGCAGGAATGGCAGCAGGCCGGCGGCGAACTGGACGAGTTGGAAGAAGTGGGTGAAGCGCTGGTTGAATATGGCGCAGCCTATGGCTCGGCCCTGCGTACACGCTGGCGTCTGCCGCTGGAGTTGCGGGAGCTGATTGCGGCGGTCTACCAGCTCGGTGGCGGGGTTTATTCCCGCGAAGCGCTGGTGATGAACATGGCGGCGCAGATGGCGCGCCTGACCGAGCACGAGGGCATTGAGGAGCTGGCCAAGAGCCGGACGGCGCGGTTGCTCAAGATCGGCTTGCCGGAGTTGATGCGGTTGCGCAAAAAATGAGGGCGAACGCGATTCCCTGTGGGAGCGGGCTTGCTCGCGAAAGCGGAGTGTCAGTCGACATAAAAGGTGACTGACGCGGCCCCTTCGCGAGCAAGCCCGCTCCCACATGGGGTCTATGGTGCCTGTCAGGCCGTGACAATCCGGTTCTTGCCCTCGCGCTTGGCCTGATACATCGCGGCATCCGCCCGGGAAAACAGGTCCTCCACGTTTTCGTCCGAGGCGCTCAGGCTGGTCAGGCCCTGGCTGACAGTGATGCCGAACGTCCGGCCTTCGTGGTTGAAACTCAACTGCTGAATCTGCCGATGCAGGCGTTCAGCCACTTGCAGAGCCATTTGTGGCGTGCACCCGGGAAACACCGCAGCAAATTCCTCACCGCCAATGCGCCCGAACAGGTCGCGACGGCGCAACGCTGCGCGGCCGCTTTCGGCAATGCGTTGCAGCACGTTGTCGCCTTCCTGATGACCGTAGGTGTCGTTGATTGTCTTGAAGTCATCAATATCCAGCATCAGAAACGACAACGGCTCGCCCTGTTGCCGGGCGTGTGCGAACGCGCGGTGAGCGCATTCGAAGAAATGATGGCGATTGCTGCTCTGGGTCAGGGCGTCGGTGGTGGCCAGGCGATGCAGTTCAGTTTCCACTTGCTTCTTGTGGGTGATGTCTTCGGCAATACCGACGATGATCACCGGTTGCCCTGGCTCGGCCTGGCGATTGATGAAGCATTTGTCGCTGAGCCAGCGCACCTGGCCGTCAGCGGCAATGATTCGATACTCGCGGTCTTCGATGGCGCCTTTGTCCAGCACTTCGGCCAGGCTGCGTTCGGCATAGTCGAGGTCGTCAGGGTGAATGCTGTCGCGCCATTGATTGCAGTCGGCCAGCAACTGGTCGGCTGAACGGCCAAAAATCCGTTCATAGGCCGGGCTGACGTAAAGCACCCGGCGGGTTTCCCAATCGAATGCCCACAGCACCGCGTTGACGCTTGCTAGCAATGTGTTGAGCAGTTGTTCCCGTTCGGTCAAACGTGCGACTTCGCCTTGGGCGTGCATCAGCGCCATCAGGGTCTGCGCGGCTTCGGGCCAATGTGACGAAGATGAGTCTTGCAGGTTCTTTTGGGCCATCGACACAAATCTCAAAGGGCATGCGGCCAACACCAAGCCCGCCGGGGATGGCGAAGTGTCTTTGAGATAAGGGTTTCAAGATGAAGTTCCCGCCTTTTGTGGAGAGAGAGCTTGCTCCCGCCGGGCGGTACTGGCGACGCGTTTTTGCGGCCACAAATCCATGTGGGAGCGGGCTTGCTCGCGAATGCGGTGTGTCAGTCGACATAAAAGGTGACTAACACACCGCATTCGCGAGCAAGCCCGCTCCCACAGGTTTTTCAGACAGCGGCAGGGCGCAGGGAGTAGGTTTTCAGCTGATCGGCGAAGTCGCGCAGGGATTGAATCCCGCTGGCTTCGGCTTCGTGCACCCAGTCCTTGATCGCCGCCAGCATGTCGTGGCCATTTGAGCTGGTCTTGACCCAGATCTGCTGCAGGGCCAGGCGTTTCTCGTAGATTACCTTCAGTGCCTGACTGTGCTCGAGCATGTTCTGGATGCGTACATGGTGTTTGTCATCCAGCAGGCTGGTCTCTCGTGAAAGCAGGCGTTTGGCCCGGCGGAACTGGTGACGGACCGAGTGATCGACCTTTTCCAGCTCTTGCTTGACCAGTGGGCCGATCACCAATTTGCGGTACTGGGCCATGATCTGGAAGCGGTTGTTGAGGATCGCCATGGCGGTGTCCATGTCCAGGTTGCCCTTGCCTTCAACGCGATGGGCAATCGGCGCAACCCGTTGAACCTTGGCCAGGCGCAGGAAGCTGAAGACTTTGATCCACGCCCAGCCCAGGTCGAATTCCCACTTCTTCACCGACAGTTTTGCCGAATTAGGGTAGGTGTGATGGTTGTTATGCAGTTCTTCGCCGCCAATCAGGATGCCCCACGGCACCAGGTTGGTCGCCGCATCGCGGCATTCGAAGTTGCGGTAGCCGATGGCATGGCCCAGGCCATTGACCACGCCGGCGGCCCACACCGGGATCCACATCATCTGGATGGCCCAGATGGTGATGCCGATGGTGCCGAACAGCAGCAGGTCGATAACGGCCATGATCGCCACACCCAGCAGCGGGAAGCGGCTGTAGAGGTTGCGCTCGATCCAGTCTTCGGGGCAGTTCTTGCCGTAGATGCGCAGCGTCTCGGGGTTTTCCGCTTCGGCGCGGTACAGCTCGGCGCCTTTGCGCAGCACCGTGGACAGCCCCTTGATGACCGGGCTGTGCGGGTCATCGACGGTTTCGCATTTGGCGTGATGCTTGCGGTGGATGGCCGTCCACTCGCGGGTGTTCTGCGCCGTGGTCAGCCACAGCCAGAAACGGAAGAAATGCTTGAGGCCCCCATTCAGCTCCAGGGAGCGGTGGGCCGAGTAACGATGCAGATAGACCGTAACGGCGATGATCGTGACGTGGGTCATCAGCAGGGTGACTGCTACCAGTGACCAGGCCGACAAGCCAAGTAAACCTTCGTACCACATAGGCTGTAGGGCCCTCGATAAAGAAAAAAACAGCCGTTGCATTATCACTAAGCCCACACAGAAAACCAGTCGCCCTTTCAGATAAGAGTGGCTGGATGTGTCTTTAAACTATAATTCCAACCTTTTCGTATGGACATGGATTGCCGGATGCCTGCCACCTATCGCGATGCCTTGCGTGCAGCGCTGCTCTATCTGTTGCTTTCTGTGGTTTGGCTGCAGATCAGTGGCTATTTATTAAACAGTTTCTTCGATAGCTCGGAAGAGCTATTGCGGTGGCAACTGATCAACGGTTATGCCTGGGTGGTGCTAAGCGCCGGGTTGATCTTCATCGCCCGTGCGCGACTGCTTCGTTGCCTCGGGGTCGGCGCCAAGCTGCGTGAGCGTAGCGAAGATCGCGAGCGTTTGCGTCAAGCCGCCGCTGTGTTCGACTGCACTCGCGAAGGGGTGTTGGTCACCAATTGCGAAGGCTTGATTATCCATGTCAACCGGGCGTTCATGGAAATCACCGGCTATCAAAGTGAAGAAGTCCTGGGTCAGCGCCCCAGTCTGTTCAAGTCTGGCCGTCATCCAGCGGATTTCTACCGGGCCATGTTCGCCACACTCGACAGTTTGGGGGAGTGGAGCGGGGAGATCTGGAACCGCCGTAAAAGCGGTGAAATCTACCCGCAATGGCAGACTATCCGCGTCATTCGCGACGATCATGGACGACGTAATCAATACGTGGCGGTTTTTTCCGACATCAGTGCGATCAAGGACTCCGAGCATGAGTTGATGCACCTGGCTCACCACGATCCACTGACCGATCTGCCCAATCGGCTGCTGTTCACCGACCGAGTCGAGCAGGCTCTGACATCGGCGCAGATCCACAGGCGTGGCTGCGCGTTGCTGATGATCGATCTGGACCACTTCAAGATGATCAACGACAGCCTCGGGCACACCATTGGGGATCATTTGCTCAAGGCCGTAGCCGGACGCCTGAAAGGCATGTTCGACCCCGGTATTACCCTGGCTCGGCTGGGCGGCGACGAGTTTGCCGTGCTGGCCGAATGCTGTCCGCAGTTGGTCCAGGCGGCTGCGCTGGCGCAACGGATCATCAACGGACTGAAAGAGCCGTTTGCTATCGATGGACATCAGCTGTTCATCAACACCAGCATTGGCATCAGCCTGTTCCCCAGCGATGCCTTGAGCGTTGAACAATTGTTGCGTAACGCCGATTCGGCGCTGTTCAAGGCCAAAAGCACCGGTCGCAATGACTACGCGCTCTACACCGAAGAATTGACCGCCCATGCCCAACAACGCGTCGAGATCGCCTTCGAATTGCGCCGTGCCCTGGACCAGCAGGAACTGCAGGTTTATTACCAGCCGGTACACGACCTCAAGACCAGCCGCCTGATAGGTGTCGAGGCGCTGGTGCGTTGGCAGCACCCGCAGCGGGGGCTGGTGTCACCGGCGGAATTCATTCCGGTCGCCGAACGAACCGGTCTGATTGCCGAAATCGATGCCTGGGTCATGGCGCAGGCGTGCCGGCAGATGTGTCAGTGGCAGCAGGACGGGGTGGTGCTGTCGTTTGTGGCGGTCAACGTTTCTTCGCGCCTGTTCGCCCGTCGCGAGTTGTATCAGCAGGTGGCGCAGGTGCTGCACGAAACCGGGCTGGAACCGGCCTGTCTGGAACTGGAAGTGACCGAAAGCGCAGTGATGGACGATCCGGAAGTCGCGCTGGAACAAATGCACCGCCTGCGCGAGTTGGGTGTGCGCCTGGCCATTGACGACTTCGGCACGGGTTATTCATCGCTGTTGCGGCTCAAGCGCCTGCCGGTGCAAAAACTGAAAATCGACCAGGGCTTCGTCGCCGGATTGCCGTGGGACGAGGATGATGCGGCGATCTCGCGGGTGATCATCGCCCTGGCCCAAAGCATGGGCATGCAGGTTCATGCCGAAGGGATCGAGCAGGTCGAACAGGCGGCTTTCCTCCTCGAACAGGGCTGTGATCTGGGGCAGGGCTACTGGTTCGGGCGGCCGGTGCCGGCGGCGCAATTGAACTGGGCTCATGTGCCGGTGATCGGAGCAATTACCTTGCCGCCTTGCTGATACACAAAACCTGTGGGAGCGGGCTTGCTCGCGAAGAGGCCGGCACATTCAACATCCCTGTTGCCAGACAGTCCGCCTTCGCGAGCAAGCCCGCTCCCACAGGTTTTTGCTGCGCTTGAAAGAGGGTGAATCTCCTCAAGCCCTTGTCCCTTCAATTAATGTTTTTTGGTTATATAAACATTCTTAAATAGTCTTTTTAAGAATATCAAGACCTCACTAGTATTGCTCCCAAGCCGCAAGCAGTGCCGACACTGCGAGGCAATCTCTCAGTTGAAGGAGCAGCAATATGAGCGCATCCCTGCGTAGCGTCGACGGTCAAGACGAAGCCACCATCCTGCGTGAAATCCAGAGTGCCCTGCGCGACCTGCGGTTTGGTGCCGTGGAAATCACTGTGCACAACGCACAGGTGGTGCAGATCGAACGCAAAGAAAAATTCCGTTTGCAGCAGCCAGGCAACAAGCCGGGCTGAAGGGGGTCGCAGCCCCTGTAGGCGCTGCCGAAGGCTGCGATCTTTGAACCGGCAACGCGATTCCAGAAATCCATAAAAAAAGCCAACAAATCAAGAATCCCAGGAGCTTTCACCATGTCGTCGATTCGTCATTTCGCTTTGGCCGCCCTGGCCAGCGCCCTTTTTGCCGGTTCCGCAGTTGCCAAGGACTACGAACTGCTCAACGTGTCGTACGACCCGACCCGCGAGCTGTACCAGGACTACAACGCCGAATTCGTGAAGTTCTGGCAAAAGGAACATGCCGGCGACACCGTGAAAATCCAGCAATCCCATGGTGGCTCGGGCAAGCAAGGCCGGGCGGTGATCGATGGCCTGCGCGCCGACGTCGTGACCCTGGCCCTGGCCGGTGACATCGACGAAATCGCCAAACTCGGCAAGACCCTGCCGGCGGACTGGCAAAAGCGCCTGCCGGACGCAAGCACGCCTTACACTTCGACCATCGTGTTCCTGGTGCGCAAGGGCAACCCTAAAGGCATCAAGGATTGGGGTGACCTGGTCAAGAATGACGTTTCGGTGATCACGCCGAACCCGAAAACCTCCGGTGGTGCGCGCTGGAACTTCCTCGCGGCCTGGGCCTACGGCCTCAAAGCCAATGGCGGTGACGAAGCCAAGGCCAAGGAATACGTGCAAACCCTGTTCAAGCACGTGCCCGTGCTGGACACCGGCGCCCGCGGCTCGACCATTACCTTCGTCAACAACGGCCAGGGCGACGTGTTGCTGGCCTGGGAAAACGAAGCCTTCCTGGCCCTGAAAGAAGAGGGCGGCGCCGACAAGTTCGACATCGTCGTGCCTTCACTGTCGATTCTCGCCGAGCCGCCAGTGGCGGTGGTCGATAAGAATGCCGAGAAAAAGGGCAACGAGCAGATCGCCGAAGCCTACCTCAAGCACCTGTACAGCCCGGCCGGCCAGGAAATCGCGGCGAAGAACTTCTATCGCCCGCGTGACAAGGACGTGGCCGCCAAATACGCCCAGCAGTTCCCGAAACTGGAACTGGTAAGCATCGACAAGGACTTCGGCGGCTGGAAAACCGCACAGCCGAAATTCTTCAATGACGGGGGCGTGTTCGACCAGATCTACCAGGCGCAATAACCTGGCTTAAGCTGCATAACATGTGGGAGCGGGCTTGCTCGCGAAGGCGGTGTATCAGGCGGCATTAATGTTGACTGACACACTGCTTTCGCGAGCAAGCCCGCTCCCACAAGGATGGGTTTAGTTGATCGCTTTTTAACCAAGGACTTTTATGTCGCGTCGTATCTCCCCCGTCATACCCGGCTTCGGGCTGACGCTGGGCTACACCTTGGTGTACCTCAGCCTGATTGTGCTCATACCACTGGCGGCGATGTTCGTGCATGCCGCTCAACTCACCTGGGATCAGTTCTGGGCAATCATCTCGGCACCACGGGTGCTGGCGGCGCTGAAGCTCAGCTTCGGCACCGCCCTGTGTGCCGCCATCATCAACGGCATCATCGGCACGCTGCTGGCCTGGGTATTAGTGCGCTATACCTTCCCTGGACGAAAAGTGATCGATGCAATGATCGACTTGCCGTTCGCATTGCCCACGGCGGTGGCCGGTATTGCACTGACGGCGCTGTACACCCCTACCGGCCTAGTCGGTCAGTTTGCAGCGGATCTGGGTTTCAAGATCGCCTACACCCCCCTGGGCATCACCCTTGCCCTCACTTTTGTGACACTTCCATTCGTAGTACGTACCGTACAGCCAGTATTGGCGGACATTCCTCGTGAAGTCGAAGAAGCGGCGGCGTGCCTGGGTGCAAAACCATTGCAGGTGTTCCGCCATATCCTGCTGCCGGCACTGCTGCCTGCTTGGCTGACCGGTTTCGCGCTGGCCTTTGCCCGCGGGGTCGGCGAGTACGGTTCGGTGATTTTCATCGCCGGTAACATGCCGATGAAAACCGAGATTCTGCCGCTGCTGATCATGGTCAAACTCGACCAATACGATTACACCGGCGCTACCTCCATTGGTGTACTGATGCTGGTGGTTTCCTTCGTCCTGTTGCTGCTGATCAACTTGTTGCAGCGGCGCATCGAAACCCCATAAGGAGGCGCACCCATGTCCCAATCGTCTATTGCTGCCGCTTCCTCGAACGCTGCCCGTCGTGGCAGCGCGACTTCGCGGCGAATCCTGATCGGCCTTGGCTGGCTGATTTTTGCCCTGTTCCTGCTGCTGCCGCTGTTCATCGTGGTGTCCCAGGGCCTGAAGCTCGGCCTCGGTGCGTTCTTCACCGCGATTTTTGAGCCGGACGCGCTGTCGGCACTGAAACTCACGGTCATCGCCGTACTGATTTCGGTGCCGCTGAACCTGGTATTCGGCGTCAGCGCCGCGTGGTGCGTGAGCAAGTACTCGTTCCGCGGCAAGAGCATGCTGGTGACGCTGATCGACCTGCCGTTCTCGGTGTCGCCGGTGATCGCGGGTCTGGTCTATGTGCTGATGTTCGGCGCCCAGGGCCTGTTTGGCCCATGGCTGCAGGACCACGACATCCAGATAGTCTTCGCCCTGCCGGGCATCGTGTTGGCGACGATTTTCGTCACCGTGCCGTTCGTGGCCCGTGAACTGATCCCGCTGATGCAGGAACAAGGCACTCAGGAAGAGGAGGCCGCGCGCCTGCTCGGCGCCAACGGCTGGCAGATGTTCTGGCACGTCACCGTACCCAACATCAAATGGGGCCTGATCTACGGCGTGGTGTTGTGCACCGCCCGGGCCATGGGTGAGTTCGGTGCGGTGTCGGTGGTGTCCGGGCACATTCGCGGGGTGACCAACACCCTGCCGTTGCACGTCGAGATCCTCTACAACGAATACAACCACGTGGCCGCGTTCGCCGTGGCGAGCCTGTTGCTGATCCTGGCGCTCTTCATCCTGCTGCTCAAGCAGTGGAGCGAAAACCGTATTAACCGCCTGCGCGCCAGCGCCGCGGAGGAATAATTCATGTCGATCGAAGTGCGTAACGTCAGCAAGAATTTCAACGCGTTCAAGGCGCTGGACAACATCAGCCTGGACATCCAGAGCGGCGAACTCGTCGCGTTGCTCGGCCCGTCGGGCTGCGGCAAGACCACGCTGCTGCGGATCATCGCGGGCCTGGAAACCCCGGACAAGGGCAACATCGTGTTCCACGGTGAAGACGTTTCCGGCCACGACGTGCGCGATCGCAACGTCGGCTTCGTGTTCCAGCACTACGCTCTGTTCCGCCACATGACGGTGTTCGACAACGTCGCGTTCGGCCTGCGCATGAAGCCGAAAAACCAGCGTCCGAGTGAAAGCCAGATCGCAACCAAGGTTCACGAGCTGTTGAACATGGTGCAACTGGACTGGTTGTCGGATCGCTATCCGGAGCAACTCTCCGGTGGTCAGCGCCAGCGCATTGCCTTGGCCCGGGCGCTAGCGGTGGAGCCGAAAGTGCTGCTGCTCGACGAACCTTTCGGCGCCCTCGACGCCAAGGTTCGCAAGGAACTGCGCCGCTGGCTGGCGCGTCTGCACGAAGACATCAACCTGACTTCGGTGTTCGTGACCCACGACCAGGAAGAAGCGATGGAAGTCGCCGACCGTATCGTGGTGATGAACAAGGGGGTGATCGAGCAGATCGGCTCACCGGGCGACGTCTACGAAAACCCGGCCAGCGATTTCGTCTATCACTTCCTCGGCGATTCGAACCGCCTGCACCTGGGCGAAGACCACCACGTGCTGTTCCGCCCGCACGAAGTGTCGCTGTCGCGCCATGAACTGGAAGATCACCACGCGGCCGAAGTGCGCGATATTCGTCCGCTGGGCGCGACAACGCGGGTAACGCTGAAGGTCGAAGGGCAGAGCGATCTGATCGAGGCCGAAGTGGTCAAGGATCACGACAGCCTGATCGGGTTGGCGAAGGGGGAGACGTTGTTCTTCAAGCCGAAGGTCTGGCAGTAAAAGCAAAAGATCGCAGCCTGCGGCAGCTCCTACAGAGTACGAATTCTTTTGTAGGAGCTGCCGCAGGCTGCGATCTTTCAAAGCGGCCTAAGCCGCCGCTTTTTTCGGATTGACCCGCACCCCACCCGCCCGCGCTTCGATCTGCTCTTTGAGCTCATGCCGCATGCCCAGCATGAACGCCAGTTCCGCCACCACAAACAACGGTCCGACAATCAACCCGGTCACGTCATCGACGAAGGCCGGTTTGCGCCCTTCGTAGTGATGGCCGACAAACTGGATCGCCCAACCGATCACGAACATCGCCACGCCGCTGCCCAGCCAGACCAGCGTGCTTTGCTGTGCCAGCGCATGACCGGCCCAGACACTCAGCCCGAGCAACAGGGTCATCAACACGCCCAGGCGCAATTCCAGGCGCATGTAAAACCACGCCGATGCCAGCGAAACGAGCACCGCCGGTGACAGCCATACGCCACCCAGCGACCATTGCGGCCGGGACAGCAACACCGCGACGGCGACCACGATCAGCGGAATACCGATAAAGTGCGATGCAATATTGCGCGGGTCACGGTGATAGGCGGCGTATTGACTGAGGTGGTCGACGAGGCTTTTCATTGTTGTTCTCCTGTGGGGTGATTGATCATGCCCCGGGGTCACTTCCCGCTCTGTCAGCCAGGCGACAATCTCTAGGAGTTTTCATGGATATGCAGGTCTGGCGCCCACGCCTGATGAGCGGTCAGTGGTTCAGCCATTTGCCTGTTTCCCTACAGGATAGCCTGCTGTCGGCGGCCAGACTGCGGCGGCTGTCGCCGGGCCAGCGGCTGTTCAAGCGTGGCGATCCGCCCTGCGGCCTGTACGCGGTGCTTGAAGGCGCGGTACGCGTCGGTGCCGTGAGCGAGCAGGGCAAGGAAGCCTTGCTGAGCCTGGTGGAGCCGCCGCACTGGTTCGGCGAGATCTGCCTGTTCGATGGCCAGCCACGTACCCACGATGCCTACGGCGTGGGCCAGTGCACACTGCTGCACATTCCCCAGAACACCTTGCTGGCGCTGCTCGACGAGCATCCGCAGCACTGGCGGCAACTGGCGTTGCTGATGAGCCAGAAACTGCGCATGACCTTCATCAATCTCGAACAGCTGAGCCTGTTGCCGGCTCCGGCACGGCTGGCGCACCGCTTGCTGATGATCGCCGAAGGCTATGGCGAGACCGCCCCGCCGCGGCGCGTCCTGCAACTGCCCCAGGAGCAGCTTGCCGCCATGTTGTCGCTGTCGCGCCAGACCACCAACCAGATTCTCAAGGAGTTGCAGGGGCAGGGAGTTATCGGGCTGAGTTACGGCGAGATCGAAATCCTCGATGCCGAGCGGTTGCGGACACTGGCTACGATCTGACGGCGAACACCGAACCATTGTGGGAGCGGGCTTGCTCGCGAAGGCGTCAGCTCAGGTATATCAATTTCAACTGATACACCGCTTTCGCGAGCAAGCCCGCTCCCACAGTGGATCTGTGTAAATCACAAGATTGTGGTCACCGATAAAAAAACAGCGGGAGCGGGCTTGCCCGCGATGGGGCCAGACCAGCCAACTCACCTTCCGAATCAATCAGCGCAACCCATCCCGAAACTGCCCCGGTGTCATCCCGGTCCAGCGCTTGAACGCGCGACTGAAGCTGCTGGTATCGGCAAACCCGAGTAGATAACTGATTTCGCTCAGCGACACCTGCGGGTCCCGCAGGTGCAACAGCGCGAGGTTTTCGCGGCTTTCGTTGAGCAGCGTATCGAACCGGCAGCCCTCGTCCGCCAGATGCCGTTGCAGGCTGCGCAGGCTAAGGTGCAGGGCCTTGGCGATGTGCTCGGCGCTGGGTTCGCCTTCGGGCAGCTGTTCTTCAATGGCGTCGCGGACCTTGCGCTCCCACGTCAGCGGCTTGAGTTGCGCCAGGGTGCGCTTGAGCACGGTTTCGTTGTGTTCGGCCAGTTCCGGGTTGGCGTCGTCCAGGTGGCTGTCGAAGTCGATGAGGGCGAACTCAAGCCGGTCCTCGTCGGCACCGAAGTGCACGGGCGAGCGAAAGACTTTATGCCATTGATGCGCGTCTGCCGGCTCCGGGCGGCGCAGGTAAGTCTCCAGCGGTGCGTAGTCGCGGCCCAGGCGATTGCGGCAGGTGCGCACGTAAATCGCCATGAACGCATCGATGGCTTCGAAGGCCGGGGCGGGATTGCCAGCGGGGATTTTCAGACGGAAACGGTAGCGATCCTCGGCGCGAGTCAGTTCCAGCTCCAGGGCATCACTGACCACCTGGTGATAGCGCACGATGCGCTCGAACACTTCCCGCAGGCTGCCGCTGGCCACCAGTGCATACCCTAGCGCATGGAAGGTGGTCGGACTGACGAAACGCGAAACCCGCAAACCGATCGCCGGGTCGCCGCTGGCCTGCACTGCCAGATTCCACAGGTGTGTGGTGCCCGACAGCGGGTAGCGCGCGTTCGGGTCGTCCATCAGTTGCGGGTCGAGCCCCGCTTGCTGGCACAGGGCGGTGCTGTCAATGCCAAGGGCATCGAGTTGCTTGCGCAGGGCGCGGGTCCAGCTGGCGAGGGAGGTCGGTTCAGTCATGCTGATTGGCGCTTCCAGTCAACAGGTTGGCGTTCACGGCTACCGCATTGCGAGGTTCCGCAAGGCAGGATGCAACCATCAATAACCAGAGGATGGAAGCATGGACCGTACTTCTGCAAGCCCCCAACGACTGAATGCAGCCCAACGATCAGCCCATATCCGTGAAGTGGTGCTGGCCAGAGGTGTCGAACTGCGCGAGAAGTACCCGATTCTCAAGCATCAGGACGCCCTAGGCGCAGGCATTCTGACCTTCGCCATCGCCGGTATGGTCGGTTCGGCGGCGCTCTACATGACCGGGCACATGGCCTGGTGGGCGTGTCTGTTGCTCAACGCTTTTTTCGCTTCGCTGACCCATGAGCTGGAACACGACCTGATCCACAGCATGTACTTCCGCAAGCAGAAGGTGCCGCACAACCTGATGATGGGATTGGTGTGGCTGGCGCGGCCGAGCACCATCAATCCCTGGATTCGCCGCCATCTGCACCTCAATCACCACAAGGTGTCGGGCTCTGAGACCGACACGGAAGAGCGCGCCATCACCAATGGCGAACCCTGGGGTTTTGCGCGGCTGTTGATGATCGGCGACAACATCATGTCCTCGGTCATCCGCATGCTGCGCGCCAAGACCTGGGCCATGAAGTTCAGCATCATCAAACGCACGCTGAAGGTCTACGCACCGCTGGCGCTGATGCATTGGGGTGCGTGGTACGTGTTTCTCGGTTTCCATGCAGCGAACGGCGTTGCGCACCTGATGGGCGCAACGATCGAGTGGTCGGCGACGACGTTGTCGGTGATGCAGGTCATCGACATCGCGGTCGTCGTGATCATCGGCCCGAACGTGTTGCGCACCTTCTGCCTGCATTTCATCAGCTCGAACATGCATTACTACGGTGACGTGGAGCCGGGCAACGTGATGCAGCAATGCCAGGTACTCAATGCCCCGTGGCTGTGGCCGCTGCAGGCGTTCTGCTTCAACTTCGGCAGCAGCCACGGGATCCATCACTTTGTGGTGAAGGAACCCTTCTACATCCGCCAGTTGACCGTGCCGGTGGCGCACAAGGTGATGCGCGAGATGGGGGTGCGGTTCAATGATTTCGGTACGTTTGCGCGGGCGAATCGGTTTGAGCGCAGGGAAGAGTTGGTCGCGGAAAAGGGACGTACGGCTCAGGCTTAAGGGTTGTCTGTAAGGGCCTCTTCGCGGGCAAGCCCGCTCCCACAGTGATTTGTGCTGAATGCAAATTTTGCATTCACCGCAGAAACCTGTGGGAGCGGGCTTGCTCGCGAAGGGGCCGGTTCAGGCAGCATCAATCCGGCTGAAACGGCGACTCACTCAAGATCACTCCCGTCTCATCCACATACCGCTGCCAATGCTCGATCAAGGCACTGAGCCGCTGCGGCTGGCTCGACGCCAGGTCATGAATCTCCCCCGGATCATTGCCCAGGTCATACAGCTGCCAGGTCGCCGGCCCCACCGGTCCCGGGATGTACACCGCCTTCCACTGCCCCTGGCGGATCGCCCGCCGACCGAACAATTCCCACCCGGTGACGGTGTGCTCGTCATGCACGTGCGCCGTCTCGCCCGACAGAAACCCCAGCCACGACTTCCCGCGAACTTCCGCCACGGGTTTGCCGTGCCATTGCTTGCCCGGATGGCGCACGCCGGCCAGGTCGAGAATGGTCGGCGTGATGTCCATCACCGTGCCAAACCCATGGCTGATCTGGCCCTTGAGCGGCAGCTGCGGGTAATGCACCAGCGCTGGCACGCGAATCCCGCCTTCGGTGGTGAAGGCCTTGAACAGTCGCGACGGCGCGGTCGCCACTTGCGCCCAGTTCGGTCCGTACCAGACGTAGGAATTGGCCCGGCCAATATTGTTCAGGCTGTTGTCGTAGTGTTGGTTGAGATAGGTCAGCAACTGCGGGCCGAATTTCGGAAAGGCCTCCAGCAACGCCCCTTCGGCGCCGTTATCGGACATGAACAGGATGAAGGTGTTGTCCAGTTGTCCCTGCTGGCGCAAGTAATCGACGACACGCCCGATGTTCCAGTCCATGCGCTCGACCATCGCCGCGTAAACCTCCATGGCCCGCGCGGAAATCTGCCGTTGCTCGTCGCTCAGGGCATCCCACTGTGCAGTCAACTGGATCAGCGGATGCGGCTCGACATCGGCCTCGATCAATCCCAGTTTCTTGAGTTTTTCCAGACGTTCCAGGCGCAGCACTTCAGGGCCGGCGTCATAGCGCCCACGGTATTTTTCCACCACCTCGGCCGGTGCCTGCAGCGGCCAGTGCGGTGCGGAAAACGGCAGGTAGGCGAAGAACGGCCGGGTCTGGTCGCGCTCCTTGAGGTATTGCAGCAGCTTGTCGCCAAAGGCATCGGAAGAATAAAAATCCTTCGGCAGTTCGTCGATGAACCGGTCGTCTTCGATATACAGCGCCGGCGTGGATTTCAGCAGCCGTGGCGTCGTTTCATCGTAGGTCGGCTCGAAGCCGTAATGGTTGGCCGCACCGGGCAACAGCGAAAACGAACGCTCGAAACCCCGGGCGTGGGGTGCCAATTCGGCGGTCAGGCCCAGGTGCCATTTGCCGCTCATCAACGTCTGGTAACCCGCCTCGCGCAGTAGCTCGGGCAGGGCGACCACGCGGTCGTTCAAGTGCCCTTCATAACCCGGTTTGCCGATCAGGTCCGGGGTCAAGGCTTCGGCCATGGTGCCGATGCCGGCGATGTGGTGATCGGTGCCGGTGAGCAGCATCGAACGGGTCGGCGAGCAGGTCGGTGCGGTGTGGAAATCGGTCAGGCGCAGGCCATTGTTGGCCAGGGCATCGAGGTTCGGTGTATTGATTTCGCCGCCGAAGGCGCCGAGGTCGGAAAAGCCCAGGTCATCGGCCAGGATCACTAAAAAGTTGGGACGTTGCGGCATCAAAAATTTCCTTTTTCAGTAGGCAATGAAGGACAGCGGCAGATCGCGGACCTGCACCGGCACGGGAGGCTGGTAGTGACCGTCGCTGGTGAGTTCGTGAAGCAGTTCTTCGCGCAATTGGTGGAAGTCGAAACTGCTGCGCTGGCGTGGATGGGGCAGGGCAATGTCGACCACTTGCTTGATTCGCCCCGGACGCGGCTCCATCACCACCACGCGGTCGGCGAGGAAGATCGCTTCCTCGACATCGTGGGTGACCAGCACTGTGGTGATTTTTGCCCGAGCGCGGATCGCCAGCAGTTCGTCCTGCATCTGCTGGCGGGTCAGCGCATCGAGGGCGCCGAAGGGCTCGTCCAGCAGCAGAATCCGTGGGCTGGCCACCAGGCCGCGAGCAATGGCCACGCGCTGCGCCATGCCGCCGGAGAGCTGGTGCGGATAGGCGCGGGAGAAGTCGCCCAGGCCCACCAGTTCGATGAAGTCATGGATACGCCGGTGCTTTTGCGCGGCGCTCAATGGCTCGTTGACCAGGCCCAGGCCGATGTTGTCGGCCACGCTCAGCCACGGGAACAAACGGTGTTCCTGAAAGACGATGCCGCGCTCGCCACCGATGCCGGTGACGGCTTTTCCGTCGACGCTTATCTGCCCGCGAAATTGCCTGTCGAGGCCCACCAGCAGCCGCAGCAAAGTGGATTTGCCGCAACCGCTGGAGCCGACGATGGCGACGAATTCGCCCTCGGCGATGTCCAGGTTGAATTCGCGAATGGCCTCCAGCTCGAAGCCGTCGACGTCGAAGGTCTTGCCCACGTGATTGAAGCTGACAATCGGTGCGTTCATGCGTGTCTCCAGCGAGTGGCGCGGATTTCCAGGCGTTGGCCAATGAGATTGAGCAGGGCGCCGGTCAGGCCCACCAGCAGCATGCCGGCCATGATCAGGTCCATGCGCAGCAGTTGCTGGGCACCGATCATCTGGCTGCCGATGCCGCCGTTGGACGGCATGAAATATTCGGCGCCGATGGTGCCGAGCCAGGCGTAGATCAGGCTCAGGCGAAGGCCTGCGAAAATTCCCGGCGCCGCCCCCGGCAACACCAATCGACCGAGGCGCTGGCGCAGATTCAGGCGCAACACTTGGGCAGCCTCGTTGAGTTGTGGCGAGAGATTGGCGACGCTGCGTTGGGTGGCGATGAACAGCGGGAAAAACGCGGCGAGGGCGACGAACACCCACTTGGCCAATTCCCCCAGGCCGAACCACGCGGTGAGCAGCGGCACCCAGGCGAATATGGCGATCTGGCGGAGGGCGGCGAGGGTCGGGCCGAGCACGCGTTCACTGGTGTGCGACAGTCCAAGCAGCAGGCCCAGAGCAAAGCCGAGCCCGCCACCGAGCAGTAACCCGCCAAGGGTTCGGCCCAGACTCAGGGCCATGCCGCCAATCAGTGTGCCGTCGAGCAGGCCATGCCAGGTGGTGTGCAGGACGGCCAGCGGGCTGACCAGAATGTTTGGGTCAATCCACTGATGATCCGAGCTCAGTTGCCATACCGCCAGCAGCGCCAGCGGCAGCAGCCACGGTTGCAGACGTTGCCAGCCTTGATAACGCGGCCCGCGACGGATTTCGGCGGTGGCCGGGTGCGGCCAGTGCACCAGCTTCCTGTCCAGCAGGCCGATGCCGCGGTCCATCGCCACGCCGATCAAGCCGATCACCACGATGCACACGAAGACGATGTCGAGCATGAACAACTGGCGTGCCCAGACCATCAGGTAGCCGATGCCTTCGCTGGACGCGAGCAGTTCGACAGCGAGCAGCGAGGTCCATCCGGCGGCCAGCGCAAGGCGCACACCGGCCATGAAGGCCGGCAGTGCGGCAGGCAGCACAAGACGGCGGATCAACAGGTGCCTGGGCAGGCGCAACACGGCGGCGGCTTCGCGCAGCCTGGGTTGCGCGTCGCGCACGCCGACCAGTGTGTGCAGGGTCACCGGCACCACGATGGCCTTGATCAGCACCACCAGTTTCAGCACTTCACCGATGCCGAAAAACACCATGAACAAGGGAATCCAGGCCAGGGTCGGGACTTGCGCCAACCCGGCGAAGGTGGGAAACACCAGGCGTTCGAGCGTACGACTGAAACCCAGCGCCGCGCCCAATACCGCACCGACACTGATCCCCGCGAGCAGGCCCCAGGACAAACGTTGCAGGCTGATCCACAAATGGCTCCACAATTCGCCTTGGGACAATTCAACGGCGCTGCTCCAGACCAGGGTCGGCGCCGGCAGGATCTGCTCGCTCATCCAGTGGTTGCGGCTGGCGAGCCACCAGAGGGCAAACAGGCTGAGGGGTAATAGCCAGGGCAAGAGCCGCTGGCTCAGCGTCGGCCAATGTCGTCGACCATCAAGCCGAGGTGCGGCCAGCGGCAGGCTCAGAAGGGAAACACGGGCCATGGGTGACCTCCGTTGTCGGGTTGCAATGCAAGCCTGCTTTTTGTGGGAGCGAGCTTGCTCGCGATGAGGGTGTATCAGGCGACTTATGTGCTGGATGACACACCGCTATCGCGAGCAAGCTCGCTCCCACAGGGGGTTAAGGTGTATGCGAAATTGATCTATAAAAATTCAAGTCAATGCTATTGAGAGATAAGCGAGACCATTTAAGGCCTCCATCAGCCGCTGCATCCAATGCATTCGAAGAATATTTTCGATGCTGCCAAGGCATACCCGGCGGAGAGGTCCGCCGGTGTTGATATAGATCCATATGATCTAAAAATGTGAATTTATAGTATTTAAGTGTTGGTTCTGATTCGGCCTACTTTCGGCTCATCAACGCCCGTTGCCCCAAGGAGCCGCACCCATGAACCTTCCCTTCAAACGTGTCATCAGCCAGTTCGCCGCACCGGCCCTGGCGGGTCTGCTGGCCTTCACGGCCAACGCCGGTGAGCTCAAGGAAATCCGCATCGCCGTGCCGGACCTGAGTGCCGGTACCCAGCACAGCGGTGGCGGTGTAGTGGATGTGTTGCGCGATCAACAGATCTTCGAAAAGGCCTTTGCCGATCAAGGCATCAAGATTCAGTGGAGCTTCTTCAAGGGCGCAGGCCCGGTGATCAACGAAGCGTTCGCCAACGGTCAGGTGGACCTGGCCTACCTCGGCGACCTGGCAGCTATCATCGGCAAGTCCAATGGTCTGGATACGCGATTGCTCAGCGCCTCGGCGCGCGGGGTCAAGCACTACCTCGGCGTGGTACCGGGTTCGGGGATCAAGACCCTGCAAGACCTCAAGGGCAAACGCGTGGCGATCTTCCGTGGCACGGCCAGCCAGTTGTCCTTCGATGCGGCGCTGGCCAGTCAGGGGTTGAGCGAGAAGGATGTGAAAGTCATCAACCTGGACTTCAACGCGGCGGTGGCGGCGCTGGCGGCGAAGCAGATCGATGCCTCGTGGGGTGGTTCCGGGCTCACCGCATTACAGGCCAAGGGGCTGGCCGAGTTGCCTCTGACCACCAAGGACCTGGGCGGCGCCGGCAGTGTGCAGGCCGTGTTGGTGGGGACCGGGAAGTTCGTCGACGAGCACCCCGAGGCGGTCGCCACACTGCTCAAGGCTCAACAGCAAGCGGTGGCGTGGCTGACCCAGGATAGCAACAAGGATGCTTATGTTCAGTTGGTGTCGGGGTTGGCGAGTTACCCGCCGGTGATTCTCAGCCAGGACCTGAAGGATCAGAAATTGAGCGAGGTGTTCCCGTCGACACTTGATCCGGTGTTCCTTGGCAAATTGCAGGATGCGGTGGACCTGGCATCGCAGCAGAAGCTGATTCGCAAGTCGTTCAAGGTGACGGATTGGGTGGCGCCGGAGTTGGCTGCGGCAAAACTTTGAATCTCTAGCGTCAATTCGGACGCTTTCGCGAGCAAGCCCGCTCCCACACTGGTTCTGCGTCGTACACAAACTTTGTGTTCGCGGGAAATCAAATGTGGGAGCGGGCTTGCTCGCGAAGAGGCCCTAAACCGCGACGCTGACTTGCTGCCTGTCCACCGCCACCAGCGTCTCGATCATCGCCCGCGCCGCCGGCGACAACCGGAACCCGGTGCGGCTGACAATCCCGCACCGCGCATTCATGCTCTCGATGTTCTGCGGCAAATTGCGCCAGTGCAGCAGCACCAGCGCACCCTGGGCAATGTCTTCGATGAACGCCTCTTGCGTGCCCACGCCGATGGCATTGGATTGCAACACCACCTTCACCAGCGCCGGAAAATGTTCGGTCTCGAGGGTCGGCGAAAAATCCACCCGCCCACTGAGGTTTGCCAGCAGTTTGCGAATGCCAGGCGGGATCTTCGTGGTCGCCAGCGGGTAGTCGAACATGTCGTTGGTCGACAGGCTCTCCTTGGCCAGCAGTGGATGCCCGGGACGGCAGAAAAACACACCGCGCTTGGGCGTCAGCGCCTGGGTCTGGAAGTTCGGGTCGGACTCGAAGTGGCGGATGTCGGCGATGAAGAATTCGATCTCCTCACGGCTCAGGGCGCGGCTGAGTTTTTCCCAGTTATCCACTTCGAAGCAGGTGCGCACTTTCGGGTGCGCATTAATGAATTGCGCCACTGCATCCGGCACCAGTTTCACCGCCGGCGCCGGGCCGCAACCGAAGCGCAGTTCCCCGGCATCGAGCTTGGTCATCTGCGTCACTTCCGAGCTGAGCAGCGCCGCACCCTGCACCAGGCTGCGGGCATGTTGCAGCACCACCAGGCCTTCGGGGGTGGGGCGCAAATCCTTGTTGCCACGGTCCACCAACACGCAGCCGAACTCTTGCTCCAGCCCCTGGATGCTGCGGCTGAAGGCCGGTTGGGTAATGCCCATGGCCTCGGCCGCGCGCACGAAACTGCGGTGTTCGTCGAGGGCGATGAAGTAACGCAACTGGCGAAGATCCATATGCTTTTCCGGCATCCTAAAAATAGCTCGAAGGCATTTGCGACGAGGGTTGACTGAGGTTTTAAATGCAACCTCTTATTCCGTCAACGAAGCATGTCTATATCTATTAGATCTAAATAGAATATAGATAGAGCAGTGTTTCGCGGCCGGTTCAACCGCAAGCAGTCTGATGAGGGTCTACCCATGAGCAATGCCGCTTTCGCAGTACAACCCGCTGTTCACGCGCTTGAAATCCATCCGGTGGCCGGTCGCATCGGCGCCGAAATCCGTGGTGTACAGCTTTCCGGCGAGCTGGATGCCGCCACCGTTGAAGCCATTCAACAGGCGCTGCTGCAATACAAAGTGATCTTCTTCCGCGAGCAGACCCAACTCGACGATCAGCGCCAAGAGGCGTTCGCCCACCTGCTCGGCGAACCGGTAGCGCACCCGACCGTGCCGGTGCGTGAAGGCACGCGTTTTCTGCTGGAACTGGACGGTGCCGAGGGCCAGCGTGCGAGCTCCTGGCACACCGACGTGACCTTCGTCGAGGCCTACCCCAAAGCCTCGATCCTGCGCTCGGTGGTGGCCCCGGCTTTCGGTGGCGACACCCTGTGGGCCAACACCGCCACCGCCTACAACGGGTTGTCGGAGGAGCTGCGTGAGCTGGCCGACAAACTGGTCGCCGTGCACAGCAACGAATACGACTACGCCGGGACCCGGCCGGACGTTTCGGCGGAGAAGCTGGAGCGTTATCGCAAGGTCTTCACCTCGACGGTTTACGAGACCGAACACCCGGTGGTGCGCGTGCACCCGATCAGCGGCGAGAAGAGCCTGTTGCTGGGGCATTTCGTCAAACGCATCAAGGGCTATTCCCAGGCCGATTCGGCGCACCTGTTCGGGTTGCTGCAAAGTCATGTGATCCGCCAGGAAAACATCGTGCGCTGGCGCTGGAAGGCCGGTGACGTGGCGATCTGGGACAACCGCTCGACCCAGCATTATGCGGTGGATGACTACGGGACCCAGGACCGGATCGTGCGCCGTGTGACGCTCAAGGGTGAAGTGCCGGTGGGTGTGAACGGGCAGGTCAGCCAGACGGTGAAAGGGCCGGATATCGGCGGCGTCTGAGCCGACGCCTTCGCGGGCAAGCCCGCTCCCACAGGGGATCTCCAGTGTTCACACGGTCAGTGTGGGAGCGGGCTTGCTCGCGAAGGCGGCCTGGCAAGCAACAAAGAACTTTTTTTGATCGGGAACCCGCCTTATGAGTCCGTTGCATTTCGCCCCAACCCACTCTCCACAACGGCTCAAACGCCTGCCCCTGGCTCTGTTACTGGCAGGCAGTGCCGGCTGGACCCAAGGCTATGCGGCCGAGAGCGCCACCCCTGAAACCACCCCGGCAAAAACCGCCACGGCCGACAATACCCAACTGGCAACCGTGACGGTCACGACTCGCCGCCGCGAAGAAAGCTCGCAGGACGTACCCACCCCGATGAGCGTGGTCAGCGGCCAGACTCTGGAAACCCAGCGGGTCTATCGCATCCAGGATTTGCAGCAACTGGTGCCCAGCGTCAACGTCGCCTACATGCATGCGCGCCAGTCCAGCGTGTCAATTCGTGGCCTGGGCAACAACCCGGCCAGCGATGGCCTGGAAGGCAGTGTCGGCCTGTACCTCGATAACGTATACCTCGGCCGGCCAGGCATGGCTGTGTTCGACCTGATGGACATCGAGCAGCTCGAAGTGCTGCGCGGTCCGCAAGGCACCTTGTTCGGCAAGAACACCACGGCCGGTGTGATCAACATCAGCACCCGCGCGCCGACCTTCACCCCGGAACGCAGCATCGAATCTTCGGTGGGCGAGGATGGTTACTTCCAGACCAAGGGCACGATTTCCGGCCCGCTGAATGACCAGCTCGCCGGGCGCTTTTCTGCGTATCGCACCCGCAGCGACGGTGATATCAAGAATGAATTCGACGGCCACGATTTGAATGGCGGCTCGCGCGATGGCTTCCGTGGCCAGTTGCTGTTCAAGCCGAACGAATCGTTCAACCTGCGCTGGATCGGCGACTACAACGAAGAAGATTCCAGCGCCGGCACCCGCGTGTTGTTCAACACCGGGCCGACCATCAATGGCACCAACCTTTACCAGACCCGGGCCAATGCCACGGGCGCGACACTGGTCGACGGCACCCACCGCAAGGTCAACCTGAACAACGACCAACATGTCACCGTGCATCAGGGCGGCACGTCGGTGGAGGCCAACTGGACGCTGCCGAGCGACTTCACCCTGACGTCCATCAGCGCTTACCGCTGGTGGAATTTCACCCCGCGCAATGATGACGGCCTGAACACCACCGTCTTCTACAACGCCGGGGTTTCGGTGGAGGACAAGCAGTACTCCCAGGAGTTTCGCCTGGCGTCGCCTACCGGCGGGTTCTTCGATTACGTGCTCGGCGCTTATTACTTCGGCTCCGACCTGGACAACAAATCCTTCACCTTTTACGGGCCGCAAGCGGACATCTGGAGTGGCACGCCCAACGGTGCGCTGAACAACATCGACAGTGTCGGCAACGGTCATATCGAAACCAACAGCTTCGCGCTGTTTGCGCAGGGCACCTGGCACCTGACCGAACGCCTGGATTTCACTGCCGGCCTGCGCGGCACCTATGAAGAGAAAAACGCCTGGGTGACCCGCAATGCACCCGCCGGTGGTGCCGCAGTCACCGGCGCGGCGGCCGCGGCACGACGCGCTCGTGCGGGGGCCTACGATTCCGGCGATCTGAACCAGTACAGCTCCAGCCCGTCGGGGCTGTTGAACCTCAGCTACCACCTCACCGACGACCTGCTCACCTACGCCACGTTGTCCCACGGCGAAAAATCCGGTGGGGTCAACCTGGCCGTCGGTATGGCGCCTGTGGCCGGTGCCGACTCGTTGCTGATCGGCACCGAGCGCGCCAACAACGCCGAACTCGGCTTCAAGAGCACCCTGTGGGACCGTCGCCTGCAACTCAACGCCAACCTGTTCTGGACCCAGGTCAACGGCTATCAGACCAACGCCTATGACGACGTCAATCGCGTGCAATACCTGACCAATGCCGGTTCCGTGCGCTCCCGTGGCGTGGAGTTCGAAAGCACCCTGATCCCTCTGCGCGGCCTGACGCTGAACATCAACGGTTCGTACAACGACGTCAGTTACCTCTCCTACAAGGATGCGCCGTGCCCGCCGGAAGTCAGCCTGGCGCCGGGCGCTCCGGCGTCTTGCGACCTCACTGGCCATCAAGTGGTCGGCGCCTCGAAATGGATCGGCAACGCCAACGGCGAATACAAGTGGAACCTGAGCAACGGCTTCGAGGAGTACGTCACCGCCAGTTATGCGTTCCGCTCCAAAGCGGTGGGCACGGTGGAAGACTCCGACTTCGGGCAGATCCCGAGTTATGCGGTGGTCAACCTGTCCACCGGTCTGCGCGGCGACTTCAACCAGGGGCAGTGGGACGTTTCGTTGTGGCTGAAAAACGCCTTCGACAAAACCTACTACACAACGCTGTGGACGGCCGCCAATGGTGGTTATGAAGGCCTGCTCGGTACGCCACGCACGCTCGGCGTGACCGGCCGATACGACTTCTGACGGCGAAAACGCATGCTTCGAATGAATACTTTCAATGCCCGCAAAGCATCGGATTTTTTCCACTGCGCCAGAGCCCTTGAACGGCGGGCTCTGGCGGTGGGTTGAGGGTTTTTGTTATTCGTTTTAGGTCTAATTATAAGTTTAAACATTACTTTAAGAGCTAAGCGTTCAAGCCAATGATTGCTCTACCGGGGCGTCGTCGGGGGATGTTCAGCACGACGTTCCGGTTATCCGCAAAGAGACCGCAGGGAGTTAAACAATGGGCAATGTCCAGATCGCCGCCGGTGCACATGAGGTGCTTTGGCGGCAGGCACCCGGTGGCGAATTGGTCGACCTCGGCCGACCGCACCGGGTGCCCTTGGGGCAGTTGCGTTTGCAGCGAGCCCCCAAAGGCGTCCTTCGCCGGCGTGAAGCAATCGTGCTGGGCGTGCTGGCGTTGCTGGTGCATGGCGCGGTGATCTATTGGGTCAATCAGCAACCGACCCCGGTGCTGCCGATCGTGCCGCCAGAAGTCCCGCCCATGACCATCGAATTTTCGCGTCCGGCGCCACCGGTGGTCGAGCCGCCGCCACCACAACCTGTGCAACCTGTGATTGAGCCGCCACCGCCAGTGGAAGACGAACTGGCGGTGAAGCCGCCTCCACCGAAGCCGGTTCCCAAGCCCAAACCGGTCGCCAAACCGCTACCGAAACCGGCGCCAAAGGCCGTTGAGCAGCCACCCGCGCCGCCACAACCGGCAGCACCCGTCGCGGCCCCGGCACCACCTGCACCGCCGGCCCCAGCGCCTGTGACACCGGCCTCCGCCACCGCTGGCTACTTGAAAAACCCGGCGCCGGAATACCCGTCGCTGGCCCAGCGTCGCGGCTGGGAAGGTACGGTGTTGTTGCGTGTGCATGTGTTGGCCAGCGGTAAGCCCGGCGAGATTCAGATCCAGAAAAGCAGTGGTCGCGATGCGTTGGATGACGCCGCGCTGAACGCGGTGAAGCGCTGGAGTTTCGTGCCGGCCAAGCAAGGTGATGTCGCCCAGGACGGCTGGGTCAGCGTGCCCATCGATTTCAAGATTCATTAAACAGAAACCAATTTCGCGCGAAACGTTTACACGAGGAATACATCATGACGTTACTGGCCTCTCCACTTGAATCCATCGAAAGCGCGGTGATCTGGCTGCTGGTGGTTTTTTCCGTCGCGACCTGGGGCCTGGCATTGCTCAAGGGCGTGCAGTTCGGTCGCCTGAAGGCACAGGATCGAAAGTTTCATCAGCAGTTCTGGGCCGCTTCGAGTCTCGACTCGGCGGCCGAACTGAGCGAAACCCGGCCTGGCGCGGCCGCCCGGGTGGCGCAGGCCGGTTATGCGGCCATCCAGGTGGGCGAGACGCCACAGGCGGCGGACTTGAGCCAGGCGATCAACCATCAGGATCGTCTGGAGCGAGCCTTGCGCCAGCAGATCGTGCGCGAGCGCCGGTCGCTGGAAACCGGGTTGGCCGTGCTCGCCAGTATTGGCAGTACCTCGCCGTTCATTGGTTTGTTCGGCACGGTGTGGGGAATCATGGAAGCGTTGAAAGGCATCAGCGCGGCGGGCTCGGCCAGCCTTGAAACGGTCGCCGGACCGATTGGCGCGGCACTGGTCGCCACGGGTGTGGGGATCGCCGTCGCGGTGCCGGCAGTGCTGGTTTACAACTACTTTTTGCGTCGCTTGAAACTGACGGCGGCGGACCTGGATGACTTCGCCCATGACTTCTACAGCCTGGCGCAGAAGAGTTCGTTCCGCGTGCTGATCCACCCGACGGCGCACAAGGTGGCAGCCCAGGGCAGCGCGCAGAAAGTGAAGGAGGCGTCCTGATATGGCCTTCTCCACGCAAGACACCGATGAGGTGCTCAGCGAAATCAACGTGACGCCGCTGGTGGATGTGATGCTGGTGTTGCTGGTGGTGTTCATCGTCACCGCCCCGCTGCTGACCAACGCCATTCCGATCAACCTGCCCAAGACCGAAGCGGTGGCGCCGGTGGAGCAGAAGGACCCGCTGGTGGTGAGCATCGACGGTGCTGGCAAACTGTTCATCAACAAGGACGAGATACAGCCGGACTTGCTGGAGTTCAGTCTCAAGTCGGCGAAGGCCAAGGACCCCGAGGTGCGCGTGCAGTTGCAGGCG
Source organism: Pseudomonas sp. PDM32 (assembly GCF_019219225.1). NCBI lineage: Bacteria > Pseudomonadati > Pseudomonadota > Gammaproteobacteria > Pseudomonadales > Pseudomonadaceae > Pseudomonas > Pseudomonas sp. PDM32. Next base: position 29,080 of record NZ_JAHUWE010000014.1, read on the forward strand.
GATGACGGTGTGAATTACGGCGAGGTGGCGCGGGCCATGGCATCGATTGAACGGGCAGGGATTACCAAGTTGTCGGTGATCACTGCGCGTTAACAGGTTTTCGTTTTCCGGGGCCGTCTCCTTGGCAGGGTGCGGCCCCTTTTTTATTCCGGTGCAAAACACCAAACCTGTAGGAGCTGCCGAAGGCTGCGATCTTTTGATTTTGCGTATCAAGATCAAAAGATCGCAGCCTTCGGCAGCTCCTACAGAGAGTGTTTAATATTCTATGTGGGTCTTAATAAATAGCTTCTTATTCCTTAACGAATATAACTCTCCTCCCTATACTCGACCGGGAACAGACACGCAGCAGGAGAGCTCCCCCATGCGCAACGAATCAATTCGCTACCTGATTGTGCCGGGCTGGCAAGGATCGCCAGAAGATCATTGGCAAAGCCACTGGCAGAACAGCCTGCCGAACAGCGCACGGGTGGAGCAGGCCGACTGGCTGACGCCGCGCCGTGAAGACTGGGTCGCGGCGCTGGCCGAGGCGATTGCCGCCGACAGCACGCCGGTCATCCTGATCGCCCACAGCCTGGGTTGCATCACCGTCGCCCATTGGGCGGCCACGGCGCCTGTGCAGTTCCTGCGTCAGGTGCGCGGTGCCCTGCTGGTCGCCCCGGCGGATGTCGAACGCCCGGCCTGTGCACCGGCCTTGCGCAACTTCGCGCCGATCCCGACGGACCTGCTGCCGTTCCCCAGCCAGGTCGTCAGCTCTGACAACGACAGCGCCGTCAGTGCGCCGCGAGCCCTGGAGCTGGCGCGCAACTGGGGTGCCGAGGCGGGGATTCTGGCGGGGGCGGGGCATATCAACGTGAAGTCCGGTCACCAGCGTTGGGAACAGGGTTTTGCCTATCTCTATCGCCTGCAAAACCGCATGGAACATCACGCCCTGCGCCGCGCTTGAACACTTTCTTTATTTAACGCCCCCGTCTCCCGGCGGTTTTGGGCGGGAGTCTGCCATGAGCTTTGAAACCTTCGGTCAGCCACTGCTGACCTTTCCCGACGCCGAAAAAAGTCCTCTGAGCATCCGCGCCAAGGCGCTGGTGTTTGTCGACCCGCGTTCGCGGCAATTACGTGAAGACCTTGAGCAACTGGCCACGCGTTCAGTCTCGGTGCTGATCCGTGGCGAAACAGGCACCGGCAAGGAGTTGCTGGCCCGTCATATCCACCGCGCCAGTGATCGCGGCGGGTTGTTCGTGTCGGTCAACTGCGGCGCCATCAGCCCGACCTACGCCGATGCCGAGCTGTTCGGCTATGCGGCGGGCAGCTACAGCGGTTCGGCGAGCAGTCGTGCCGGCTGGTTCGGCTCGGCCAACGGCGGCACGCTGTACCTGGACGAAATCGGTGACCTGCCGCTGCCGATCCAGATCAAGCTGCTCGCCGCCCTGGAGAACCATGAAGTCACCCGCGTCGGCGCGCAGCAGCCGAGCCCGGTGGATGTGCGGCTGGTGGCGGCCACCAGCATCGATCTGGCCCAGGCGGTGGCCGCCGGGAAATTCCATGAGCGGCTCTATCACTACCTCAGCGAGGGCCCGCTCGAACTGCCGGCACTGCGCGAGCGTACGGGAGACATCCTGCCGCTGGCCGAATACTTCCTCGGCATCTACAGCCAGCGCCTCGACCTGCCGGTGCCGCTGATCAGCGAAGCGGCGCAGCTTGTGCTGGAACGCCACAGTTGGCCGGGCAATACCCGGGAGCTGGAAAACATCATTCACTTTGCGCTGCTGGTGAGTACGGGCGACGAGATTTTGCCGGAGCATTTGAATTTGCCTGATCCGCTGGCGCAGATCGACAGTCAGATCAAGCAGATTCTCGCCAATGGATCAGCCGCCGAACAAGCAGCCCTGAAAAACCTCCTGCAAGACGCCCGGCTTTTGTAGGAGCTGCCGAAGGCTGCGATCTTTTGATCCTCGCACTATTCGGGCCGCCAAAGATCAAGAGCAAAAGATCGCAGCCTGCGGCAGTTCCTACAGGGTTGTATGAACAAAATGGAATATGAAGCTGAATAAACGTTATTGTTCGGGAATAAAAAATCCCGGTATTGTCCGCTTCACGCCAGCGATAGCACTTCACTGGCACTCTCATCTTCAAGCCGTCGCCACAAGCGACTGTGATTTTCGATAAGGACACTGCATGAAAAAGGTTCTGTTGTTCACCGCACTGGCGGCTGCCCTGACCGCGGGCCTGGCCCAGGCTGGCGAGAAACTGGTGGTTGCCGCGACCCCGGTTCCACACGCCGAGATTCTTGAGCTGATCAAGCCAACCCTCGCCAAAGAAGGCGTGGACCTGGAAATCAAAGTCTTCACCGATTACGTTCAGCCGAACGTGCAGGTCGACCAGAAGCGTCTGGACGCCAACTACTTCCAGACCCTGCCGTACCTCAAGAGCTTCAACGAAGGCAAAGGCACCCACCTGGAAACCGTGATCGGCGTGCACGTCGAACCGTTCGGCGGCTACTCGAAGAAAGTCAAAACCCTGGCTGAGTTGAAAGACGGCGCGACCATCGCTATCCCGAACGAAGGCAGCAACAGCGGCCGTGCTCTGATCCTGCTGCAGAAGGCTGGCCTGATCGAGTTGAAAGACCCGAAAAACGCCCTGGCCACGCCAAAAGACATCGCCAAGAACCCGCACAACTTCAAGTTCAAGGAGCTTGAGTCCGCAATGCTGCCGCGCGTGCTGGATCAGGTCGACCTGGACATGATCAACACCAACTACGCGCTGGAAGCGGGTCTGAACCCGGCTAAAGACGCGCTGGTGATCGAAGGTGCCGACTCGCCTTACGTGAACTTCCTGGTGGCCCGTCCGGACAACAAGGACAGCGTTGCCATCCAGAAACTGGCCAAGGCCCTGACCAGCCCGGAAGTGAAAGCCTTCATCGAGAAGAAGTACAGCGGCGCGGTATTGCCAGCGTTCTGATTCGCGAAGCAAACCCCTTCAAGGTTTCAAACGCCGACGGCTGAATTAGCGTCGGCGTTTTTTTGAGCGTTCGATTTGCCTGTGGCGCGGGAGCTTTTGTGGCGAGGGGGCTTGCCCCCGTTCGAATGCGCAGCATTCGCCCAAGGGAGCGCGGGAGATCTGTTTGGGGCCGCTTCGCAGCCCAACGGGGGCAAGCCCCCTCGCCACAAAGAGCCTGTTGACCATGGAGTTGATCAGGCCGGCCTGGCCTTCAACGCCCTGCGCAACGCCATCAGTAATTTCAGAATGTCCTGCGGATCCAGCCGTTGCGGCGGTTGTTCGTCTGCCATGTTCTCGTCCTTGTGAGATGTTGGCCGGGAGTCTGGCCAAAAGTGGTTCGTCCTTGGAGCTGTGTTTCGAAAAAAAGATCCTTCCTACGGCGCAAGGGAAAATAGACGTCTTCCTTCAACCCGGCAAATCACGCGCCGCTCAATCCGGCCAATACCATGCCGGCTCATCCAGCATGCGCTGACCCACGATCCCGGTCTGGCCAAGATTTTTCTCCAGCACGATGCAGTTGCAGTCCGGGTCCTCCTGCAACGCCGAAATCAAGCGCCGGGCATGGGACACCACCCACACCTGGCAATGCGCCGAGGCACGGATGATCAAGCGTGCCAGCGCCGGCAGCAGGTCCGGATGCAGGCTGGTTTCCGGCTCGTTCAGCACCATCAGCGTCGGCGGTCGTGGCGTCAGCAGCGCGGCGACCAGCAACAAGTAACGCAAGGTTCCGTCCGACAGCTCGGCGGCAGACAGCGGCCGCAACAAACCTTCCTGAAAGAACTCGATGGCGAAGCGTCCACCGGGCAGAGGGTCGATGTTCAGTCGTGCGCCGGGGAAGGCGTCGCTGATCGCCGCCCGCAAGGCGTCGGGATCGCCGATTTCGATGATCGTCTGCAAGGCCGCTGCCAGGTCGCGTCCGTCGTGATGCAGCACCGGCGTGCGAGTGCCCAGTTGCGGTTGGCGCGCCGGGGCGTCGGCATCGCTGCGAAAGTGATCGTAAAAGCGCCAGCGGCGAATGAATTCGCGCATCTCCAGCACTTCCGGCGAACCGCGCAGGCTGCCGACCTGATCGAACAGGCTGTCGAACGTCGGCGTGTGCTGCGCCAGCACATCCCACTTGCGCTCGGAGCGGGCGCGGATCATCGGGCCGTCACGATCGACCAGTAGACTGGCCGGGCGGTAGAACGCGCCTGCCCACAGGCATTCGCGTTTGATCTGCGGGTCCAGGCTGAAATAGGACGGAATCGGTGAGCTGTGCCCGGGCAGCATGAAATGACCATTGGAATCGGGAAGGCCGAGGCTGATCGAGTAGCCGAAATCCTCTCCCGCAAACCCCAGGCGCAGGCGCTTGACGCCTTGGCGCACAGTGGGCTCGATGGCGGCTTCGCCGGCACGCATGCGTCGGGAGAGGGTTTCCGGGCCGGCCCAGAAGCTCGAATCCAGCCCGCCTTCACGGGCCAGGGCATTGACCACGCCGCCCTGGGCGGTTTCCGCCAGCAGGCGCAGCGCACGGTACAGGTTGGACTTGCCGCTGCCGTTGGGGCCGGTGATCAGATTCAGTCGGCCCAGCGGGATTACCAGCTTGTTGATCGAGCGGTAATTGGCTACCGCGAGCGTATTGAGCATGTGGGTTCCTGTGGCGGGGTCGAGCGAGGCCCATTGTCCGGTACGGTCAGGTGTCTAGCGCAAGTGTTTTGGACGTAAGGCAGGGTGAATTTTTTCTTCATAAGACGCTCGTGCAAGGTTCCTGTCCTGTTCTAAGCTCTCTGTCGTGCTGTAAATGAAAAAGGCCAAGGAGATTGCATGGTGGTTCCCGGATTCAAAGTAGTCATGGCCTTGAGTGTCGTCACCCTGCTGACGGCTTGCGACGAGAAAAAACCCGTGCAGGAATACCTGCCACGGGTGTTCGTGCAAGTCGTCAAGCCGGCGGACTACGCGGCCCCGGTTACCCTCACCGGCGATATTCAGGCGCGGGTACAGACGGAGCTGTCTTTCCGTGTGGGTGGCAAGATCATCCAGCGTTCGGTTGATGTCGGCGATCGAGTGACCGCCAAGCAAGTGTTGGCCCGGCTCGATCCCAAGGATTTGCAGAGCAACGTCGACTCGGCCCAGGCGCAAGTGGCTGCCGAACAGGCGCGGGTGAAGCAGAACGCGGCGGCATTCGTACGCCAGCAAAAACTCCTGCCCAAGGGTTATACCAGCCAGAGTGAATATGACTCAGCCCAGGCCGCCTTGAACAGCAGCCAGAGCGCCCTGAGCGCTGCCCAGGCGCAGTTGGCCAATGCCAAGGATCAGTTGAGCTATACGGCGCTGATCGCCGATGCGCCGGGGATCATTACCGAGCGCCAGGCGGAGGTCGGCCAGGTGGTTCAGGCGACGATGCCGATCTTCAGCCTGGCCCGTGACGGCGACCGCGATGCGGTGTTCAACGTTTATGAATCCCTGCTGGCCGAGAAACCCAGCGATGACACCATTGTCCTGAGCCTGCTCGACAACCCGGCGATCAAAACCACCGGCACCGTGCGCGAAATCACCCCGGCGGTGTCGGCGCAATCCGGTACCGTGCAGGTCAAGGTCGGCCTCAACAGTCTGCCCGACGGCATGCAATTGGGGTCGGTGGTGAGTGCCACGGCCAAGGGATCGGGCAAGTCGGTCATCGAGTTGCCGTGGTCGGCGCTGACCAAAAACATCAGTGAACCCGCTGTGTGGATTGTCGACGACAAGGGCAAGGCCCAGTTGCATTCGGTCACTGTCGGCCGCTACCTGACCGGCAAGGTCATCATCAGCGGCGGGTTGAAAGACGGCGACAAAGTCATCATCGCGGGCGGGCAACTCTTGCACCCTGACATGGAGGTCGAGATTGCCGAAGACACTTACAAGGATCTGACGTGGGGAGCCAAGCCATGAAGCCTTTATGGGCGTTGTCCATCGGGCTGGTGCTGAGCGCCTGTTCCAAAAGCGAACCACCGCCGGCACCGATACGGCCGGTGTTGTCGATCAAGGTCCAGACCTTGAACGAGGAGGATCTGGGGCGCTTCGCCGGCAGCATCCAGGCGCGCTATCAAAGCGATACCGGCTTCCGCGTGGGCGGGCGGATCGCCAGCCGTAACGTCGATGTCGGCACCGAGGTGGAGAAGGGGACGTTGCTCGCCACCCTCGATCCTTCCGACCAGCAGAACCAATTGCGTTCAGCCCAGGGCGACCTGGCGAAGATCCAGGCGCAACTGATCAATGCCAAGGCCAGTGCCCAGCGTCAACAAGCCCTGTTCGATCGCGGGGTTGGCGCACAAGCGCAACTCGACGCGGCCAACACGGACCTGAAAACCACCCAGGCTTCCCTCGATCAGGCTCGGGCGGCCGTCAGCCAGAGCAAAGACCAATTGGGCTACACCGAGCTGCGTGCCGACCATAAAGCCGTGGTCACCGCGTGGAGCGCCGAGGCCGGGCAAGTGGTGACGGCGGGTCAGCAAGTGGTGACCCTGGCGCAACCGGACATCAAGGAAGCAGTGATCGACCTGCCCGATACCCTCGTTGACCAGTTGCCCAGCGATGTGGTGTTTCAGGTCGCTGCACAACTGGATCCGAGCATCAACACCACCGCCATCATCCGTGAAATCGAACCCCAGGCCCAAAGCGCGACACGCACCCGTCGCGCCCGCCTGACCCTGGCCGAAACGCCACAGGGCTTCCGCTTGGGCACGGCCATCAGCGTCACCCTGAGCTCGGCGGTCAAGCCGCGCATCGAGTTGCCGGTCACCGCGCTGCAGGAGGTCGATGGCAAGCCGCGCATCTGGGTGATCGATGCACAGACTAAAACCGTCTCCCCCCGTGACATCACCGTGATCAGCCGCACCGACAGCACCGTGGTGCTGGCCGGCGGCGTGAAAAACGGCGAGCGGGTGGTCAGTGCCGGTGTCAACAGCCTCAAACCGGGGCAGCAAGTGAAAATCGACGAGGACAGTCAATGAAAGGGCCTTTCAACCTCTCGGAATGGGCCCTCAAGCATCAGTCGTTCATCTGGTATCTGATGTTCGTCGCGTTGCTGATGGGTGTGTTCTCGTATTTCAACCTGGGGCGCGAAGAAGACCCGTCGTTCACCATCAAAACCATGGTGATCCAGAGCAAATGGCCGGGGGCGACCCAGGAGGAAACCCTCAAGCAGATCACCGACAGGATCGAGAAAAAGCTCGAAGAGCTCGACTCCCTCGACTACGTGAAAAGCTACACGCGCCCCGGCGAATCGACGGTGTACGTGTACCTGCGCGACACCACCAGTGCCAAGGACATCCCGGAAATCTGGTACCAGGTGCGCAAGAAGATCAACGACATCAGATACCAGTTCCCGCAGGGCATACAGGGGCCGTCGTTCAACGACGAGTTCGGTGACGTCTTCGGGTCGATCTACGCCTTCACCGCCGACGGCCTGACCCTGCGTCAGTTGCGCGACTACGTGGAACAGGCGCGCATGGAGATTCGCGGTGTGCCGGGCCTGGGCAAGATCGAAATGGTCGGCCAGCAGGACGAAGTGCTGTACCTGAACTTCTCCACGCGCAAACTCGCCGCGCTGGGCATCGATGAGCGTCAGGTGGTGCAGAGCCTGCAATCCCAGAACGCCGTGACCCCGGCGGGTGTGATCGAGGCCGGGCCGGAGCGGATTTCGGTGCGCACGTCTGGGAAGTTCGCTTCGGAGAAAGACCTGGCCGAGGTCAACCTCAAGCTCAACGACCGCTACTATCGCCTGGCCGACATTGCCGAAATCCGCCGCGGTTACGTCGATCCGGCCTCGCCGGAATTCCGCTTCAACGGCAAACCGGCCATCGGCCTGGCGATTGCCATGCAGAAGGGTGGCAACGTCCAGGCGTTCGGCAAGGCCTTGCACGCCCGTATAGACGAGTTGACCGCCGACCTGCCGGTCGGCGTCGGCATTTACAACGTGTCCGACCAGGCTGTGGTGGTCGAAGAGGCCGTCGGCGGCTTTACCAGCGCGCTGTTCGAGGCGGTGGTGATCGTGCTGCTGGTCAGCTTCGTCAGCCTTGGTGTGCGCGCCGGCCTGGTGGTGGCCTGCTCGATCCCGCTGGTGCTGGCGATGGTGTTTGTATTCATGGAGTACAGCGGCATCACCATGCAGCGGATTTCCCTCGGTGCACTGATCATCGCCCTCGGCCTGCTGGTGGACGATGCGATGATCACCGTGGAGATGATGGTCACGCGCCTGGAATTGGGCGAGACCAAGGAGCAGGCGGCCACCTTCGCCTACACCTCCACGGCGTTCCCGATGCTCACCGGTACGCTGGTGACGGTGGCGGGCTTCGTGCCGATCGGCTTGAACGCCAGCTCGGCCGGTGAATACACCTACACCCTGTTTGCGGTGATCGCCTGTGCGATGCTGGTGTCGTGGGTGGTGGCGGTTCTGTTTGCGCCGGTGATCGGCGTGCACATTCTCAGCACCAAGGTGAAACCCCATGAAGGCGAACCCGGGCGCATCGGCAGGGCGTTCAACGGCGGGCTGCTGTGGTGCATGCGCAATCGCTGGTGGGCCATCGGCATTACGGTGCTGTGTTTTGTGCTGGCGCTGTTTTGCATGCGCTTCGTGCAGAACCAGTTCTTCCCGTCTTCGGACCGCCCGGAAATCCTGGTGGACCTGAACCTGCCGCAAAACGCCTCGATCGACGAAACCCGCCGGGCTGTCGATCGCCTCGAAGCCACGCTAAAGGACGATCCGGACATCGAGCGCTGGAGCACTTACATCGGGCAGGGCGCCATCCGCTTCTATCTGCCACTGGACCAGCAACTGCAGAACCCGTTCTATGCGCAGTTGGTAATCGTCAGCAAAGGCCATACCCGTGAGGCCATGATGCACAAGCTTCGCGAGCGCTTGCGCAACGACTTCGTCGGCATCGGCAGTTATGTCCAGGCACTGGAAATGGGCCCGCCGGTAGGGCGTCCGATCCAGTACCGGATCAGCGGCAAGGACATCGACCAGGTGCGCCGACATGCCATCGACCTGGCCACGGAGCTGGACAAGAACCCGCATGTGGGCGAGATCATCTACGACTGGAACGAACCGGGCAAAGTGCTGCGCATCGACATCGCCCAGGACAAGGCGCGGCAGTTGGGGCTGTCTTCCGAGGATGTGGCCAACCTGATGAACGGCATCGTCAGCGGCCAGTCTGTGACCCAGGTCGATGACGACATTTACCTGATCAACGTGGTCGGTCGTGCAGTGGATTCCGAGCGTGGAACGCCGGAAACCCTGCAGAACCTGCAAATCGTCACGCCGAACGGCACGTCGATTCCGCTGCTGGCGTTCGCCACAGTGCGCTACGAACTTGAGCAACCGCTGGTGTGGCGTCGCGACCGCCTGCCGACCATCACCATCAAGGCGGCGATCCGCGACGAGATACAGCCAACGGACCTGGTGAAAATCCTCAAGCCGTCCATCGACGCGTTCGCAGCCAAATTGCCGGCGGGCTACAAGGTCGCCACCGGTGGTACGGTGGAGGAAAGCGGCAAGGCCCAGGGCCCGATTGCCAAGGTTGTGCCGCTGATGCTGTTCCTGATGGCGACCTTCCTGATGATCCAGCTGCACAGCGTGCAGAAGCTGTTCCTGGTGGCCAGCGTCGCGCCGCTGGGGCTGATCGGCGTGGTGATTGCGCTGGTGCCGACGGGTACGCCCATGGGCTTCGTGGCGATTCTCGGGATTCTCGCGTTGATCGGTATCATCATCCGTAACTCGGTGATCCTGGTGACCCAGATCGAGGAATACGAACAGAAGGGTTATGCGCCTTGGGATGCGGTGGTACAGGCCACCGAACATCGGCGCCGGCCGATCCTGCTGACCGCCGCGGCGGCGAGCATGGGGATGATCCCGATTGCCCGGGAAGTGTTCTGGGGGCCGATGGCCTACGCGATGATCGGCGGGATCGTCATCGCCACCTTGCTGACGCTGCTGTTTTTGCCGGCGCTGTATGTGGCCTGGTACAAGATTCGCGAGCCGAAGAAAGAGGTGCAATAAAGTCAAAAGATCGCAGCCTGCGGCAGCTCCTACACCGTTGCCCCTGTAGGAGCTGCCGCAGGCTGCGATCTTTTGCTATTCAACGCGGCGCCACACACTCGCCAACCAAGGCTGCTGCTCCCACGGCAGCCCGGCCGGCCGGTAGTAATGCTCCAACTCCACAAACCCTGCCTCGATCAGCAACTGCTGCCAGGCCGCCAGGTCGTGATACGACCCATAACGCGGCCCGTTCCAGCCTTCCTGATTCTCGCCACGGGGATTGGAACTGAACAACACCCCGCCCGGTTTCAACGTTCCCCACAACTGCTTCAGCACCCGTGGTAATTCCTGGCGCGGAACATGAAACAGCACCGCATTGGCAAAGATCCCGTCGAAACGCTCGGCCGGCAGATCGAGCTTCAGGAAGTCCTGCTGCCATACCTCGCAACCACTGTCGTCCCGGGCCATCTGCGCGAATTTTTCCGAACCATCGAGGCCGACGGCTGTGTGGCCCATGCGGGTGAAGGTTTGCAGATCACGACCGGGTCCGCAGCCGAAGTCGAGAATGTCGAAAGGCGCCTCAGCCTGGATGTGCCGCAACAGGGCATCGATGTTCTGGCTGACGTCGTGATCGCGCGTGCCTTCACGGAAACTTTCGGCCACCGCGTTGTAGTGGCCCAGGGTCGTGGTGGTGATCTGTTCGAGGTCGTCGGGTGTTTGTTTCATGGTCGGCTGCGCAGGAAAAAGGAGATGTGTTGACTATAAGCGCTTTCGCGCTTTGAAAGATCGCAGCCTGCGGCAGCTCCTACAGAACCTGAGCCTGACGTAAACCCTGTAGGAGCTGCCGCAGGCTGCGATCTTTTAGTCCTGCTTCATCCCCAAGCACTCAATGGAGTGATCCACCATCGCCTTGGCAATCTCCAGCAAATGCCAGATCGAATACACCATCGCCCGGTCGGCCCCCTTGAGCTGGTCGCCACATTGATACGCCGTGACCGAAGCACAGCGCAGCAGGTCGGCGACATAGAGTTGGGTGTCTTCGAAGCTCACGTCCTTGCTGACGTTGTAGAAGCGCATTTCATCGGGTGCTGCGGGTTGCTTGCCGGTGAGGTGGAAATCGATGGCGCGGTAGAGCGCTGAGCGATCCCGGAGTGGGTCTTCGGTGGAGGTTTCGGGGGGATCGGGAACGGATTTTTCCATGAGTGTTACTCCTATTGCTGCATGGGAGCCATCACTTATCGCCTACTAAACGATTGGGTGGCGGCTGTACGCAGGTTAGTAGGCCGGTCAATAGGAAAACCGGTGCACCCGAAGGTACCCTACGCACAGCCACCATATTCTGCATGCGGCAAAATTTGCCGGACATGAGCATGGAATCGCTATGCGCCTATTGTTCCGGGCTACTAAACCCGATCACTGATGAGCAGTGACGGACCGAGACTAGCCACCGGATTTGGCAGGCGCAAGCGAGCGAAATGATCTAGGAAATGTCCTGCAAAGGAAAGGGAACGAGCCTGCAAAATCGCTGATTTCCCTGTACGAAAACTTCCCTCCGAAGTCCAGTGATGACCTGTGGCAAGGGCGCTTTTGTGGCGAGGGGGCTTGCCCCCGTTCGACTGCGCAGCAGTCGTAAAACCAGCGGCCTCGTTTTTTCTGACACACCTTATGGAATGGTTTTAGGGCCGCTTCGCGCCCCAACGGGGGCAAGCCCCCTCGCCACAAAGAGTGTTCACAACATGCCTACCGCTTGTTGAGGCCCCGCGCCAACCGATCCCCACCCAACTGAATCACCGCCACCAACGCCACCAGCAACACAATCACCGTCAACATGATCTGGCTATCAAAGCGCTGATACCCATACCGATAGGCAATATCCCCCAACCCGCCAGCACCGATCGCGCCGGCCATGGCCGACGAGTTGATCATCGTCACCAGCGTAATCGTGAACCCACCAACAATCCCCGGTAGTGCTTCAGGCAACAACACATGCCAGACGATGTGCCAGCGCCGGCAACCCATGGCTTGCGCCGCTTCGATCAAGCCGTGATCGACTTCGCGCAAGCTGACCTCGGCGATGCGCGCAAAGAACGGCGTGGCCGCGATGGTCAGCGGCACCACGGCCGCCCATACGCCATACGTGGTGCCGACGATGAGCCGGGTGAACGGAATCAGCGCCACCATCAAGATCAGAAATGGAATCGAGCGAAACAGGTTCACGAATGCGCCCAGTGCGCGGTTCAGCGCCGGTGCTTCGTAGATTCCACCCTTGGAGCTGGTGACCAGGATCACTGCCAGCGGAATGCCCGCCAACAGCGCGATGAGCGACGACACGCCGACCATCAGGAACGTGTCGATAAAGCCCTGCAGCAAGCGATCAAACCACATAACCCAGCACCTCCACCTGTTGCGCCCATTGGTTGGCGCGTTGACGCAATTCTTCGGCACCGAGGGGTGAGCCCGTCACCGCCAACAGCAGTTGCCCAAGGGCGTGACCCTGTATCCGTTCCACACCACCTTGCAGCAATCGCACGTGGCCACCCAGGGCGCTGAACAGCGCTGCCAGGTCCGGTTCTTCGCGTTGGTTGCCAGTGAACTGCAAGCGCAGGACCACAGCTGCATCCGGGGCATTCGATTGTGGCTGCAAACGGCTTTGCAGCTCTTCCGGTAATGCGTGTTGCAACGGCGCCAGCAACGTCTTGCTGACCTCATGCTGTGGATTGCCGAAGACTTCCCACACCGGCCCTTGCTCGACGATCCGCCCGTGTTCGAGGACGACTACGCGATCACAGATCTCGCGGATCACCGCCATCTCGTGGGTGATCAAAACGATGGTCAGGCCCAGGCGTTGATTGATCTCGCGCAGCAGGCCCAGGATCGATTGCGTGGTCTCCGGGTCCAGTGCCGAGGTGGCTTCGTCGCACAGCAGGATTTGCGGGTCATGCACCAGCGCCCGGGCAATGCCCACGCGCTGTTTCTGCCCGCCGGACAACTGCGCCGGGTAAGCCTTGTGTTTGGCCTGCAAACCGACCAGCTCCAGCAGCTCACGGACTTTTTGCTCGCGTTGTTCCTTGGGCACGCCGGCGACTTTCAGCGGCAACTCGACGTTCTGCCAAACGGTCTTGGCCGACATCAAATTGAAGTGCTGGAAGATCATGCCGATGCGCCGCCGCAGCGCCACCAGGCGGTCTTCGTCGAATTCGCCGATGTCGACCTGATCGATCAGTACCCGACCACTGCTCGGTTGTTCCAGGCGATTGATGGTGCGAATCAGCGACGACTTGCCGGCGCCGCTGCGGCCGATGATGCCGAACACTTCGCCGCGCTGGATCGCCAGGTCGATGCCGTGCAACGCGGCCACCGGTCCTTGCTGGCCGTTGTAGGTTTTACCCAGGCCGATGAAGCGCACGTGGGCATGGTTGAGTTCGGGATGAAGTTCGGTGCGCTCGGCGCTTTGCGGCTCTGGAGTCTCCAGTCGCCGTTGGATGGCGGCGGTCATGCTCAGCTTTCCCAACCGGCTTGATAGAGCTTGCCGTGAGCTTTATCCAGTGCGGCGCGCACCGCGGGTGAGTGCTGGTAGATGTCGACGAACTTGATCAGGCGCGGGTCGGTTTTGCTCTTCGGCTGAATCACGAATTGAATCACGTACTCCTTGTGATCGAGGCCGTCGAACAGCAGCGCGGAGCCAGCGTCGAAGGTTTTCGACAAGCGAATGTAGGCCGGGTAGCCCTGCACCAGATCGGCATCGTCATAGGCACGTACCAGTTGTACCGCTTCGACCTGGAGGATCTTGATGTTCTTCGGGTTGGCGATGATGTCTTCTTCGGTGGCCTTGTAGCCGACACCGGGCTTGAGGGTGATCAGGCCGGCCTTGGCCAGCAGTTGCAAGCCTCGACCGCTATTGATCGGGTCGTTGGCGATGGCCACGCTGGCGCCTTGGGGCAGTTCGTCGAAGCTTTTGTATTTCTTCGAGTAGAGGCCGACGTTGTTGATGATCCCCGGCGCGAACGGTACCAGGTCGAAACCCGAGGCGGCCTTGGCGTTTTCCAGGAAGGGGATGTGCTGGAAGTAGTTCACGTCGATGTCGCCGGCGGCGAGGCTGACGTTCGGCGCGATCCAGTCGCTGAACTCCACCAGTTCGACTTTCAGTCCTTGCTTGGAAGCCTCTTCGACGGCGGCTTCAAGGGGAATGGCGAACGCGGCGGTGGTGCCGATTTTCAGCGGCGCGTCGGCGGCGAAAACTGTAGAGCTGAACAGGCCGAGGGCCAGGGCCAGTGCTTTGACTGGGTGAGAGAGGTAGTTCTTTTTCATGATGAGTTATCCAGTCAGTGCATTAGTTTTTTGGTGTCTGGTGGGGCCTCTTCGCGAGCAAGCCCGCTCCCACATTTGGAATGCATTCCCCTGTGGGAGCGGGCTTGCTCGCGAAGCTTTTTAGCGGCGGTAAGCCGAGCCGGTATGTTGCTCGGGTAAGTGCGCCTCTTGCTGAAACAGCTTTTCGCGCAAGGTGCCGCTGTCGTACGCCGTCTTGTACGACCCCCGCCGCTGCAACTCGGGAATCACCAGCTCGATGAAATCCTCATAGCTTTCCGGGGTGACGATGCGGGTCAGGTTGAAGCCATCCAGCCCGGTTTCGGCGATCCACGACTCCAGCTCATCCGCCACTTGCTGCGGTGAGCCGACCACGGTGATGTAGCGGCCACCGAGGGCGTGTTGTTCGAGCAATTTGCGCCGGGTCCAATCGTTGTTTTGCAGGTGTTTGGTGGCGGACTGGATCGCGTTGCTCTTCACGTACTGGATCGGCTCGTCGATTTCATATTGGGAAAAATCGATCCCGGTGGACGCCGAAAAGTGCGCCACGCCAGCCTCGGCACTGGCGTAGCTCAGGTATTCGGCGTGCTTGGCCCAGGCCAATTCTTCGGTGGCGCCGACGATCACATTCAGGCCCATGAACACCTTGATGTCCTCGGGGTTGCGCCCGGCTTCGACGGCACTGGCACGAACCTTGTCCACCTGAGCCTTGGTCGATGGCTTGTTCTGGCCGCTGATGAACACGCACTCGGCATGTCGCCCGGCGAACAGCAAGCCGCGATCCGAGCTACCGGCCTGGAACAGCACCGGCGTACGCTGGGGCGAGGGTTCGCAGAGGTGATAACCCTCGACCTGATAGAACTCGCCCTTGTGCTCGACCTTGTGCACTTTCTCCGGCTGCGCATAGATCCGCTGCTGTGGATCGTTCAGCACCGCGTCGTTTTCCCAGCTGCCTTCCAGGAGTTTGTAGAGCACCTCCAGGTACTCGTCGGCCTGGTCGTAGCGACGGTCATGCTCGACCTGTTCGCTCAGGCCCATGGCCTTGGCGGCACTGTCGAGGTAGCCGGTGACGATGTTCCAGCCGACCCGGCCACGGCTGAGGTGATCCAGCGTCGACAGGCGTCGGGCGAACAGGTACGGCGCTTCGTAGGTGAGGTTGGCGGTCAGGCCGAAACCGAGGTTTTTCGTCACCGCGGCCATGGCCGACACCAGCAGCAGCGGGTCGTTGACCGGCAGCTGGATCGACTCTTTCAGCGGCACGTCCACCGAGTTCTGGTAGACGTCGTAGACCCCGACGATGTCGGCGATGAACAGGCCGTCGAACAGCCCGCGCTCGAGCAATTGCGCCAGTTCGGTCCAGTATTCGATCGTGTTGTAGCGGGTGGACGTGTCGCGCGGGTGCGTCCACAAACCGTGGTTGATGTGCCCGATGCAGTTCATGTTGAAGGCATTGAGCAGGATCTTCTTTTTAGCCATTCAGATGGTCCCCCGCAGTGGCGGGTTTTCATCGTTGAGGTAGTAGTTGCCCACGGCGTGGTACTTCCAGCGCACCGGATCGTGCAGGGTGTGCACCCGGGCATTGCGCCAGTGACGGTCGAGGCCGTGTTCGATCAAGGTCGCCTGACTGCCGGCCAGTTCGAACAGCGTGTTGCCGGCGGCCAGGGAGATTTCGGTGCTCAGGGCACGGGCTTCGGCGACGGCAATCGACGCGGCTGCGACGGTCTCGGCCTGGGTGTCGGCCTGGGCCTTGTCGAGGTATTCACCGGCACGCTCCAGCAGTGCCTCGGCAGCGTGCAGGCGAATGCTCAGGTGGCCGAAGCTCTTGAGGGTCAGCGGATCGTCCGTGGCTTTTTCGTGGGTGGCGTCGATCCACGGCCGGGTTTTCGTGCGTACGAAGTGCAGTGCATCTTCATATGCAGCGCGGGCGATGCCGGTGTCGATGGCGGCATGGAGAATTTGCGCCAGCGGGCCGACCGGGGTCGGGCGTTCGAAGGCGCTTTGAAAGGGGATGACATCTTCGGCCGCGACGTAGACATCTTCGAACACCACCGAACCGCTGCCGGTGGTGCGCTGGCCGAAGCCGCTCCAGTCGTCAATTACGGTGAGGCCCTTGCTGTTGCGCGGGACGAATGCCAGTTGCTGCACGCCGTTTTCATCCACCACCGAGGTGGGAATGCGCTGGGCGTAAATCGCACCGGTGGCGTAGAACTTGCGGCCATTGATGCGATAGCCGCTGCCATCGCGAGTCAGGCTGGTGATGCGATCATGGGCGGTTTTGGTGCCGAGTTCGGCGAGGGCATTGCCGAAGCGCTGGCCGGCCAGCACATCGGCATAAAGTCGTATTTTCTGCTCATGGCTGCCGTTCACGCGCAGCACTTCGAGGGCATAAAAATGGTTCTGCGGAATTTGCCCCAGCGAGCCGTCGGCCTGGGCGATCAGGGCGATGACCTTGGCCAGGGTGACGTTGGAAACACCGGCGCCGCCATATTCTTTTGGCACGCTGATGCCCCACAGGCCCGAGCGGGAAAACACCTCCAGTTCCGGGTGTGGCAGACGGCGTTCACGGTCGCGTGTGGCGCTGTCACGTTTGAAATCTTCGGCCAGATCGCTGGCGACAATCAGGGCTTGCTCATCGCTGGTAATGACCGCGACGGGGTGAGAAATGCTCATGTGCTTCTCCAGATGTCTGGTCGTTAAATCCAGGAATGCCGATTAGGCAGCGTGCCGTTGAGGCGATAGGCGCCGATGGCGTGATACTTCCAGCGCACCGGATCGTGCAGCGTGTGCACCCGGGCATTGCGCCAGTGGCGGTCGAGGTTGAATTCGGCAAGGGTGGCGCGGCTGCCGGCCAGTTCGAACAGCTTTTCGCTGGCCAGCAACGAAATCTCGGTGGTCAGCACTTTGGCTTCGGCCACGGCAATCGAGGCGCGGGCGGCGGACCCGGCGGTGAGCGGTGCGGCGCTGACTTCATCGAGCACCTGCCCGGCCTTGCGCAGCAGCGCTTCGGCGGCGTGCAGTTCGATTTTCAGTTTGCCGATATCGGCGATCACGTACAGGTCATCGCTGGCCCGCTCGACCTTGGCGTCGATCCACGGCCGGGCGCGGTTTTTCACGAAGTCGATGGCGTCGTCGATGGCGCCCCGGGCGATACCGGCGTCAATGGCCGCCTGAATCAGTTGGGAGACGGCGCCCTGGATGTTCGGCGAGTCGTTGATCCGCCAGTTATCCACCACCAGTTCGGGATCGACCTGCACGTTGTTGAGCAAAATCGTGCCGCTGGCGGTGGTGCGCTGACCAAAGCCGGACCAGTCATCGACGATGCGCAATCCCGGCGTGCCGCGACGGATGAACGCCAGCACTTGTTTGCCGTCGTCGTTCAATGCCTTGACCGCGACCCAATGGGCGAACAGTGCACCCGTGGAATAGAACTTCTGGCCGTTGAGGACGCCGTCAGCGGTGATGCGTGTCTTCAGTTCCAGAGTGTTTTTGGTGCCGCGTTCCGGCCCGGCATTGCCGATGCGCCAGCCATCCAGGACGCTTTTGAACAGTTGTCTTTTCTGCGCTTCGGTGGCGCTGCCGAGGATCAGGTTAAGAATGCCGAACTGGTTTTGCGGGATCTGCCCAAGCGCCGGGTCGGCGGCGGAAATGATCGCGAAGACCTCGGCCAGGGTGACGAACGAAATCTGCGGGCCACCGTACTCGCGGGGGATGGAAATGCTGCCCAGGCCGCTGCGGGTGAACTGTTCGATTTCAGACCATGGGAGCTTGCGCAACTGGTCACGCTTGGCGGCTTGCAGGCGCGCGACGTGCGCCAGTTCGTGGGCTGCCTTGATGGCTTGGGCGTCGTTGCGCAAGATTTGTGCGGGCAACAACAACGGGGCGATGTCCAGGTCACTCTGGACGATTGCATCTGCCAGACTGGACATCAGTGCCACTCCTTGGCAGCTCGCAATGCCCTGGCGATCTGCACTGGGGTGATTGTGTTCCGGACCATACCTACCTCACATCTCATGGAAGCGCTGCTTGTGGCCGCGCATGAAAACAAGAATGTCCGGTGGTCCGGTTTATATACCCTAAACGCTTATAAATATTTTATGAACTAACTTTTAGGAATATAGATAGAAGGGTGGCAATGGCGCTGTCGCCAAGATCGCAGCCTTCGGCAGCTCCTACAGGGGTTTACGCCTTAACCCTGTAGGAGCTGCCGAAGGCTGCGATCTTTGGAATTTTTACAGTAACGACATCATCGTCTGTGGGCCTCGGCAGCCTTGAGGTGCTGTTTCTTCGGGACTCTCAGATAAGGATTGGCGCAACCGATCTTCAGCGTGCGGGCCGGTGCCCAGCGGGAGTTGTTGCCCACCCGATCGAGAATGCAGTAAGTCACTTCCAGCCGCAGATCTTCACCGGCTTCGAGGATGATGGCCGGCGGTATCCAGACCTGGATCGGCTGGCCTACATCGGCGGACTTGAGCGGTGGCAGATCCATGCGCACATCGCCCCAGCGCAGGGTGATCTCGTCGTCGACGGCCATGTTCAGGTACGGCTCGATGGTCAAGGGAACACCGCGTTTGACCTGGCTCGGATTGACCCCCTGACGGCGAATCGCCTCGGGAATGCTCACCGGTGCCAGGCACTGGTTTTCATCGCCGCACAGCGACGAGGGTTGGCCGCCTGGACAGTCGAGTTTGATTTGCACGTTTTGACTGGCCGATACCGCCGGGCCCCGGCCAATCTGCATGACCCGGTAGTAAATGCGCGAGGTACCGTTGGCGACAAAACTCTCAGGCACCCGCAACTGCACCGGTCGGCCGACATCATTGGCCGTCAGCACCCGGGAAGCCACGTAGCAGTTGTCCCAGAACAGTTCGACCAGGTCTCCTGCGTCCATGGCGGGGTAGGGTGCCACATCGATCAGCAGGTGCGCTGCGCAGGTGACGTTGATGCCGGCCTTGTTCGATTGCGCCAAGGTCGGGGCTGCAAGCCCGGATTTGTTCGAGGTGCTATTCATGAAGTCTCCTTGAAGTCTTGCAACGAAGTCCGTTTCTGGAATATCAAAAACTAATTATCGAACAGAAAAACCATTCATTACTTTGAGCGGGAATAATGATTTAAGTGTGATGGGTGTCGTTGGTTTGAGACTAGATAAGAGTTAGGGCGATCAGGTGTCAATAAGAATTGTTAGTTATGGGTCCTGCGTGGTGTTATTCAGAAAGTTCCTACGGTTCCAAGTAATTAAACCGTGCCTGTGCGTCGAGGTTTTCTGCTGAAAGCGGGTGAGTGCGGGCGGATTGGTGCAAGTCGTGGGCACCGTCCTACGACGGAGGATCTGGTTGAATTGGCATTGCTTAATTGTCGTGAAGCATATATTTGTACCGTGCATGCGTACAGGATATGCATGTTTAATAGGTGAGTTTTGTTTGGTATTAATGAAAGGTCTTTCGAGGGGTGTCACTTCCATCCATGGAAGTTTACCGTTGTTGCGCAGGGCTGTTAGTTATTAGCGTTATTCAGGAACTTGCTCAGGAACTGCCGGGTTCGCTCTTCTTTCGGGTTGGCAAACAACGCCTTCGCTTCGCCTTGTTCGACGATCACGCCCTTGTCGAAAAACACCACACGGTTGGCCACGTCCCGGGCAAAGCCCATTTCGTGGGTGACGATCACCATGGTGCGCTTCTCTTCGGCCAGACCGCGGATGGTCGCCAATACCTCGCCCACCAGTTCCGGGTCGAGGGCCGAGGTCGGCTCATCGAACAGGATCACTTCGGGCTCCATCGCCAGCGCCCGGGCAATCGCCACGCGCTGTTGCTGGCCACCGGAGAGGCGACGCGGGTAAGCGTCCTCCTTGCCCGCCAGACCGACCTTGGCCAAGAGTTTTTTACCCAGGGCTACAGCGTCGGCGTGCGGGGTCTTCTTGACCACGATCGGGCCTTCGATGACGTTTTCCAGGGCGGTGCGATGGGGGAACAGGTTGAAGTTCTGGAACACGAAGCCCACGTGCTGGCGCAAACGTCGCACCAGGCTCTGCTGCTGGTTCAGGGGACGGCTGGTATCGATTTCGATATCGCCGACCTTGATCCGGCCGCTGGTGGGTTCTTCCAGGAAATTCAGGCAGCGCAGGAAGGTGGTCTTGCCCGAACCGCTGGGGCCGATGATCGCGACCACCTCGCCTTCCTTGACCTCAAGATCGATGCCATTGAGCACGACTTGACCCTTGAACTGCTTTGTCAGTTTTTCCACGACAATCATTGGGTCAGGACTCCTGGTCGTGCCGATTGACCCGCGCTTCCAACTGGTTCTGCAGGTGCGACAGCACCGTGGCCAGGACCCAGTAGATCAGTGCGGCGGCAAGATACATGGTGAAGATTTCGAAGGTACGGGCGGTGATCAGCTGTGCCTGGCGGAACAGTTCCGGCACCTGGATGGTAGCGGCCAGCGCCGTGTCCTTGACCAGCGAAATGAAGCTGTTGCCCAGCGGTGGCAATGCGGTGCGCATGGCCTGCGGCAGGATGGCCCGGCGCAGGGTTTGCGCGCGGGTCATGCCGATACTGGCAGCGGCCTCCCACTGGCCGCGCTCGATGGAGCTGATCGCGGCACGCAGGATTTCGCAGGCGTAGGCGGCCATGTTCAGCGAGAAGCCGATCAGGGCCGCCGGCAGCGGATCAAGTTCCAGACCCAATTGCGGCAAGCCGTAATAGATCACGAACAGTTGCACCAGCAACGGCGTGCCGCGAAAGAACGACACGTAGATGCGAGCGATCCAGCTCACCAGTTTGAAGCGCGACAGGCGCATCAGCGCCAGGCCGAACCCCATCACCAGGCCGAAGAACATCCCGCCCAGGCTGAGGATGACCGTGTAGTACGCGCCCTTGAGCAGAAAGGGCACGGAGTCCAGTGCGAGTTGGAAAGCTTCTTCCATTATTGAGTGACGTCAGCGTTGAAGTATTTTTCCGAGAGCTTTTTCAGGGTGCCATCGGCGCGCAGCTTGTCGATCGCCTTGTTCACTGCGGCCAGCAGTTCAGGCTCGCCTTTGCGCAGGGCAATGCCGGCTTCCTGACGGGAGAACGCGTCACCGGCGGCGGTGGTGTCCTTGGCTTTCTTGGCGTATTCCAGTGCGGCCAGACGGTCGATCAGAATGGCGTCGATACGGCCGACACGCAGGTCCTGGAACTTGGTCGGATCATCTTCGTAAGTGCGGATGTCAGCGGTCGGCACGTTGGTTTTCACCCACTCTTCGTAGTTGGTGCCCAGGCCTACGCCGACTTTCTTGCCACCCAGGTCGGCAGCGGTCTTGATGTTCAGCTCGGGGGCCTTCTTGGTCAGCACCAGTGCCTGGATACCGGAAACGGTGTACGGCTCGGAGAAGTCATACTTCTTCTTGCGCTCTTCAGAGATGGTCACCTGGTTGATCACTGCGTCCAGGCGCTTGGATTCCAGGGCTGCGAGGATGCCGTCCCATTTGGTCGGTTGCAGTTTGACCTTGACGCCCAGCTCTTTGGCCAGGGCTTCGGAGAACTCGACTTCGAAGCCGGTCAGTTTGCCGTCGGCATCGACGAAACTGAACGGTGGGTAAGTGCCTTCCAGGCCAACGTTGATCACGCCGGCGTCTTTGATTTTTTGCAGTTGCTCACCGGCAACGGCTTGGCCAATCAGGCCTGCGCTCAGTGCCAGGCCCAGCGAGCCCACCAGCAGATTGCGACGTAGTGCGGAAAAATTCATGACAAGCCCCTGTGTTTTCTTATGGAAGACGCTTTAGGAAAGTTGGCAAATTCGGGATTCGGACGACTGCGATATCCTGCCCTAATGCAGCTTATGCGTCTCGCTGCAAATTCGCCTGCGGCGTGAATATAAGACGCCGCCGTTAGATAGGAAAATAATAAATATTCTTTTTGTTATGCGTTAAATGAATATGTGGCGGTTGTGAGAAAAGATCGCAGCCTTCGGCAGCTCCTACATGGATTGGCATGCACCTGCAGGAGTTGCCGAAGGCTGCGATCTCTTGATCTTCTGAATCGGTTACAGAAAATCCTTATAGGCAAACAACGCCGGCGCCCCGCCAGTGTGCAGGAAGATAATCGGCCCCTCGTCGAAACGCTGACGCCCGATCCCGTCCAGCAAACCTGCCATGGCCTTGCCAGTGTAGACCGGGTCCAGCAGCAAGCCTTCCTGACTCGCCAGCAGCTTCACCGCCGCCAGTGTTCCGGCATTCGGCTCGCCATAACGCGGGGCGAAGTATTCGTCCCACAACTCGACTTTGAAGGCGTCCGGCAAGCTCACACCCAGTAGCTCGGCAGTGCGTTCTGCCAGGCCTTGAACCTTTGGCCGCTGGTCTTCATCGCTGCGCGAGACCGTCACGCCGATCACTGGCAGATCCGGCAGTGCTTCACTCAAGGCCAGTGCCAGGCCGCTGTGGGTACCGGCACTGCCCGAGGCCAGGACCACGGCGGCGAACGTCAGGCCGGTGTCCTTGATCTGTTCGGCCAGTTCCAGCCCGGCACGTACGTAACCGAGTGCGCCCAGCGCGTTGGAGCCTCCAATCGGCACCAGGTACGGCTTCTTGCCATTGCTGCGCAGTCGGCCGGCAAGGGCTTGCAGTTGTTCGTCGGCGTTGTCGAGGTTTTCCACCAGCTCGACCTTGGCATCGAACAGGTCGAGCAGCAGGCGGTTGCCGTTGCCGGTGTAATTGTTGTCATCGGTGCCGAGGGGGTTTTCCAGAAGGGCTACGCAGCCCAGACCCAGTTTTGCCGCAATGGCAGCCGTCTGACGTACGTGGTTCGATTGCAGCGCACCGGCGGTGATCAAGGTGTCGGCGCCTTGGGCCAGTGCATCGGCGGCCAGGTATTCGAGTTTGCGCAGCTTGTTGCCGCCCATCGCCAGTGGCGTCAGGTCATCGCGTTTGACGTACAGGTCACGACCCAGCCAGGTCGACAGGCGTTCGAGTTTTTCCAGGGCGGTGGGTTGACCGAGCAGGTCGAGGCGGTTAAAGCGGGCGAGCTGTTGTTTGATCATGGGTCCGTACTGGCCGTGGAAGATCTCAGGACTATAGGCACGCGAAAAAGGCTGGGCAACCGTCAATTGCTTATAGCTAATCGTAATGAGCACAGCATTATTGGTTCTTAATTTGCCCCGCTGCCCTTGCCGTAAAGTAATCGCCGTCAGTGCGGCCAGACAGTCCGGTCGCCCGTGAGGAGTTTCTACCGTGAGTGAGCGTTCCAGCCATTGGCAATTGCAGACCATCGTCAGCCAGCTGCGCACCGCGCGTGAGCAGTGGCGAGCGCAAAATGGCCGGGCCAGTACCGAGCAGGGCGGTCGCGAGCTGCCCTCCCGGGCGGCCATGGCAGAGATTCTCGAAGCCTTGTGCGGTGCGCTGTTCCCGATGCGCCTGGGGCCGGTTGACCTGCGCGAAGAGAGTGAAGATTTCTACGTCGGCCACACGCTGGATGTAGCGTTGAATGCACTGTTGGCTCAGGCGCGACTCGAATTGCGCTATGCCGCGCGCCACAGTGCCCAGGCCGATACCGAAGTCGAAGCCAAGACCATCCAGATCATCCAGGACTTCGCCCTCGCCCTGCCGGGCTTGCGCAGCCTGTTGGACACCGACGTACTGGCGGCCTATCACGGCGACCCCGCGGCGCGCAGTGTCGATGAAGTACTGTTGTGCTACCCGGGGATCCTGGCGGTGATTCACCATCGGCTGGCCCACCATTTGTACCGTGCCGGGTTGCCGTTGCTGGCGCGGATCAGCGCGGAAATCGCCCACTCGGCCACGGGTATCGACATTCACCCCGGCGCGCAGATCGGCCGCAGTTTCTTCATCGACCATGGTACCGGCGTGGTGATCGGCGAAACCGCGATCATCGGCGAGCGCGTGCGGATTTATCAGGCCGTGACCCTGGGCGCCAAGCGCTTCCCGGCGGACGAAGACGGTCAGTTGCAGAAAGGCCAGCCGCGGCATCCGATTGTCGAGGATGACGTGGTGATTTATGCCGGGGCGACGATCCTGGGGCGGATCACCATCGGCCAGGGTTCGACCATTGGCGGCAACGTCTGGTTGACCCGCAGCGTGCCGGCGGGCAGCAACCTGACCCAGGCGAATCTGCAGCATGAAGATGGGGCGCAAAAATAAGATCCCTGTCGTTGGACCTGTAGGACTTGTAGGAGCTGTCGAGTGCAACGAGGCTGCGATCTTTTCCAATGCACCGCAAAATCAAGATCAAAAGATCGCAGCCTCGTTGCACTCGACAGCTCCTACAGCTCTTACAGCGCCTGCAGAACCCCGTAAATCCTGCGTATTACCCTCCCTTGAGCTAGCGTACAACCACTACCGCCGAGCCCTGCGATTAGTCCTTAGCCCCCTATCCATGTTTAACTTGAACGTTCATTCAAGTTAAACCGGTGGTTCGCCGCCCGCTCACAACAGGAGGCTTGCCTTTGCTGAGTCCGATTTCTACAGCCACGTTTTACCCCTTCGAGGTGCACCGTACATGAGTGCATCGTCCATCCCTCCAAGCGGCCTGGTCCGCATGAATCCGCCGGTGTTCTGGTTCTCGGCGAGTTTCATTCTGTTGTTTGGTGTCGTTGTCATCGCCATGCCCGAGCAGGCCGGTGCCTGGTTGCTGGCGGCGCAAAACTGGGCGGCCAACACGGTCGGCTGGTATTACCTGTTGGCGATGACCCTGTATCTGGTCTTCGTGGTGGTCACCGCCTTGTCCGGCTACGGCAAGATCAAGCTCGGTGCCGACCACGACGAGCCCGAATTCAGCTATTTGTCATGGGCCGGCATGCTGTTCGCCGCGGGGATCAGCATCACCCTGTTTTTCTTTTGCGTGTCCGAACCGTTGACCCACATGCTGCAACCACCCCAGGGCGAGGCTGGTACCGCGGATGCGGCGCGTCAGGCGATGCAGATTCTGTTTTTGCACTGGGGCCTGCATGGCTGGGGCGTGTTCGCCTTTGTCGGTATGGCGCTGGCCTATTTCGCCTATCGCCACAACCTGCCGCTGGCCCTGCGCTCGGCGCTGTATCCGCTGATCGGCAAGCGCATCAATGGCCCCATCGGCTACGCGGTGGATGGCTTCGGCATCATCGCCACGGTGTTCGGCCTCGGCGCGGACATGGGCTTTGGTGTGTTGCACCTCAATTCGGGCCTGGACTACCTGTTCGGCATCGCCCACACCCAGTGGGTTCAGGTCGGCCTGATCACCCTGATGATGGGCGCGGCGATCATCGTTGCGGTGTCGGGCGTCGACAAGGGCGTGCGGGTCATGTCCGACATCAACATGCTGCTGGCCTGTGCGCTGTTGCTGTTCGTGTTGTTTGCCGGCCCCACGCAGCACTTGCTCAACACCCTGATCCAGAACCTCGGCGATTACCTCGGCGCCTTGCCGATGAAGAGTTTCGACCTCTATGCCTACGACAAACCCAGCGACTGGCTGGGCGGCTGGACGGTGTTCTATTGGGCCTGGTGGATCGCATGGTCGCCGTTCGTGGGCTTGTTCATCGCGCGGATTTCCCGTGGCCGCACCATCCGCGAATTCGTCTTCGGCGTGCTCCTGATTCCGCTCGGCTTCACCCTGGCGTGGATGTCGATCTTCGGCAACAGCGCCATCGATCAAGTGCTCAACCACGGCATGAGCGCGCTCGGCATGTCGGCTATCGACAATCCGTCGATGACGCTCTACCTGCTGCTGGAAACCTACCCGTGGAGCAAAACCGTCATCGCGGTGACGGTGTTCATCAGCTTTGTGTTCTTCGTCACCTCCGCCGACTCCGGCACCGTGGTGCTGTCGACGCTGTCCGCCAAGGGCGGCAATCCCGATGAAGACGGGCCGAAATGGCTGCGGGTGTTCTGGGGCGCAATGACCGCACTGGTGACCAGCGCGCTGCTGTTTTCCGGCAGTATCGATGCGTTGAAGTCGGCGGTGGTCCTGACTTCGTTGCCGTTCTCACTGATCTTGCTGTTGATGATGTGGGGTCTGCACAAGGCGTTTTATCTGGAGTCGCAGAAGCAGATTGCGCAGATGCATTCGCTGGCGCCTGTGTCCGGGTCACGACGCGGCGGCTGGCGGCAACGCCTGAGTCAGGCTGTGCATTTCCCGTCGCGGGACGAGGTTTATCGCTTCCTCGATACGACGGTGCGACCGGCCATTGAGGAAGTGTCGGCGGTGTTCCGCGAAAAGGGGCTGCACGTGGTCATGCACCCGGACCCGGCCCATGACAGCGTCAGCCTGGAAATCGGCCACGGCGATCAGCATCCGTTCGTTTATCAGGTGCAGATGCGCGGCTATTTCACGCCTTCGTTTGCCCGTGGCGGCATGGGTTCCAAGCAACTCAACAATCGCCGTTACTACCGGGCCGAAGTGCATCTGAGCGAGGGCAGCCAGGATTACGACCTGGTGGGCTACACCAAGGAACAGATCATCAACGACATCCTCGACCAGTACGAGCGGCACATGCAGTTTTTGCATCTGGTGCGTTGATCGCGGGCAGGGCGCCGGGGCTTTTCAGCCCTCGGCGCTCAGCACCATGAACAACACCAGCGCCGCCACCGGGATACTGAACACCATCGTGCCGATCCCCAGTTCCGTACTCAACGACTGGCCGGCGGTCACCACCCCGATGGCGCCATTGATCACCGTCAGCGCCAGCCACAGGATCACGAAACTGTAGGTGAGTGTCTGGCGGCTGAAGCCAAGTTTCTCGCCGATGAACAGCATCATCGCGAGCAAGACCAGGCCGAAGGTGATGATGATGGTGGTGTGCATGGCTTCTTCCATCCTTGCGATCGTTATCGCGTCTTCGTTGCTTTGGCGACTGTGTTCCTGTCGACCCGGATCACGCAAGCCTGTCGCTGTTTTGTCGAATAATCCGGGCAAATCAAATTTTTGTGAAACGTTTCAGCATTTAGTCGAATCCCGGGTTTTCTGGCGTTGATCCGGGCGTATGCTGGGCGACTGGCGAAGCAGTCGATACCAGATTCAAGACCGACAAGAGAGGATTCGATGACTTACACCGCTGCCGAAAACCGCTACGACTCCATCCCATACCGCCGCGTGGGTCGCAGTGGGTTGGTGCTGCCTGCGCTGTCGTTGGGCCTGTGGCACAACTTCGGCGACAGCACGCCGATCGATACCCAGCGCGCGTTGCTGCGCACGGCGTTCGATCTGGGGATCAACCATTTCGACCTGGCCAACAACTACGGCCCGCCCTATGGCAGTGCCGAAATCAACTTCGGCCGATTGCTGCGTGAAGACTTCAAGCAGTACCGCGACGAACTGATCATTTCCAGCAAGGCCGGTTGGGACATGTGGCCGGGGCCTTACGGTCAGGGCGGCGGTTCGCGCAAGTACGTGTTGGCCAGCCTCGACCAGAGCCTGCAGCGCCTGGGTGTGGACTATGTCGACATCTTCTATTCCCATCGTTTCGACCCGGACACGCCACTGGAAGAAACCGCCAGTGCGCTGGCCACCGCGGTGCAGCAGGGTAAGGCGTTGTACATCGGCATCTCGTCTTATTCCGGGGTGAAAACCCGCGAAATGGCGGCGCTGCTCAAAGAGTGGAAAGTCCCGCTGCTGATCCACCAACCGGCCTACAACCTGCTCAATCGCTGGGTGGAAAAAGACCTGCTGGACACCACTGACGAACTCGGCACGGGCGTGATTGCGTTCACGCCGCTGGCGCAGGGATTGTTGACCGACAAGTACCTCAACGGCGTGCCGGCGGATGCGCGGGTCAATCGTCCGGGGGGTGGTTCGTTGCAGGCATCGCACTTGTCCGAGGCCAACATCGCTCAGGTGCGCGCACTCAACGAAATCGCCCGGCGTCGTGGCCAGAGCCTGGCGCAACTGGCGCTGGCCTGGACCCTGCGCGATCCACGGGTCACTTCGGCATTGATTGGCGCGAGCCGGCCGGAGCAGATCATCGAGAACGTCGGCGCGTTGAAGAACCTGAGCTTCAGTGCAGAGGAACTGGCGGAGATTGACCGGTTTGCCCAGGAGGGCGGGATCAACCTTTGGGAGAAGCCTTCTACAGCTGAGTAATTTTCGGGTGTCTGTTCCGGCCTCTTCGCGAGCAGGCTCGCTCCCACACTGGATCTGTGTCAAGCACATACCCCGTGGGAGCGAGCCTGCTCGCGAAGGGGCCAGACCAGTCAATAAAGAAATCAGGGATTCACCGAAAAAACGGCACATCCCCCAACACCGTCGCCCGCTGCATCACCCGCCGCGCCGGCCGGTAATCATCCACCGCGTAATGCTGGGTCACACGGTTGTCCCAGAACGCAATGTCATCCTGCTTCCAGCGCCAGCGAATGGTGAATTCAGGCCGCGTGGCGTGGGCAAACAGAAATTTCAGAATCGCCTCGCTTTCGGTTTCCGACAATTCGTTGATCTTCGAAGTGAAGCCTTCGTTGACGAACAGCGAGCGTCGCCCACTCACCGGGTGCGTGCGGATCGCCGGGTGTGACAGCGGCGGATTTTTGCGCCGTGCTTCTTCCCACTGGGCCAACGCTTCGGGCGTGTTGCCATAACGCTCCAGTGGGAACGAACGGGTGAAATCGTGGGTGGCGGTCAAGCCTTCGAGCAAGGTTTTCATCGGCGCCGACAGGGCTTCATACGCGGCAATTCCACTGGCCCACAAGGTGTCGCCGCCAAACTCCGGCAACAGTTTGGCGCTGAGTACCGCGCCCATGGCCGGGGTCGGCAGGAAGGTCACGTCGGTGTGCCAGATCGCGTTATCGCGGACGTCGGTGACGGCGGTGTCGAGGATCAGCACTTCCGGCTGTTCCGGCACATTGGGGTAGATCGGGTGAATGTGCAGGTCGCCGAAATTCGCGGCGAATCGTGCCTGTTGCTGTGGCGTGATCGGCTGGTCGCGAAAGAACAGCACCTGATGCTTGAGCAGGGCCTGCTCAATGGCATCGCGTTGTTCCGCGCTCAGCGGCTGGCTGATGTCGACGCCGCTGATTTGCGCACCGAGGGCAGAGCTCAAAGGGACGATGGTCAAGTGGCTCATAGTGGTTCTCTTAAATTTTGGGTAACACCGCACCTGTAGGAGCTGCCGCAGGCTGCGATCTTTTGATCTTGCCCTTCAACCGAAAAGTCAAAAGATCGCAGCCTGCGGCAGCTCCTACAGGGGTGATTTGAAAAAGGGGTTGTTCCTGGCTGAAAAGGCTTCAGTGGGCCTGGCCGTGCCATGGCACCAGTTTGCGTTGCAGGGCGCGCAGGCCCATTTCCATGGCGAAGGCGATCAGTGCGATCACCAGAATCCCCAGGACCACCACATCGGTGACCAGAAACTGCGCGGCGGACTGCACCATAAAGCCAAGACCGCTGGTGGCGGCGATCAATTCGGCGGCGACCAGAGTCGACCAACCGACACCGAGGCCAATGCGCACCCCGGTCAGAATGTCCGGTAAGGCACTCGGTAAAATCACGTGGCGAATTAACTGTGCGCGAGTGGCACCCAACGACTGCGCGGCACGCAATTTGGCCGGGTCGACCGTGCGCACGCCGGTGGCGGTGGCGATGGCAATCGGGGCGAAGATCGCCAGGTAGATCAGCAGCACTTTCGACAGTTCGCCGATGCCGCACCAGATCACGATCAGCGGCAGGTAGGCCAGCGGTGGAATGGGCCGGTAGAACTCGATCAGCGGGTCGAGCACGCCACGGGCAATACGGTTGGCACCGATGGCGATGCCCACCGGCACGGCGGTGAGAATCGCAAAGCCGAGGCCCAGGCCGATGCGGTTCAGGCTCGCGCCGAGGTGCTGCCACAGCGTTGAGTCCATGTAGCCCGAGGTCGCCAGCAGCCAGCCTTTTTGCAGCACGGCGGAGGGCGGCGGCAGGAACAGCGGCTCGATCAAACCGGTCGCCGTCACGGCCCACCAAATGACAATGAGCGCGGCCAGTGTCAGCACGCTGATCCAGCGAGTGCTCAAGCGGCGTCGTGCCGCAGGCACAGGTGTGCCTGGCTTTATCGCGACGACGGGAATTTCGTAACTGCTCATGCGTGCTCCTGCCGCTGGGCGGCGCTGCGTTGGGAGAACACTTTGGCGAGTACGTGTTCGCGGGTTTCGATAAAACGCGGATCGGATTTGATCGAGCGGGCCGACTCACCGGCGGCATAACGCTGACCGAAATCGAGGCTCAGGCGCTCGACGATTTGCCCGGGGTTTGGCGCCAACAGAATCAGGTCGGTGGCGAGGAACACGGCTTCTTCGATGTCGTGGGTAATCAGGAACACCGGCTTGGCGGTGCGCTGCCAGACTTGCAGCAACAGTTCCTGCATCTGCTCGCGGGTAAAGGCGTCGAGGGCGCCGAAAGGTTCGTCCATCAGCAACACGCGCGGGTCGGCGGCGAGCGCCCGGGCCAGGCCGACACGCTGCTTCTGGCCACCCGAGAGCTGCCAGATGCGGCGCTGGTCAAAACCGGAAAGATCGACCAGGGCAAGCATTTCCCGGGCACGCGCTTCGCGTTTGTCCCGGGCAATACCGGCCAGCTCCAGGCCGAAGCCGACGTTGGCCAGTACGTCCTGCCAGGGCAGCAGCGCGTCGTCCTGGAACACCACGCCGCGCTCGGCGCTCGGGCCACTGACGGGCACGCCGTCGAGGGTGATGCGCCCGGCGCTGGGTTCGACGAAACCGGCAATCAGGTTCAACAGCGAGGTCTTGCCACTGCCGGACGGGCCAAGGGCGACCAGCAATTGCCGGGGCCCCAGGCTCAGGGAGATATCCGCCAACACCGGTTCCGGGTTGCCGGGGTACTGTGCGCTGATGCGCTCCAGCTGTAGCAAAGCCATCGCAGTCAACTCCCGATCAATTGGTGATGAACTTGGCGCTGACGTACGGCGCGTAGTCCGGCAGCACGGCCTCGACCTTGCCTTGTTCCTTGAGGAACGCGGCGGTGTCGGTGATGGCTTTGGTGGTCGGCGCGCCGAGCGTGAGCACCTGGTCAGCCGCCAGCGGGTAGACGTTGCCTTGCAGCAGCAACGGAATATCGCTGGCCTTGGCGCCGGACAGCTTTACAAGCTTGTCGACGTTGCCCTGGTTGGCGAGCCAGGCTTGTGGGTCTTTGCGGTAGTCGGCGTAGGCGTCGAGGGTCACTTTGGCGAACGCGGTGACGATCTCCGGATGCTTCTCGGCGAAATCCTTGCGCACGATCCAGGCATCGAAGGTCGGGGCGCCGAACTTGGCCAATTCGCCGGAAGTGATCAGCACCTTGCCGTTTTCCTTGGCCACGCCGAGGGCTGGGTCCCACACGTAAGTGGCGTCGATGTCACCGCGCTTCCAGGCGGCGATGATCGCCGGTGGCGCCAGGTTGAGAACGGTGACTTTCGAGGGATCGATGTTCCAGTGCTTCAGTGCAGCGAGCAGGCTGTAATGGCCGGTGGATACAAACGGCACGGCGATTTTCTTGCCGATCAGGTCTTGCGGGGTCTTGATCCCGGAGCCGTCGCGGGCGACCAAGGCTTCGGCGGCGCCGATCTGGGTGGCGATGAGGAAGGTTTCCACCGGGACTTTGCGAGTGATGGCAGCGGTCAGCGGGCTGGAACCGAGGTAGCCGATCTGCACGTCGCCGGAGGCGATGGCGGCGATGATATCGGCGCCGTTGTCGAATTTGCGCCAGCTGATATCGGCCTTGGTGGCCTTTTCGTAAGCGCCGTCGGCCTGGGCGACTTTCGCCGGGTCAACGGTGGTCTGGTAGGCGACGGTGACGTCGGCCGCCTGGGCAAAGAAACTCGCGGTAGCCAGGGTTGCGGCCGCCAGCAAGCGTAGAGGGAAAGTCAGTTTCATCAGAAAGCTCCTTGTCAGGCGACCGAATGTCGGCGTGAGAAAGAGACTAAATGATCTAAGAATTCAAAAATAAATAACTTTTTAGAATTAGCTTATGAGCGGGCAATGTTAAAGGATCAAAAGATCGCAGCCTTCGGCAGCTCCTACAGAGGCAGCGTATGGCCAAAAAAAATCGCAACCTGCGGGACTCCGTGTAGGAGCTGCCAAAGGCTGCGATCTTTTCGGGGCTACGAATTAATTACTGATCGCCAGAATGCTCGCCTGGTAAGCCCCGACAAACACATCGAAATCACCGACTTCGTTCTGTTCCAGCTCAGCCTGTTGAGCCAGCGATGAACGCGCCCGCTCTTCAAACTGCGCTTGTTCCTCAGCCGGCAACGGCTCGCTGCGGAAGAATTCGGCATGCGCCTGGCTTTGGCGCAGGGAGAACTGGGCAAAGCTCTCCTTGTGCTCGGCCATGGCCGCCAATACCTGGGCCGACGGCGTCAGGGATGGGTCCCGGACCTTGGCCATCTGGGCGTCCAGCGCCTTGCTGTGGGCATCGCCGCCATGGCTCTGGTCGAGCATCGCTGCCAGCGGAGCGATTTTTTCCAGCAGCTCACCGGCCCATTCCTTCAGATCAACCGGCTGACCGTCGCGTTGCAGTTGCAGGCCTGGACGACGACCTTCCTTGACCACGCTGAGGAAGTTCGAGGTCGCGTTGCCGCAGCTGGTGTTGGTCAGCAGCGGGCTTTCGTTGAGCGCGCAGTACAGCAGGAACGCATCGAGGAAGCGCGACTCGGTAAGGTCGATGCCCATCGGCAGGAAGGGGTTGATGTCCAGGCAGCGCACTTCGACGTACTGGATGCCCCGGGCCATCAGCGCCTGGATCGGCCGCTCGCCGGTATAGGTCACGCGTTTCGGACGGATGTTGGAGTAGTACTCGTTTTCGATCTGCAGGATGTTGGTGTTGAGCTGCACCCACTCGCCATCCTGGTGGGTGCCGACTTCGACGTACGGCGCATACGGCGTGGCCACCGCTTTGCGCAGGCTGTCGGTGTAGCTGGTCAGATCGTTGTAGCAGGGCGTCAGGCCGGCCTGGGCGTTGCTCTGGTAACCCAGGTCGCTCATGCGCAGGCTGGTGGCGTACGGCAGGTACAGGGTGTGCGGGTCCAGTTGTTCCAGCTGATGCGAACGGCCGCGCAGGAATCCGGCATCCAGCGCTGGCGACGCACCGAACAGGTACATCAGCAGCCAGCTGTAGCGGCGGAAGTTGCGGATCAACGCGATGTAGGACGACGACTGAAAATCACGGTCGCTGCCGACAAAGCCTTCGGCCTGCCTGAGCAGCGGCCAGAGTTTTTCCGGCAGGGAAAAGTTGTAGTGGATGCCGGCAATGCATTGCATGGTCTTGCCGTAACGCAGGGCCAGGCCCTTGCGGTACACGTACTTGAGCTGCCCGATATTGGACGTGCCGTAATAGGCGATCGGGATGTCTTCCTCGGCCGGCAACGGGCACGGCATCGATGGGCTCCACAGGTACTCGTTGCCGAGCTTGCTGTAGGCAAAACGGTGAATGCTGTCCAGGCTCGCCAACGTGTCCGCCGGGTCGGGCAGGGCTGGCGTGATGAACTCCAGCAGCGACTCGGAGTAGTCGGTGGTGATCTGTTCGTTGGTCAGCGCGGAACCCAATTCTTCCGGGTGCGGCGTTTGCGCCAGGCGACCTTCGCCGGTCACGCGCAGGCATTCACGTTCGATGCCGTGAAGGCACTGTTCGAGCAGAGAGAGGTTAGCGCGCTCGCCGAGCAGGGCCAGGCGGCGGTTGAGAAGTTCGCTCAAGTTGGATTCCTTCACGCGTCAGTCGCCCCAATATGGGGGTGGGCAAGACGGTCTACAAGGGTGAAGTTAAAACTGGCGTTTTCGCCTCGTTTTGGCGCCGCACAGGCCTCATGCCGATCGGTCAGGAATTGCACAATCCCTGTGGGAGCGAGCCTGCTCGCGAAGAGGGAGTATCAGTCAGCATCGACTTCGACTGACACATCGCCTTCGCGAGCAGGCTCGCTCCCACAGGAAACTCCGACGCTGCGGTCACAACGCCGAAATTAACTCAAATCGATGACGACTAGCTACAGGACAGCGAACGTGCCTTGTGCTTTTGCGACCAGTTTGTCGCCCTGCATCACATCGGCTTCGACCACCAAGGTGCGGCGACCCGGATGGATCACCCGCGCCGTGCACATCACCTCGCCGTCAGAGACGGCGCGGATGTAGTTGATCTTGCACTCGATGGTCGCGCTCTGCTGGTCAAAGCCGTGGGTGCTGGAACAGGCCAGCCCCATGGCAATGTCCACCAGGCTGAACAAGGCCCCGCCGTGCAGCTTGCCGCCGCGATTGCGCAGTTCGGGCTCCAGCGCCAGGGCGACTTGCGCCACCCCGGTTTCCAGGCTGTGCAAGCGGCAGCCCAACAGCTTGAAAAACGCGCTTTCGGTCAGCCCGGCGGGAATGTCCATCAGCGTTTCTTCAACTGCTTGGCATTGGCGAACAGCGAAGCCATGGCGTTGTTGCTCGGTGCTGCTGCCGTGGTTTCCTTGCGCGGTGCAGTGTTCTGGGATTGGCGTGGCGCCGACCCCGGACGCGCGCCGCGAGCGCCGTCGATTTTCTCGCCCGGGGTGTCGCTCATGCGCATCGACAGGCCCACGCGTTTGCGCGGGATGTCGACTTCCATGACCTTCACTTTCACCACGTCACCGGCCTTCACCGCTTCGCGCGGATCCTTGATGAACTTCTCCGAAAGTGCGGATATATGCACCAAACCGTCCTGATGCACGCCGATATCGACGAAGGCACCGAAGTTGGTCACGTTGGTCACCACGCCTTCGAGGATCATACCCAGTTGCAGGTCCTTGAGGTCTTCGACGCCTTCCTGGAACTCGGCGGTCTTGAACTCGGGACGCGGGTCGCGGCCGGGCTTGTCCAACTCCTGCAGGATGTCGGTGACCGTTGGCAGACCGAAGGTTTCGTCGGTGAATTTTTTCGGGTCCAGGCGCTTGAGGAAGCCACTGTCGCCAATCAGCGAACGAATATCGCGATCGGTCTCGGCGGCGATACGCTGCACGAGCGGATAGGCTTCCGGGTGCACCGCGGAGGCATCCAGGGGATTGTCTCCGTTCATCACGCGCAGGAATCCGGCCGCCTGTTCGAAGGTTTTTTCACCGAGGCGCGCGACTTTCTTCAGCGCTGCGCGGGTCTTGAACGCACCGTGCTCGTCGCGGTGGCTGACGATGTTCTGCGCCAGGGTCGCGTTGAGACCGGAGATGCGCGCCAGCAGCGCCACGGAAGCGGTGTTCACGTCGACGCCGACGGCGTTCACGCAGTCCTCGACCACTGCATCCAGGCCACGGGCCAGTTTCAGCTGCGACACGTCGTGCTGGTATTGGCCGACGCCGATGGATTTCGGATCGATCTTCACCAGCTCGGCCAACGGGTCTTGCAGACGACGGGCAATCGACACGGCGCCACGGATCGACACGTCGAGGTCCGGGAATTCCTTGGAGGCCAGCTCCGACGCCGAGTAAACCGATGCACCGGCCTCGGAGACCATGACTTTGGTCATCTTCATCGCTGGGTATTTTTTGATCAGCTCGGCGGCGAGCTTGTCGGTTTCACGGCTGGCGGTACCGTTGCCGATGGCGATCAGGTCCACCGAGTGCTTGGCGCACAGGGCGGCGAGTACGGCGATGGTTTGGTCCCACTTGTTGTGCGGCACGTGCGGGTAAACCGTGGCGTGATCCAGCAGCTTGCCAGTGGCATCAACCACCGCCACCTTGCAGCCGGTGCGCAGGCCAGGGTCGAGACCCAGCGTGGCGCGCGGGCCGGCCGGGGCCGACAGCAGCAGGTCGTGCAGGTTGTGGGCGAACACGTTGATCGCTTCGGTTTCCGCGCCATCGCGCAGTTCGCCCAGCAGGTCGGTTTCCAGATGGGTGTAGAGCTTGACCTTCCAGGTCCAGCGCACCACTTCGCCCAGCCATTTGTCGGCGGCGCGGTTCTGGTTCTGGATGCCGACATGCTGGCCGATCATGCCTTCGCACGGGTGCATGGTGCCCGGCAGTTCGTCGCCGACTTTCAGCGCGGAACTGAGGATGCCTTCGTTGCGGCCACGGAAAATCGCCAGCGCGCGGTGCGACGGCATGCTTTTCAGTGGTTCGTCGTGCTCGAAGTAGTCGCGGAACTTGGCGCCTTCCTCCTCCTTGCCGGCAATCACGCGGGCACTGAGGGTGGCTTCCTGCTTGAGGTAGTTGCGCAGCTTGTCCAGCAGGCCGGCGTCTTCGGCGAAGCGCTCCATGAGGATGTACTTGGCACCTTCGAGGGCTGCCTTCACATCGGCCACGCCTTTTTCGGCGTCGATGAAACGTGCGGCTTCGGCTTCCGGGCTCAGGGACGGGTCGTTGAACAAGCCGTCGGCCAGTTCGCCGAGGCCGGCTTCCAGGGCGATCTGGCCCTTGGTGCGGCGCTTCTGCTTGTACGGCAGGTACAAGTCTTCGAGACGGGTCTTGGTGTCGGCAAGCTTGATGTCGCGTTCAAGTTGCGGGGTCAGCTTGCCTTGCTCTTCGATGCTGGCAAGGATGCTGATGCGCCGTTCGTCGAGTTCTCGCAGGTAGCGCAGGCGCTCTTCCAGATGACGCAATTGCGTATCGTCGAGGCTGCCGGTCACTTCTTTCCGGTAACGGGCGATGAAGGGAACGGTAGAGCCTTCATCGAGTAGCGCGACGGCCGCTTCGACCTGTTGTGGGCGTACACCGAGTTCCTCGGCGATGCGGCTGTTGATGCTGTCCATAAAACCACCTGACAAATTGTGAAAGCAGGCTCGCAGGCGCGAGGATAAGGGCTCGGCGAGTCTGGTTGAGCGGCCTGGCCTGCGCCGCTACCTGGATCAAAAGGTATCCCGTTGACCCGTGAAATCGAACAATTACTGCCGACGCCATGAAAATAAATGGTGTCTGTCTGTAGTACCTGTCTGATGTTGCCTGACACAAAAGGCCGCGCATTATAACCAGCGTTCTGTCGTTCGGGGGCATCAGGGGTTGCCGGTGCAATGGCCGGTTTTCTGGCGCTAAAGGAAAAATCTGCTAACAATGCACACGGTGCGTATAACGGCAGCTACGCCATAATGCGCGCCGAGATCAAAGGAGCATCCAATGAGCAGCACTGCACAAACTGCTGAAGGCGAGAAAATTCTTATCGTTGACGACGATCCGGGGCTGAGCAGCCTGCTGGAACGTTTTTTCGTCAGCAAGGGCTACCGCGCCCGCGCCGTACCGAACACCGAGCAAATGGATCGCCTGCTGGCGCGCGAAGTGTTCAACCTGGTCGTCCTCGACCTGATGTTGCCCGGTGAAGACGGCCTGACCGCCTGCCGCCGCCTGCGCAACGCGAACAACCAGATTCCAATCATCATGCTCACCGCCAAGGGCGACGAGCTGAGCCGCATCAAGGGCCTGGAACTAGGGGCCGACGATTACTTGGCCAAGCCGTTCAACCCGGATGAGCTGATGGCTCGCGTCAAGGCGGTACTGCGTCGCCAGTCGGCGCCGGTGCCAGGAGCCCCGGGCAGCGAAGACGAAAGCGTGACCTTCGGTGACTACGAGCTGTCCCTGGCTACCCGCGAGCTCAAGCGCGGCGAAGAAGTGCACATGCTCACCACCGGCGAGTTCGCGGTACTCAAGGCCCTGGTGATGAACGCGCGTCAACCGCTGACCCGCGACAAACTGATGAACCTGGCCCGTGGCCGCGAGTGGGATGCCCTGGAGCGTTCCATCGATGTGCAGATCTCCCGTCTGCGCCGGATGATCGAGCCCGATCCGTCCAAACCGCGTTACATCCAGACTGTCTGGGGTGTGGGTTATGTGTTTGTACCGGATGGTACCGCCACCAAGTGATTGGCGATTTGTAGGAGCGGGTCGTGCGGACACCGGATCAATCGATCCTGTCCGCAGACTCGCAAACCGCAATATGCGAGCATCGCTCTCTCCTGCAAGTGTTTAACGGTTATCCATGAAAACCCCCGTTTGGTTCCCCCAGAGCTTCTTCTCCCGCACCCTTTGGCTGGTGCTCATCGTCGTTCTCTTCTCCAAGGCGCTGACCCTGGTTTATCTGCTGATGAACGAAGATGTGCTGGTGGACCGCCAGTACAGCCATGGTGTCGCCCTGACGCTGCGCGCCTATTGGGCCGCCGACGAAGAAAACCGTGACAAGATCGCCGGCGCAGTGCCCTTGATACGGGTGGTGGGGGCCGGGGTGCCGGAGGGCGAGCAACACTGGCCCTACAGTGAGATCTATCAGCGGCAAATGCAGGCTGAGCTGGGGGCTGACACCGAAGTGCGATTGCGCATGCATGCACCGCCGGCGTTATGGGTTCGTGCGCCAAGCCTGGGGGAAGGCTGGCTCAAGGTTCCGCTGTATCCGCACCCACTGCGCGGTCAGAAAATCTGGAACGTGCTTGGCTGGTTCCTCGCTATTGGATTGCTGTCCACTGCGGCGGCATGGATTTTCGTCAGCCAGCTCAACCAGCCGTTAAAGCGCTTGGTGTACGCCGCGCGGCAACTGGGCCAGGGGCGCAGCGTGCGCCTGCCAATCAGCGATACGCCGAGCGAGATGACCGAGGTTTACCGCGCTTTCAACCAGATGGCCGAAGATGTCGAGCAGGCCGGTCGCGAGCGTGAGCTGATGCTGGCCGGGGTTTCCCATGATTTGCGCACGCCCTTGACCCGCTTGCGCCTGTCTCTGGAGTTGATGGGGGATCGCACCGACCTGACCGACGACATGGTGCGCGATATCGAAGACATGGACGCGATTCTCGATCAGTTCCTGGCGTTCATTCGTGACGGGCGCGACGAGTCGGTGGAAGAGGTTGACCTGAGCGACCTGGTCCGGGAAGTCGCTGCGCCCTACAACCAGAATGAAGAGAAAGTGCGGCTGCGCCTGGAGCCGATTCAGCCGTTTCCGTTGCGTCGTGTGTCAATGAAACGACTGTTGAACAACCTGATCGGCAATGCGCTGCATCATGCCGGCAGCGGTGTAGAGGTGGCGGCGTATGTGTCCGGGGACACCAGCGCGCCGTATGTGGTGCTCAGTGTCATGGACCGTGGTGCCGGGATCGATCCGTCGGAACTGGAAGCGATCTTCAATCCGTTCACCCGTGGTGATCGTGCCCGGGGCGGCAAGGGCACCGGGTTGGGGCTGGCGATCGTGAAGCGGATTGCTTCGATGCATGGCGGGAATGTTGAACTGCGTAACCGCTCGGGCGGTGGACTGGAAGCGCGGGTGCGCTTGCCGTTGGGGTTGATGTTGCCGAGGGATGCGGTTTAAGGGCTGAAAAGATCGCAGCCTGCTACGGCAGCTCCTACATGGAAATGCGTACCCTGTAGGAGCTGCCGCAGGCTGCGATCTTTTGCTTTTACCCCTTGCCTTTGGTCCGGGTCATATTCGGCCCGCCATTCTTCTCCAGATGCTCAATGATGATCCCCGCCACATTCTTGCCAGTGGTGGTCTCGATCCCTTCCAGCCCTGGTGACGAGTTCACTTCCATCACCAGCGGTCCGTGATTGGAGCGCAGGATGTCCACACCCGCCACCGCCAGCCCCATGACCTTGGCTGCACGCAACGCCGTCATGCGCTCTTCCGGCGTGATCTTGATCAGGCTCGCGCTGCCGCCGCGATGCAGGTTGGAGCGAAACTCGCCGGGTTTGGCCTGGCGCTTCATCGCCGCAATCACCTTGTCCCCGACGACGAAACAGCGAATGTCCGCACCACCGGCTTCCTTGATGTACTCCTGAACCATGATGTTCTGCTTGAGGCCCATGAACGCCTCGATCACCGATTCAGCGGCAGTCGCGGTTTCGCACAGCACCACGCCGATGCCTTGGGTGCCTTCCAGCACCTTGATCACCAGCGGCGCGCCGTTGACCATTTCGATCAGGTCGGGGATGTCATCGGGGGAGTGGGCAAACCCGGTTACCGGCAAGCCGATCCCGCGACGGGACAGCAATTGCAGCGAACGCAGCTTGTCCCGCGAGCGGGCAATGGCCACCGATTCGTTGAGCGGGAACACCCCCATCATTTCGAACTGGCGCAGCACGGCGCAGCCATAAAAGGTCACGGACGCTCCGA
This sequence comes from Pseudomonas sp. PDM32, assembly GCF_019219225.1. Taxonomy (NCBI): domain Bacteria; kingdom Pseudomonadati; phylum Pseudomonadota; class Gammaproteobacteria; order Pseudomonadales; family Pseudomonadaceae; genus Pseudomonas; species Pseudomonas sp. PDM32. The sequence goes on from NZ_JAHUWE010000014.1 coordinate 69,306, forward strand.
TCCGTGGAATCACCGCATCGAAACCTTCCAGCGGCTTGCCGCGGTAGTGGATCTGCGGCTTGTGGCTGGCGATGTTCATGTAGGCGCGCAGGGTGTCGACCACCACCATTTCATGGCCGCGTTCAGTACCGGCTTCAACCAGGCGGCGGGTGGAATACAGACGCGGGTTCCGCGACAGCACAGCGATCTTCATGCAACACCTGTGGAGGAGGTAGATACCGGGAACACCGGCTTGTCTTGTACATACTTGATGCCCGGATTGACCACCAACTGACCGTGGATCAGGGCTTTGGAGCCGAGCAGCAGGCGATAACGCATGGACTTGCGGCAGGCGAGCGTGAACTCGACTCGCCAGACCCGATCACCGAGGGCCAGGGTGGTGCTGATCACGTATCGCACCTGCGCGTGACCGTTTGAGCTTTTAATGGTTTTCATCGTCACCAACGGTGCTTCGCAGCGTCGGTGGCGCAGTTGTACGACGGAGCCCAGGTGGGCGGTAAAACGCACCCACTGCTCACCATCGCGCTCGAAAAGCTCGATGTCGGTGGCGTGGAGGCTTGAGGTGCTGGCACCGGTGTCGATTTTTGCCCGAAGGCCGGCGACTCCCAAATCCGGGAGCGCCACCCACTCGCGCAGACCGACAACGGTCAAATGGTCAAATGTCTTCAAAAGTGCTCAACCGGTAGAAACCGCTCGGGCCGCATGCGGCCGGATTCGCGGTATTCACGCAGAATAATGATTAAAAGGCGACAGATATCTACGGCCCGGATTTCCAGCCTCGCAAGGAGGTTATGGAATGTCAGTATTGTAATCCGAGCCGGTGAAATTCTTGGTACGTCAGAAACGGTAGTACAGTTCACCAATATTTCAGAATGAGGAAATTCCATGGCACAAAAAAACGAAGAGGACGACAAAGTCCGCCTCGATAAATGGCTGTGGGCTGCACGATTCTACAAAACCCGTGCCCTGGCCAAGGCGGCGATTGAAAGCGGCAAGGTGCATTGCCGAGGCGAACGCTGCAAGCCGGGTAAAGAGCCACGGGTCGGCGACGAGTTTGTGATCCGCACCGGTTTCGAAGAGCGCACGGTGGTGGTCCAGGCGTTGTCGATCGTTCGCCGTGGTGCACCGGAGGCGCAGATGCTGTACGCCGAAACGGAAGCCAGCATCGCCAAGCGCGAAAACGCCGCCGCCGAGCGCAAGGCAGGCGCCCTGGGCGTGAGCACCGATGGCAAACCGAGCAAGAAACAGCGACGGGATCTGTTCAAGTTTCGTGGCAGCAGCAACGATGGCTAAAAAGATCGCAGCCTGCGGCAGCTCCTACACGGGCCTGAGCGGACCTCTGTAGGAGCTGCCGAAGGCTGCGATCTTTTCAAAGGCTCTTGCAATTGCCCCGATCAGCAACCATATCGGGTGATTCGCCAGCGGCACATCGAGCGGTCGAACAGCCGCTCGTCGAAAATCACCACAGCCTCTGATCCATAGGCCATAACCAAAAGGCCGGTAGCATCAGCGGGCAAGGATTGCGCATCGCCCCCCTTGCTTGGAGCAAACCGCGGATTGCTCCTAAAATGCCGGACATGACTGAGCTTGCGCACCCAACGGTGCTGCCAACGCGCGATTTTCACCGTTGTAACCCATTGCTACCCATTCAGATACCCAGACTAATGACTGACCTACCGGATAACGACTTCACCCAACGCTTCATCTTCGATGACAGCGACACCCGTGGCGAGCTGGTCTCGCTGGAGCTCAGCTACGCCGAAGTCCTGGCCAAACACGCCTACCCGCAGCCGGTCGCGCAACTGCTCGGCGAGCTGATGGCGGCCGCATCGTTGCTGGTCGGCGCGATGAAGTTCGATGGCTTGCTGATTCTGCAGGCCCGTTCCGAAGGCCCGATCCCGTTGCTGATGATCGAGTGCTCCAGCGAGCGCGACATCCGTGGCCTGGCCCGTTACGAAGCGGACCGTATCGCACCTGACGCGACCCTGGCCGACCTGATGCCGGACGGCGTGCTGGCATTGACCATCGACCCGACTCAGGGCCAGCGTTACCAAGGCATCGTCGACCTCGACGGCGCCACCCTGTCGGAATGCTTCACCAACTATTTCGTCATGTCCCAGCAAGTCGGCACGCGTTTCTGGCTGTACGCCGACGGCCGTCGCGCCCGTGGCCTGTTGCTGCAACAGCTGCCTGCCGACCGATTGAAGGACGAAGACGAGCGCGCCGCCAGCTGGCAGCACCTCACCACCCTGGGCGGCACGCTGACCGCCGATGAACTGCTGGGCCTGGACAACGAAACCGTGTTGCATCGCCTGTACCACGACGAGCAGGTGCGCCTGTTCGATGTGCAGAAGTTGCGCTTCCGTTGCAGCTGCTCGCGCGAACGTTCGGCCAATGCGCTGGTCAGTCTGGGTGTGGAAGATGCGCAGCAATTGGTGGTCGAGCACGGTGGCAACATCGAAATCGATTGCCAGTTCTGTAACCAGCGCTACCTGTTCGATGCCGCCGATGTCACTCAATTGTTCGCCGGCGCGGGTGTCGATACGCCGTCAGATACCCGTCACTAAAACGGTTCAGCGCAGGTAAATTCACTGGCTACCGCCGGATTAACGCCGTTACGACAGGAGGGGCCTACTTTTTTTGGGCTTTTCTGGCATAATCCGGCCCACTTTTTTCGCGGTAGTAGTGCACGACTTTCTACTACAAAAACGTTTGGAGCACTCGGCCACTGGCCGACGGGGAACCTCATGACGCAAGCCAACAATGCCGTGTACACCGATCTGAGTGTTGATGATCTGGTTAAAGAAGCCCTCAATCGCGGTGAAGGCGAGCTTGCCGATACCGGCGCACTGGTTGTTCGTACCGGTCACCGTACCGGCCGTTCGCCAGTTGATCGTTTCATCGTTGATGAGCCGAGCACCACGGGCGCCATCGCCTGGGGCCCGATCAACCGCAAGTTCCCGGCCGACAAGTTCGACGCCCTGTGGGACCGTGTTGAAGCTTTCAACAACGCGCAAGAGCATTTCGTTTCCCACGTGCATGTAGGTGCGGCTTCCGAGCACTACCTGGCCGTGAAGATGACCACCCAGACTGCCTGGCAGAACCTGTTCGGCCGTTGCCTGTTCATCAACCCGGCTCAGTACAACCCGGCGGGTCGTGACGAGTGGCAGGTCCTCAACGTTGCCAACTTCGAATGCGTGCCAGAGCGTGACGGCACCAACTCCGACGGCTGCGTGATCATCAACTTCGCACAGAAGAAAGTGCTGATCGCCGGCATGCGTTACGCCGGTGAGATGAAGAAAGCCATGTTCTCGGTGCAGAACTTCCTGCTGCCGGCTGCCGACGTACTGCCAATGCACTGCGCCGCCAACATCGGCGAGGAAGGCGACGTGACCCTGTTCTTCGGTCTGTCCGGCACCGGCAAGACCACCCTGTCCGCCGACGAAAGCCGTTACCTGATCGGTGACGACGAACACGGCTGGGGCGAAGGCGTGGTGTTCAACATCGAAGGTGGTTGCTATGCCAAGTGCATCGACCTGTCCGAGAAGAACGAGCCGGTTATCTGGAAAGCCATCAAGCACGGCGCGGTATTGGAAAACGTCGTTATCGACGACGCCAAGCACGCCGACTACGCCGATGTCAGCCTGACCCAGAACAGCCGCGCCGCCTACCCGCTGGAGCACGTTGCCAAGCGTTCCGAGAAAAACCTCGGTGGCGAGCCGAACGCTGTGATCTTCCTGACCTGCGACCTGACCGGCGTGCTGCCGCCAGTGTCGATCCTCAACGAAGAACAAGCGGCCTACCACTTCCTGTCCGGCTACACCGCACTGGTGGGCTCGACTGAAATGGGTTCGGGCAGCGGCATCAAGTCGACCTTCTCCACCTGCTTCGGCGCACCGTTCTTCCCGCGTCCGGCCGGCGAATACGCTGAGCTGCTGATCAAGCGCATCCGCGGCTTCGGCTCCAAGGTCTACCTGGTCAACACCGGCTGGACCGGCGGTGGCTATGGCGTCGGCAAACGCTTCAACATCCCGACCACCCGTGCCGTGATCGCAGCGATCCAGAGCGGCGCGCTGATCGGTACCGAGACCGAGCACCTGGACACCGTCAACCTCGACGTGCCAGTGGCTGTACCGGGCGTTGAGACTGGCCTGTTGAATCCACGCAACACCTGGGCCGACAAAGCCGCCTACGACGAAGCCGCCAAAGCACTGGCCGGCCTGTTCATCGAGAACTTCAAGAAGTTCGAAGTGAGCGACGCGATCAAGGCGGCGGGTCCGAAGTTGTAAGTGTTGGATTGAGCTAACGAAAAAGCCGTCCTTCGGGGCGGCTTTTTTGTGCGCAAAATTCAGTTTTCCGCTGGCAAGTCAGAATGCGCCGGGCCGTTACGGGCCCTCGAGCTCATCCGTGTCCCAGCGTTGGGCCTTGATGGCCCGGTAGAGCATGCCGATGGTCAATGGCACCTTATTGCCGCGACCCTTGGCTTTTCGCTTTAGATTCATATCGTGGCCGTCGGGCTGGAAATAGCGATAACTGTCGAAATCCACGAAATCGATGGCGAAGTGGTCTTCCAGGGATTCGATCAGGTGTTGAGCATCGGCACCGTTGCAGCCCAGGTCGAAGTTGATCGAGGTGTTGAAACTGATAGTTTTGCGTTCGGGGAAGCCGAGTTCTTCATGCAGCAGTTGCATGAGTTGCTGCATCAAGTGGTCGTCGGGGAGGTTGGGGGCGAAGTTCATTGCGGGGAGTGCATCCGATGTTGGAGCGGGAAACGGTCAAGTATGTGGAGCATTCAACGGGTCACCAATGCAATGTTCGAAAATAGCTTCAAGACCACGGTAGTCGCAGACCACCGCAGCGATATTCGCGGGTACCCATACAGCGTCTTTTATCAGCCACCAATCTACTGCAAAGCCGGCATTAATGATGATCTGTTCGAATAGGATCCTTTGAGCGCGACCGTTGCCCTCACGAAAAGGGTGAACGACGTTAAGATCACCGTACGATTCAGCAATTCTCTCGACTAGTTCGGTTTTACTGGCTCCGACAAACCACGAAGCACCCTCCATGACGCGAAAAATTTTCTCGGTTTCAGGGGCAATTCGGTCTGCGGTACAAAAAAGTGTGTCGCCTTTGCGGATATTGACAGTTCGCAGCAATCCCGCCCATTCGTAGATATCTGCAAACAAGGTCTTATGAATGTGTTGTAGAAGGCTAAGGTCGTATGGAGGGGGGAGGAGGCGAAAATTGCTGACGGCAATTTCTGAGAGTTCTCGCTCCGCTTTTTGTAGCTGTTCTTCGTCTTGGATATTGAGCAAGTTACGCAGAACGTCGCTACCTGGGTAGCAATAGGGGTCTTGTCCGACCCCATATTTATCCACCATTAACGTGGGTTCTGACGATATTTTTCGAGCACCGACTCCCGCGTCGGCAGTGGTTTTTCTGCGTCTGCACGGGAAGTATTGAAGCCTTCAAGGCGCAAGCTCGCCAGATAGTTTGAACGGCGCACCTTGTCGTAATAATCCTGCTTTTGCTGGAAAGTCAGTTCGCTCATGACATCTGCCTCTTTAGTGCAATGACCCAGTGTAGCTCAAAGGATTTGGTCGATAGACCGTTATTTTTGATGTTTCGCGGGGTTGACCATTTCCATGCACACCATGGGAATAAGGCCGGCGATAACCGCGCATGAACTGCCATTATTCCAGCTGTAATGCGCTTTAACAGCCAGAATAATGCCACTTACCTACTCCTTTTTCATCGCAAGCAAACCGGCACCAATGGGCAGGCGGCTTACTTGCGAGTGCATGGCGTCAGACCGGGGCTTTCCAGTTCAACATTCGTTGCTGGGCAACCTTGAGCAGGTCGCAGCCGTCTTGGGTCAGGAGATAAAGTGCGTGGGTGATGTGGGGAATGTCTTCGACGTCACCGTCCTTGAAGCTTTGGCAGTGCAGGGTTTGGAGGAGCTCGCTGGAAGCTCGGATGCGTTGAAGTGCGGCTTCGAGGATGTCTTGGGGGTTGGCTTCTGTGTCGATGATTAGCGGTGTAGTGTCGGTGAGGTTGGTGTGGAGCGGCAGGTAGCGTTCGTTGGTGAACGGATTCCATTTGTTCATTGTGAGAATTCTCAAGTGCTTTAGAAAAAACCGCCATTATCGTGACCAAGCGATGGGAGGCGGACTGTGTTCGGGTTGGTCAAACCGGTGAGAACTCACATTGCCGGTACGCCCGAAGACGTCCCGAACACAGCCACCATATAGCGTGCAAACACTTGAGGTGTCGCAGCATACATCGGAAGCAAAATGAGTTCCCTATTCGGGTGACCAAACCCGGTCGCTGATTTGGCAGCGACAGCCCGGACTATAGGATTGAGTGGCTGGTCATCGATAGCCGACAAGGTGTCTTGTTTTGTAGGACCTTGCCGAAGCTTTGATAGGGCGTTGCTGACGGGCTTATCTCTTGCGCAATTTTTCGCGTTTGATTGCCATCAAGCGTTTGGCCTCTTCATTTGGAATGCAGGGGCGGGAATCGTCTAGGCCGACTTGTACTTGGGCTTTGAACCATGCGTCGTAGGCTGCTTGTACGAGCGGTTCTTGGGTATCGGGTATTTTGTTTTTCATCTGGCTCACCGCGTTATCGTTCTTCGCGAGCAAGCCCGCTCCCACAGGGAGTTGTGGTGGGACTAGCAACATGTTTCGGCAAACGTTGGCGGGCGATGTCGAGCAGGTCGTTGCCGTCCTGGGTCAGCAGGTACAGGGCGCTGACGATATTGGGGATGTCGCTCGCTTCGGCCTGTTTGAAGCAGGTGCAATAAAGGGTTTCGAGCAGGTCGCTGGCGGCGCGGATGCGTTGTCGGGCGGCGTCGAGGATCTCGTAGGGGTCGGCCTCGGTATCGATGACCAGCACCGGGGTTTCGCTGTAGCGGGTCTTTAGCGGGTGGTAGCGGGTTGTCAGTGAGTCGGGGCTTTTCATTGAGTGCGTCCTGTGCGAAATCGGCAAGTGTTCCCGGCAGGCCGAGACACTGTTTTCAGCCGCGCTGGAAACTATAGGAGGGTATGGCGTTGGGGGACAAGACGGCCGAGATCGACAGGCTTTGTAAGGGTTTTGTCATATTTGGAGGAAGGGGACTACAGGTTGTTGCTGGGTTTTCAACGTGAAATGGCGAGAGGTAAAAATGCTTACAGCGTTATCAGCCGCTTCGCAGTAAATCTCGGTAGAGGGTGCCTCGGACAATGTCGGGTGTTTCGAGTTTTACAATGGCTGTGCTGGCCTCTTCCCAAGCAAGCCCGCTCCCACAAGGGGTCTGAGTCGTGTGGGTGGTTCAGACTGGCGAGGTTATCTCGAGGCTGCCGAACGACCCATACAGACTTACTCGGTCATGACCTCTGGCGCTTGGCGCGAGGCCGCTTCCAGATCCATCAAGCCTCTACCGTACGCTTCACTGTTGGCATAGAGGCCAGTCCGGTTCGCCGTCGCCAGCAGATGCTCGCGCACTTGCTGCGCAGTGAGCTCGGGGTAACGACTTTGCAGTGCCGCCAATGCTCCGCTGACCAGCGCGGCAGCAGGCGAGGTGCCAGCCGTCTGGGTGTAGGTGCCATCCTTGTTGGTGGTCAGCAGGCCTTGCCCTGCACCGGAGTCGCCACCCGGTACAGCAATGCACCAGGCTGCCGCCACGCCACAATAGTTGGATTTGGCATTGATGGCTCTGCCGTCGTTTTTCAACGCAACCACCGCGATCCAGCCTTTTTCCAGTTCGGGTATGGCGACAGGCAAGCCGGGTTCAGCCAAGGGTTCTCGTTTCAGTTCATTGCCGGTAGGAAAAACAAAGACGGCGCCGTCCTCAACCAGTTTGCGCGCGGTCACCAGTGATTGCGGCATGACTTGCTTGTAACGCGCCTCGTTGATTTCGGTCGCAGGAATGGCGTTGGCCCACGAGTTGTTGAGAATGCGCGCGCCCTTGTCGAAACCTGCTTGCCAGGACTGAGCGATTTCACCATCGAAGAAAAAGGGTTCGTTATCGTCGCCGAAGCGATAGGGGATCAGCTGCGCATTGAATGCGACGCCGTGCATGCCCTGATCATCCTTGTTGGCTGCGAGGATGCCGGCCATCTGGGTGCCGTGGCCGACCCGATCAAAAGTGCCGACCTGATTCTCGACATGGTCAAAACCCGGATCACGGAGCCTTCCTCGAAACGCCGGCAGGCCGCTGTTCAGGCCCGAATCGATCAGTGCGACAGCCACACCCTGGCCGGTGCCGCCGCGGGCATACAGACTTGATGCGTTGACAATCGCCAGACCTTTTTGGGCCTGATACTCCGGCGTTTCAAAGGCTGCCGTGTCCAGGGAAGGCTGTTCCGGGACGGTCAGGCATCCGTTCAAAAGAAGGGGGAGTGCGAGCGTGCAGGCAAGCGGAATAAAGTGTCTTTGGGACATGGTCGTTCCTTGATAAAGATCCGCGTATCTCAGGCTTCCTGCATGATGGATACCTGGCGGAAGTTGATGGCGGTAAACCATACCTGTTGACGGAAGGCCGAGATCAGTGGGCAAAGTGCCTCCTGTGTTTCAACCTATGGCCAGGGATCGGTGGGTTGGGACGCTGTATCATCCCGTATCGTTTTCGCCCCCGACCTTTTCTCGACTCGCTGCAATCGCCGGCTAGGCTTTTGATTCCGCAGCGGTCAATGGAGTGACAGCTTATGCACAACACCCTGGAACAGGTTTTCGGTTATCCACAGTTTCGACCCGGTCAGGAGGCGGCCGTCAGTGCCGTGTTGGCCGGGCGTTCGGCGGCGGCGATATTTCCCACCGGTTCCGGCAAGTCCCTTTGTTACCAATTGCCGGCGCTGTTGCTGCCGCACCTGACGCTGGTGGTCTCGCCGTTGCTGGCGTTGATGCAAGATCAACTGGCATTCCTGCAACGCCACGGCATCTCGGCGGGCAGTATCGATTCGGCCCAGAGTCGCGAAGACGCCAGCGACGTCACGGCTCGGGCAAAATCCGGCGAACTGAAGATTCTGATGATCTCGGTGGAACGCCTGAAGAACGAGCGCTTCCGGCATTTTCTGCAGCAAGTACCGATCTCGCTGCTGGTGGTGGACGAGGCGCATTGCATCTCCGAATGGGGGCACAACTTTCGCCCGGACTACCTCAAGCTTCCCGACTATCAACGCCAGTTCAATATCCCTCAGGTGCTGCTGCTGACCGCAACGGCGACACCCAAGGTCATCGCCGACATGCAGGCGAAGTTCGCCATCGCCGCTGACGATGTGGTGACCACCGGTTTCTATCGCCCGAACCTCAATTTGCTGGTAGAGCCGGTTCGTGGAGCGGACAAGCGCAGTCGCCTCGTCGAGTGGATGAGCCAGCGTGCGGACCAGCCCAGCATCGTCTACGTCACCCTGCAGAAAACGGCGGAACACATCGCCGAACACCTGAACCGCAACGGCATTCAGGCCGAGGCTTATCACGCCGGCTTGCCCCATGAACAACGGGAAGCGATCCAGCGTCGCTTCATGGGCGGGCAGTCCAATTGCATCGTCGCCACCATCGCTTTCGGCATGGGCATCGACAAAAGCGACATCCGCAATGTGGTGCATTTCGACCTGCCCAAATCCATCGAAAACTACAGCCAGGAAATCGGCCGTGCCGGGCGTGACGGGCAACCGTCGGACTGCCTGGTATTGGCCAACCGCGACAGCCTCAACGTGCTGGAGAACTTCGTCTACGGCGACACCCCCGAGTTCGATGGCATCCGTTGCGTGCTGGACGAGATGCTTGTCGCAGCACCCGAAGGGCAGTGGGAGTTTCTGCTGGGGCCGTTGGCGGATCAGAGCAATATTCGCCAATTGCCGCTCAAGACTTTGCTGGTGCAACTTGAATTGCGCGGGTTGATCGCCCCGCGTTACGCCTACTACGCCGAGTATCGTTTCAAGTATCTGGAGGAGCCCGAGGCGCTGTTGGCGCGTTTTGAAGGCGAGCGCAGGGATTTTGTCGCTGCGATCATCCAGACCTCCAGCCGCGCCCGGACCTGGGCTACGGTGAATTTCGAGACGTTGCACGAGCAGCATCAGGCCGAGCGCAGTCGGGTGGTCAAGGCGCTGGACTACTTCCAGGAGAAGGGTTGGGTGGAGCTCGAAAGCAAGCAGATGACCGAGGTCTACAGCGTGCTGCAAAGCGGGTTCGACAGCGCCGCGTTGAGCGAAGAGCTGCACCGCTATTTCACTCGGCATGAACACACCGAGATCGCGCGGATTCACGCGATGCTGGATCTGTTCGCCACCGACCGTTGCCTGGGCTATCGCCTGGCCGAGTATTTCGGCGACCACAATGCTCCGCAGCAATGTGGCCATTGTTCGGTGTGTCATGGGCAAGTGGCGCGGCTACCGGCACCACCGGAATTGCCGGCGCTTGTGGATAAAAATTTCGAGGCGTTGTGTGGCGACTTTATCCACAGGCATGAGCAGCACACGGGCAACGTGCCTTCGGCTGAACGCGTGACGCGGTTTCTGTGCGGGATCAGCGTGCCGCTGTTCACCAAACTCAAGGCGCGGGCGATTCGCGGATTTGCGGCGCTGGAAGATTATCCGTACGCCGAGGTACGCGGGTGGGCCGAAGCGCACCTCTAACCCGTAGGAGCTGCCGAAGGCTGCGATCTTTTGATCTTTGACGTGAAGATCAAGATCAAAAGATCGCAGCCTTCGGCAGCTCCTACAGGGCTCATCCATCCGCTGAATGTTGCTCATCACAGGAATAAATTTCAAAAATGTGCAGTCGCTGATTATGGTGATGGCTGTCTTCGGATCGCCAACAAGAGAACAAAACATGAGCCAGACACCGTCGAATATTCAGCGCGCCGCCGTCATCGGCGCGGGCACCATGGGCCGTGGCATTGTCATGTGCCTGGCCAACGCCGGAGTGGCCGTGCAGTGGGTCGACAACAATCCGCAAATGCTGGAACAGGCAATGGCAACCGTGGCGGACACCTATGCCCACAGTGTGCGTCAGGGCCGCATTGTTCAGGCAGAAGCCGACGTCCGTATCGCGCGCGTAACGGCGGCCGATGGTTATGTGGCCATCCGCGATGTGGACCTGGTCATCGAAGCGGTGTACGAAAACCTTGAGCTCAAGCAGAAAATCTTCCGTGAGCTCGATGGCCTGCTCAAACCTGAGGCGATTCTGGCGAGCAATACTTCGGCGCTGGACATCGACGCTATCGCGGCAGTCACACGCCGGCCACAGCAAGTGCTGGGCCTGCATTTCTTCAGCCCGGCGCACATCATGAAGCTGCTGGAAATCGTCCGTGGCGCGCAGACTGCTCCGGCAGTCCTCGACGCGGCGCTGGCGCTCGGCCAGCGCATGGGCAAGGTCAGTGTAGTGGCGGGCAATTGTGACGGTTTCATCGGCAACCGCATGCTCAATACCTATGTGCTCGAGGCGCGGAAAATGCTGCTGGAAGGGGCTTATCCCTACCAGGTGGACGCAGCGCTGCAAGGGTTCGGTTTCGCCATGGGGCCGTTCCGCATGTTCGACGTGGTGGGCGTTGACCTGCAGTGGCGCGCGCGGCAACTGTCCGGTGTCGGGCAGGACGCGCCTGAAGTTCAGGTGGATAACCGACTGTGCGAGATGGAGCGTTTTGGCCAAAAGAGTGGCAACGGTTTTTACCACTATGAACCGGGCAGCCGGCAGGCCGAGCACGATCCGCAGGTCGATGCACTGGTGCTTCAAGTCAGTGAGGAGCTGGGCTTTCAGCGTCGGGAGATCGGCCCAGAGGAGATTCTCGAGCGCTGCTTGCTGGCACTGGTCAACGAAGGCGCGAAGATCCTGCAGGAAGGCATTGCCGGATCGGCTCGGGATATCGATCTGGTCTACCTCAATGGTTACGGTTTCCCGGCGGACAAGGGCGGGCCGATGGCCTGGGCTGATCAGCAAGGGCTGGCGGATATCCATCGGCGCCTGATCGACCTTGAGACGCGTCAAGGCGATCACTGGAACCCGGCGCGGTTGATTGGTGAATTGGCGGTGGCGGGCAAGGGCTTTGCTGACCAGTGATTGGTGTGACGCCTGCAAGGGCGCCTTCGCGAGCAAGCCCGCTCCCACACTGGATATCGGTCGTACACAAAATCTGTGTTCACCGAAGATCAATTGTGGGAGCGAGCCTGCTCGCGAAGAACGATAACGCGGTTTTCGCCTTAGACTTGGTGAACCCATTCCAGGACGCAACGCCAATGCCCCAACGCACCGACTATCCGCACTTCCAGCCCATCACCACCCGCTGGCACGACAACGACGCCTACGGTCACGTCAACAACGTCACCTATTACAGCTTCTTCGATACGGCGGTGAACACTTACCTGATCGAAGTCGGCGGCCTGGATATCCATGACGGTGAGGTGGTGGGGTTCGTGGTGAGTTCCTCCTGTGATTACTTTGCTTCCATCGCGTTCCCGGACCGTATCGAGATCGGTCTACGTGTGGGCAAGTTGGGCAACAGTTCGGTGCAGTATGAACTGGCCGTGTTCAAGCAAGGCGAGGATGAAGCCTGTGCGGCAGGGCGCTTCGTGCATGTGTTTGTCGATCGTGCGTCGAATCAACCCGTGGCGATTCCTGCCGGGTTACGCGGGGCGCTGGAGCGTCTGGTGGTTCAGTAAGGCAAAAAAAATCGCAGCCCTTGGGCTGCGATTTTTGTTGTACTGATCAGCGAGGCGCTCGAGGCCTTAGTCGCGATAGTACTTGTGGTGGTGCTTGCGATGGCCATAGGCATGACCGCGGCCTGGATGGCCGTCACGGTAGTAACGACGATCACCATGGCCGCGATATGAACCACGATCGTCGTCATCATTATCGTACTCTTTGCCCATGTAGTTACCCAGCGCGCCACCGGCGCCGCCGCCTGCTGCGGCACCGATCAGGCTGCCGGTGGTGCCGCCCACGCTGCGGCCGACCACGTTACCGCCCGCTGCACCCAACGCACCGCCAATGGCCGCTTCGCCACGGCTGTGTTTGTTTGCGCCGACGGCACTACCACCCGCGCCGCCCAGGGCTGCGCCGATGGTGGAACCTGTACTGCCGCCTAACGACTGACCGACGACCGAGCCTAGAACCCCGCCCAATGCGCCGCCTACACCGGCTTCGGTGGTGCCGCCAGCAGACGCGATACCGCTGACCAGGCCAAGGGACAACAAGAGAATCGAGGAGAACTTCATGGAGGAACCTCAAGGGGATGACGGCGCGATCCTGAGGCTCTGGAATGGGCGTGACAATCGAAATCCGACGAATAACACGACTTGTATACAATATTGCAAGTTACTGTTTTTTGGGCGGAACTTATCGTTTTTTTGCCGGTCTTTTACTACTTCGCAAAGGCCGTTTTCATGAGGAAACGGCCTTTTTTGTGGGCGATTGAAAAGTGCTGGATCCGGAAAAATTGTTGCTTGATCTACCGTATTCGCGAGCAAGCCCGCTCCCACATTGAATCTCTGCCGTTCACAAAATTTGTGTTCGCTGAAGATCCAATGTGGGAGCGGGCTTGCTCGCGAAGGGGCCGGTTCAGGCGAAGCGTTAAGCAGACCTGGCCATGATCAACCCGGTCTCGCTCGCCGCTTCCAACCGGATTGCCACGAACTTCGATGTCGGGGTATGGCTGCCATCGCCGGTGCTTTCCAGCGGCACCAGCGGATTCACTTCCGGGTAGTACGCCGCCGCTTGCCCGGCCGGGATGTCGAATGCCAGCAGTGTGAAGCCTTTCACCCGACGTTCGACACCATCGTCCCAGAGCGAAACGATGTCAGCCTTCTGCCCCGGTTTGAAGCCCAGGCGAATGATGTCGGCCTCGTTGACGAACAACACGTCGCGTTGTCCCTTCACCCCGCGATAGCGGTCATTCAGGCCGTAGATCGTGGTGTTGTACTGATCGTGGGAGCGCATCGATTGCATGATCAGGTCCGGCAGCACACCGGTGGCGCGGGTGCGTTCGTGCACCAGGTCTTTGGGCAGTGCGTTCGGGCGGAAATTGGCCCGGCCCGAGGCGGTACTCCACTTGCGTGCGCCGGCACTGTTGCCCAGATAGAAACCGCCGGGATTCTTGACCTTCTCGTTGAAGTCCGTGAAACCGGGAATGGTCTCGGCGATCAGGTCGCGGATGCGGTTGTAGTCGGCCACCAGCCAGTTCCAGTCCACCGGGTGGTTGCCCAGGGTCGCCGCTGCAATGCCGGCCAGGATCGCCGGTTCCGAGCGCATCTGGTTCGATAGCGGCTGCAGCTGGCCATTGGAGGCGTGGACCATGCTGAACGAGTCTTCGACGGTTATCGCTTGCGGGCCTTCGTTCTGGATATCGATGTCGGTGCGGCCCAGGCACGGCAGGATCAACGCGTCCTTGCCGTGGGTCAAATGGCTGCGGTTGAGCTTGGTGCTGATCTGCACGGTCAGGTCACAGTTTTGCAAAGCCTGGAACGTGCGCGGGCTGTCCGGCGTGGCCTGGGCGAAGTTGCCGCCCAGGCCGATGAAGACCTTCGCCCGGCCTTCGGCCATGGCATGAATCGCCTCGACCACGTTGTGGCCGTTGTGGCGTGGCACCTTGAACTGGAAGCGGCGCTCCAGGGCATCGAGAAAGGCTGCCGGCGGACGTTCGTTGATGCCCATGGTCCGGTCGCCCTGCACGTTGCTGTGACCCCGCACCGGGCACAGGCCGGCACCCGGGCGGCCAACGTTGCCGCGCAGCAGCATCAGGTTGGCGATTTCCTGGATGGTCGCCACCGAATGGCGATGCTGGGTGATACCCATGGCCCAGCACATGATGACGTTCTTGCCCTTGGCGTACATGCGCGCCGCTTGCTCGATCTCGACCAGGGTCAGGCCGGACTGCTCGACGATCTGCTCCCACGGGGTGTCGTCGATGGCCGCCAGGTATTCCAGCACATTGGCGCTGTGCTCATTGAGGAAGTCATGGTCGAACACCGCGGGTGCGCCGGTTTTCTGTGCGTCGCGTTCCCACAGCAAGAGAAATTTCGCCATGCCGCGCATGATCGCCATGTCACCGCCCAGAGCCGGGCGGAAGAACGCGGTGTTGGTCGGCTTGTCGCCGTTGGTGAGCATTTCGATCGGGTGCTGCGGGTGCTGGAAACGTTCCAGGCCGCGCTCCTTGAGCGGGTTGATGCACACCACTTGCGCACCGCGTTTCACCGCTTCACGCAGCGGTTCGAGCATGCGTGGGTGGTTGGTGCCGGGGTTCTGGCCACAGACGAAAATCGCATCGGCGTGTTCGAAATCGTCGAACGTCACGGTGCCTTTGCCGACGCCGACACTTTGCGACAACGCCACACCGCTGGCCTCATGGCACATGTTCGAGCAGTCAGGGAAGTTGTTGGTGCCGTAGGCGCGCACGAACAGCTGGTACAAATAGGCCGCTTCGTTGCTGGCACGGCCCGAGGTGTAGAACTCGGCCTGGTCCGGGCTGGACAAGCCGTTCAGGTGTTTGGCGATCAGCGCGAAGGCGTCGTCCCAACTGATCGGTTTATAGCGGTCCGTTTCGGCATCGTAGCTCATCGGCTCGGTCAGGCGACCCTGGTATTCGAGCCAGTAGTCGCTCTGCTCCAGCAATGAAGTGACGCTGTGTCTGGCGAAGAATTTGGCGTCGACACGGCGCTTGGTCGCTTCCCAGTTCACCGCCTTGGCGCCGTTCTCGCAGAACATCACCATGCCCTTTTCCGGAGAATCGCCCCAGGCGCAACCCGGGCAGTCGAAGCCGCCGTTCTGGTTGGTCTTGAGCATGATGCGCAGGTTTTTCAGTGCGTTGTCGCTGGTCAGCCAGGCCTGGGCCACACTGATCAGAGCACCCCAGCCACCGGCAGGACCTTTGTAGGGCTTGTAGCGAGGGACGGGGGTCTGGTCGGCTTGACGGTGTTGACTCACGCTTGATTCTCCAACGTTGGGCTGTACACCCGCGGCGCATTCTTCTGTGGCAGATGGATAAGGTTGAGGTTGTGGCGCCGAGCCCATTGCACGGCAAGGCCCGTGGGCGACGACAGGCTGACCAGGGTCTGGATGCCGGCGCGCAGGACTTTCTGGATCAATTCGAGACTGCAGCGGCTGGTGACAATCGCCAGCCCGCCGGCGGTCGGGATGTTCTGGCGGACAAGGCCACCGATCAGCTTGTCGAGGGCGTTGTGTCGGCCGATGTCTTCGCGGCCCATCAGCAACTCGCCCTGATCGTTCATGAACACCGCTGCATGCACCGCACCGCAATGCTGACCCAATGGCTGGAAGGCGCCGATGCGCTGGCGCAGGCCGTCGAGCCATTCAACGGGTGGCAGCGGGGCGCCGGGCAATACCTGAAGGTCGGGCAAGGCCTGTTCGACCGCTTCCACGCCGCACAGCCCGCAACCGCTGGTGCCGGCCAGCTGCCGACGCTGCTGCTTGAGGTTCCAGAAGGCTCGATTGGCGATGGTCACTTGCGCGTATTGCGCCGAGCCCGAGCCGGTCAGTTGCAGGTCGTAGATGTCCGAGGCGTCCTGGATGATGCCGCTGCCCAGGCTGAAGCCGACAATGAAGTCTTCCAGGTCCGTCGGCGTTACCAGCATGACCGCCTGGCTGATGCCGTTATAGGCAATCGCCAACGCGACTTCCTCGGCCAGCGCGGTGCTGTCCGATTCCGAGTATTCAAAGTTGCTGTAGCTGTACGTCTGGCTGGCGGCGGGCGCGGGCGTTTCGAGGGCAGGCGCCGCGCAGGCAGGGCGCTTGGTGTTCATGGCATCACCCACGGTTTGATCAGCTTTAAGACTAGGCGCGGCAACTTGTCGCGTCTAATTGCTATTACTGATCTACCGATAGATGCCGTCGATCAAGCACTTGTCAGTGATTGCTGATAAATCGCGAAACAGGCTTCCGCCAGAGCCGAGCGTGGCGCGCTGCGACGCATGATCAGCCCCAGGCGGCCAAGGGTCTGGGCGTTCTCGATCGGTTGCAGGCGCAAGTGTTCGGTCAGGCCTTCGAGGCCACCGTCCAAGGGCATCACGGCGCAACACAGGCCGCCGTGCACGGCTTGAAGCAGTTGATGGACGGCGTCGGTCTGCAGCAAGGGTTGTGGGGTGAGGCCGCGGCTATGGAAGTTATGGTCGATGGACTGGCGAAAGTGCATGCCGCTGGTGAGCATGCCCAGTGGCAGCTCGATCAATGATTCCCAGCTCAGCGGCGCCTCGCCAAAGGTGAAGAAGCGTTGGTCGTAGAGCAGGCCCATGCGGGTTTCGCTGAAGGCCAGGGAGTCGAAATGTTCGGCGTCCAGGCGTTCCAGGTAGGAAACACCGAGATCCAGGCGATTGTTCGCCAGTTGTTCGAGGATCTGCTCCGAACTCAACGCTGAAAGCTCGAAGCGCAGGTTCGGGTGTTCGGCGTGCAGGCGTTGCAGCAGCGGCAGCGGATCGAAGCTCGACAACGGCACCATGCCCAGGCGCAACGTGCCGACCAGATTGCCGCGACAGGCGGCGGCCTCGGCATACAAGCCGTCATAGGCCGCCAACACCGTGCGCGCCCAGGCCAGCACCCGCTCGCCCGGCGCGGTGAAGCCTTCGAAGCGCTGGCCGCGATTGACCAGCGGCAGGTCGAGTTCTTCTTCGAGGCTGCGCAGGCGCATGGACAGGGTCGGCTGGGTGATGTGGCAGCGTGCGGCGGCCTGGCCGAAATGGCGGGTTTCGTCGAGCGCGATGAGGAATTTCAGCTGCTTGATGTCCATCTTCGCTCCTGGGCGCGGGAAGGGGCGGATTCTATCGCAAGCGGGGTCATTGGTCGGGTTGGATTCGCAAGTGACGGCCGTGGTCTAGGCTTTTGCGTCTGGAACCCCAAACCCAAGGAGAGTGCACCATGAGTCTTTTGAGTTTTGTGAAGGAGGCGGGCGAAAAACTGCTGGATTTGCTGACGCCAGGCAACGCCAATGCCAGTGAGCAGTTGAAGGAGCACATCAGCAAGGTCGGCCTGGGCAACCCGAATGTGCAAGCGACGGTCGATGGGGACAAGGTGACCGTGACCGGTGAGGTGGCAAGCCAGGAAGAGAAGGAAAAAATTCTGTTGGCAGTGGGCAATATTGCCGGGGTTGGCAGTGTGGATGATCAGATCACTGTGACCGGGCCGGTGGTGAAGGCCGCAGTGTTTGTCACCGTCGTGAAGGGCGACACCCTCAGCGCGATTTCCAAGCGCGTTTACGGCGATGCCAACAAGTACAACAAGATTTTCGAAGCCAACAAGCCGATGCTGTCGCACCCGGACAAAATCTACCCGGGGCAGTCGCTGCGGATTCCCGAGTAACACGAGGCCTGTAGGAGCTGCCGAAGGCTGCGATCTTTTGATCCTGGCGGTATTGAATTAAACGAAGATCAAGATCAAAAGATCGCAGCCTTCGGCAGCTCCTACAGGAAATCAGAGACCGTTAATAAGCTCCTGATAATCCCCGACCGCCGCAAACTCCGCCGTGTCCTTCGGCCCCTTGCGACTATCCGGCTCGCGCACGGCCAGCAAATGCGCCACACCAAAATCCCGCGCACTGCGCAGGATCGGCAAGGTGTCGTCGATGAACAGGCTGCGCGCCGGATCGAAATCGATATCGGCTTGCAGCGCATCCCAGAACTGCGGGTTTTCCTTGGGGAAACCGTAGTCATGGGAACTGATCAGGCGTTCGAAGTAGGGTGCCAGTTCGATTTTTTCCAGCTTCAACGACAGCGCATCCCGATGGGCATTGGTGATCAGCACCACGCGTTTGCCGGCCCGTTTGATCGCCGCCAGAAAGGTGTCGGCATCCGGGCGCAGGGCGATCAGGTGCGCGGTTTCCAGTTTCAGGTCGCGCACCGACAGCTTCAGTTCGGCACTCCAGAAGTCCAGGCAGTACCACTGCAACTGGCCGGCATTGCGCTCGAACAATGGCTGCAATTCCATCTCGGCCATGGCCCGGCTGACCCCGTGCAATTCGGCGTAACGCTGGGGCAGGTGCTCCATCCAGAAGTGGTTGTCGAAATGCAGGTCCAGCAACGTGCCGTCCATGTCCAGCAGAACGGTATCGATGTCGGACCAGGGTAATGAAGGCATGGCAACGTCTCGGGCAGTAGAAAGATTTCTGGCGTAAACAAACGGGAAAGCCGCGTTATAGTAGCGCGTTCACGCCAAGGAGCTTTGCATGCGCCAGAAACCCACCATACTTGCCCGCGAAATTGTCGCCACCAGTCGATTGTTCTGCGTGGAGGAGCTGAAGCTGCGCTTTTCCAATGGCGTGGAGCGTACGTATGAGCGCCTGGTTGGCAAAGGGGCCGGGTACGGCGCGGTCATGATCGTGGCGATGCTCGATGCCGAGCATGCGGTGCTGGTTGAGGAGTATTGCGGCGGCACCGATGAATACGAAATGTCTTTGCCCAAGGGTTTGATCGAGCCCGGTGAAGACGTGTTGGCGGCGGCCGAGCGTGAGCTCAAGGAAGAGGCCGGGTTCGGCGCGCGACAGCTGGAGCACCTGACCGAGTTGTCGCTGTCCCCCGGTTACATGAGCCAGAAGATTCAGGTGGTGCTGGCCACCGACCTCTACGAAGCGCGCCTGGAAGGCGACGAACCCGAGCCGATGCGGGTGGACAAGGTCAATCTGCGTGAACTCTCGGCGCTGGCGCAAAACCCGCAATTTACCGAAGGCCGTGCCTTGGCGGCGCTGTACCTGGCCCGAGACCTGTTGACTCAGCGCGGAGCGTTCCAGTCATGAATTTCCCGCATCCGTTGATGGCTCCGGTCATTGAGCTGGCTTTGCAGGCCGGCGAAGCGATCCTGCCGTTCTGGCGTACAGGCACGGCCGTCACGGCGAAGGCTGATGATTCGCCGGTGACCGCTGCCGACCTGGCCGCGCACCACCTTATTCTGGCGGGGCTGACGGCGCTGGATCCGAGCATCCCGGTGCTCTCCGAAGAAGACGCCAACATTGCGCAAAGCGTGCGGGCCGGATGGCAGCGCTGGTGGCTGGTCGATCCGCTGGATGGCACCAAGGAGTTCATCAGCGGCAGCGAAGAGTTCACCGTCAACATCGCCCTGATCGAAAACGGTCGGGTGGTGTTCGGCGTCGTGTCGATGCCGACCAATGGTCGTTTCTATGTCGGTGGCGCCGGCCTCGGCGCCTGGCGTGGAGATAAAGGTGGTACTCCCGAGGCGATCAAGGTACGTGATGCGCTGGCGCCCGGTGAGTCGTTCACCGTGGTGGCCAGCCGTCGCCATTCGAGCCCGGAGCAGGAACGTTTGCTGGCCGGGCTGAGCGCCAGTCTTGGCGAGCTGCAACTGGCCAACATCGGCAGTTCGCTGAAGTTTTGCCTGGTGGCTGAAGGGGCGGCGGATTGCTATCCGCGCCTGGCACCGACTTCGCAGTGGGACACGGCGGCCGCCCAAGGCGTACTGGAAGGTGCAGGCGGTGAAGTGCTGGAGTTGAGTGGTGAGCCGTTCAGCTATCCGGCGCGGGAGTCGCTGTTGAATGCGTTCTTTCTGGCGTTGCCGGCAAAGGCGGCTTGGCGGGAGAAATTGTTGGTACTCGCCTCCACCCAGTAGGTCATGCACTGACAAGGGTTGTTTGTCCAAAGTACTGTCAGCTTATCCACTGTCAGTTCTGACAGGTTTTTTATTCGTTAGTTAATGCTGGGTTAAGCCTTGCAACCCATTAAATCTGCCTGAGCAAATTAAATTGGCTTGCTGAGCAATAAATCACTTTGTTGTCACTTTCAAAGGAAGCATTCTAATGAATGTCAAAAAGTCGTTTTTGTTTGTATCTCTCCTGTTGATGGCAAACTTTGCCATCGCAGGAACAATCACGATCAAGTCACCTCCGTTTGGACTAAAGCTTAATACCACTTCGGGAACACTAGGTCATGGAGATAAGGATCTGGTATTGGTGGGAGCGTCGGTTACTAGTGAAGTGATATCTCCAGATACTGGTAGCAGTATTGTCGGCTTCATAACTTTGTCGCATAGCGAAGGAGTGGAGTGGTTATACGGGAATGTTGTTTCTTGCGAGCTCACTGGCCCTTATACACTTAGTGTTGAGTTCGTCGGCTTTAAGAAATTTGATTGCAAGGGCGGTGATGGAACAGTTCAGTTCGCTCAAAGAAGAAGTGAAGGCGCCAGTAATGTGATACTTACATTCGCAGACGCCAAAGCCTCCGAATGAATCAGTGGCGTCTTTCTTTTCCAATTGTAATGCTCCTTTTCTTAGAAAGTGTTGAGGAGTATTTACCTGGTTTATCTAGCGGTGCAACACGTACTGCCCGACAAACCTCACCGCATCCTCATCCCGGCCTTCATTGACGACCCGCGTATGCAGCGTCAACCGCGCTC
This sequence comes from Pseudomonas sp. PDM32, assembly GCF_019219225.1. Taxonomy (NCBI): domain Bacteria; kingdom Pseudomonadati; phylum Pseudomonadota; class Gammaproteobacteria; order Pseudomonadales; family Pseudomonadaceae; genus Pseudomonas; species Pseudomonas sp. PDM32. Next base: position 90,630 of record NZ_JAHUWE010000014.1, read on the forward strand.
GGCTGTATCGCTGGAACGTGGTCAGGAATTTCTTCCAGATCACCGGATCCGGTGCCTGGCAAATGGCGTGGGCATCGCCCGTCACCGGCAGCGGATAGCTGATCTGCCCTTCCTGAATCACGATGTGCCCGTCCGTGATGCCTTCTTCCTTGAGGCGCAGATGCAACCAGCCCCAACCGGCCAGGACTGCGCCGCAATACAGACTGCCGCCGAACATGGTGCTCTTGTGGTTGACGTTGGCATCCAGCGGCAAGTGCAGGCGCAGTTGCTGGTCATGCCAGTCGAGCACTTTGAGGCCCATGTCCCGGGTGAGGGGAATGTCGTGATGGAGGACTGATTCCAGTTGTCGACTGTCGCGGCTCATTCAGGGGCCTCTTGTTTGAATTGGATGATTGGACGGTAGCTCAATCGAGGTCGTCAGGGTGGGCCGAAGCGCCACTGTCCGAGAAGCTCAAACCGTGCTTGCGCAGTTTGTCGTGCAGGGTCTTGCGCGGAATGCCGAGGGCTTCGGCGACGCTGCGTACGGAGCTGTGCGAGCGCGCCAGTTCGGCGGCGATGAGGGTTTTTTCGAAGTTCTCCACTTGCTCGCTCAAACCACCGCTGACCATTTCGACGCTATTGCCAGCGCCGCCTTCCGGCGTGCTGTTGTCGAGGGCCAGTTCCAGCCCGAGGGCAAAACGCTCGGCCGCATTTTGCAGCTCGCGCACGTTGCCGGGCCAGGTGTGGCGCAGCAGCAAGGCACGTTGCCCCGGTTGCAGTTCATGGGGCGGCAAGCCGTGGCGGGCACTGGCTTCATCGGCGAAATGCTGGAACAGCATCAGCGCGTCTTCGCCCCGTTCGCGCAAGGGTGGAATCCTCAGCGGCGCGACGTTCAGACGGTAGTACAAGTCGGCACGGAAGCGCCCTTGATCGGCTGCCTGGCGCAGGTCTTCCTTGGTCGCGGCGATGATGCGGATGTCCAGGGGAATCAGTTGATTGCCGCCCAGGCGTTCGACTACACGTTCTTGCAGCAAGCGCAGCAGTTTGACCTGCACATCCAGGCTCATGCTTTCGATTTCATCGAGGAACAAGGTGCCGCCATTGGCGAATTCGAACTTGCCGATGCGGCGTTTCTGCGCGCCGGTGAAGGCGCCGGGCTCGTGGCCGAACAGCTCGCTTTCGACCACTGATTCGGCCAGGGCACCTGCATTGATCGCCACGAACGGACCGTTGCGGCGACCCGATAGATCGTGCAGTGCCCGGGCCACGACTTCTTTGCCGGCGCCGGTTTCGCCGAGGATCAGCACGTCGGCCCTGGTCGCCGCCAGGGCGCCGATCTGCTCACGCAACCGCAGCATCGAAGGTGAATGGCCCACCAGGCGGGCGCTCAGCTCATTGCGGTCGCTCAAGGCCAACCGCAGGCTGCGGTTGTCCAGCACCAGCCGGCGCAGGGCCAGGGCGCGGCGCACGCTGTCGAGCAAGGCGTCGCTGGCGAACGGCTTCTCGAGAAAATCATAAGCTCCGGCGCGCATGGCCTGCACCGCCAGCGGCACATCGCCGTGGCCGGTGATCAGCAGCACCGGCAACTCAGGGTCCTGGGCGTGCAGTTCGGTCAGCAGTTCCAGACCGTCCATGCCAGGCATGCGGATGTCGCTGACCACCACACCCGGCCAGTCGCGCTCCAGTTGCGCGGCCAGGCCCTTGGCTTCGGCCAGCGGCAGGATCTTCAGGCCGGCCAGATCCAGCGTCTGGCTCAAGGCTTGGCGCAAGTGGGGATCGTCGTCGATCAACACGACCTGAATGCGGTTGTCGATGGTCATGCACTTCGGTCCTCGGACGGTTGCAGGCTCACGCCTGGTGCGCCTGCGCGCAGCTTCAGGGTAATCAGGGCGCCGCCTTCCTTGTGGTTGGCGAACGACAGTTCGCCACCGAAGGCGCGCATCAGCGTTTCGCAAATCGCCAGCCCCAAGCCCAGGCCCTGGGTTCGGGTCTTGGTGGTGTAGAACGGCTCGCTGGCGCGCCCGAGGGCTTCCATGCAAAAGCCCGGGCCGTTGTCGCGAATGTACAGGTTGACGCCTTCGGCCGTGGATTGGGCACTCAGCCAGAGTTTACGTGGCGGGCCTTTTTCCGTCAGGGCATCCAGGGCGTTGGCCAGCAGATTGCCGAGTACCTGGCGCAGGCGGGTTTCCCCGGCCTCGACCCACAGGGTGGCGGCGGGCAGATCACGGATCAGCTCGACGTCCATGCTGCGTCGGCGCTTGGCCAGCAAAGCCAGGGCATCATCCAGCGCCGGTTGCAGGGCGACGCTTTCCGGGGCATGCCGGTCGCGTCGGGCAAAGGCGCGCAGGTGGGCAATGATCGAGGCCATGCGACCGGTCAGTTCGCTGATCAGCTTGAGATTGCCGCGGGCGTCGTCGGTGCGCTGGTGGTCGAGCAATATTTCGGCGTTTTCCGCATAACTGCGAATGGCTGCCAGCGGCTGATTGAGTTCATGGCTGATGCTCGCGGACATGGTGCCCAGTGCCGACAGTTTGCCGGCCTGGACCAGATCGTCCTGGGCGCGGACCAGCTCCTGCTGGGCCTGCTCGCGTTCCAGCACTTCCTGTTTGAGGCGCCGGTTCAGGCCTTCGAGATCGCTGGTGCGCTCGGCGACCCGACCTTCCAGTTCGCGGCGGGCCTTGGCTTCGAAAGCAATGCGTTCCAGGTAATGGCGGCGGCGCTGCATCATCAGGCCAAGCAACAGCATCAACACCAGCAGCGTTGCACCGCCGATGGCCACCACCGTGCGCACCGGGCGGTCGATCAGGGTGCGCGGGGCGAGGATGCTGACATTCCAGCCGGTTTCGGCGATCTGCTGGGTCTGGGTCAGCCAGGCATTGGGGTTGAGCTCCAGCGGTTTGGGCTCGCGGGTTGGATAGGGCTGGATCGCGGTGATGGCCTTGCTTTCCTCCTCGCTCAACGGACGGGTCGAGCGGAATCGCCACTCCGGTCGCGAGGTGAGAATGACCACACCGTTGTGGTCAGTCAGCAGCAGTTGTTCCGGGGTTTTGCCCCAGAGACTTTCGGTGTGGTCGAGGTCGACCTTGACCACCAGCACACCGACGATTTTTTCGCCGTCGCGCACGCCGGCGGCGAAGAAGTAGCCGCGTTTGGCGGAGGTGGTACCCAAACCAAAGAAGCGCCCGAGCCGCCCGGCCATGGCTTCGCTGAAATACGGCCGGAAGGAAAAATTGCGCCCGACGAAACTGTCGTGCTTGTCCCAGTTGGAGGCGGCCAGCGTCTTGCCGGTGGCGTCCATCAGGTACATGACTTCGGCGCCGGTCTGGGTGGCGATATTTTTCAGCAGGCGGTTGGCATTGCCCTGGGTGACGCCATCGTCCGGCGCGCCGACAACAGCGCGCAGGGCCGGCAGGTCACCCAGTATTTGCGGCAACACTTCATAGCGGTGCAGGGTGCCCAGCAGGTTGGCGACATAGAGGTCGAGGGTCTGACGATTCTGGCTGGCCAGTTCGCTGCGGTAATAGCGCTCGGCGAGATGCTCCAGCGGCCACAGCAATGGCGCCAGGCACAGTGCCAGCAGGGCCAGGCTGCGCCAACGGGGTCTGGGGGGGAGAGTCGGTTTCATGAGCAGCATGCGCCTGTGGGTACAGGCGCATTATGCCTAGGCTTGCCCGCCTTGGGTCAGCTGCATCTTGATAGGCGAGCTTGCGCCGGCCTTTCAGGCAAAGACGTCGGCGTCCTTGAAAAACACGCCGGCCTGATCTTTGGCCGACAGTTGCGGCGTGCCTTCCAGTTGCCAGTCAATGGCCAGGTCCGGGTCGTCCCAGCGAATGCTACGTTCGGCCGATGGCGTGTAGTAGTCGGTGGTTTTGTACAGGAACTCGGCAAATTCGCTGAGTACGACGAACCCGTGGGCAAAACCTTCCGGGACCCAGAGCTGCCGATGATTGGCGGCGGACAGCCGCACGGCGACCCATTTGCCGAAGTACGGCGAGCTGCGACGGATGTCCACGGCGACGTCCAGCACTTCGCCGACCGTGACGCGAACCAGTTTTCCCTGGGTATTTTCCAGTTGGTAATGCAAACCGCGCAGCACACCCTTCTGCGAACGGGAGTGATTGTCTTGAACGAATTCGGTGTCCAGCCCGGTGGCCTCTTTGAAGGCCCTGGCGTTGAAACTCTCGTAGAAGAAACCACGCTCGTCACCGAAGACCTTGGGTTCGAGGATCAGAACACCGGGCAGGTCGGTGGTCACTACGTTCATGGAGGCTCTCCAGTTGCATGCGTTTAATGGCCGCCATTCTTGCGCAAAGTGCGATTCGAGGCGAGTGCCAGAACACTCATACCGGCTTGCGGGGGGTTGCGTATCGCCCGAAGCAGTGGCGATATAGGCGCCTAATAAAATTTCAGGGGTTGTTGTATGCCGCTCGCCACGTTGATTCATCGCGCCAGTTTGCCCAGCCCGCAGGTGTCTGCGGAGCAAGCACTAGAGCTGCTGGAAGAACATTACGGGTTCAGCGGCAGACTGCAGCCCCTCGGCAGCCAGCAAGACCTGAACTACCGCGTCGACAGCGAGCGGGGACGCTTCGTCCTGAAAATCTGCCGTGGCGACTACTCGATCGTTGAGCTTCAGGCACAGCATGCCGGGCTCAAGCACTTGGGCGCGCACCCCGATGTCCATGTGCCGCGTGTTATCGCGGCGAAAAACGGTGCAGACCTGCTGTCTCTGGACGTGGGTGGCCAGGCAGTGCACGTTCGCCTGCTCGACTACATCGAAGGCCAGCCGCTGACGAGCCTTGGCCATTTCAACCCGACGGTGGTGTCCGGTTTCGGTCGCCTGTGCGGTGAAATGGACCTGGCCCTGGCGGATTTCGACCATCCAGGCCTGGTGCGAACCCTGCAATGGGACGCCCGCCACGCTCACGCCCTGATCGCGCACTTGCTGCCGGTGATCAAGGATGAAGCCCAGCGCAAACTGATCGTCGACGCGTCCGCACAAGCCGAGCGGCGTTTGCAGCCGCTGGAAGCCAAACTGCCGGTGCAGGCCATTCATATGGACATCACCGACGACAACGTGGTGTGGCAGCGCGATGCGCAACGCCATTGGCAACTGCAAGGCGTGATCGATTTCGGTGACCTGGTGCGTACCTGGCGCATTACCGATCTGTCTGTCACCTGCGCCGCGCTGCTGCATCATGGCGAGGGCGATCCGTTCTGCATTTTGCCGGCAATCCAGGCGTACCACGCGGTCAACCCCTTGCAACACGAAGAGCTGCTGGCGCTGTGGCCGCTGATCGTCGCCCGTGCGGCGGTGCTGGTGCTCAGTGGCGAACAGCAGGTCAGCATCGATCCGGGCAATGCCTACAGTCGCGATAATCTGGTCCATGAATGGGAAATCTTCCGTGTGGCCACGTCGGTGCCGTTGGCATTGATGGAAGCGGCGATCCTCACCGCCGTCGGCCAGAACCTGCCCACCATAGGCAGTGAAGGCTTCGCGCCACTGTTGCCGAGCCTGGTGGGACGTGAGTTCGCACTGATCGACCTGGGGGTGCTCAGCCCGCATTTCGAGGCCGGGAACTGGGAGCAGGAGGGTGTCGATCAGCGCCTGCTGGATGAAGCGGCCGCGGCTCATGGCCTGGCGGCCAGTCGCTATGGACAGTACCGCCTGTCCCACACCCGCCCGGACAGCGCCACTGAACCGGACACTTGCCCCTTGCACGTTGAACTGCGTGTACCTCAGGGCACGACGGTCGAAGCACCGTTTGCCGGTGTGGTGCACCACCCGTCGGCGGGCGTGCTGCAACTGGACGGCGCGCAATTGAGTGTGCGGCTTTGGGGTGTCACGCCGTCGCTGCACAGCGGCGCGGCACTGGTCAAAGGCCAGGTGCTGGGTTCGGTCAGCGGGCCGTTGATCGTGCAGTTGAGCCGTGGCGCGTCGATCGATGCGCCGTTGTTCTGCACACCATCGCGCGCCGCTGCCTGGCAGGCACTGTGCCCATCACCTGCGGCACTGCTGGGGCTGGCCTGTGATGCCGAAGCAGAACTCGACGGTGCGACCTTGCTGGCACGGCGTGACGCCAGTTTCGCCCGCACGCAAAAACATTATTACGTCGACCCACCGCGCATCGAGCGTGGCTGGCGCAACCATTTGATCGACATGCAGGGGCGCTCCTACCTCGACATGCTCAACAACGTCGCGGTATTGGGCCACGGTCATCCGCGCATGGCGGCAGTTGCCAGCCGCCAGTGGTCGTTGCTCAACACCAACTCGCGTTTCAACTACGCGGCCGTGGCCGAGTTCTCCGAACGCTTGCTGAAACTGTCCCCTGACGGCATGGACCGCGTGTTCCTGGTCAACAGCGGCAGCGAGGCCAACGACCTGGCGATTCGCCTGGCGTGGGCCTACAGCGGCGGCCGCGATATGCTCAGCGTGCTGGAGGCTTATCACGGCTGGACGGTGGGTGCCGACTCGGTGTCGACCTCGATCGCCGACAACCCCAGGGCCTTGAGCAGCCGCCCGGACTGGGTACACCCGGTGACCGCGCCGAACACCTATCGCGGTGAATTCCGCGGCCCCGACAGTGCGCCGGATTATGTGCGCAGCGTCGAGCACCACCTGGCGAAAATCGCCGAGCAGAAACGCCAACTGGCCGGCTTCATCTGCGAGCCGGTGTACGGCAATGCCGGCGGTATCTCGCTGCCACCGGGCTATTTGAAGCAAGTCTATGGCATGGTCCGGGCCCAGGGCGGCGTGTGCATTGCCGACGAAGTGCAGGTCGGCTACGGACGCATGGGCGATTTCTTCTGGGGCTTCGAAGAGCAAGGCGTGGTGCCGGACATCATCACCATGGCCAAAGGCATGGGCAACGGCCAGCCACTGGGCGCGGTCATCACCCGCCGGGAAATCGCCGAGGCACTTGAGGCCGAGGGTTATTTCTTCTCGTCCGCCGGTGGCAGCCCGGTCAGTTGCCAGGTCGGCATGGCCGTGCTGGATGTAATGGAAGAGGAAAAACTCTGGGAGAACGCCCAGATCGTTGGTGGCCACTTCAAGCAGCGCCTCGAAGCGTTGATCGATATTCATCCATTAGTGGGCGCGGTGCACGGTTCCGGTTTCTACCTGGGCGTCGAGTTGATCCGCAACCGCGAAACCCTGGAGCCGGCCACCGAGGAAACCACCGCACTGTGCGATCGCTTGCGCGAGCTGGGGATCTTCATGCAGCCGACCGGCGATTACCTGAACATCCTCAAGATCAAGCCGCCGATGGTCACTTCGCGCCAGAGCGTGGATTTCTTCGTGGACATGCTGTCGAAGGTGCTGGCGGAAGGTTTGTAAACGCTTCCCCCTGTGGGAGCGAGCTTGCTCGCGATAGCGGTCTTTCAGTCGAAAAATCTGTGACTGGAATGGCCTCATCGCGAGCAAGCTCGCTCCCACAGAGGTGGTGGTGTTAATTCGATTGATATCGGCTTTCTGTCGGTTATTTTTGTAACTATGGATTGACGGTGCTTTAAAAGCCGATATTTATCGGATATAAAGTGACCAGTCCACGGCGTGTACCCATGCGCTTTCTTTTCTGTCAGGCATCAACGCCACTCCGGAGTCCTGAGTCATGACCACGTTGAACAGCACCCCTCGCGCCGACGGCTTCTACATGCCAGCCGAATGGGCACCCCAAACCCAGACCTGGATGATCTGGCCTGAGCGCCCGGACAACTGGCGCCTGGGTGGCAAACCGGCACAAGCCGCCCACGTGGCCGTGGCCAAGGCCATCGCCCGTTTCGAGCCGGTCACCGTGGCTGTTTCCGCCGGCCAGTACGAAAACGCCCGTGCCCGTCTGGACGTGCCGAATATTCGCGTAGTGGAAATGTCCAGTGACGACGCCTGGGTTCGCGACTCCGGCCCGACTTTCGTCATCAATAACCGTGGCGAAGTCCGTGGCGTGAACTGGGACTTCAATGCCTGGGGCGGTTTTGACGGTGGCCTGTACTCGCCGTGGAACCGTGACTCGCAGGTCGGCGGCAAGATCCTCGAAATCGAGCGCAGCCCGCGTTACCGCACCGAAGGCTTCGTACTTGAAGGCGGTTCGATTCACGTCGACGGCGAAGGCACGCTGATCACCACCGAAGAATGCCTGCTCAACCGCAATCGCAACCCGCACCTGAACCGCGAAGAAATCGAAGCGGTCCTGAGTGCGAACCTGGCTGTGGATAAAATCATCTGGCTGCCGGATGGCTTGTTCAACGACGAAACCGACGGCCATGTGGATAACTTCTGCTGCTACGTGCGTCCGGGTGAAGTGCTGCTGGCCTGGACCGATGATCCGCAGGATCCGAACTACCCGCGCTGCCAGGCGGCGATGAACGTGCTGCAAAGCAGCACCGACGCCAAGGGTCGCCCGTTCACGGTGCACAAAATGCCGATCCCGGGCCCGCTGTTTGCGACCGAGGAAGAATGTGCCGGCGTCGATCCGGTGGACGGTACTCAGGAACGTAACCCGACTGTGCGTCTGGCCGGTTCCTATGTGAACTTCCTGATCGTCAACGGCGGGATCATCGCGCCCTGCTTTGATGACCCGCAGGATGGCCCGGCAAAGGAAATCCTGCAGAACCTGTTCCCGCAGCATGAAGTGGTGATGGTGCCTGGTCGCGAACTGTTACTGGGGGGCGGCAATATTCACTGCCTTACCCAGCAGCAACCCGCGCCGCACAAGGAGTGAGTGAGGTTGTAACATCTTGAGTTGATTGCGAATTTTCTCAAGCTGTAAATCAGCCTTCCGCCATGCGCAGAGCCCGCAGCCCTTCAGGGTTGCGGGCTTTTTTGTATCTGCAGGGCCACACTTCAGACACCTTGGCACAGCTCTTGTATCTCTGCGGTTGTAACTCGGGGAGGGGGAGGACTTCGATGTTCTGTCATAAACCTTGGATAAGTTAGCCGCTCACAAACCGGGAGAGAGCGCTGAAATGAACGCCGAAGTGAACGTAGTGAGCGACAAGGCGTTGCATCCCCTGGCCGTAAACAGCGAATCGCTCCAGATTCTGGCGCACTGGTTCAAGTCCAATGGAATGCGTCAGATCAGCGAAACTGATCCGCGCCGGACAATGATCGAGCGTTACCCTGCTGGTTTATTCAGCGAAGCGGAACTGGATGCGTTGTGGGATGTAATGGAAGGATAAGAAGAACAACAACGGATTGATCAAGAAAAAGCGCTGCCGGGATGGCAGCGCTTTTTTTTCAGCACACTGAACCCTGTGGGAGCGGGCTTGCTCGCGAAAGCGGTGTGTCAGCAACGTTGCCATTGGCTGACACGACGCCTTCGCGAGCAAGCCCGCTCCCACAGTTTTTGTGGTGTCTAGAAGCTGTAGGTGCCCGTCACCATCAGGCTACGCGGTGCCCCCGGCTGGATCTGGAATGCACTGGTCGCCGACGAGTAATACGTCTTGTCGCTGATGTTGTTCAGCGCTGCGCGCAAATCCCAATCCTTCTGACGGAATCCCGCCAAGGCGTCCCAACGGCCATAACCCGGCAACACGACGGTGTTGAGGTTGTCGGCATAGCGGTCGCCAACCAGGGTCAAACCGGTTTCGGCGTACCAGCCCATTTCCGGTTTCCAGGTCAGGAACAGGCTGCCGTTGTGCTTGGCCACGTTGTTGATGCGCTTGCCTTCCAGGCCGTTGTTGTCCTTTTCGATGGTTGCGTCCTGCAGACCCACGCCTCCGCGCACGTACCAGTTGCCGGTAATCCTGCCGGCAGCGGTCAGCTCGATCCCGCGTGAACGTTGCAGCCCGGAGAGCAGGGTAATGGTCGGGTTGTTAGGATCGCTGGTGCGGCGGTTGTAGAGTTCCAGCTCGTAGATGGCCAGCGTTGTGCTCAGGCGGTCATCGAGCCAGTCACTCTTGACCCCGATTTCCTTCTGTTTGGTCAGCTCGGGGCTCAGGTCATTGCTGTTGCCCGCCGCGCCCGGGGTGATGCCGATCAAGCCTCCGCCGACCGGTGAGAACGTCTTGCTCCAGGACGCGTAGAAGGAGTGATTTTGCAGCGGCGTCCAGACCACGCCAACGCGAGGGCTGGTGCTATGGCTGTCACGGTCTTCGGAAATATTGCGCACCTTGTTGGTCGACTCGATATCGAACGTGTCGTAACGCAGGCCGGCGAGCAATTGCCATTGATCGTTCAGGCGCAGTTGATCCTGCACATACACCGCGCGGCTCTCGACCTCGGTATGGGTGTTGCTCGACACCACCATGCGCCCGGTATGACGCAAATTGCGGTCGGGGGCGTACAGGTCCAGCGCCGGCACCGGGGAGCTGCCCGGCCCGGAAGTGGCGGCGGTGTACAGCAGCGGGTCGCGGCGCTGGCTGCCGATCTCGATGCCGGTGAGCAAACGGTGCTCCAGGCCGAAGGTATCGAAACCACCTTCCAGCTCGACGTTGTTGTAGACATTGCGGGTGTTCAGGTCCTGCTGCCAGTGCTGGCGCGTGACCTTGTTGGTGGCCGGGACATAGCCGCTCAAGTAAGTATTGTCGAAATCGCTGTCGAGCTTGAACACGCCCAGGGTCTGGCGCAGCTGCCAGTTGTCGCTCAGTTCATAGGTGAGTTTCGAGCGCAGGGATTGCGCCTTGTCGTCGATGAAATCGTTTTCACTGCCGTAGGTGGTATCGCGTCCTACGTCGGCCGGGCGACCATCTACACCGGGGATGCCACGATCCGGCGTGCGGTTGTAACGGCTGTATTCGTACTGCACCAACCAGTTCAGGTCGGGTGTCAGCTGCCAGCTCATCGAGGGGGCGAACAGCTGGCGATTGCCACTCACGCCATCGCGGAAGCTGTTCTCGTCCATGTTGCCCATGTTCAGGCGCAAGCTGATGTTCTCGGAAGGATCGGCACTGAGGTCGGCATACAGGCTGCGCAAGTCTTCGCTACCGCCCTGGGCTTCAAGGGTCGAGCGGCGACCGAACTCGGGCAGTTTGCTCACCCGGTTGACGATGCCGCCCTGGCTGCCACGGCCATACAGCACGGCGGCAGGGCCTTTCAGGACGTCGATGCGTTCGATGTTGTGCAAGTCGCGCACGTACTGACTGTCGTCGCGGATGCCATCGAGATAGAAATCGTTGCTGGCGTCGAAACCGCGGATGCGCAGGCTGTCGAAGCGTGTGTCGGCGCCGCTGCTGACGTTGGGGATGCCACTGAGCGCCGTGCCCAGATCGTTGGTGCCGTAATCCATCACGTTCGAGGTTTTGATCGAGTCGATGGCTTGTGGCACGTAGCGCACCGGGGTGGCGGTCCGGGTCGCCGTGTTGGTTTGTGTCACGCGCGGGTCGTCAGCTTCAGCTTCTGCGCTGATCGATGTGGCAGGCAGGGTGGTCGGTGCAGCGTAGGAAAAACCGGCAGACAACAAGGCAGAGAGCCCAAGGCTGCAGGGCGCAAGGCGAAAAGGGGCAGGCATTGAAGAGCGCATCCGTAGGATTTTGAGGTTGAAGCATCTGGAGGGTGCGAATAGTAATGCTTGTCATTTACTGCAGTTAGTTGTTATTGAGAACTTATCTCATTTGATTGTTTCGAATTATTTCTTAGTCGATACAAAGGGTTTACGCAGTTATTCGACCGATTCAAGCAACAGACTGAAAGCAGATCTGGCGTTTTTCCGGGGCTGCGGCGGTACTAATCTGCCGATATCGAATTTTCCTGAATTTCTGTCGGAGCTTTCCCATGATCCTGCATTACATCTACGACCCGTTGTGCGGTTGGTGCTACGGCGCCAAACCACTGGTGCAAGCCGCCCAGGCTGTGCTGCCCGTGCTTGCCCACGGCGGGGGCATGATGACGGGGGCCAATCGGCAAAAGGTTTCGCCACAACTGCGCAGTTACGTCATGCCCCATGACCGGCGTATTGCCGAATACAGCGGGCAGCCGTACGGTGAAGCCTATTTCGAAGGTTTGCTGCGTGATCACAGCGCCGTGTTCGACTCGGCTCCTCCCATCGCTGCAGTGCTGGCTGCCGAGCAAATGGCAGGTCGCGGGCTGGAGTTGCTGGGGCGTTTGCAAAGTGCTCACTACGTGGAAGGGCGCCGCATCGCCGACGAATCTGTGCTGTTTGAACTGGCCCGCGGTATGGGGTTGGACCCTCAAGCCTTCGAAAGAGCCTTCAAGGCAGCCGACACCGAAGGCCATATCAAGGACAGCCGGGCTTTGCTGGCCAAGGTGGGCGGGCAGGGGTTTCCGACCCTGGTACTTGAAAACAATGGCCAATTCACCCTGATCGATATCGGGCCTTGGCTGGGCAAACCCCAGGCATTTGCGCAGTGGCTGGGACAGTCGCTGCCGGAGCAGCCCTCATCGCATTCCGTAGCAGCTTGTGGCCTGGAAGGCTGTATCAATTGAATATTCCTGCCGCGTAAAGCAGTTTCTTAGACGTTTTTCGCCTATTTCTAGAAGATTCATGAAATTGACACGTCGTTAAGGGCGCCGCTACGATTCGGCCCAACGCCTGTGGCCGACCGCCACGACTCAAAAACAATAAAAGGCCCGCCGCGAGAAATCGTGGGCGGGCCTTTTTGTTTTCGCCTCGAAATAAGAGCGCAATAGCGCCGTTTCGGCCGTTCGACACAGCGCGTATCAACCGCATCAAGGAAAAAACAAAATGTTGAACAAGAGAATCAGCCTGATTGCTCTGGGGATGTTGAGCGCTACACAGGCCATGGCGAACGACCAGGCCGAATCCAAGGGTTTCGTTGAAGACAGCAGCCTAAAAGTGCTGCTGCGCAACGCCTACATCAACCGTGACTACAAAGACGGCAACCCGGATAAATCCGAGTGGGGCCAGGCGGCCATCGGCACGTTCTCGTCCGGCTTCACCCAAGGCACCGTGGGTGTGGGCGTCGACGCTTTTGGCCTGTACGCATTGAACCTGGAGCGCAGCGAAGACCGTAGCGGCGCACAAGGCATCGATTTCTTCAAAAAGGGCGACAGCGGCCAGCCGGCGGACGACCTGTCCAAGGGCGGCGCAGCGATCAAGTTCCGCCTGTCCAGCACCACCCTGACCTACGGCGACCAGATGCCGGCCCTGCCGGTGCTGAGCTACGACAACTCGCGCCTGCTGCCGGAAAGCTACACCGGCACCCTGATCACCTCCAGGGAGATCAAAGGCCTGCAACTGGACGCCGGGCGCTTCACCGCCGAATCGCGTAAAAGCGCTGAAGGCCGTGACAGTGGTGGCTTGAAGTCGATCAACGTATTGGGCGGTAGCTACCAGTTCACCGAACAATTCAAGGCCGCGCTGTACGCTTCCGACGTCGAAGACGTGCTGAAGAAGCAATACGTGAACGCCAACTACGTGTTCCCGATCGACAAGGATCAGTCCCTGACCCTGGACTTCAACGGCTACCGCACCAAGCTGGACGACTCCTACGTCCGCGAAAACGCTATCACCGGCGACGACAACAAAATCTGGAGCCTGGCGGCCACCTTCATCACCGGCCCGCACTCGTTCACCCTCGCGCACCAGCGCAGCACTGGCGACAGCAACCTGGGCTACGCCTACGGCGGCTACCAGAAAGACCAGGGTCGTGTCGGCGACGGCGGCAACACCATCTACCTGGCGAACTCCTACTGGTCCGACTTCAACGCCGAAGACGAACGCAGCTGGCAACTGGGCTACGGCCTGGACTTCAGCACCTTCGGTGTACCGGGCCTGAGCTACAACTTCGCCTACGTACGCGGTGACAACATCACCACCTCCACCAGCGAAGGCGGCACCGAGCGCGAGATCTTCAACCAGATCAAATACGTCGTCCAAAGCGGCCCGGCCAAAGACCTCAGCGTGAAACTGCGCAGCTCGGTCCTGCGTGTGTCGCAGAAGTCGAGCGAGTACAACGTCAGCGGCAATGAAGTGCGTGTGTTTGTGGATTACCCGATCAATATCTTCTGATGAGTGGTTGCGAGATCGAGGTCTGATCAGAGGCTGAGAAAGAAAAAGCCCCGACTGGTTCGGGGCTTTTTTGTGGGCATAAAAAAGCAACCAATAAGGCTGCTTTTTAAAAGAGGTCTCACCCGGGCGCTGATTTTCAGGTCATCAACGGGGTTCCTAACGCCGACTATCGCCACCTGATGGCAGTCGGTTTCGCGCTCTTGGTTCGATTCTCTGACAGCAGTGGCGCTTACGTCAATCCATATGGCAACCCACTTGTTATGTGTGGACTGCCAGCGTTTAGACTTTTTTCGCTTTGTGTTTGGAGTCCCCGAAGCTTGATCGAAAAACAAAAAGGCCCCGCTGATTCGTAACGCTGTTCACTTAAGCGCGGTGCTTCAGGCACACCTACTTTTGTGGCGAGGGAGCTTGCTCCCGCTGGGCTGCGTAGCGGCCCCAAAAATGTGACAACAATGCCATTTTTTGTGAGTGCTACGCACTCAAGCGGGAGCAAGCTCCCTCGCCACGGGGTCAGTGTCGGCCGTAAGTGAACAGCATTACCGCTGATTCGGGGCTTTTTTAAACTTGCAGCTCACATCATGGCGCGACATTGCTGACTCGGTTGTTGCATGGTGCATCAAGCACCTTCACAACATCATCGATGATCGCCTTACTCATATCCTGCAAAAAATGCGACGCCCAAGCGTGCCGATCAGTATCGCGAACCATGGCCGCGTCTGTTGCGAGCAGCTTGGCAACGTGGAGTAGATCGGAAGCATGGTAGAGAGCCTGGATAACCGGAACGCCTGCATTGACGCGAAACAGCGGTTCGTTGGCGTGGAAGGAGAAGTGGGTGAGGCCGATGGTTTTCAGATCTTGGGGATTGGTCATTGAACACCTCCGCTGGTTGGGAGGAGTTGAGTATTTGCATGCCTTCGAAGAAGGGCCGGCGTGGTTACAAAGAACGTGAAAACACAGATTTTGGACGAATCAATTTTATACATGGTCTAGCTCCTATCGTTGAGGAACTGCCACGAACCGTCGCCAAACGATTATGGGTGGCAGCTGTGCGCAGGTTGGCGAACCGGGACAATAGGAACCCGGCAGACCCGAAGGTCTCCCGCGCACAGCCGCCATAACGGAAAAATACGAGCGAAAAAAAACGCCAGCAATCGTTATGGTGGCGCCTGTGCGCCTATTGTTTGGGTCGGGTCGCCAAACCCGGTCGCTGATTTTGCAGCGATGTGGGCAGCCTAGCGTGGGGCAGGGCGATTCGCAACCTGCGATCCTGGCCAACGGGGCTTATTCATTCATTACACTGAGTAACGAATGAAGTTCCCGCCCCCACCTTTATCCCCTCCCGCCAACCCCATACATTCATCTCCAACGCCTCTCCCATCATCCCGACGGGAAGGTCACTGGAGTTGTCCTCATGCCTTTCGTAACCGTACGCATCACTCGCGATGGCGTTACCACTGAGCAGAAAGCTCAGGTGATCGCCGAAATCACTGAAACACTGGAACGCGTCCTCAACAAGCGCCCTGACCTGACCCACATCGTGATCGAGGAAGTCGACACCGATAACTGGGGTTACGCCGGTATCACCACCACCCAGTACCGCAAGCAACTGGCTGAGGCGGAGGGCAAGTCATGACGTCCTCCGTCACCATCGATTTCATCTCCGATGTGGTGTGCCCCTGGTGCGCGCTGGGGGCGACGGCGCTGGAGCAGGCGATCGAGAACGTGGCCGGGGAAGTCTCGGTCGAGCTGACCTACAAGCCGTTCGAATTGAACCCGAACATGCCGGCTGAAGGTGAGCCAGCGGTAGAGCACTTGATGCGCAAATACGGACGCACTGCTGAAGACGTCGCCGACGGCAAGGCCATGCAGATCGCTCGCGGCGAGGCCATCGGCTTCAAGTTCGATCTGGAGAAGCGCACGCATTTCTACAACACCTTTGATGCGCATCGCTTGTTGCTGTGGGCGTTGCAGGAAGGGCGGCAAGTCGAGCTGAAGAAGGTGCTGCTGCGGGGCTATTTCAGTGAGGGCCAGAACCCGAGCGATCACCAGGCACTGGTGAGCCTGGCGACTGAAGCGGGGCTGGATGGGGCAGCTGCACAAGAGGTGCTGGCGTCCGGTGCGTTCGCCGCTGAGGTGCGGGAGCTTGAAGCGTACTACCAGCAGCGCGGCATCAACTCGGTGCCGGCCATGGTGCTGAACGGTCGCCACCTGGTGTCCGGCTCGCAATCGGTCGAGTACTACGAACAGATGTTGAGAGAAATGGCCAAGGCACATGCCGACGCTTGATTACAGATTTTCTACCCCACTTTTAATTGTCAGAGGTCTTCATCATGAGCATTTCGAAAAAAGTCATCGTCATCACCGGCGCATCCCAAGGTCTCGGCGACGGTATGGTCAAAGCCTTTCGTGAACTCGGTTACCGGATCGTCGCCACTTCGCGCTCGATCCAGCCATCCACCGATCCGGACATACTCACCGTGGCCGGTGACATCGGCGAGCCGGAAACCGCCCGGCGCGTCATCCGCGAAGCGATGTCCCGTTTCGGTCGCATCGACACCCTGGTCAACAACGCCGGGATCTTCATCGCCAAGCCGTTCACCGCGTACACCGCAGAAGACTATGCAAATGTGCTGTCGGTGAACGTCAATGGCTTCTTCTACATCACCCAACTCGCCATCGCCGAAATGGAAAAACAGGGCAGCGGCCACGTCGTCAACATCACCACCAGCCTGGTGGACCACGCCATCGACGGTGTGCCATCGGTCTTGGCTTCGCTGACCAAGGGCGGCCTCAACGCGGCCACCAAATCCCTGGCCATCGAATACGCCAAGCGCGGAATCCGGGTGAACGCGGTCAGCCCAGGCATCATCAAGACCCCGATGCACGGCGCAGAAACCCATGAAGCACTGGGCAACCTGCACCCGGTCGGGCACATGGGCGAGATAGACGATATTGCGCAAGCGGTTGTGTATCTGGACGGCGCCAAGTTCGTGACCGGCGAAATCCTGCACGTGGATGGTGGTCAGAGCGCGGGTCACTGAAAGCGATTTTTCAAAGCCCGGAAACAACAAAGCCCCTGCATTTCTGCAGGGGCTTTGTTTTGTATGGTGCCGGCACCAGGAATCGAACCCGGGACCTACTGATTACAAGTCAGTTGCTCTACCATCTGAGCTATACCGGCGTGTCAGGGCGACGATTATAGCGATTGGATAGGTTCTGTAAACCCCTGAATTCTGACTATTTTTACGCGGGGTTCGGGTCAGGCGCGCAGCAGGGTTTTCTTGAGTTTCTGAATGGCTTTCCAGGTTCGACTGTTTTGCATTGCGCGCAGCTGTGCTTCGGCCTGTTCGGCGCGTTGCAGGGCGGCGGCGAGTTGCTGTTCGGCATCGCCGACGGGGTGGCTGAAGTTGTGGCCTTTGCAGAACTGGAACTCGTCCAGGTTGCACGGCGGGATGTCGAAGGCGGGTTTGAGGTTCAGGTGTTCTTCGGCGAGGTAGTAGGTGTTGATGCCGTCAAACAGGATGGACTGGTAGCCAGCGCCGGTGACGAGGGTTTCCCAGGTCTGGTCGCGTTCCCACGGGGTTTCGATGAGGATGACCCACGGCCGCCACTGGGTGAAGTCCATGCCGCGCAGGACGGTCTCTTCGTGGCCTTCGACATCGATCTTCAGGAAGTGGATAGCGCGGCCCTGGGCATGTTCTTCGCAAATGGATGTTAGGGTGCGGGATTGGACGGTTTGGCTGCGCACGTCCATACCGGCGTCTTTGTGCATCTGCGCCATGGCCGGGTCGACGGTCGAGAGGCCGGTGTCGGCGATGCCGTAGAAGGTCAGGCTGTCGGCGCTTTCGCCGGCCACGCATTGCAGGTTGGTGTCCTTGGGGCGTTGCTGGCACAAGGCTTCGTAGTAGTTGGGCATCGGTTCGACGTTGATGCCGGTCCAGCCGTTGTCGTAGAACGCCTTGGTGACCGAGTCATGGGTGGGGTCGTTTGCCCCGACGTCGATGTAGAAGCCGTTCTCGACGGTCTTGAGGGCGCGCCACAGGCGTATGTCTTCGAAATTCTGTGCGTAGGAAATGAACGTCACTGGCGCATCCTGTCGGAGGAATGTTCTTGTTCGTGGCCGCGCTGCCGGCGCCCTTGCATGTGTGTATATCAAGAGTAGTGAAAGGGTGCAATTTCCCCTGTCTGCGGTCCGGGATTAGGCGTTTATGTCGTTTTGGTTAAATGCTTATGCACAATGGCATTGGCGACGCACTGGGTTTAGGCCGAATTTGTGGATCCGTTCTCATTTGTCCGCAAATGCCTGTTTTTTCGATTTTTTATGCGGGTGTACAAAAAATGAACAGTGCTGATTTAGCCCTGAAACAGGCGTAGATATTGGATCCATGATTATTTCATCAACAGAGTTATCCACAGGTCGGGCGTGCTTAAGCGCGTTCGGCCAGGAGCAGGAAATTACGCGGCGTGAGCGGTGTTTCGCAGAACGTACCGACGCGGACGCTGTAGCCCTGTTCGGCGAGGAAAAGTGCCCGGTCGAGAACCAGCCAAAGCTCCAGCGGACGCCGGAAAAGTCCGCGTAGCAGCTCAAGGTTGCGCACCTCGGCCAGACGCTGCCAACCGGCAACTTCAAGCGCTGGCCAATCTTGCGGGCCGACTGTGGATAACTCTTTGAGTGCGGCCAGGTGATGGCAGTAATCAGAGAAGGGTTTGTCCAGCCAGGCGCTGGGCAGCGAAGGGGTTGGCAGATACTCGTCAATGCCGCGCAGTTGCCGTTGCAGCAAGTCGAAAGCCAGGCGCTGGGCCATGGAGGTGTCGCGCTGACGGCGCACGCGGGCGCCGGCGGTGACGGTTTCGCTCATGGGCAACGCGAGGTCGTCGAGGGAAAGCTGTAGGCCGGAGCCTTGGGCGGCCGAGGAAATCGGCGAGTAGTAGGCAAGACTGATCCGGTTGTAGCAGCACGGTGCAATGGCGAGTTGTCTACAGCCTGTGGCGCTGGCGAGTCGAATCAGCCGCACATGCAAATCACCGCAGGCGTGAAGTGCGACGGGCGTGTGGTGCGCACTCAGTAAAGTAGCGGCGTCTGTCGCGAGCACATCCTGTTCAATATGCAACGCATGCAGGTGATGACGCTGGCTGAGTGCCTGGCCGCTCGTTACCAGTGCCGGGTCGTATTCCAGGCAAGTCAGTTGTTGCCCTGGTTGCAGCAGGCGGCGCCCCAAGTGTCCCTTGCCCGAGCACCAGTCCAGCCAATGCTTGGGTGTTGCTGAAAACTGCAATCGGCTGGCGAAGGCTTCGATCTGCTGCCATTTACGTCCCGGTACATCGACGTTCAGTCGATGGCCGGCCGCTTCGAGTGCGTGTGCAGGCAATTCATCCACTGCACTCAATGCAACGGACATCGATGCCAAGGAAGCAAAGGGCTCCGGCGCATTCAGGAGGGCAGGTTGATTGTGGGCGTTTTCCGCGTCTTCCAGCGACCGCTCGCGTAGCCATTCGGCTAGCGCTGGGTAGGACGCTTCCCAAGGAAGCTGCAGATGAGTAAACGGCCGAGGTTTCCACAGTTCCTGGTGCTCTGTCAGAAACGCATCCAGTGCGGTGAAGCGGGCGAGCAAGGCCTCGCCCGTCAACACGCCATCCTCAACGCCCTTGGCAGGCATCGACGCGCAACCAGCGCTCCAGCAGCTTGAAGCCGCGCACCAGCACGTAAGCCATCACCAGGTAGAACATGCCCGCGGCGAAGAAGATCTCCACCGGCAGGTAGGTCCGGGCAATGATGGTGCGGGCCATGCCGGTCAGTTCCAGCAAGGTCACGGTGCTGGCCAGGGCGCTGGCCTTGAGCATCAGGATCACTTCGTTGCTGTAGGCCGGCAGGCCGATGCGCGCGGCGCGCGGCAGCATGATGAAGAACAGCGCTTTTGGCCTGGACATGCCCAGTGCCCGTGCCGCTTCGATCTCGCCCGGTGGTATCGCCTGAATGGCGCCGCGCAGGATTTCCGCAATGTAGGCCGCCGTGTGCAGGGTCATGGTCGCCGTGGCGCACCAGAACGGATCGCGCAGATAGGGCCACATCGAACTGTTACGGATCACGTCGAACTGCGCCAGGCCGTAATAGACCAGGAACAGTTGAACCAGCAGCGGCGTGCCCCGGAAAAAGAAGATGTAGCCGTAGGGAAAGGCCCGCACCCACCACAGGCGCGACGAGCGGGCGATGCCCAGCGGAATGGCCAGCAGCAAACCGGCGATCACGGCGATGGCCACCAGTTCCAGGGTCAGGGTCGCGCCCTGGGCCAGTTTCGGCAGCCACTTGATGATGACTTCCCAGTTCATTGGGTGCTCCTCGCGAAGCCGCGGGCGGCGCGTTTTTCCAGGAAGTGCATGCCGGTCATCGCCAGCACCGTCAGGCCCAGGTACATGAACGCGGCGACCATATAGAAGGTGAACGGCTGTTTGGATACGGTCACGCCGATTTGCGCGTGACGCATGATTTCTTCCAGGCCGATCACCGACACCAACGCAGTGTCTTTCATCAGGATCATGAACAGGTTGCCCAGGCCGGGCAGGGCGATGCGCCACATCTGCGGCATGATCAGTTTGGTGAAGATGCGCCATTTCGACAGGCCCAGGGCCACGCCGGCTTCACGATGGCCTTTGGGGATGGCGAGGATCGCGCCGCGAAACACTTCCGTGGCGTAGGCGCCGAAGCACAGGCCCAGCGCAATCACGCCAGCGGCGAAGGCGTTGAGTTCGAGGTCGGGGTTGCCGAAGAACTCGCCCAGGGCACGCATCAGGTTGACCGTGCCGAAGTAGATCAACAGTACCCAGAGCAATTCCGGGATGCCGCGAACCAGGGTCGAATAAGTGCCGCCAAGCCATTGCAGCGGCTTGTACGGGGAAGTCTTGGCCAAGGCGCCGAGCAGACCGAGCACCAGCCCCAGGCACAGGGCCGAGAGTGCCAGTTTCACAGTCATCAGCGCGCCAGCGGCGAGCGCCGGGCCGAATCCGTAGAGGTCGATAATCATGGATTTCTTTTCAAATCGCGGCAGGCAAGGCCGAGAACCGGCGCCATCAGGCGCCGGTCAGGCAGGTCAGAATCAATAGATGCTGAACGGGAAGTACTTGTCGTTGATCTTCTTGTAGGTGCCGTCAGCGACGATTTCTTTCAGCGCGGTGTTCAGCTTCGCGCGGATCGGATCGTTTTTACGCACGGCAATACCGATCTTGTCGCTTTCTTCCACTGGGTCGCCCTTGAACTCGTAGGCGCGGCCAGCGTCGCTTTTCAGCCACTCGTAGTTGACGTACTTGTCGGCCAGGATGCCGTCCAGGCGGCCGGAAGTCAGGTCGAGGTAGGCGTTTTCCTGGGTGTCGTAGAGCTTGATGGTGATGTCGTCACCATAGTTGTCTTCCAGGAAGGTGCCGGCCAGGGTCGCGCGCTGGGCGCCGATGATCTTGCCTTTGACCGAGGCCTTGTCGGTCTTGAAGTCGACGTCTTTCTTGGCGATGAACTGCAGCTTGTTGGAGTAGTACGGGTCGGTGAAGTCCACCGCTTGCTTGCGCTCGTCGGTGATCGACATCGAGGAGATCAGGAAGTCGAACTTCTTGGCGTTCAGGGCCGGGATGATGCCGTCCCAGTCGGAGGTCACGACGGTGCACTCGACTTTCATCTTGGCGCACAGGGCGTCGCCGATCTCTTTGTCGAAGCCGACGACATTGCCACTGGCATCTTTGTTGTTGAACGGCGGGTAGGCCGCTTCGATGCCCATCTTCAGGGTCTCGGCCATGGCACCGGCGCTGAACGCCAGGGTGACGGCGGCAGCCAGGAAGACCTTTTTGTAGTTCTGCATGTGGGTAGCTCCGTTAGCGGTTGCTGGACATGAATTGTTTGCAGCGCGCCGAAAGCGGGTTTTCAAACACCTGCTGTGGCGATCCTTGCTCTTCTACCAGGCCCTGGTGGAGGAACACCACTTCGCTGGAGACCTGACGGGCGAAGCCCATTTCGTGGGTCACGAGCAGCATGGTGCGGCCTTCTTCGGCCAGCGCGCGGATGACATTAAGTACTTCCTGGACCATTTCCGGGTCAAGCGCGGAGGTGGGCTCGTCGAACAGGATGACCTTGGGCTGCATGGCCAGGGTGCGGGCGATGGCCGCGCGTTGTTGCTGGCCGCCGGACAATTGCGCCGGGTAGGCGTGGCGCTTGTCGGCGATGCCGACCTTGGCCAGCAGGGCTTCGGCGACTTCGATGGCTTCGGCCTTGCTCTGGCCGAGCACGCGGCGCGGGGCTTCGATGATGTTGTCGAGCACGCTCATGTGCGGCCACAGATTAAAGTTTTGAAACACAAAACCGATTTCGCTGCGCAGGCGATTGATCTGCTTGCCGTCGGCGGCCACCAGTTCGCCGTTCTTCGCAGCCTTGAGCTTGAGTTCTTCGCCGGCGACCAGGATCTGGCCCTGGTGCGGGTTCTCCAGCAAGTTGATGCAGCGCAGGAACGTGGACTTGCCGGAGCCGGAGGAACCCAGGATCGAGATCACATCGCCGTCGCGGGCGGTCAGCGAGATGCCTTTGAGCACCTCCAGCGAACCGTAGCGTTTGTGCAAGTTGCGGATTTCAAGCGCGGGCGTGGCCTCAGCCATGTGCGTTCCTCATATATGTTGCGCTCCTGCTGTTGGCGGCCTTCCTGGCGAGGCGGCCAACCTAGCATAGCGTTTCAATGGCAGCCAACAGCGCTACGGACGGTAAACGGCTGGCGTGTGGCAGGTTGTCGCATCGGCGCAGCAGACTGTCGCCCCATCAACAACCGAACAGCTGTTTGAACCTTGCCTGTCGATAAAAAGCGCGGTGGCTGTCGCAAAAAAAGGCGCGATGTTGCCAGCTTTGACGGGGTGTTGGAAGCGCTATCCGGCCAAATGCAGCGGTTGTGCACTTTTAATGTGCGCCGGGCCATTTTCAGGTGTGTTTCCGGTGCGCGAATTTGCCCCGCAAAGTGGGTCGCAGGGTAACGTTCTGGCAAAGTGCCATTAAATTCAATGGGTTGCGATGACCGTCCGGTCGAAGTGAGATCACCGGGCTAGAGGGATTTGAAACATTTTGGCGCAATTATTGCGTGCAGAATCCAGAACGCCCCGTTGGCTTCTTTTTACGAGAAGGATCGCCGAACGGGATGCACGCATTCGCTTTTCCTTACAAAGGTAGTTTCAATGAGCAGTACCCAAAGCTCTAACGGCCTCGAACAGGGGCTCAAACCGCGTCATGTGACCATGCTGTCGATTGCCGGGGTTATCGGCGCCGGCTTGTTCGTCGGCTCGGGTCACGCCATCGCCGCTGCAGGTCCGGCTGTTCTGTTGGCTTATGCCGCCGCCGGCATGTTGGTGGTGCTGGTGATGCGCATGCTCGGCGAAATGGCCGTTGCCTCGCCGGACACCGGTTCGTTCTCGACTTACGCCGACCGCGCGATCGGTCACTGGGCTGGCTTCACCATCGGCTGGTTGTACTGGTGGTTCTGGGTTCTGGTGATCCCGTTGGAAGCCAACGCTGCCGCGACCATCCTGCACGCATGGTTCCCTGGCGTGGACATCTGGGCCTTCGCCCTGGTCATCACGATGCTGTTGACCGTGACCAACCTGTTCAGCGTGAAGAACTACGGTGAATTCGAGTTCTGGTTCGCTCTGATCAAAGTGTTGGCCATCATCGGTTTCATCATTCTCGGCGTAGCGGCGATCTTCGGCTTCCTGCCGAACAGCCAGGTCAGCGGCGTTTCGCATCTGTTCGACACCCAGGGCTTCCTGCCAAACGGCATGGGCGCGGTACTGGGCGCGATCCTGACCACCATGTTCTCCTTCATGGGCACCGAGATCGTGACCATCGCGGCCGCGGAATCGAAGAACCCTGGCAAGCAAATCTCCAAGGCCACCAACTCGGTGATCTGGCGGATCGGCTTGTTCTACCTCGTGTCGATCTTCATCGTTGTAGCCCTGGTGCCTTGGAACGACCCGGTACTGGCAAGCCTCGGCTCCTACCAGACCGTGCTTGAGCGCATGGGCATCCCGAACGCCAAGATGATTGTCGACATCGTGGTACTGGTTGCTGTGACCAGCTGCCTGAACTCGGCGCTCTACACCTCGTCGCGGATGCTGTTCTCCCTGGGCAAGCGCGGTGATGCACCGGCCATGTCCACGCGCACCAACAAAAGTGGCACACCTTACTGGGCGGTGATGTTGTCCACCGGCGCTGCGTTCCTGGCAACATTCGCCAACTACGTGGCCCCGGCTGCCGTGTTCGAATTTCTGCTGGCCAGCTCCGGCGCCATCGCGCTGCTGGTGTACCTGGTGATCGCGATTTCGCAACTGCGCATGCGCAAGCAGCGTATGGCCCGTGGTGAGAAAATCGTCTTCAGCATGTGGCTGTTCCCGGGCCTGACCTACGCGGTGATCGTCTTCATCGTTGCGGCCCTGACCATCATGCTGTTCCAGGATGCCCATCGTGTGGAAATCCTCGCGACCGGCTTGCTCAGCGCCCTGGTGGTAGCGGCCGGCTTGCTGGTGGCTCGCCGTCGCAAACTGGAAAAGCGTGGCGCGGTAGTGCTGAGCTGATCCATATCGCGTAATGCAAAACGGCCGCTGTCAGTGATGACAAGCGGCCGTTTTTGTTTGCGCTGTAACCTTTACTCGGCTTTTTCTTCCGGCGTTTCCTGCGATTCGCGGTAGGCGTCCAGCGCAGTGCCGAAGTCGGTAATGAACTGCGGCTCGCTCAGCCATGCCTGGGCGGCGTCGCGGTCCATGCCGTCGGCCCACATGCGGTAGTCGATCAGCATGTCGGCGGCCAGGTGGGTGGCGGCCATGCCTTCGTCGTCGGCGTTTTCCATGTCCAGCAGTTCTGGGTGGTCGACGATGATAAAGGCGAGGTTCGTCAGCAGGACCGAGAGCATTTCGCTGCGGCTGACGGCTTCGGCGTCGCGCATTTTGCTGAACATCGCCAGGGTGTATTCCGGGATCGGCTCGGGGAAATCGGGCAGGTCCTGATCCACGATGGATTTTCTGCCGACCATGCGGATTTGCTTGGCTTTGGCTTTTGCACGCTTGGCGCGTTTCTGTTGCTTGTTCAGGGAGGCCATGGGAACTCAGTTCGGTTTCTGTTGGGTTTGCGCGGCAATGGCGTCGGACGCCGCCACATAGTCGGCCTGGAAGGCCGGAGATTCGATCCACGCCAGGGCGCCGGCTTCGTCTGTTTCGGCCGACCATTGGCGATATTCGATCAGCGCGGCGAGGATGAAGTCCATCGCGCCTTCTTCGCCTTCCTGCTCATACACCACTTCCAGCAACGGGTCTTCGAGGAAGGCCGTGCACATGGCTTGCTGGCTGATCTTTTCGGCGTCGATCATCTTTTTGAACAGTTCGGTCAGGTCCACCGATTCGAAGTCGATGCGATCGTCGTTCGGGTCCAGTTCGACCGGCGCGGCGGCCCGCTGGGTGCGGTTCTGCTTGGCCTTGGCCTTGGCGCGGGAGGCGCGTTTTTGCTGCTTGTTGGCGGAGGCCATGGGCGTCGTTCCGTATTCGTTGAAAGGGCAACTGACTTAGCTGCGCGGCACTCGCCGCCCGGGGGTATCGGGGGCCAGTTCGCCGTTTTGCAGCCAGGCCAATGCAATGGGCCATAGTGTGGCTTGGTATGGGCTGCGAAAAAAGGCGAAATGTCCGACTTCTTCTTCGCCGATGTCTTCGGGATGGATACGCAGGTGGGAGTTTGTGCTGCCGGTGAAGTAGCCGAGCAGGCGTTCGATGGCCGGGACCGTGCCGTAGGGATCGTCGCTGATGCTGATGGCCAGGGTTTGTGCGGTGACATCGGCAAAGGGCAGTTGCCCGCTTGTTGTGCTGATCGCGCGGCCGCTGGAGCGTTTTTCGTAACGGGCAGTGGACAGGCTCCAGTCACGGACCACGCCAGCGGGTGTGTCCTCGAGCCATCCGAGGCGTTTGCCCGGAAAGTAGCCGTAGATCATCGTCACCAGTGGCATCAGCACATGCCACTTGGCAAACATCCCCCAGCGATGGGCGGGCGCATAGTCGCGCCAGTAGGCGAATTGCGCTCCGACCGTCACCAGACGCCGGATCAGGTGCCCGGACGCCCCCAAGCCCGCTGCACAGCCGCCAAAGCTGTGGCCGACCACATCGACAGGTTGTCCGGGGAACTCACGCTGTGCGCGCTTGAGCATCGCCTCGAAATCCAGCGCTCCCCAATCGGTCCATGAAGCCTTGAGACCTTTGAGCGATGCCGGCCGCGACTCGCCGATACCACGGTAGTCATAGGTGATGACATCGAAGCCATGATCGGACAGATAGTCGGCGAAGCGCGAGTAATGACGACAACGAACCGAGGTGGCGGCATTGATGATCACGACCGGACGAGCGGCATCGTGAGAAGGGTGTCGCCAGGTGAAGCCACCGAGGACAAAGCCGTCTGCAGCGATTTCCTTGAATGGTTCGCCGGACGCGACGCATTGCAATGGCAACTCGATTTGAGTTGGAGCGAGTGAAGGCGTGTCCTGCAAATTCATCGGCGTCGGACCTTTGCGGGTAGCTGCCAACGATAGTCTTGATGGCGTTGATGAACAATCCATTGGCCTCAACGCAGTGAATGATCGAGCAGTCGTTCTTCAAGAGCCGCCCGATCCAGTTCGTTACGGAGTTCCTCTTCACTCGGCAGGACGGGCTTGTACTTGCTGGCGAACAGCTGTTCGTTTCCTTCAAGCACCGAGTAACGCACCACGGATTCATCCTTTTGCGCACAGAGAATGATGCCGACAGTGGGGCCGTCTTCCACGCCGCGTTTGAGGTCGTCGTACATGCGCACGTACATGTCCATCTGCCCCACATCCTGATGGGTCAGTTCACCGCGCTTGATATCGAAGATGACGAAGCACTGGAGCAAGTAGTTGTAGAACACCAGGTCGATGTAGAAGTCTTTGCTGTCGGTACTGATGCGTTGCTGGCGAGCTATGAACGCGAAGCCCTTGCCCAGCTCCAGCAAGAAGCCTTGCAGTTGTTCGATCAGCGCCTGTTCGATCTCGTTCTCCTGAAGTTTGCCGGCATTGCACAAGCCCAGAAACTCCAGGACCACCGGATCACGGATGAAGTCCCGAGGGCTGGCCTTCATGTTTTGAATGTTGGTGGCGGCCTCCTGCTTGACACTGCCGCGATCGCGGCTCGCCAGCAGGCGTTCGTAGTACAGCGTATTGATCTGGCGTTCCAGGGCGCGGCTTGACCAGTTTTGGGTGGCTGATTCGTTCATGTACCAGAGACGAGCGCTGTCGTTGTCGACTCGAAGCAGGTGGCGATAGTGGGTCCAGCTCAATTCGTGACGCAGTGCGTCGCGAACTGGAAACGCCTGATAAAACTGGCGCATTTTTCGCAGATTGGTTTCGTCAAAGCCTTTCCCGAATTCTGCAGTAAGCCTGTTTGCCAGGGTCGACAGTAACTCTTTGCCATACCTCACCCGCCGAGCGCCTTCCTGCTCGAACTCGACGATATGTCGCCCGATCTGCCAACAGGTTTGCACCTGAACGGTATCGACCGCCCGAAGCACCTTCTGACGTGCCTGATGGATCGATTTGCCAAGGTTTCCAAGCAGTGAAACCAGATAGGGATCGTGAGTGTCGTTGGGTGTGAGGGCTGTCATGGTCTTCCGCCGCAGATTGGATTAGCGAAAGAGAATGACCAGTGAGCCCCCTTCGAAGCTGCCGGGAGTGACTGAAAAACAGGAAGGGAAAACCGGATTCACTGGCAGGACGTGTCGGAGGGCAGGCGAGGGCTGAGGAGCAAATGGCGTAGTACGTTTCGTACTCAGGCCAAATCAATCTAAAACACCTCCCTGCGACTGGAAATCCAAAGAGTGTAGCGATTGGGTTCGGCAGAACCCGGGAGTCGTCATCATGAAGTACCTCCATTCACTCCTGTTACCACTCACCGCCGTCGGCGTGCTGATGTTTCCATCGATATCACCCGCCGCCAGCCTTGATCCAGTCGACAGCACTGGCGTGCAGGTGCAGCGCCAGGAGCAAAACGGCATCGCCTACCTGTCCGGCGGTATCGGCGAGGATGAGTCCAGGGCCATCCAGCAGACTACCGGCTATAACCTGCACATGACGTTCTCTGTCGGGACGGGAAATGAATACATTCCTGACGTGAGCGTGGTCATCCAGAAAGCCCCGGGGCAAACCGTGCTGACACTCAATGACGCCGGTCCGTTGGTTTACGTGAAGCTGCCTGCCGGTAAATACACGGTCATTGCGACGCGCAAGGGCGAAACCCGACAGGACGTTGCCGATGTTGGCAATGGTGCGGCCCGTAACCTGGTTTTTCACTGGAATGATGCGAGTTAGCGAGAGGCTCTAAGCCCTGAGTCCTGCGACTCAGGGTTTTTCGTTATTAACGCCCGCGTACGCTTGGAGGAGAGCAACGCGCAAAGGGTTGGTTTCTACACTCAGCAGCTTGATGGCCAAGGCGCAGCAGACCACGATCAACATGGGTTTGATCAGCCGTGGTCCGACCCGAACAGCGGCCCGTGCACCCAATTGAGCGCCGATGAAGGCCGCCAAAGCCATGGCTATGGCTACCGGCCAGATAATCACACCTTTGGTGATAAAGACCGACAGAGAGCCGAGATTGCAAGAGGCGTTGGCAAGCTTGGTAAAACTCATGGCCCGCATCATGCCCAGGCCGCAGAGCAGTACAAATCCGACAATGAAGAAAGAGCCCACGCCGGGGCCAAATATACCGTCGTAAAAGCCCAGGATCGGCGCCACGGTAAAGGAAAAGAGCAGAACACCAATTCTCTTGCGTCGATCTTCGTTGGCCAGCTTTGGAGAAAACGCAAAATAGATGGCTACCAGAATCAGCATGATAGGCACGCAAACTTCCAGGTAGTGTTTATCAATAGAGCTGACCAGCAAGGCACCACTGGCGCCACCAATAAATCCGCAAATAACCAGGAAACGGCCTTCGCGCCACTCGATCATTCCTTTGCGAGCGAAGGTCACCGTTGCCGAAACAGTGGCCGAAGCGGCCTGGAACTTGTTCGTTGCAATTGCACTGATCGGATCTACACCTGCCAGAAACAATGCAGGCAGGGTGATCAAACCGCCCCCACCGGCAATCGCATCAAAAAAGCCAGCGCAAAAAGCGACGAGCGCCAACATGCCAATTACATCCAAGGACATTGCATTCTCTCGTTATGGTTATTGGCCGGTCATCACATGACGGGTCGTTCAACAGCCTGATCACATAAGGAATCAGCCCTGCAGCACTAACGGGTCATCTGAACGACGATGGGGGTAGAAAATTTTGAAAGTCCGAAAATACGAACCAAGACTCGTCTGTTGTCTCTGATGACATCGCGACAGTGCAGAGCCCGGATGTTATTGATGACCATGGCCGATTCCTGGGTCAGCGTGCATTCGACCGGAGTTGCTTCATCCACCCCCTGGCAAAGGGCGGTGTAAGCCGTTTTCACAAAGGTCGAGGCGTTGTCATTGACCGAAAAACGATATGAGTTAAAGCGGGCTGCGAACCCTGCCTTATCGTCGAACTCCAGAATCGAAACGTTGCGGCCATCCTCCCCTTTGCCACTGACAAAGGAGTCACTACGAGTGAACTGGAAGTTGCCCGTGGTCAGTGCGAGGCAGTTGGTGATGCCGATTTTTTCGAGTATGGGGGGTAGTGGAATGACTCGCGTAGGTTCCAGGCTTGGGTTCCACAAGGCGGAAAGTATGAGCGACGATGGAGAGGGCGAGTGCTCGTCTTTTGCGTTCACGGCGCACCAGTAAGGCGCCTCTGTATGTGGGCCAAGCGCGAGGCCGGAATGGGAGCTCAGTTCTTTGATTTCCGGCTCGGCATTGATTTTTATGAGCCCGCCACCTTTGAAGTTGGCCACCAGTCGAACCAGTTTTCCTTCATTGTCCATGTCATAGGCAAAGGCACTGTTATCCACCAGTTTCAACAGGATCTGATTACGGGCGGCCAGGCAAAGTACGTCGTAACGAGTTTCCAGGGATGCCAGATCTGGCAGTTCATTTGGAGGGCTGGCATCGGTGATTTTTTGCAGCCCTTCAAAAATCAAAACCGAAACAAGGCCATCGGAATAGGCACTCAGCAGTTCACATTGGTTTTTCGAAAACGAGAACTTTAATTCGGTGGCTGCCAGAGACGCTTTGGACTTGGCTCCTGGTGCTTGCGGCCCGCCGATGGCGGCCAGTTCTTTGGCGAATTTGTGAAGCAGTGTTGACTGCTGAGTATCAAAGCTGAAAGTTCTGATTTCTTGTTCAGTAAAAAACTCAGCGGTTTCGACGTCTGGTTTGATGGCGTCAGTCATTGTCTACATCTCTGTTGTGTATCTGCTTCCGGTTATGCGGCAGTTCCTCTTTCGATTTTGCGCAAACCGAAGATTGGCGTATGTCATCCGTTTCCGTTAAAGCATACGGAGCGTTCTTACAGACCAAGGACTGCCAGGAAGGGCTGGCCTCCAATGCCTGAAGCTTTTCGGGGCTCGGCTCCGGCAACCGTTGCGGATGCTGGCAGGTGTGGTGATAGGGGGGGAATTGTCGCTTTGAAGGTGACCGGGCCAGTGCCTGATCAAATCGCAGGCATAAAAAAACCCTGAATCTTGCGATTCAGGGTTTTCGGTATTTTGGTGCCCAGAGACGGAATCGAACCGCCGACACGGGGATTTTCAAAACCTGTGAAAGTCCTTACCCATTAGCAAAACGGCTGGTTTTCCTGGGCCTATCTCAAAAGCGGCGCGGTAAACCCCGGCCAGAAACGGGCCAGATGGCCTGAAAAGCTTCCGGACGAACC
Organism: Pseudomonas sp. PDM32; assembly: GCF_019219225.1. Taxonomy (NCBI): domain Bacteria; kingdom Pseudomonadati; phylum Pseudomonadota; class Gammaproteobacteria; order Pseudomonadales; family Pseudomonadaceae; genus Pseudomonas; species Pseudomonas sp. PDM32. The sequence continues at coordinate 121,364 of NZ_JAHUWE010000014.1, forward strand.
GGAGGAGCACCGGAGCGGGGTAGGCGGATTGCCGCTGTTTTTCGACGCACCGCGCGTACCGCGTGACATTTGCAAGCAAAAAATGCTATTTCAGTTTTTAGGGCGCGTCTGGTGAGAGTAAGGATGACCGCCCGCCGTGTTTTCCTAGGGCCTTATCGCGGCTTGATTGGCTAGGCACTGACCAAAGTAATGTTGAAAAAGCGACCCAGTGCGGCCTGTTGTGTCTGGCAGAAATCGGCCGATGCTGTTGAGAAAGTCGGTTTGCCCAAACTTCGTGTATTCATCCGTGATGATTTCCCGTAGATCCATGCCAGGGTGCAATGTACATTTATATCTTTATCTTCGCGATTGCAGCTGAAATGCAATGGCACAGAACGCATGAGGAGTCATATGAACTTTGAGGATTACTACAAGGGACTTGGATTCTCTAGATATCCATTTGGTGTATTTACATCAGAAGGGGAAAAAAAAGATCTAACTGCTCTTTTTCTGAGGCCAGATAATTACTCCATAATAGTCGAGGGGCTCAGAAGCACATCGGCCATAGTGACTGGTGAACGAGGCACCGGAAAGACGGCGCTCAGTTTGAGTCTACAGAGCGAGCTTGCAGCTGATGACCAACTCATGGTCCGTGTCGAGGAATTTACTAGACTCAAAGTAAATTTTGACGAAGATGATCTGTATCGTTTCTTAACTGAGGAAGTTGCGGCAGCGTTTTTTCTTAAAGTAACTGAGAGTCCAAGCATTTTATGGCGCTATACAAAGGAGGAGCGGATCGATCTTTCTATGTATCTACACGTCTATGTCAGCGCCTCAAGCAGGGAGCTACTTCGAGAGAAGATAAATAAGATTCAAAATGGAGTAATTAAGCGCTGGTCGGTTAATGCGTATAACTATGGGCGAGTGGTTCTTAATTATGGGCTAAAAGCCGCAACAAAGGCCATCGGCGACGCAATCTCAAAGCATTTCTCCTCTCTGCCGGAGTTCGACTCTGGTGACGCCGAGTATTTCAAGAAAATTGAAGAGCACATAGACGACACCTTCGCCCAAAACAAGCTGCAATATTATTATTTGATGCGACTTTGTAAGCTAGTCAAGAAACATGCATTCAAAAAAATATATATAGTAGTAGACAAGGTAGACGAGGATTCTCGATTCGAAAATGATGCAGACAATGTGTCTGAGTTTATTGTGGGTATCGCGTCTAACAATAAAGTCCTGACCAATGAAGAGTTTCACGTAGTGCTCTTCATGTGGAGCACGCCTTTCAACTATATTCGTAGTAGCGTGCGCACTCAAAAGCTTACCTTCCAGCAGCTTGAGTGGAGTCGCCCACAGCTTGAGCGCGTAATAATTCGTAGGATGCAGGCCTACTCGGATGGGGCTGTCTCTCAGATCTCGGATCTTTTTGATAGCTGCTCCACAAATAATATCGAGCTACTTTTTAGAATGTGCAACAGCAATCCGAGAGACCTATGGCACATAGTTGACAAGTGCTTTAAAGAGCAGTTCATCCTTGATCCGAGTCGTCGGATAAGTGACCTGGCGATTGAGCAGGGAGTAAATCGCTATGTGACGGAGTTTAATTACTATGAATATTACCCGCGAAAGTCAAGCGCTCGCGCTAATTCTATGGATGTTTACTCATACATAAAACACTTGGTTAAACTTGATAGCGCTCAATTCACAAAAGACCGACTCAATGACAAGGCCGGCACAGGCAGCTCTACTAACAACTACGTAGTGGCAATGGAAAACATGGGGCTAATTCGGAAAACAGCACAAAAGGCTCAGGGGGGAGCTGTGATTTACGAAATTCGTGACCCTAAGGTCTGTTACGCCATGGAAAACGGGATCGCTATTGGCTTATAGGTTATGCCACACGGAATCATAATTGGCTTAATCAATCGTTGCAGCCGCTCTCGCCTTTTGTGAATCAGGCGGCTGAACGGGAGCGCTAGTGAATGACAGCTTGGGTCGACTGCGGCCTGTCGCGACCGGCAGAAGTCGACCCTCAGTGGACGGCCGACACTGGCAGATATCGGCCAAAAGCTGACATTTATACAACCTATGATTAACCGAATTGCTCGAGCATTCATTCTCGCCAACGCCTTCGACTGCTATTCTTGGGGCTCACGAGCCGAACCGCAGTTAAACCGTCACTTGTTAATAATTAGGTACTCATAGTAATAAAGTGCTTTAATAAGATGATGTAAATAATGCATTTCGCGAAACTGAATTAGTATCATTCGCATGAAATTTAAAAAATTTATCTCTACCTTATTTTCTTGGCGCAGCCCCTCTTTGCTAGGGTAGCAAGTGATCATCTGCGTTGAATCATCATACTCAAAGGTATAGTGAGCAATTGAGTTTCTAATATCTGTATCCAATAGCCCTTCATCAAGCTTGTACCAACAGTCATCCAGGTATTTCAGTTTTTCGGAGAGAACCTTATTTGCAAACTTGTCGAGACTGGAAAGTGCTGGACCATCTTTGCTTGGCAAGAAAGAATTATGGTCGCCACGGTGAATTAGATTGTTTACTCCCGCCACCAAAGCTAATTGCCTCCCAACTATCTCCGATAGGTCTTTATACATATCTTTGCAGCTATCAAATCCTAGTTTTGAGATTTTTGCAGAGCTTTTCTTGCTCTCCTGACCTGTGCAGAAATCAAGGAATATGGCAGGTCGCAAATAAAGCTCAAGCTCAAAAATACGCCCATAAAGGCTTAGGCAGTCGCGTTGGAGACCATTAAGGAATCCTGTATCTTTTATATAGTTATAAAATTCATCAAGCTTCTCACGGCGAGTTTGTGCAAGGTGAATTATTATTTCAGGGTAGCGACTGGTGACTTCGCGGACAGTTTCCTCCTCAAGAAAAGCCAGTGAAACCCTTGAAAGTACGGTATAAAGTAGGGCGTTAATATCCTGAGGCGCTAAAGAGTTAGTATGTTCTCCCTCCAGAAACTCTATCGCCTTTTTCCTGAAAAGTTCCTTGTTGCTTCGAGGGTACAGCTTAAGTAGCTGCTTAACTTCGTTAAATCTTTCGCCGAAATGATTCAAAAAATCGAGTCTGATTCGAAATATTTCTACAGCTGGGATTCCATTGATATGGATTTTGTCTTTGTCGACCATTCCGCATGCTACCAAATATGGGGTTTTACCCATCACGTAGGTTTGGCTCCAGATTGGAAAATCCAAATGCAGATCAATGAAAAAGCGCTTTTTTTGTTCGAGAGAATCTCTTTCGAACGGTATTTCTTTGGCATTACGCAAGGCGCTACCAACCATATCTTTAACATCTATCTCAATAGCTACGCCACATCCTTCACATAGAAAAGATAGGGGTTGAAATTTTCTATTGGACATGCCTATGCGGCAATGAGTCTCAGCCCCACAGGTATCACAAACGATCATTGTATTTATATTCATTGGGGGTTGCTTATCCTTAAGATTATTTAGAGCAGAAGAGAGAATTATCGAAACCCTTGGAAAACACTTAGGAGTACGGCCTGATTTAGAGATTTATTTTGAGATGAAGTGGTAGTTTTCACAAAAAAGCTGTTGAATCTCTGCAGTTGAATAAAATAAGCCGAACGTATCAGGCACAAAGTTAAGTAAATACGCTTTTGTTGGTTATTTTACTGGCCATATTCTGCCTCTCTGCCCGTAATTGTTGGTTTTTACCACATCCTTGGATCGCCCCTCAATTGTATGGCGCATCCGTCTCACTGGTTTTGGCTTGAATCGGACAGGGTTTGCCCTTCTGCTTTTGGCCGACGGCTACCCGTAGCGACCGGCAGAGAGCGGCCAAATCGGTCAGTCGTGAAAGGCAACTACCACCCCATGACGGCCGTGGTGGTGTCTACGAAAGCTAGGCGCAATTTAATAGCCTCATTCTTCATCGAAGTAGTCGCTATCCAGTTTCGGCAACTTGAGCAGCCGCGACGTTACTCCGACTTCGTGATCCATCATCAGGTTAACAAGCCGGTTTCCATCAACCAGCACCATACCCTCCACTGAACGGGCAAAGTCGATACCTTGTGCAGTGAAGCCTGAGGTGGTCATAAACACGCCGCGCTTGGCTTTTTGTCCGGCAAGAGCGCCATAGAAGGCTTGCAACTCAGGGCGGCCAACCGTGCCTTTCCAGCGTTTGGCTTGGACGTAAACTTTTTCCAGTCCAAGCTTGTCGAGAGAGATCACCCCATCGATTCCGCCATCTCCGCTCCCGCCCACGCGTTGCAAGTCATTGCGACTCGCGCCGTATCCAAGGCTATGCAAGACATCCAGCACTATGACTTCGAAGCGATTAGGGCTGACTTGCAGAAGGCTGTCCAGTAGGTCGGCGGCAGTGGCTTCGCGCAGCTCACGCAAAGCCTGCTCGAGCCGGTCGTCTGGGCTGACAGTGGCAGAACTCGCTAACTGAGCAACTTGCTCTTGTCCGTCGAGTGGGAAGGCGTCAGTCGGGCTCTTGAGCTTTACGTCCATAAAGCCAATCGCGAGCTGTTCTACCTTGCTCGTACTCAAGGGATAGGGGTGCTGTGAAGTGTAGGTAATCCCCGCGTCAGTTAGCTTCCAATAACCCCGCTTAGCGCTAGTGGAGAGGCCAGCGCGCTTGAGGCGATCGTGGGCCCAACCCGCACGGTTTTTGTAGGTGGCCTGGCCGCTCGCAATCAACTCTTGACGTTGTGTTTCCGACAGATTTAGCGCCCCAGCAGCGGCTTCATGAACGTCACGAGCGATCGCACCTTCGGGTGTAGCTGCCAGGTAGCGAAGTATCGGTTCAATGAACTGGTCGTAGGTAGGAACGGACATTGCAACTCCGGGCGCAAGGTTGATGGCGTGGGCGAATGTTAAGTTGTGCATCGTTTTGGGTCTAGGCTGTGTGAAAGCGCGCGGGCCATTTCCGCAGTTGTTCGATGGACCGCGCGTACCGCGTGACATTTGAGCAAGCAAGAAAAGCCACCAATACATCAAAATCGTTCGTGTCGCGTAACAATCGAGTGGTTGCGAACAGATGTTTCTTTAGTCGTATCTAACTATTGCGGATTTCCACTCTAGTCCTGGGTGTTTCGTGTCAAGTATCGAAGCCAGCGCTGAAAATGTGGTGATATCATGGCGTCTACCGGTTGCTAGATATGCTGTTAGCTTATGGCAATTATTGCGGATCAAGTGATAGCCGAAGTCTGTCCCGACTGCATCCCTTGCACGTTTTGCAATTTCAGGACTGGCAATGATTTTACCATTCGCGCAAGCCACGTATAGCGTCACTCCGGTTCTATGTAATGATGAATTAATGAACTCTTTTATTGAAACTTTTTTTATCGACCCGTCTCCATTTCGTTCAATAATTCGATTTCTTCCGATATAAATTCCAGTGTGATCAAGTCCGCCGGCAAGGTCGCAGGCCACAATACACCCTGGACGTAGAGTGCATTGAGAGCCAAAGATTTCCTCGACAATTGTGTTGATAGAGCTTCGTCTCGTTCTTCTTTTCGCTGCGTCAATTTTGTCTTGGTCTGGTCTTCTAACAATGGGGGATGTTATGCTAGCGTCCATTAATATTTTGAGTAGGCTCATTTTATGCTGAGTCTCCTATTAGCGTACCTAAGTGAACTGTTCATAGGTTCTATTCCAGTTTGTAGTACAGAGCCTGGAGCTTGGTTGTAAATTCTGGCAGCAGCTTTTTGAGAACGCCGTAAGGGTTCTCGTCAAAAAAATAAATGATGACCTCGCTTTCTTTCACACCCTTGTTCGATAGTTTGCCGGGTTTCAGGTCGTATTGGGTACTGATACCGGACGCTAACTCACGCAAAGCCTGTAGGCGTCGCTTTTTATGGGCAGCAATTTCAGGGCGATCCATGGGAATGGCAGCATACTGGTTGATTCGTAGATAGGTTCTACCGTCGCGGGAATCCACTCGCCAAAATAACGTCTCGTTTTTCCCCTGGTAGTACTCCGTACGCCTGCAAAAATCTAACTGCGTCCAAGGTGACCCGTTGATGTTGGAGCCCCTCTTGAATTTCAACGAGGGGTCGCTATTCCTGAGCTGGTCGTAGAGCTCACCGATGAGGTGCCGTTGACCTATGGCACTTTTAAAAGCTGTTGGGCAGGAGATGGCCAAGCGCTTGAAGATCTTTTCTTCCTTGGAAATCCAAGCGTTTTTCAGGTACTCACAATACTGGTAAATAATTGGGTGGTGTGGTGCTAGAAAGCTGACAGCCTGATGGAAATCATGGGCGGATATCAGCTGATAGCCCTGTAGATTCTGCCGTTCCCATGTATCGACGTAGCCAAGCTTAAAATAAATGTATTTGTCGCTCGGAAAGCGCTCCCGGTACCGATTGAGTTGATCAGAGTGAAAGGTCGATGAAGTTTTGTTCTCGAAGAGAATGCGGCGGGGCGTTTCGTTGACTTCAAAGTTCAAGAGCAAATCGACATTGCCAGATTGGAGCACCGGATCAATTTTTACGGGCGTTTCGCCTTCTGCAATGAGTCCCAGAGCGTGGAATACTCGAGAGCGATAATTCGCGATGTCTGAGTTGATCTCTAATTCTTTAAAAAACCAAGCTAGAAAAGCATCTGTACTGAGTTCCTTGGTGGCGTACATGAACAAATTATTCAAACTTTCTTCCTTGAGTGGGACGGTTTTAGGGTAGGAGTGTAAGCGATCATCATCGCTGCACCGGTATAGTTTGAAAAGCGTTACTCAATGAGTTTTCAAGGTGTCTAGAAAATCCTGGGCGATTCAGTTTCCTTCATCGAAGGTGGTCATCAAGGTGACTCGAACCCGCCCAGTGACTGACTGGGTGCTGTCAGGCAAGCGGGAGGTAACGTGTTGCTAGCGCTGTGTCTTAGTAAAAAGCATAGGTTTTCCCTTTAACCCCAGGGAAGAAGGATGACCGTTCGTCGGGTTTTTCGTCAGGCTTCGCCAAGGGCTGGAACGAAATTTGCTCAAGTAATTCTGGCAAGGATGTCCTTGGGAAAACAGTTTTTAGGTAGGTTTCACGCACTCGTAATTACCTCTTAATCAGTGTGTCTCTGCATTTTTTGAAATTTAATTTGGTTCACAAGTTGACCTTCTTGAGGTAAGTTTTTGTCAGTCGCTTGAGTATAGACGGTCAGCTTCAAACTAATATTCGAAAGTTTTTATAATAGCTTCTCTATTAATATTCTATGGGCTAGTCCCACTTCTATTAGGTCAAAATTTATGAATCAATTTTTTTCACGTATTCGCGAGGCGTATTGTCATGTCTGTTATAAAGTTGCCGAAACAAGTCGAAGTCCGGGATCAGGCGTATAAGTGCCTGATTGTCGTTAAGTATCCCAAGTCGGGTAATTCTACGTATTACGTTCGTGCTCAAGCTTATGGCCGCCGCCGGATAAAGTTAGGCACATCCAAAGAGCTGACTTTGCAAGATGCCCGCATAAAAGCAATCGAGATGATGAGCTCTGGTTGTCAGGCCATCGTAACCGTCGACAAGGCTTTTGAGGCGTACGAGAAAACCGGCAATTACAGCGGTAAGCGTTCGATGTCGCGAGAACGCAAGCGTTACGACTCGGTGGTTGCACCCATCCTAGATGGGAAAGACATCAAGGGCATCAAGCTATCCCATATACAGGAGGTGATGGATTCGTTGCGTCCAACACTTAGTGATGCAACCAAAAATCGTTATTTATCGATGCTTCGCTCTTTTTTTAGATTCTCGGTGGATATTGGTTATTGCGACAAAGATCCGACTCGTAAACTAAAGCTCAAGCGTGAACTACCTGCTAAGCTCTATGAGGTAAATGCTGACCTCATTAATCGGCTTAACTATGCTGTCAAATGGCTTGAGCCTCGTTATCCCCTTACATCGTGTCTGGTGGAATTTCTGCTTCTTACTGGCATGAGGTTAGGTGAGGCATTGAGTCTAAAGTGGACTGACTTTGATCAGACTCTTTGCCGCGTTACTTTAAGAATCACCAAGACGGGTCGCATGCGGCATGTGCCGATCAGCGAGAAGTGCTTTGACGTACTTGAATGTCTAGCATTGGCTACGGGGGATTTCCCAGATGATGGCTGGGTTTTTCCATCGTCATACAACAATTGCCATATGACGCGCCCAGTGCGCCCATGGAAAGAAGCCTGCAAAGCAGCCGGGTTGCCGAAGTCGTTTCGCTTCCATGATCTTCGCCATGTTTTTGCATCAGCTTGCGTTAAGACTGGAATTCCGCTTTACACCGTTCAGGGCTTACTCGGCCATTCCTCTATCCGCATGACCGAAAAATATTCGAGTCTGGCATCCTCGGACTTACTGAAGGCAAGCCAGTCGGTTTCGTGCTTCCTGGGTTCAGATCAGGAGGTCTCGGCATGAAGCGGTTTTTCTCGACCAATGAACTAGGTGCTGAGATCGTTGACGCTGCGCTTTTCGCAGGTGGCAAAGCACTAGACGGTGATCCTAAACAATTAACGGGTGTTATGTCCGTTGAATTTGGTGAGGCCACGGTTATCTTCTCTATTCCAAAGATTCACCGTGATTATTCGATTTTAATAAAAACTCTAGAAAAGCATTTCTTAATATTCAGTACCAGTAAGGAAATATTTTTCCCGTTCGTCAAGTCAAATTTTGAAGGCGAAGAGGTTCTGCGATTTTTTCAAGAAGCGCTCGCTCGCATAAAAATAGGTATGTGCGTTGGTAACATTCAGGAGCCAACAGAGCATGGTTCTTGGATCGTTCCTGTCAACGATTTAGAACCTAAGTCGGACCCGTTTGATTTCCTTCGCGTAATTGAAGCCATAAATGTCGGCTTGCTTGAGTCGATGTATGGTGGTCGAGACTATCCGGGGTTTGAACTATCGCTTGATACCGTGCGGTTTCGAAAAAAGGATGTAGTCAAGGACATTGCTCCTAGCATCTGGGTCGATCAGGTGTTGCGTGATTCAGAAACTGGGCTCGTCTTTACACGGATTAAAATTCTTAGTCGTTCGGGTAAGAAGTATAGAGTCGTGTCTAAAGCGATTCCAAATAGTGATGTTCAAGACGTAAAAGTGTTAACTGAGTGGGTGCTGTCGGTTACTCCCAGCGTAGTTGATAGGAAATCTTTGGGGCAGTTTATTCCTCATTTGCTCCGCGATGCCTTCAATGAGTTTGAGGCCCGCATCTGGGTTCGCTCTGAGGGCTGGCAGCGCGATGACAAATCGAATATCGAAGTATGTGCAGTCGGTGATAAATTGTTTTGCGCTCCTAATGTCGCGTCAGATAAGTTCTTTGTAGACATAGTTTATCCTCGACTTTCGCAGCTAGGGACACTTGATAGTTGGAACGATATGGTGCTCGCTCCTGCAAGTAAAAACCCCATTCTTACGGGCGCTTTGCAGCTTGGGTTAGCGGCATCTATGGTTGATTTTCTACCTGGGATTTCATCATGCATTTTTAATTTCTTTGGTGGTGCAGGTCGCGGTAAAACATTACTACTTTCAACGGTTGCCAGTCTGTATGGCAACACTGCCGCGCCAGGCCAAAGTACTGTGGGCCGTGTCGGGAAATCCATGATTGAGACGTTCGGTTCGACGCAGCGAGCGCTTCAAGCCAAGGGCCAGCAGCTTTCTCTCGGCCCTTTATTGGTGGATGAGATCGGTAGTAACCGCTATGGAGATCTGGACACGTTCGTGTACGAAATGGGGAACGGGAGCAATCGTACCCGACTCAACAGCTCGGGGGACGTTCAGGAGTCAGTGCCAAAAACATTGTTTGGCATGACCTCTGGTGAGAAACCCATTATTTCTTTGATTACTCGTAATGCTCCCCAAGGGGTTTTAGATAGGGGGGTGGATATCAATATTGGTGGTGGGCATGTCAGTTTTGAGGGGCAAGACGATGAGGACTTTGCCTTTGTTCCAGACGCGATTAAGAGTGCAGTCTCTGTAGGCATTCAAAAGCAATACGGCACAGTTGCACCAGCATTCATAAAAGCGCTGCTAGATGAAATGACTAACCAAGCTTGGGACGGTGAGCTTAAAGCATTGGTCTCAGATATTCTTGAAATTTTACCAAGCTATGTCGCTCGTGATGGGGCTAAGCGAGTTGTCGTTCGATTTGCACTGTCTGCGTTAGCGGGTAAGGTCGCGCTGAGAAATAATGTGTTTAGTGGTAAGCATGTAAATGAAGAGACTCTTATGCACGGCGTTTTAGTCTGCACATGGCTTTGGTATACAACTCGGTGGAATCACCTACAGGTGTTGGAGGGGTTTCTGTTATCCAAGTCGCATATAGCTATCGGCTCTCCAAAATCAAGGCTTGATATATACCGCCATAAGGACGAGTCTGATGGTATGCCGACCCTTATGGTTTCCAAGTATTGTTTGGAAGAGATATTTCCAGGGAGCGGTCGAGTGGAGATTATCAGCTCGCGCCTGAAGGAGGACGGGCTTCTTGTGCGTTCTGACTCCGGTCGTAATACGGTGGGCAAAGACCCCTATTATCATTTGCGTACAAATTGGCTGGTGGATCATGGTGTCTATTGGTCGGAAGATGATGAGTGCTTTTTTAAGAGCGACGGTTAATTCAGTTAAGAAAATTGCTAGTTAATGCGCATGCTGAGTGATTTAAGAAAAAGTCCAGCGTTTAGCTGGGCTTCTAATCTGCTTTCTATTTTGATCGGCTGAGTCTAGTGGCGACATTGTAGAGTGCCTGAACTTTCCATTTTTGTTAGCTTCGTTTTTCTGATTGTCATTCAGATACTTGTCGAGTTTGTCTTACTGTTGTTTTGTGGATGCGGTCCCGAAATTGCGGCGAAAAAGTATGGTTTACAAGGGCGGGCTATACCGCACGCACCGCGTGACTTTTGAATCAAAAAAGAAAAAAGCTCAGCCAATCGCTGAGCCTTTCCAATACCGTCTATGACGTCATGTTTCTGATGGCTTTAGCGCTGGCATCGCAATGTACCGGTGCTTTCCATCTTGTTTGCTTCAGCTTTCTCAGTTTGCACCAGGTACTTGTCGAGCTCCGCTTCTGAGGCGCGTTGCCCATTCATGCTTGCTTCCAGCAATGCGGTGGTTTTTGAGTGCTTCAGGGTAGCGGCGATATCTCGATAGCTGTAAGGCTGCATCGATCGGCCTTGGTCGTTGCTGACATAGCTGGTACCGCCTTTCTTTTCGCACGTTTTGGCGAAGTACTGCATACCTGAAAGTGACATCAGGCTACTGGCGTGGGACTGAACGCTGATCGATAGCAGTGATGTGGTAACGGCGGCAGCAAGAACGATTTTTTGCATGGTGAACTCCTGAGGAACTGTTGAATGTCATGGTGTTGAAAGGATGCCAAGGCTGCCCGACAGGTGATGACGGGCATTGGCTAGGTGGTTGCCGTCACGAGATCACTGACGCGATTAGAGGCGTGCCGGAGGTTTTCGGAGGCCAGATGGGCATAGCGCTGAGTGGTTTTGTTACTGGCGTGACCCAGCAGGTGCTGGACTTCATACAGGCTGGCCCCGTTGTTGATGGCCAATGAGGCGAAGGTGTGGCGTAAGTCGTGAATGCGTAGTTGAGCCAGTCCGGCGACTTTTAACGCGCGTTGAAAGCATTTGCGGGCGTTGTTAAGTGGCTTTCCGGGTTTAGCGCCGGGGAAGAGATAATGGCCACTACCTTTGCCCGGTAATTCGTTGATGACGGCCAATGCCGGTTCGCTGAGCATCACAAAGCGTTGCCGACCGCTCTTGGTGATCGGGAGGTTCCAAAGCAACCGTTCTTGGTCAATGTCCTCCCATCGGGCTTGTAACGCTTCTTCGCGCCGTACACCGGTGAGCAACATCAGCTTGATGGCTTTTGCCGCGATCTGGTTTTGCTCGGTGCTGAGTACGGCCCACAACCGCTTCGCCTCATCGATGCTGAGGAAGCGCTGGGATTGGTTGTTCTCGGTGTGCATGCGGATACCCGTCGCCGGGTTGGTGTCGAGGTAACCCCATAAGATGGCGAGGTTGAAACTCCGTTTGAGAAGGGCGAGATGCCGGTTTGCCGTTGCTGGGGATCTACGGCTGATGAGTTCGTCGTGGTAGCGTTGGATCTCCTGTCGGCTGATGGAGGTCAGTGGGCGAGCACCAAACATCTCGAAGAGGTGTGTTTTGAACTTTGAGTCATCGCTGTTTGCACTGCGCTTGCTAGCATAGGCGTGGGGCAGGTAGTGGTCATCGATGAAACGGCGAAAGGTCATCCCTGATTCAATGATCGTTTCTTGTGGATCAATGCCGTTTGAAAGCTGAGCCCGGTGTTTGAGGGCCAGTAAGCGCGCATCGCCAATTTCCAGCTCACCATAATTTCCCAGCTTCATGCTTCGCTGTCGCCCGGCATGTCGGTAACGCAGATAGAAGAACTTGCGGCCTTGTTTGTTGATCAGCAGTTTCAGGCCTGAAACCTCGGTATCTGAATATTCACTCTCCCTGGCTTTGGCATCTGTTGGTTGCGGTGGTAGTGCGTCGATCAAACGCTTGGAAAAGCGGATGAGCTTGCTCATAGGGCACCTTTTTCGACACGAGTTTGGACTATCCCTGAGTCAGCCCAGAAAGCTGAGCCAGGGAAATCATCAGTGGTCGGTAGGGTTGGGTGAATGGGATGGTTAACTTGGCGCGGTTGATTGCGTCCGCCGCTCCGGTTCATTTCCGGTGCTTTCGGTGGTGCTGCCGGTCAATGCGAACTCCATTGCGCGAGTCGCGTGCTCATCTCTGATTGAAGATTGAGTCCTTTCGGAATCAGTACTTCCACCGAGAGCAGGTCAGACAGGAGGATGACGGCGGTATAGAAGTGACCGTGGTCCTCGACAATTTCAAATGAGGCTGCCGGATCATAGGGGCTGTGTAGGAAGCTTCTAACGCCAAGGAATAGCCCTTTGTCGTAGGGATCATCGCCTTCGCCCCAGACGGCAAACCAGCCGAGTTCATCGGGTTGCCACTGTGTGCCGTAACCTTGTAGAACCCGGAACTGGTTCTCCACCCATTGGCGCATATCAGTGTCCTGGATTTGGGCAGTAGCTTCACTCTGACGAATCAGCAGCATGCTCTGTCTCCTGTTTTTTCCCTTGCTCCGTGTTTAGCTCAGAGGAAGAATTGCGCTCCTGCGCTGCTGAGATGATCGGCTTACCATCGAGCCGAACGCGGATGGGTTTACCTTTCAATCCAAGTACTGCTTTTTTCCAGTTGGAAACGTCTCCGACTACTCGCAATTTAGATTCATGTTTCCCATCCCTGCACAGTAGCTTTTCAGCCAGCAGTGCAGCGGCAAGGAATGGAGCATTATTGCTGGAGCGCCCCACAAACACTGGGAGCAGTACCTTGCTCGGGAATGCATCTGCGCGCTGGCCAAGATTTTCCAGTATTTCAAGGATGGTATCGGAGTTGATCCACTCACGGCTGAAGTAGCCCTGGCTACCGCTGTCGATCAGTGCGATGAATACCTGTTTCTTGTCAGCTGAAAGGGCTAGTTGATAGGTGATCTTTCCCTCGGAGCCCGAGCTCAGTTTCGAGGCTTGCCCTTCCTTCACCGCCAGTAGATCCATAAAGCTGGGCTGGATAGTTTTGGTTCTGCTCATATTATTTCCGTAGTGTGTTGGCACAAAGGGTGTAGAGGTCAACGCTTTCTGTCAGGCAGAGTTGCGCCGTAATCGCACTAACAAACATCGTTCGATTGAACTCTAATCGCTTAGATTTGAGGGTGTTAACGGTGGTTAAGCTGTCGCGCATGCATAACTTAAGCTTTCGGCTTAACCTTGTTTAACCGCCTATTTTTCGCGACATAACGTGCAGAATAGGTCGTAGACGCTAATTGCGACCTGGACTCTTGGATCAGGGATTTTTCGGGCGGTGTCGACTGTGTTGGAAATCCAAGGGTTTTTGCATGTGCACATAGGTATCTCCTGAATATTCACCCTACGAAGTGTTGGGGTCATATAAATATATCTACGTATTTTTGACGCAAATACGGTTATGCCCAGGATTTCCACGGTCGAGCAGGTGTTAGGCGTTTCCCCTTGGATATACAAGGGGAAACCTGAGAGGTCGGTTTTTTTGAACAAAACTATAGAGAGCTTACAAAAAAGCTGATTTTTGAAAAAGGATCTTTGAAGTGAAAAAGACAATGCTTTATGAGTTGGTGAACGCAAAGGTTCGTGATGCGTTCGACCTTGCTACTGTGGAGGACATAATTCGGGAATCGATTGCTTTTATGTACCCCGAGGCCACTAATGTTAGCGTGTTCGCAAGTTTTTACTGTTTTGCTTCTCCGGAATTTTCGGACAAAGAAAAGAATCGACGCGCCCGAAGTTTGGGGCGAATGTTAGCTAGAAAGTTGCCAGAACTAACCCGGTTGGCTATTCGTACCTATGAATCACAAAAGCACGCAAAAATTAACCAATTGTTCAAGGTGGTTAAAGGAAAGAAACGCTTGGAGGACTGTCTAGGGCTACTTGTGTGTTCAAATTAACTATTTGGCTAAGGAAGGTAAGCGTCTGCCAAATGCACCTTCCTGATTCCAGCATTAAGGGCGATGGTGTCCAAACTTTTGGGACAAATCAAATTGAGTGGACACCATACTCAAGCGAGAAGGCTATACAGGGCCAATGCCGTTCCTATGATTGCGAGCGTAGATCATTCTGTCTTTGCCAGGCCAAGAAATCATTTAAAGGACGGCACAATGCTCCCTCTGAGTAGGCGTCCTCTATGTCTAAAGCTTCAAGCCAAGGCCGAAGACGCTTGGCGAACTCTTTTTGGTCGGCTGAAGAGAACGACCAGTCAGCGACTGTATTTTCCCTTTGGAGCATTTTTACTCTAGGTTTATCTAGTCTAGGGATGCGCCTCCATGCATTTTGTACTTTAATTGCACCACTACTTCCGTAGTAGACAACGATGATCGTCCTGTCGATAGGCAAGCTGTTTTCTTGCCCATCAGGCCAGTCTTCAAAACAATCGAACGCCTGGCGACGCTGTTGCTCCGTGAGCTTAAATGTCTCTTGGACCTCAGACAAAGCCGCATCGGCCACTTCTGTTAAGTTTTCCCAGTACACGGCAAGGTAAATGTGCCGATCTTTCAGTGCTTCGATTGGGGCATTGATAAAGCGGATATCACCTTTATGTGCCGGCCGCTCGTTGCGACGGGCTTGCCAGTCCTTTTCTGCAGCGCACAAGGCGTTTTCATCGATTTCAAATGCCTTATTCCAAACCTCTTTATACCAGGCGTCAATGCTTTGGATCTGTGTGACCTCATCTGTAAAAATGCCAGCCTCAAGCCAATGGTGTGATTCGCTACCCTCGAGCCCAAGACCATTACTTGAAAAATTGGCCGATCCTACAACCGCACCACTGTTTCCGCGTATGACCTTGGCATGCAGATTTTCCAGGCTACGTAGTTCGACGTTTTCAAGCCGCTGCAAGCGGCGAATTACGAATGGATTCGTGCCTCCGCTAGCAAGGTTACAAATAATGCGAAGGTCATTACCCTGCCAATGGTCAAACAAGGCTTCCGACCCCTCCCCCCAAAACGCTACAGCTATCGCTAACTGCTGGCTGTTCTCCACTAACTGACGGATTTGGTCCAGATACTGTCCATTGGATAGAAACATGACGTCCTCACTGTTGATTGCTAAAAACTATAAATTAAATGACGCTAGATTGGAGTGTGCAGGGGCTTCCGTGCCTTCGTGAGCCATGATTTGAGCAGATGTGGAGCTTTGAGGCCAGGTTGTGTAATCGCACTGACTTGGCCACCCGTTTGAATCGGATTTGACCAGCACGCTTCGTAACCTTGACCGGCAGTGAGCGGTCGATTCTGTTGAAAAAGTCGGTCTGCTAAAACTGCCTGATCATTGACTGGTGAAAGCGTCTTTTTTTGCACGCGGCTACGTGAAATCCGAGTCCGGAAGCCTCTGCCAAAAGTAAAGATTTCAATCTCGGACGCGTGCTTTTCTGGTGCGTAATCCATGATCGAATTTTTCAACAGAATCGGCCAGAAGCAGTCATTCAATACGCCTACAAAAGTTGATTCGATCCAGTTGCTGAGCAACTGGGAAAAATATTTTCAAAAAGTGAAAGGTTAGAAGAGCGTGGAGGCTGTTGCTGGGTGCCAAGCAGAAACGCAAGGTTTCCCCATTATGAATTTGCGCGCTAGGAGCGTCATAAGTGAGTCAACTCCTGACAGATCACTCCCCTGACATCGTGGCTGCGGCGGTAGAAGCTCTCGTTGCCGAGCAATCGGTGTCCATTTCGTTGTTACAGCGAAGACTCAAGCTAGGCTACAGTACTGCCCGATCTTTAATGGTCATACTTGAGAAAAATGGAGTGGTCAGTGCTCTTGATGACAACGAATTTCGCACCCTTACCCAAGAGTACAAAATGAAAGATGAGCCTTCCCCAGCGATGTCCAATCGTGAGAAATATATTCGATCTGTTTTTGAGACCACGCTTTTTCTGTGGGAGAGCCACGAGGAAGACAATGGTGGTAATACAAAAGCGATTTCACTTCTCTCGCCTGCCGGACCCACGAGAGGAGAGCCTGTTAAGCAGCGCAAAGCTGTATTTAAGGTGCTTGAAGACGCTCCCAATGTTTCTCTGTTCAGTGCCGCTTACGCCCTCGCAGGTTGGCTACTAGAAAACTATTCCCCTGCTGTGGAATACGGGGATATCAAAGATGAACTTGAGGCGTTGTGTGCTGAGCAAGATCTGAGGTACGAGAAGGTTAAGGATTTAGAGGCGAAAATTCAAAGAAGCTATATTCGACTTGCTAGATTCATTCAACGGGTCTCTATAGGAGAGGCTCCTGAGAATACCGATTGTTTTATTAATTTGATCCCTGGGGATTTCATCCCTAAAGGGTACGGAAAGAACGGCCCAGGTTGGGGGGAGCATATAGTTCCTCGTAAGTACTTATTGCGTTGTGGTGTTGCACTATTTAAGGAGGGCTGGTCGATTAAAGATGTGGCACGCGAAATGAGACAAAATTTGGCTGTCGTATATATCTCAGATGCTGAAAGGAAATATCTTGATTATGGCCCAAGCCTCGGAGGCTTGAAATTAAAAGATAGAATGCCGAATGGGTGGCGCCTAGGTGTTGACTGTCCATATAAGCGTCTCCACATGGGCGGGATTGCCTTCGATCCGCCGTTGGAACTCAAACCATGCACCTGTGTGAATGCTCCTGGTTTCGTAGACGCTCAAAGACCGATCCTTGGCGATTTCTGCCCGTAAGAAAAGGCAGCAGTCGACCCAAAGCCGTCGTTCGCAACAAGAGATTCTGGCAGTTTGCACGATGGGCTGGAGAAAATCCGGCAGCAGAAAGTAAAGTATCTAACATATGCTAACCAGCGCTAGTAATCTGGTGTTTAGGGAGCATCTCACCCCACCGGATTATTAATTTCGGCAGGTTGCATCCATGGTGCTGTATGCCATTATGCCGTCCAGTGCAATTTGAGTGGTGTAAGTTGTTATATGTTTGCTTGGTGAAACAAAAAATCTGCAAAATGTTCGGATAAGGGGGTGCCAGCAAGAGGTTCCAAAAAAAGAAATTGGCCTTGAGGATTGATTTCTAGGAAATAAATGTTTCCATCCTTGTCGAGCTTACAGTCAACTATACCCATTTTTAAGTTTAAGCTATGAAGAAGGTCTGTTAATTTTTGAGTGATACTGTTTGGTAGGTCGTAGAGTTTGTATTTTAGGTCGTAGTTAGAGCGCCAGTCGAGATCTTGTGATTCAAGTAAGAACGTGAAAAATCTACTACCAAAAATGTTGATGCGAAGATGTTTTGTTCCTTCAATTAACTGCTGGTAAATTATCGGGGCTGCCAGAATCGATTCCTCATTAAGTAGGTTGGCGTCTGAAATGTTTATCGTTTCTATTTGCTCAAGCCTTGTTCCGCCTAGAGGTTTTGCAATCACACCTCCATGGTTAATATTAAAAAAGCGTCGTATTTCTTCTGGGGAGTTTGAGATTAGTGTGTCTGGGATGGTTAAGCCAGCTTCTTTAGCTTTGCAAAGTTGAGTTATTTTATTCTCCGCAAGGAAAGTGCTAATCGGGTGGCTGACCCATGCCCCTTCAAAATCTCTGAGAAACGCCCCTAGTATTGTTGATCTCCAATCGTTAGAAGCGGTATCGGATTGTGCAGGATTTTCAAAAGATGCTCTTTGTTTATTGCCGATTCTTCGAAACCAAACTGCTCCTACTTTCGAGATGTCTAAAGTTGAATCTGGCGCATGTGAGAATTTCGATTTATTTACATCGATTGAAACTTTGATTTTTCCACAAAGATCATCAGTGTTTATTATCGAGCAAGGAGAGTTATATTTATCAAGGAGTCTTTTTTGTACAATGAGTGCATGAAGATCGTCTTTCGTTGTTAAAATTACGATTGGCTTCATTTTTTTCTCGATGAGAACTGCCCCAGCAGGGGCAGTGATTAAAGATTAAATCGGTGAGTAACCGCAATCATCTTCGCCGTATTTTCCGCAACAGCTTAAGATTTTTGCACCTGATAATACTTTTGGCTCCGGTCTTACTCCAACCTCTTCAAGCATATACTGCTCCCAGCGAGCAAGCTCTTCTGGCGTTTTTACTTCTATGATTTTATTTGCTTGGAAGTGGAATAAGGCATGCGTGAGTAGCTTCATGAGATTACGTCTCCAGTGAGTGCTATTCATGTTGACTACGTTTGTGATGCTTTTTATTATCTTCGGGCTCTTGAAAAGAACACCACCGGGAAGCCTAGACGATGGAATTAAGTAGGGCAAGGCGCAGTGAAATTAAAGGCTGGGTTTTTCAATTTCTCGGGCAATGTGTAAAGGTAAGTTATCACAGGTTATAGAGGTATCTACAATAAGTTATTTTTATTTCGAAGTGGAATTGTTTTCTGATCTGAATTCACGATTCGCTATAACTAGCAGATATGTTCGCGTGTGTTGGGCTGGCCGTATCGCTCCATGCATAGCCAATATCGTCTTATATTAACTCTGGCTGTACTCTCAAACCTCTTCTAAAATTTATTATTTTCTCGGCGATTGTTGTTCAGGCCGAGCCCTGGCGCTGGCAAGATAGCCTCGGCTCGACAAAAGTAGTGGGCGACCGTGACTGACCGCTTCTGGCCGATTCTGTTGAAAAAGTCGGTCATGGTTTGCGCATCAGAAAAGTACGCGCCCGAGATTGAAATCTTTACTTTTGGCAGAGGGTTCCGGACTCGGATTTCACGTAGCAGCGTGCAAAAAAGGCGTTTTCACCGCTCAATGCATGGGTAGCCAGGCCGGGTCGACTTTTTCAACAGAATCGGCCGGTAGCAGCCGTTCATGACTGAGCGCTTTCGAGGTTTGGAAGAACAGAAGCGAAAGATTCTCTCAGCCGATGGTAATTCGCTTTCCGGAAACAGGATATTTGAGAAAAACTAGCTAAGGTAAAGGTTGGAGACACAGGTGCCGTAAACCGATAAGGAGCATCCTGCTCTCCTTTGACGCATCCTTCAGACCGATAAAACCAAGGATTTGGTGATGTGATGGCCGAAAAATCCACAGAAGGCAGAAACCGAAATCGGCGAAAACCTGGTCAGGACTCGCCCGCCGAAGTGGAGCTCTCCTCTTTAACTCCCAAGAAAGACCCCGAGCTGGTCTTTGGGTTAGTAGGGCCGATTGGCGTAAACCTTGACCCCGTTATCGAAGTATTGAAAAGCCAACTTAATGGCCTCGAGTACACTCCTCTTGTCGTGAGGCTCAGCGAACAGATAGAAAGCTTTTTTGATACTTCTCACAACTCGAAGCCTGAAGCTGAACGCATAGCTGCGCTCATGGACGCGGGAACGAGACTCAGGGTTGAGGGCAACGAGGGCGCCGCAGTAGCGATGTTGGGATTAGCAGCAATCCGGCAGCTTCGAGATGACCACAGCGGTGGGAAGCCCTCAAGGCACGCGTTCATTTTGAGGTCGTTGAAGCATCCTAAAGAAGTTGAAATGCTCCGGGCCGTGTATGGAAAAGGATTTTTTCTTATTTCGGTCTACTCACCTCGCGATGTCCGCGTAACCGCCTTATCTGAAAAAATAAGCAGATCCCAGTTTGGCGTGGGAACTAACCCACGTGCGATTGCCGAGGCGTTAGTTCAAAAGGACGAACAGGAAGAAAGTATCCCTCTCGGCCAAGATGTAAAAGATGCTTTTCCCTTAGCTGACCTCTTTGTCGACGGGAGGAACAAATCAACTATAGATTTTCAGATAGGCCGTTTTCTACAACTCATATTTGGCAATTCCTTCCTCACACCCTCACGCGACGAGCATGGCATATATCACGCCAGATCTGCCGCGCTGCGGTCAGCAGATCTAAACCGACAAGTTGGCGCTGCTATCTTGAAACCAGAGGGAGATATCATTGCGGTAGGATGCAACGACGTCCCTAAGTCTGGAGGCGATTTGTATTGGCCGGGGGATAAAGATGACGCCCGTGATTTCCAAAAAGGTGTCGACTCAATGGCAGACGAGCGAGTACAGGTTTTGGGAGAAATGCTCGAGCGCCTAAATACAAATGGCTTACTCTCCGCCAAGGCAACAGAAAAAGATATTAGCTCACTGGTACAAAATTTGATTTCCGGGGCAGACAAAAAAATACTTAAAAACAGTAGGATAATGAATATCCTAGAGTTTGGCAGGAGCGTTCACGCTGAAATGGCTGCGCTGATGTCCGCCGCGCGCTTAGGGGTGTCCGTCGCTGGAGCGACGCTGTACTGCACGACATTTCCCTGCCATATGTGTGCTCGGCATATTGTGGCGAGTGGTATCAAGCGTGTCGTTTATATTGAGCCGTATCCGAAGAGCAAAGCCAAGCAGTTGCATCAGGACTCGATTAGCATTGATGCCCCGACCGCATCGAGAACACAGGTGAATTTTGAGCCGTTCCAAGGCATCGCCCCACGTCAGTATCAAGAAATCTTCGAGCCGAGTCGGCCGCGTAAAGATGACGATGGGAGGGCCATAGACTGGCGGGAAATGGGTCATCAGCCCCGTATCGTTCGGTATATCGACACCTACCTTCAGCTTGAACAACTGATAGTCGGTCGTGAAATTCCAAACCTTCTTGCGAAACTGGATGTTAAACTATCAACAGACTGAATACGGAGCGGGGAACATGAAAAAGTCAAGTGTATTGGCGCAGCAGGTCATCAAAGCTCAACAAGCCATGCAAGAATGGCCCGAGTCAATTAGATCTGGGCTGAAACTTGAAAGTTCCGTCAGTTTTATTGTACGTGACTCTAATGATAAGCAAGAGTCAGCATCCGGCACGAAAAATCGTAACACCCGGTGATCCCTTAAATATTTAAGCGTCTCGGGTTAATATAACGGTCGCTGTTTTTATTGCTAGCGACCTTTTATTAACTTATCACGCTTGGATAGTGATTAAACAGGTAGTGTGCTATACACCGCGCTGAAGCAGGTGTGGTTGCTGACATTGGGGTGAAGTACTTTCGATGTTCTATAATCCTAATGCAACACACCCAATTAGCCCCGGCATCTTTCCCGATATTGTGCTCCATAAGGCATGGTCTACAGTTCTCTTTTGCCAACCACTGAGTATGTCCGCTTCTGGCCGTTCTCTGCCTATCATGGTTACTACGTGTGTTGGTCAAATCCGATGCAATCGCTGGTCAGAACGAATGCAAGTGACTGGTCCGGTCGAATGCAAAAGCGCTGTGGCTTTGGCGGAAGCCTTGTCGCCCGAGCCGTGGCTCCAGGTTGAGCAGGGGGCATCGTGCGACCCTAGCGATATGGCCACTTTTGCTGAGGTTCATCGCGAGCACGGCGCGACCCTGACTGGTTAGAATAACTAGTTGATGGCCGCCGCACTGCATATACGGCAGCACGGCCTGCCCGATCACGCCTTGTTGTAAATCTTAAGTAGGCTCAACCAAAGGCTGGCGTCGGCTCCGCGATTGGTATTTCTCAAAGTATTGACCTGCCAGCTTTTGCGCTGAGGCTAATTGCGGCTGGGATAGTTTTTTGGCTACGGAATCTCGAAGCGCCTGTGGATCGGGACTTCCATTTGCTACACCGACGGAAAGCCAGACATAAGCATTGCTGTTGTCCTGCTTGACACCCTCGCCCAAGAGATACATCACTCCAAGATTGAATTGGGCATTAGCATGGCCCATTTCTGCGGCCTTGCGGTACCAGATGACCGCCTGCTTAACGTCCTTGATGACACCTACGCCTTGGGCATACATGACCCCGATGTTGTGCTGGGCCGAGACATCACCTTGCTCGGCAGCTTTGCGATACCAGGTGAAGGCCTCCTTCATGTCCTTCGCGACACCTTTGCCGTAGTAATAAATGGCCCCGAGTGCGTATTGGGCCGAGACATCACCCTGCATAGCGGCCTTTCGGTACCAGGCAATCGCCTGCTGGGCGTCCTGTGTAACACCGTCACCAGTTGTGTAACTGAGCCCGAGGAGAAATTGGGCCTTGGCGTGACCCTGCTCGGCAGCTCTGCGGAACCAAGTTAATGCCTGCTGGCTGTCCTTCTCGATACCTTCACCCGTTGTGTAACTGAGGCCGAGGCGGTATTGGGCATTGGCGTGACCCTGTTCGGCAGCTTTGCGATACCAATAGACCGCCTGCTGTGAGTCCAACGCAAGAACTTTGCCCGATTCATAAGCCTCCCCGAGGGCGAACTGGGCACCGGCACTACCTTGCTCTGCGGCCTTTCGGTACCAAACGAGGGCTTGCTGCATATCCTGAGCGACGCCCTCACCGTTGGCGTAACTGTACCCGAGGGCATACTGGCCACCCTTGTCACCTTGCTCGGCGGCCTTGCGGTACCAGGTCGCAGCCTGTTTCATATCTTTGGTGACGCCCGCACCGAATTCGTAGTAGGTCCCGAGGCTGAACTGTGCAGGGGCATATCCCTGCTCGGCAGCCTTGCGGTACCAGACTACTGCCTGTTGTGAGTTTTGTGGGATACCTTCACCAGACTCATAGCTTCCCCCGAGGAGAAATTGGGCCTGGGCAACGCCCTGTTCGGCGGCCTTGCGATACCAGGCAACTGCCTGTTTCATATCCTTAGTGACGCCCTCACCGTTGGCATACATGTACCCTAGGTTGAGCTGGGCATCTGACAAACCCTGTTCGGCGGCCTTTCGGTACAAGTTGAATGCCTGCTGCATGTCCTTCTCGACGCCTTCACCGCTCTCATACATTTGCCCTAAGGAGAGCTGGGCGAAGGCACTTCCCTGTTCAGTGGCCTTGCGAAACCATGTGACCGCCTGCTGCGTATCCTTCTCGACGCCTTCGCCGTTGGCATACAAGCTTCCAAGGAGAGTCTGAGCATTGGAATGCCCCTGTTCTGCGGCCTTGCGGAGCCAAAGAGCTGCCTGCGGCATATCCTTAGCGACACCATTGCCTTGGATGTAGTCGGTCCCGAGCTCGAATTGCGCCTCGGTGGAGCCCTGCTCGGCCATTTGCTGGGTTGTTGCAATCTCCTGAGCGGCCTGCACATTGTAAGGCGTCTGAAGCAACCCAAGTGCAAGAACAAACAAACACGCATAGCCTTGAACACGGTTTTTTTGGATGAATTTGACCAATTCCCTGCGCTCACTTCATCAAGAAAGAGTTGAGTTTAACGGTTAAAGATTGGGAGTGTACTTCCCGGTTGCATTACCGATGGTGCAAATTTTGTCGATACTATGGGGCAATCCATGTCGGCAACTTTTCTGACCGTATGGAACAAAAACTGTCGCGGAGGGCACCCGGAATCAGGTGCTCTTGTCAGCCTCGAAGTAATTCTAAAAACCGTCGCAACCCTCGAAAGCACGACGCTGGTGCCAAGCGCTAGGGAATTAAATCTGTCGCAATGCGCGCTGGCTCGCAGTCTGGCCCCGGCGCAGCTGGGAGCAGCAGGCCGACAGTCCGGTTCTGGCCGATCTCTGCCGGTCGGGGCCACGAAGGGTACTGGTCAAAGCCGATGCAAATGACTGAATAGTTGAATGCAAATGGGTGGGCAAGTCCGTGCAATTACCCAGTTGCATCGGAGGTCCAGTATTTTGTCCTACTGTTCGACTCAAGAGACTGGTTTATGCGTGCCGCGCATACCGCGTGACTTGTAAGCGTCTGGAGTGAAAGGCGGTCGAGAGTGCTCAGAGGCCCTGTGGCGTGCCAGGGGGAACGAAAGGGCTGCGCTGGGGCGGACTGTATTGCCGACGTCTCAGTTTGTCTGAGGGAGGCTCTCAAGCTGACAATTTAAATCAGCTTAAAACTATTCAGTTTTGATTCCTGTCCCGTAAAACCCTTGGATGACGTTCAATCACTCTATCGAAGCGTCTTGGTCCAGAAATGGTCCAGCGACCATAAAAATCGCAGGCAATAAAAAACCCCAAGGACACATTGTTCCTTGGGGTTTTTCGGTATTTTGGTGCCCAGAGACGGAATCGAACCGCCGACACGGGGATTTTCAATCCCCTGCTCTACCGACTGAGCTATCTGGGCAACGGGGCGCATTAAACGGGTTTTTCAGGGGGTCGTCAAGCAAGTTTTCAAAAAAATTTTAATTATTACCGTCGCTTACGTTCCGACCCCCGATAAATCGGGGTTATTCCGACGGCGGTACGTAGCCTTCGGCCTTGGCGTAATCCTCGCCGGAGAAGTACTTGTCCATTTCGCCCTGAAGATATTTGCGATCTTCGGCGTTCATCATGTTCAGGCGTTTTTCATTGATCAGCAGGGTCTGGTGTTTTTGCCAGTCGGCCCAGGCCTTGGCCGAGACGTGGTCAAAAATGTCCTGGCCTTTGGCGCCCGGGAAGGGAGCGCGCTCCAGGCCTGGCAATTCTTCTTTGTACTTGCGGCACATGATGGTGCGGGTCATGACGACTCTCCTGCGTTCAATACGGCGGCCGCGCGCTCGAGCAAGGTCTTGACCGGGGCGGCAAGGCCCAGGCGCGGCGGGGTGGCGAGGTTATACCAGAGCCAGTCGGCCTCGGCCACGTGATGGCCGGTCTCCTGGACCTGAACCAGCCAGGGTTCGATGGATAACTGAAAATGGCTGAAGGTGTGCACCAGGCTCGGCAATGCCTGTTGGGTGCCCAGTTCCAGCGAGTGCTGCGCGGCCAGGTGTGACAGGTCCTCGAGGTCGTCGAGTTCCGGCAGGCTCCACAAGCCGCCCCAGAGGCCCGTAGAGGGGCGACGGTAAAGCAGGATGGCACCTTCGGCGTTGGCCAGCATCGGCATCAGCGTACGCTTCTGTGGGATGGCCTTGCGCGGCTTGGGGATCGGGTAACGGGTTTCCAGGCCGAGCATGTGCGCCTCGCAGCCTTTTTCCAGCGGGCACAGCAGGCAGCTCGGTTTGCTGCGAGTGCAGAGCGTGGCTCCGAGGTCCATCATCGCCTGGGTGTAGGCGTTGACCCGGTCGTGCGGCGTAAAGCGCTCAGCGTTGGCCCAGAGCTGCTTGGCGACCTTCGGCTCGCCCGGGTAGCCCTCTTGCGCGGTAAAGCGCGCCAGGACGCGCTTGACGTTGCCGTCGAGGATCGGTGCGCGCAGGCCCATGCTGATGCTGGCAATTGCGCCGGCGGTGGACAGGCCGATCCCCGGCAGATCCGTGAGCTTTTCCACGTCCCGGGGAAATTCGCCGCCGTACTGCTCGACGACGATCTTCGCGGTCTTCTGCAAATTGCGCGCGCGGGTGTAGTAACCCAGACCGGTCCATAGGTGCAGCACTTCGTCTTCCGGTGCCGCGGCCAGGGCTTCGACCGTTGGCAATGAGGTCATGAAGCGGTCGAAGTAGTTCAGCACGGTGCTGACCTGGGTCTGCTGCAGCATGATTTCCGAGACCCATACCCGATACGGGGTGATGTCCTGCTGCCAGGGTAAATCGTGACGGCCGTGGCGGTCGAACCAGTCCAGCACCGCCGTTGAAAACTGCTCGGCTCTCATCGCTTGAACAGCCCCTTGAGCGCGTCTTTCAGTTTCGGGTCGACTTTGTCGCCCCATTTTTCATCGATTTTTTCGCTGATCCTGTCGCCAGCCAACTTGGTCGCGACCTGGCTCATGCGTTCGTTATCCACACGGCAGGCCTTGGCACCCAGCTCCAGTGGGCCGCGGCAGCGCAGTGGCCACTCGATGCCGACAAACTTGTCGCCGACCTGACAGGCCGGGTCTGGCATGGCGCTGGTATCGCCTTCGACGATGATGCCGACGCGGTAGTCCATGCCCAGCACGCGCAGATCGATGTCACCGTCACCGTTGACGGTCATGCCCGGGATACGCACTTTCAGGTCCGGGTTGCTGGCGACACCGTTACGCAAGGTCAGGTTGCCCTTGAGCTCCTGGAACGGAGTGTCCTTGCCGCGCGGCTCGCCGCTGAGGGTTTTGCGGTTGAGCGTAGCGATGCCTTTGCACAGCTGTTGCTCGAGGTTGGCGTTGAGCAGCACGCCATTGTTGATGATGAGGCTGGCGTTGCCGTTGAGGGTTTCGATCAGCGCCTTCTGGCTGTTGCCGTTGCCGGTCAGGTTGCTGTTGAGCGTGACCAGGCCCTTGACCGGTGGATTCTTGCCCTGGCTTTCGAGGATTTTTTCCGCCGGTACCCGGCTGATCTTCGTCTGCAGATTGAGCGCCGGCACTGGCTGGCGCACATCCAGCGTGCCGGTGGTTTCGAAGTTGCCCTCGTACAGGTCGCCGCGCAGGTTGGCCAGCGTCAGCAGGCCGCCCTGGCCGGTGGCCTTGAGCGCAGCGTTATGGATCGGCAGTTTTTGCAGGGTCAACTGACCGAAGGTCAAGTCGGCGTCCACATCGAGCTTGCTCAAGCGTTCCACTGGCAACAAGCGCTCGCTGCTCCACGCGTCCTTGGTCGGCGCGGGTGGCAACGGCGTGCTGCCGGCGCCGGCCATGGCATCGGCTTCGGTGCTGGCGACTTCGGCCTGACGCACTTGTGTCGCGCTATTGGCCTCGGCGGATTTCGGCGGCAGGTAACGGTCGACGTTGAGGGTGTCGGCCTTGAGCACGGCGCGCAGCGATTGCTTGGCGAAGTCTTCGACGGCGATGCGGCCGCTGAAGGTGCTGTCGTCGACTTTCAGGTTGAGGTCGTCGAGCGCCAGGCTGGTCGGGGTCGCGGCCAACCGGCTGACCAGCTCGACTTTGCTCAGGCTGCCTTCGGCCATGGTCGGGAGTTTCTGGCCGATGCTGTCGACGAATTTCGCCAGGTCGAACTGGGCAATCGAGATGCCGCCGCTGACCTGTGGAGTCTTGTCCAGATCGTTGACCTTCAGTTCTCCCAGTGCCCGCAACTGGTTGGCAGAAACCTTGATGCCGGTCCACTCGGCCACGTTGGCGGCCTTGTCCAGCACCAACTGGCCCTGGGCAGAGAACGTCACGGCCTTGCCTTGCAAGGGGTCGCCGGTCACTTCACCCGACAGCCTCATGTCTTCGAACTGATAGCGCTGCAGTGCACGTGCGATGCGCAACTCACCGTTGAGTTCGGTACGCACGCGCAGTGCCGGCTGGTTGGCTGACAGGAACGCCGTGAGCTTGAGCGGAATGTTGACGGAGTCGTGGACCGCGCCGGTGCTCAACTGAATGCTTTCGGCACTGAAGGTCTTGCCGGTTCGTTCGTCGGTGTATTCAACCCGTGCGTTGTTCACGGTCAGGCTGTCGATGTCCAGGCGGATCGGCTGAGGCGGTTTTTCCGCCACGGTGCCGGTTTCGGGCGCGGGTTCGGTAGCGGCTGGCGGGGTGCCGGTCGTGTCGGTGCCGGCCGTTGCAGGCGGCTTGCCGATGTCCTCCCAGTTGCCATGACCCTCCTTGTCGCGGGTCAGGCGCAGGTTCAGGCCTTCGACACGTACGTCGCTCATCTGCACTTCACGGCGCAGCAGCGGCAGTACGCGCACCGACAGGCCGAGCATCTGCAAGTCGGCGTACGGTTCGGTCGGTTTGACCATGGTCGCGACACTGGCGTCGTGTAGCTCCAGGCCCAGCCACGGGAACAGACTCCAGCCGATATCGCCATTGAGCGTCAGCTCGATGTGGGCTTTGTCGCGGGCAATCTGGCGAATCTCGTCTTTGTAGTCGTTGGGATCGAAGAGGTGGGTCAGGGCAAAGCCCAGCGCCACAATGATCAGCAACAGCCCGAGAAGTACCAGACCCAGGATTTTGCCGAACGCTTTCATGGGCGAGTCCTTGTAATTAGTCGAATTCAAAATTTAGCCGGGGAGTATAGCGCTCCGGAACGGACGACCGGTCAGCGATCACTCCGGCAGCACATCCAGCGGCAGTTTCAGCTTGGCGGCCAGCGCCTGCGCCTCCAGGTGCCCGGCAGGCGCCAACAGGCGTAGCGTCATGCCCGATTGAGCGGCCATTTTTTGCGCTTCGGCCACCAGTCGCTCGGCAACACCACGGCGACGGGTAATTTTTCGCACACATATTTGTGACAAATGCCAAGCGTCTTGGTGCCTTTGCAAGCGGGCCGCGCCCAGCAGGCGATCGTTGAAGCGTCCGGCGATCAGTGTGCCGTCGCGCAAACAGTCCTCGATCAACTGCGCCTCGCCGGAAAACGGGGCGAACAACCAGTCTGGAGCGTCGCGGTAGATCTTCTGCAGATCCTGCCGATCCTGGGACGTGGCTTGGTTGAGCGGCTCGACAATGATCGGCATGGTGATTCCTGTGGGGTCATGAAGCGATGGAGATCGGACGACGTACAAAAGGTGATGTCAGTTTGGTTTTTCTGTCACTGGCAGATGGTAACCTTTGCCCGTTCGTCCGTCCTTCTGCGACCTGTTGTCGCACAACAAGGCACTCCAGCAAAAAACGGTCATGTCTGCGTGCATAAAGGCCGGGAGTGAACCGTGGCTGGCGAACCCTACTAATAATTGGGGGAAATACAATGACCACGAGCATCACGGCGGACGGCCTCGGCGCCGACCAGCCCGCGTTCCTGTCCAAGGAGCGGATCATCGCCAAGCCTGGTTTCAACCGTTGGCTGGTGCCACCGGCCGCGCTGGCCATTCACTTGTGCATCGGCATGGCCTACGGCTTTTCGGTGTTCTGGTTGCCGCTGTCCAAGGCGCTGGGCATCACGGCGCCAGTGGCCTGCGCAGCGGACACGGGTTTTATCGCGCAGGTCTTTTCGTCCCAGTGTGACTGGCCGATCTCGATGCTCGGCTGGATCTACACCCTGTTCTTCATCTTCCTGGGTTGCTCGGCCGCCATCTGGGGTGGCTGGCTGGAACATGCCGGGCCACGCAAGGCCGGGGTTGTATCGGCGCTGTGCTGGTGCGGTGGTCTGCTGATTTCGGCGCTGGGCGTGTATACCCACCAGATCTGGCTGATGTGGATCGGCTCCGGGGTCATTGGTGGTATCGGCCTGGGCTTGGGCTACATCTCGCCGGTGTCGACCCTGATCAAGTGGTTCCCGGACAAGCGTGGCATGGCCACTGGCATGGCGATCATGGGCTTCGGCGGTGGTGCGATGGTCGGTGCTCCACTGGCGGCAGCGCTGATGGGGCATTTCGCTTCGCCAACCAGCGTCGGCGTGTGGCAGAGCTTCCTGGTCATGGCCGCGATCTACTTCGTGTTCATGATCGGTGGCGCATTGTCCTACCGCGTCCCGCCAACCGGCTGGAAGCCTGAAGGCTGGACCGCCCCGGCGAAAAAAGCCTCGAACGCAATGATTACTCATCGTCATGTTCACGTGAATGTGGCCTGGAAGACGCCGCAGTTCCGTCTGGTGTGGTTGGTGCTGTGCCTGAACGTATCGGCCGGTATCGGCATCCTCGGCATGGCGTCGCCGCTGCTGCAGGAGGTGTTCGGTGGCAAGTTGTTGGGCAATGACCTGGCGTTCGGCCAACTCGACGCTTCGCAACTGGCTTCGATCGCCGCCATCGCGGCCGGTTTCACCGGTTTGCTGAGCCTGTTCAACATCGGCGGACGTTTCTTCTGGGCTTCGTTCTCGGATTACCTGGGTCGCAAAAACACCTACTTCGTGTTTTTCGCCTTGGGCTTTGCCCTGTACGGACTGATTCCGAACCTCGGCCACCTGGGCAGTATCGCGCTGTTCGTGGCGGCGTTCTGCGTCATCCTGTCGATGTACGGCGGTGGTTTCGCGACTGTTCCTGCGTATCTGGCGGACCTGTTCGGCACGCAAATGGTCGGTGCGATTCACGGTCGTCTGCTGACGGCGTGGGCGGCTGCCGGTGTGCTCGGTCCCGTGCTGGTGAACTACCTGCGTGAGTATCAGTTGAGCATCGGTGTCGAGCGTGCAGCCGCGTACGACATCACGCTGTACATCCTCGCCGGCCTGCTGGTGCTGGGTTTCCTGTGCAATCTGCTGGTGCGCCCGGTGGCCGACAAGTACTTCATGACCGACGCCGAACTGGCCGCCGAACAGGCGCTGGGCCATGACAAAGGCGCTGACAGCAGCACCGTGCTGGAGTGGAAAGCCGCGCCTGGCAGCAAGCCGCTGGCGGTGGCGGCATGGCTGGTGGTGGGAATTCCGTTGGCGTGGGGTGTGTGGGTGACCTTGCAGAAAACAGCGGTACTGTTCCACTAAGAGTATTGGCTCATGCCATAAAAGATCGCAGCCTTCGGCAGCTCCTACAGGTGTACACATAGCCCTGTAGGAGCTGCCGGAGGCTGCGATCTTTTGCTTGTCATGACAGGTACACCCCCGGCTGCATTGGATTCACTCCGTCAGCCATATCACCTCTGATGTTTCTGTTTGGCGCCCGCACGCCTATAATGGCTGCCTTTTTCGCCCAATGATTTTGCGGAGCTGGTGATGGCCGAACGTAAGGCGTCTGTCGAGCGCGACACTCTGGAAACCCAGATCAAAGCCTCGATCAACCTCGATGGCACCGGAAAGGCCCGATTCGATATCGGTGTACCTTTTCTTGAGCACATGCTGGACCAGATCGCCCGTCACGGGCTGATCGACCTGGATATTGTCAGCAAGGGCGACCTGCATATCGATGACCACCACACGGTGGAAGACGTCGGTATCACCCTCGGCCAGGCCTTCACCAAAGCCATCGGCGACAAGAAAGGCATCCGTCGCTACGGTCACGCCTACGTGCCGCTCGATGAAGCGCTGTCGCGCGTGGTGATCGATTTCTCCGGCCGTCCAGGCCTGCAGATGCATGTTCCCTACACCCGTGCCACCGTCGGTGGCTTCGACGTTGACCTGTTCCAGGAATTCTTCCAGGGCTTCGTCAACCACGCCAACGTCACCTTGCACATCGACAATCTGCGTGGGCACAACACCCACCACCAGATCGAAACCGTGTTCAAGGCTTTCGGTCGCGCCCTGCGCATGGCCGTCGAACTTGATGACCGCATGGCCGGGCAAATGCCTTCGACCAAGGGCGTCCTGTAATGCAGACAGTCGCGGTTATCGATTACGGCATGGGCAACCTGCACTCGGTGGCCAAGGCCCTTGAGCACGTCGGTGCCGGCAAGGTGCTGATCACCAGCGATGCCAACGTTATTCGCGAAGCCGACCGGGTGGTTTTCCCCGGCGTTGGCGCGATTCGCGATTGCATGGCGGAGATCCGTCGTCTCGGTTTCGATTCGCTGGTGCGTGAAGTCAGCCAGGACCGTCCGTTCCTCGGCATCTGTGTCGGCATGCAAGCCTTGCTCGACACCAGCGAAGAGAACGATGGCGTCGACTGCATCGGCCTGTTCCCGGGCGCGGTGAAGTTCTTCGGCAAGGATCTGGTCGAAGACGGCGAACACCTGAAAGTCCCGCACATGGGCTGGAACGAAGTGAAGCAGAAGGTCAGTCACCCGCTGTGGCACGACATTCCGGACCTGGCGCGTTTCTACTTCGTGCACAGCTACTACATCGCCGCCGCCAACGCGCGGCAGGTGGTGGGTGGCGGTCACTACGGTGTCGATTTCGCTGCGGCGCTGGCCGAAGGCTCGCGTTTCGCCGTGCAGTTCCACCCGGAGAAAAGCCATACCCATGGCCTGCAGTTGCTGCAGAACTTCGCTGCGTGGGACGGTCGCTGGTAAATGGCCGTCAAGAAGAAACCGCCGATTCTGACCCTCACTCCCGAGCAGGAGAGCGAGGCCAATCGCAAGATCAAGCGTTTCATGGAAGACCGCTTTGAACTCGACCTCGGCTCGTTCGAGGCGGCGGAGATTCTTGAGCTGTTTACCCGTGAAATTGCTCCGCACTATTACAACAGGGCGATTTTCGATGTGCAGGCGCACCTCAAAGAGAGGTTCGAAAGCATCGAAAGCGACCTGTGGGCGCTCGAGAAAAACTGATTTCCGAGCCAAGCTGAACATTCAAATTTGAAGGTTTGCCAGATGCTGATTATTCCCGCTATCGATCTTAAAGACGGTGCCTGTGTTCGTCTGCGCCAGGGCCGCATGGAAGATTCCACAGTGTTCTCCGATGACCCGGTGAGCATGGCTGCCAAGTGGGTGGAGGGCGGTTGCCGCCGTCTGCATCTGGTCGACCTGAACGGCGCGTTCGAAGGCCAGCCGGTCAATGGCGAAGTGGTCACCGCCATCGCCAAGCGTTATCCGAACCTGCCGATCCAGATCGGCGGCGGTATCCGCTCCCTGGAAACCATCGAGCACTACGTGAAAGCGGGCGTTAGCTACGTGATCATCGGCACCAAGGCCGTGAAAGATCCGGCCTTCGTTGCCGAAGCCTGCCGCGCATTCCCGGGCAAGGTGATTGTCGGCCTGGACGCCAAAGACGGCTTCGTCGCCACCGATGGCTGGGCTGAAATCAGCACCATTCAGGTGATCGACCTGGCCAAGCAGTTCGAAGCCGACGGCGTTTCCGCGATCGTTTATACCGACATCGCCAAAGACGGCATGATGCAGGGCTGCAACGTACCGTTCACCGCTGCGCTGGCTGCTGCAACGAAGATCCCGGTGATCGCTTCCGGCGGCATCCACAACCTGGGCGACATCAAGACCCTGCTCGACGCCAAGGCGCCGGGCATTATCGGCGCCATTACCGGCCGTGCGATTTACGAAGGCACCCTTGATGTCGCCGAAGCGCAAGCTTTCTGCGATTCGTACAAAGGCTGAGGACTGATCATGGCGCTGGCCAAACGCATCATCCCTTGCCTGGACGTGGACAACGGCCGGGTGGTCAAGGGTGTGAAATTCGAAAACATCCGCGACGCCGGCGACCCGGTGGAAATCGCCCGTCGCTATGACGAGCAGGGCGCCGACGAGATTACCTTTCTCGACATCACTGCCAGCGTCGATGGCCGCGACACCACGCTGCACACCGTCGAGCGCATGGCCAGCCAGGTGTTCATCCCACTGACCGTGGGCGGTGGCGTGCGCACCGTGCAGGACATCCGCAACCTGCTCAATGCCGGCGCGGACAAGGTTTCGATCAACACCGCTGCGGTGTTCAACCCTGAGTTCGTCGGCGAAGCCGCGCAGCATTTCGGTTCGCAATGCATCGTGGTTGCGATCGACGCGAAGAAGGTTTCCGGGCCGGGCGAAACCCCGCGCTGGGAAATCTTCACCCATGGCGGGCGCAAGCCAACCGGCCTCGACGCCGTTGAGTGGGCGAAAAAAATGGAAGGCCTGGGTGCCGGCGAGATCCTGCTGACCAGCATGGACCAGGACGGCATGAAAAACGGTTTCGACCTGGGCGTCACCCGCGCCATCAGCGATGCGCTGGGTATTCCGGTGATTGCTTCCGGTGGCGTCGGCAACCTGCAACACCTGGCCGACGGCATTATCGAAGGTCACGCCAGCGCGGTTCTGGCGGCGAGTATTTTCCACTTCGGCGAATACACCGTGCAGGAAGCCAAGGCTTATATGGCCCATCGCGGAATTGTGATGCGCTGAATAAACCAATGCAGGCCAGTGGACATCATGGCGTGCCCAAGGCACTCTTGGGTACGCCATGGATTTCGGTAGCCAGACATGCTTAAACGCTTTCTTCTCGTCCTTGCCAGCGCTTCTCTGTTGTTCATCAGCGGAGCCCACGCAAAAGACAGTCCCGATGCCGACATGGTGTTGCTGACTGAAAACTTCCCGCCCTACAACATGGCGAAGAATGGCAAGAACTTCGCTCAGGACGAGAACATCGATGGCATTGCCACCGATATCGTCCGCGAGATATTCAAGCGCGCCAACATTACCTACAGCCTGACGCTGCGTTTCCCTTGGGAGCGAATCTACAAGCTCACCTTGGAAAAACCCGGCTATGGCGTGTTCGTCATGGCGCGGTTGCCGGATCGCGAGAAG
Source organism: Pseudomonas sp. PDM32 (assembly GCF_019219225.1). NCBI lineage: Bacteria > Pseudomonadati > Pseudomonadota > Gammaproteobacteria > Pseudomonadales > Pseudomonadaceae > Pseudomonas > Pseudomonas sp. PDM32. Next base: position 155,549 of record NZ_JAHUWE010000014.1, read on the forward strand.
CTGTTCAAATGGGTCGGTCCAATCGGTCCGGACGACTGGATCATGCTGGCAAAGGCTGACAGCAAGATCACCCTCGAAACCTTGAATGACGCGCGCAAGTACAAGATCGGCGCCTACAAGGGCGACGCGATTGCCGAGACGCTGGCCAAGCAGGGGCTCAATCCGATTGTTGTACTGCGCGATCAGGACAACGCGAAAAAACTGGTCAACGGGCAGATCGATCTGTGGGCCACCGGTGACCCGGCCGGGCGCTACCTGGCGCGTCAGGAAGGGGTCAACGGGTTGAAAACCGTACTGCGTTTCAACAGTGCCGAGCTGTACCTGGCACTGAACAAGGACGTGCCGGACGAGACGGTGGCCAAGCTCCAGACGGCGCTGGACCAGATGCGCAAGGAAGGCAAGGTCGACGAGATCATGGCGCGGTATTTGTAGGGTAAATCAAAAGATCGCAGCCTTCGGCAGCTCCATGTAGGAGCTGCCGCAGGCTGCGATCTTTTAGCGGTACACCCCATCCTTCCCATGCGCCGCAGTCGCCCGATTCCCGCGCACACTGATCATCTGCCTGATATCGATCCACTCAATTCCCTGAGCCTTCAGCTTCGGCAACTCCCGCTCCAGCACCGCGAGCGTCTGTGGATACGGATGCCCGATCATCACCGCCGAACCCTGCTTGCACGCGAGGCTGATCGCTGTCTGCAACTGGCCGAAGATTGCTGCTTCGGTCCGTTCATCGTCGAGAAAAACATCCCGCGAAACGCTGGCCAGACCGATCTTTTGCGCTTCGGCCGCGGCCACGGTCCGGGCGCTGGTGCGGCTGTCGACGAAGAATTTGTGCCGTTGTTGCAAGTCTGCCATCAACCAGGCCATGGCCGCGGGTTGTGCGGTCATGCGGCTGCCCATGTGATTGTTGATGCCGCTGGTGTACGGGACCCTTTTGAAGGCGGCGTTCAGGCGCTTTTCCAGCTCTTCGACAGGCAATTCGGGATGCCAGGCGAACGGTCCGGTGGCCGGGTCCATGGGCATGTGCAGAATGACGATCTTGCCGGCGCGATGGGCTTCGCGGGCGAATTCGGTAGCGTGAGGCGTGTCGGGCATGATAGCCGTGGTCACCGGGCCGGGCAGGGCCAATACGCGGCGATCCCGGGGCAGATTCTGCCCCAGGTCATCGATGATCAGGGTCAGGTAGGCTTTTTGCGGGGTGGTCGCGGCGGGTGTTGCGTGAACAACACCCGCCAGACAGCAAAGCAGACCGAGAATGTACCGCAGGCGCATCCTCAACGGCCGGACGTGATGCTCAGCCCTTTGAGCAGGCTCAGGGCCTGGGCCAGTTGGTAATCATCGTCCTGTGGCATCGGCTTGGCCTTGCTGGAGCCGGTCGGTTTGTCCGCACCGCCGTTGCCGTTGCCCAGGTGACCCTGCAAGTCGGCTTCCTTGAAGTAGTCGTTGTCCTGCTCGCTGGTGATCTTGGCCTTGCGCACTTCGATGTCCGGGACGATGCCCTGGGCCTGGATGGAGCGGCCGTTCGGCGTGTAATACAGCGCCGTGGTGATCTTCAATGCGCGGTCATTGTTCAGCGGCAGCACGGTTTGCACCGAGCCCTTGCCGAAACTGGTGGTGCCCATCACCACGGCGCGTTTCTGGTCCTGCAGGGCGCCAGCGACAATTTCCGATGCCGAGGCGCTGCCGCCGTTGATCAGCACGACCATTGGCACGGCTTCGCTTTCGTCCTTGCCGGTGGCCGAGAAACGCAGCTCGGAGTTGGCGATGCGGCCCTTGGTGTAGACGATCAGGCCCTTGGTGATGAAGTGGTCGACCACCTCCACCGCCGCCTGCAGCACGCCACCCGGGTTGTTGCGCAGGTCGAGGATGATGCCGTTGAGCTTCTTGCCGTTCTCCTTGCGCAACTTGGCCAGCGCCTTGGAAACCTCTTCACCGGTCTTGACCTGGAACTGGGTGATGCGGATGTAGCCGTAGCCCGATTCCAGCAGCTGGCTCTTCACGCTCTTGACCTGGATGACGGCGCGGGACAGGGTCACGTCGAACGGCGTGCCGCCGTCGCGCACCAGGGTCAGGGTGATTTTCTGGCCGATCTTGCCGCGCATCTTGTCGACGGCTTCGGTCATGCTCTGGCCGCGGGTGGGCTGGCCGTTGATCTTGACGATGAAGTCGCCGGCCTGAATACCGGCCTTGGAAGCCGGGGTGTCGTCAATCGGCGACACCACCTTGATGAAGCCGTCTTCGGCGCCGACTTCGATGCCCAGGCCGCCGAATTCGCCGCTGGTGCTTTCCTGCAACTCGGCGAAATCTTCAGGGCCGAGGTAAGCCGAATGCGGGTCGAGGTTGCTGAGCATGCCCTTGATGGCGTTTTCCAGCAGGGTCTTGTCGTCCACCGGTTCGACATAAGCGGCCTTGATCCGGTCCATCACCTCGGCAAAGGTGCGCAACTCATCCAGCGGCAGTGGCGCCTTGGTGGTCGCAGCAGTGCCCGCAGGCGCAACCGCCGGGGCCGGTTGAGCGGCAAACGCCAGAGGCGCGCCGATCACCAGGGCGATCGTCAGGGCCAGCGAGGTAAGGCGGGACAAATGCAGCATGTCTAACAAACTCCTGAATTAGGTAACGCGCTTATCCTTGCGCGCGGCACCATTGCGCCGGATCACTCGGGTGACCCTGCTGACGAATAGCAAAATACAGCGCTGGCGTGTCCTGCCCGCCACTGTTGCCGACAGTGGAGATGGACTCGCCGGCTTTAACCACATCACCCGCAGACTTGAGCAGCGTCTGGTTGTGACCATAAAGACTCAAAAAACCGTTGCCGTGGTCGAGGATCACCAGCAACCCGGCGCCTCGCAGCCAGTCGGCAAACACTACGCGACCACCATGCACCGCATGCACGGTGCTGCCGGCAGACGCGCCGATCATCACGCCATCCCACTTGGTCCGGGCGTCGTCGCCACGGCTTTCACCGTAGCGCGCCAGCAGTCGACCATCGACAGGCCAGGGGAGTTTGCCGCGGGTTGACGCAAACGGGCCACCAAAGGTCTCGCCGGAACTGGAAACCAGTGCGCCGGGAGTCGATTTGACCGGTTTGCGTGGGGCGTCATCGCTGGCATCTGCCTGCGCCTGGGCCTCACGTAAACGCTTTTTTTCGGCTTCCTGCTGGGCAATCAGCGCTTTCTGTCGCGCTTCTTCTGCCTCACGGGCCTGGCGGGCCAGGGTTTCTTCAATGGTTTTAAGGACTTTAGACAGGTCTGCCTGATCCTGCTCGCGCGCCGCCAGTTTCTGATCGCGAGCCTTTACGTCGTCATTGAGCTTGGCCAGGACTTGCTGGCGCTCCTTGCGGACTTTCTCGAGCTCGTCACGCTGGGTGTCGAGGCTGCTTTGCTGCACCAGCAGTTGCGCCTGCTGCATGGCGATGTCTTTCTCGACATTGGACAGTTGGCGCAGGGTTTCGTTGAAGTTCTTCAACTGCTCCAGGCGAGCCTGGCTCAGGTAGTCGTAATAGGTGAGGGTGCGGGCGAATCTTTCCGGATTCTGCTGGTTGAGCAGCAGCTTGAGGTATTCCTGGCGACCGTTCTGGTAGGCCGCGCGGGCCTGAATGGCGATCAGTCGTTGCTGTTCAATGCGCGCGCTCTGGAGTTTTTTTTTCTCTGCATCGAGTCGCTGCAGCTCGGCTTCGCTTTTCTTCAGCTCTTTTTGCAGGGCTTCGACCTGCTTCTCGAGCTTGCCCATTTCGGTTTCGGTGCCCTTGAGCTCTTTCTGCACGCCGGATTTTTCTTCCTGCAGCTTGCCCAGCAGCTTCTTCAGCTCGGCAATGTCCTGACGCGTGGCGTCCAACTGTTGTTGGGTGTCTGCGCGCTCGTCAGCAAAGGCCGGTTGGAGCAGGCATGTCAGGGCTAGGGCTATCAGGACGCGAAGCATAGGGGCGGGCGGCACCAGGGAAAGGGACGGCCTAGTATGCCCGCCATGGGCGGCAAAAAAAATGCCCATTTCTGACTGTGTGATAACTGGAGCGAAGTTGCCCTTGAAAACACCCCAAACCAATGTGGGAGCGGGCTTGCTCGCGAAAGCGGCGTGTCAGGCAACATTAATGTCGACTGGCACAATGCCTTCGCGAGCAAGCCCGCTCCCACTTTGGTTTTGCGGTGTTTGAGTGGCCCGGTTATACCAGAATCGAACTCCCGGTCATTTCCGCCGGTTGCTCAAGGCCCAGCAACTTCAGCATGGTTGGCGCCACGTCCGCCAGCACGCCACCTTCGCGGACTTTCAAGTCGCGCTTGCCGACATAGATGAACGGCACCGGCTCGCTGGTGTGCGCAGTGTGCGCCTGGCCGGTGGTTGCATCGGACATTTGCTCGACGTTGCCGTGGTCGGCGGTGATCAAGGCTTCGCCACCGACTTTTTCCAGGGCATCGACGATGCGGCCCACGCACTGGTCAAGGCATTCAACCGCCTTGACCGCCGCTTCGAACACGCCGCTGTGGCCGACCATGTCGCCGTTGGCGTAGTTGACCACGATCACGTCGTAACGCTGGTTTTCGATGGCGTCGACGATGCGGTCGGTGACTTCCGGCGCACTCATTTCCGGCTGCAAGTCATAGGTGGCGACTTTCGGCGACGGAATCAGGATGCGTTCTTCGCCCGGGAACGGTTCTTCGCGACCGCCGGAGAAGAAGAAGGTCACGTGGGCGTATTTTTCGGTTTCGGCGATGCGCAGCTGGGTCTTGCCGTTTTTCGCCAGGTAGTCGCCCAGCACGTTTTCCAGGCTGCCGGCAGCGAAGGCCGACGGCGCAGGGATGCTCGCGGCGTATTGGGTCAGCATGACGAAACCGGCCAGTTTCGGCTGGCGGGCACGCTCGAACTCACTGAAGTTGTCTTCGACGAACACACGAGTCAGCTCGCGGGCGCGGTCGGCGCGGAAGTTCATGAACACCACGGCATCGCCGTCTTCGACTTTTACCGGCTCACCGATGGAGGTGGCTTTGACGAATTCGTCGCTCTCGCCGCGCTCGTAGGCTGCTTGCAGGCCTTCCTGGGCGGTGGCGGCGTTGAATTCGCCCTGGCCATCGACAATCAGGTTGTAGGCCTGGGACACGCGGTCCCAACGGTTGTCGCGGTCCATGGCGTAGTAACGGCCGATCAGGCTGGCGATCCGGCCTTTGCCCAGGGCCTGGAAGGTCGCGTCGAGCAGTTCGATCGACGACTGCGCGCTTTTCGGCGGGGTATCGCGGCCGTCGAGGAAGGCGTGCAGATAGATGTTTTGAGCACCGCGCTTGAAGGCCAGTTCGGCCATGGCGACCAGGTGATCCTGGTGGCTATGCACGCCGCCATCGGACAGCAGGCCCATGAAATGCACGGCTTTGCCGGCAGCGACGGCTTTATCCACGGCGGCGCAGATGGTCGGGTTCTCGAAGAATTCACCGTCGCGGATCGATTTGGTGACGCGAGTGAAGTCCTGGTACACCACGCGGCCGGCGCCCAGGTTCATGTGGCCGACTTCGGAGTTGCCCATCTGGCCGTCCGGCAGACCGACGTCCATGCCGCTGCCCGAGATCAGGCCGTTTGGCACGGTGGCCCACAGACGATCCAGTACAGGCTTCTTCGCCGCGAAAATGGCATTGGATTCGGGGTTGTCGCTGTGACCGAAGCCGTCGAGAATCATCAGGACCAAAGGTTTAGGCGTGGTAGTCATGGAATTCGCTCTGGCTCAAGTAAAAAGGGGCGATGGAAAAGGGAGTCGCAGTTTAAAGCGAAGTTCCGGCCGCGTCACCGCCGGACGGGGTTTGGCCCACCATAGTGGCTGTGTATACTGGCCGACATTTTAACGCCCTGGAACCTCCTTCGATGGTTGCTCACCTGATTGAATTCGCCACTAACCACTACATTCTCGTCGGTATCTTCGTCGTACTGCTGGCGTTGCTGATTGCCTATCAAATGCAGGGCGGCGGCCGTAGCCTGAGCACTGGCGAACTGACCGGTTTGGTCAACAAGGACGCAGGCGTGGTGATCGACATTCGTCCAACCAAGGATTTCGCCGCCGGTCACATTGTCGGCGCGCTGAACATTCCCCAGGACAAACTGATCGCCCGCGTTGGCGAGCTGGAAAAGCACAAGGCCAAGACCATCATCCTGGTCGATGCCATGGGCCAGACCGCCGGCACCCACGCCCGCGAATTGATGAAATCCGGCTTCACCGCCGCCAAGCTGTCCGGCGGTATCTCCAGCTGGAAAGCCGACAATCTGCCGCTGGTGAAGTGATATGAGCAACGTCGTCGTCTATTCCAGCGATTACTGCCCTTACTGCTCGCGAGCCAAATACTTGCTCGAGAACAAAGGCGTGGCCTTCGAAGAGATCAAGGTCGATGGCAAGCCGCAGGTGCGCGCTGCGATGGCCCAGAAGGCCGGACGTACGTCCGTACCGCAAATCTGGATCGGCAGTACCCACGTGGGCGGTTGTGATGATTTGTTCGCCCTGGAGCGCGCCGGCAAGCTCGACGCGCTGCTCAGGGCCTGACGGCAATACCCCAAACAAGCAAACCTAAAAGAACCCTGGATCAAGAAGGATCTGCGATGACTGACCAACAGAACACTGCTGCGAACGAAGAAGAAACTGCACCGCAATTCTCCTTGCAGCGCATTTATGTGCGTGACCTGTCCTTCGAAGCTCCAAAAAGCCCGGCGATCTTCCGCCAGCAGTGGGAGCCGAGCGTCGCCCTGGATCTGAACACCCGCCAAAAGGCACTGGAGTCGGACTTCCACGAAGTCGTGCTGACCCTGTCGGTTACCGTGAAAAACGGTGACGAAGTGGCGTTCATCGCTGAAGTGCAGCAGGCCGGTATCTTCCTGATCAAGAACCTGGACGATGCTTCGATGAGCCACACCCTGGGTGCGTTCTGCCCGAACATCCTGTTCCCGTACGCTCGCGAAACCCTGGACAGCCTGGTGACCCGCGGTTCGTTCCCGGCACTGATGCTGGCCCCGGTGAACTTCGATGCGCTGTACGCACAAGAGCTGCAACGCATGCAGGCTGCCGGCGAGACGCCGACCGTTCAGTAAAAGCTTCGTTTGCTCCATGAAAAAAGCGCCTCTGAAGGCGCTTTTTTCATGGAGCAAACGAAACCGCTGGATGCACTGCCCCCTGTAGGAGCTGCCGAAGGCTGCGATCTTTTGATCTTAAAAATCAAGATCAAAAGATCGCAGCCTTCGGCAGCTCCTACATTGGGTCGTGGTGTTACTTGAAGTCGTTCTGGCGCCAGGCTTCGTACACGGCCACCGCCACGGTGTTCGACAGGTTCAGGCTGCGGCAGCCTTCGCGCATTGGCAGGCGCAGGCGTTGCTCAGGGGGCAGGGCGTCCAGGACCTCGGCGGGCAAGCCCCGGCTTTCCGGGCCGAACAGGAACGCATCGCCAGGGGCGAAGCTGGCATCGTGGAATGGCCGCGAGCCCTTGGTGGTGAAGGCGAACAGGCGTGGATGACCGAGGCTTTCCAGGCAGCTGGCGAGGTCGGCGTGACGTTGCAGGGTGGCATACTCGTGGTAGTCGAGGCCGGCGCGGCGCAGGCGCTTGTCGTCCATCTCAAAGCCCAGCGGCTCGATCAAATGCAGGTGGCAGCCACTGTTGGCGCACAGCCTGATAACGTTGCCGGTATTCGGCGGAATTTCTGGTTGGAAAAGGATGACGTGAAACATGCACGGCTCCGAAGGTAAAGATGACGCGCATTCTACGCCGCAAGCAGGCGTGCATTCGAAACTATTCCTGCAGGTGATGGGTTCGCTGGCGATCGTCGGGATGATGATCGGCCTGATGATCGGTCGCCTGACCACGCCAGACCCGAGTCAGTTGCAGCAGGTAGAGGTGACGGGCGACGGGCTGGTGGTGTGGTTCAACAACGAACCCAAGGTCCATGGCGAAATCGTCGACGGCAGTGTCGCGCTGCTGTTTGGCGCCGAGGGCCAGGCGCAGAAAGGCCAGCTCAAGCTTGGCGGCAAGGATGTGAACTGGCGGGTACGTTTGAGTGATGGAGGGTTGCTGCTGACGCTGGTGGCGGCCCGGCCCTTGCAGGGCGAGTGGGCCGGTAGCGAGGTCGATGACCGCTGGCGGCTGGAGATCCATCTCCGGGAGCAATAAAAGAGGGAATCCCCGGCCTGCCTGTACCAAGGTTCCCGAAACGGGAGGCTCGTCGCGAGTGCGGTGTGAGCCTGGTGTAAAGAAGGAACCCCTGACCTGCCTGTATCAAGGGCCCCAAAACGGCTGGGCTCGTCGCGGCTGCGGTGTGAGCCCGGTGTAAAGAGGGGAATCCCCGGCCTGCCTGTACCAAGGTCCCCGAAACCGGGTCGGTGATCTGAATCACTTGAAAGGGTTATTGCAGAGGGCGTGCCAGGTTTTAACAAGTTGAAACAGAAACCCACGTATAAACGTCGAAAGCCCCGTAATCCGGGGCTTTCGTGTTTTTTCGATAGGGATTCGATTGTGAACGTTGGCGGGACTCGGAATCGGTCGCCGTGCGCGATTGCGGTTCACGGTGCATCCAGTCGGTGCACGCCGGGCAAAAAAAGATCGCAGCCTCCGGCACCTGTAGGAGCTGCCGAAGGCTGCGATCTTTTCACTGACGACTAAATACCGAAGCCGAACTTAACCTTCATCCCCCTCATCATCATCCCCGCCATCCACCTTCATCCCCAACTCCTTGATCTTGCGTGTCAGGGTATTACGCCCCCAACCCAGCAAAACGGCGGCATCGCGGCGGCGACCGGCGGTATGTTTGAGGGCGGTCTCGATCATGATCCGCTCGAAGGCCGGCACGGCGCTGTCGAGCAGGCTCGATTGACCGCGGGCCAACGCCTGGTCGGCCCATTGGCGCAGGGCTTGCTCCCAGTTGGTGACCGGTGCCGAATCCTGCGGCAGGCTCAGCAACTCCGGCGGCAGGTCGCCGATGTGCACTTCGCGACCCGAAGCCATGACCGTGATCCAGCGACAGGTGTTCTCCAGTTGGCGCACGTTGCCGGGCCACGGCAGGTTCTTCAGGTATTCCTCGGTTTCGCTTTTCAGCAGCTTGGGCTCGACTGCCAGCTCCTGGGCTGCGCGGCTGAGGAAGTGCTTGGCCAGGGTCGGGATGTCTTCGCGACGATCCGACAGGCGCGGGATATGAATGCGGATCACGTTGAGGCGATGGAACAAGTCCTCGCGGAATTTCCCGGCATGCACCAGGGTTTCCAGGTTTTGGTGAGTCGCGGCGATGATGCGCACATCGACCTTCACCGGCACATGGCCGCCGACGCGGTAGAACTCGCCATCGGCCAGCACCCGCAGCAGGCGGGTCTGGGTGTCGGCGGGCATGTCGCCGATTTCATCGAGGAACAGCGTGCCGCCGTCCGCCTGTTCGAAACGCCCGCGACGCAGGTTGGCCGCGCCGGTGAACGCGCCTTTCTCGTGGCCGAACAGTTCGGATTCCATCAGGTCCTTGGGGATCGCCGCCATGTTCAGCGCGATGAAAGGCGAAGCGGCGCGCGGGCTGTGACGGTGCAGGGCGTGGGCCACCAGCTCCTTACCGGTACCAGATTCGCCATTGATCAGCACGGTGATGTTGGAGTGGCTCAGGCGGCCGATGGCGCGAAACACCTCCTGCATCGCCGGCGCCTCGCCGATGATTTCCGGGGTGCGGGTCAGTGTCGGGGCGACTTCCAGGCCTTGCTGCTCCTGGGCGTGCTGGTTGGCGCGCTTGACCAGGGAAACCGCTTCATCGACATCGAACGGCTTGGGCAGGTATTCGAAGGCGCCGCCCTGATAGGACGCGACAGCGCTGTCCAGATCGGAGTGAGCGGTCATGATGATGACCGGCAGCCGTGGATGCTGCTCGCGAATCCGCGCCAGAAGGTCCAGGCCGCTGGCGCCGGGCATGCGGATGTCGGAAATGATCACGTCCGGTTGCTGGCGCGCCAGGCGGCTCATCACACCATCGGCGCTGTCGAAGCTCTGCGTGGTCATGCCCTCCTGTTGCAAGGCTTTTTCCAGGACCCAACGGATAGAACGGTCGTCATCGACGATCCACACGGTTTCACTACGGCTCATGTCGATGTGGCTCCTTGTTCCAGTGGCAGAAAGATCGAGAAAGTGGTGTGGCCGGGGTGGCTGTCACATTCGATCAGGCCCTGGTGCTGGCTGATGATGTTCTGGGTAATGGCCAGGCCGAGCCCGGTACCGTCCGGGCGTCCGCTGACCATGGGAAAGAAGATGGTTTCCTGAAGTTCCGCAGGGATGCCCGGACCGTTGTCGATGATCTCGATCTTGGTTACCAGGCGATGGCGCACATGGCCGATGGTGAACTGGCGCATGGTACGGCTGCGCAGGCTGATTCGGCCCAGGCGCAGCTCGTTCTGGCTGCTGATGGCCTGCATCGCGTTACGCACGATGTTCAGTACGGCCTGAATCATCTGTTCGCGGTCGATCAATACGTCGGGAATGCTTGGGTCGTAGTCGCGCACCAGCGTGATGCAACCCTGGCTTTCGGCTTCCACCAGTTGGCAGACGCGCTCCAGCACTTCGTGGACATTGCACAGGGCCAGTGACGGCAGCTTGTTGGAGCCGAGCATGCGATCGACCAGGTTACGCAGCCGGTCGGCTTCTTCGATGATGACGTTGGTGTAGTCGCGCAGGCTTTCTTCCGGCAGTTCCCGGGCCAGCAATTGCGCCGCGCCACGAATCCCGCCCAAGGGGTTCTTGATTTCATGGGCGAGCCCGCGCACCAGCATCTTGCTGGTCTCCTGCTTGGAAAGCTGTGCTTCTTCCTTGGTGATCCGCAGCAAGCGGTCACGCGGGTGGACTTCAAGCAGCAGCATCGTGTCGCCGTTGCTCAGAATCGGCGTTACCGCGTAGTCGACGGTCAGGGTCTGGCCGGTCAGGGCGGTGAGCATGGCTTCGCGCTTGGTGAACGGGTGGGCCTGTTCGACAGCCTGGCGCAAGGAGTTCAGCGCTTCAGTCGATTCGGTAAACAGTTCACTGATGAACTGCCCATGGCTGCGCTGGCCGCTGATGGCCAGCAGCATCTCCGCCGCCGGGTTCATGTACTCGAGGCGCAGTTCGGCATCGAGCAGAATGGTGGCGGTGGTGAGGTTGTCGAGTAGCAAACGGTGGAGTGCGTCGCTAATGGTCATCGGGACCTCTTTTGGGGCGGAGCATGCGCAAGAAACAAGCGTTGATACGGGGAAAATGCAAAAACCAAACCAAGGCTCCGAAAAGAAGCGCCAAAGGCCTGAAACGGGCGTATGACGCTCGCTTGCATGGCGTTCTGCCGGCGTTCACGGGTAATTTCGAACCAAAATGGGTTGGAATGTGAGTACGGTGCAAGCGGTTGCACCAATATAGTGCGCAAACCTGAATGAGGTTAAAAAATTCGCAGGAAAGGATTTTTTTCTTCGGCGGGTTTGTCGCCGGGCGGGCATTCCGGCCGTTGGCCGTAGTCATCGAAGGTGCAGGGTTTGATCTTGCGCTTCTGGGCGAGAGACGTGCGCTGCATATGGAAGGGTTGGCTGGCGGTGCGTTCGATGATGCGCCCCTGCTCATTGAGGATTTCCACGGACAGGGTATGGCTGCCGCGATCGATGTTGCTCAACGGGAACACCGGGCTCAGGCCGGGTTCAGCGGTGGGCTGGCCGTCGAGCAGTAAACGGTAGCGGTGACCGGGTTGCAGGGTGGGTTCGTTGGTGGCACTGACGATGATTTCACCGACGTTGCTGCGGATGGTCGCGTCGGGTTCCGGAACCAGGATGCGCAACAGGTCATAGTGGAACGGCGCTTGTACTTCGGGACTGTCTTCTGCATTTGACGGTGCTGCACGGGTTGGGCTAGCGGCCATTCGATTGCTATTTACCTGCGGTATACGCGTGGCGTTGCCGGGTTCGGGCTGGTCGGTGAAAACCCGATTGCCTTGGGGGTCAATATAAGTAAAGACCTGCGCCGACGTGGGCAGCGCAATGAAGCAGGCGATCAGTAGCCAGGCCTTCAAGGCATGTGCACTCGTTGCACGCTGAAGGTTGTGGTGAGGCTCTGCTGCACAACGTTTTCGCCATCGATCACTTGCACGGCGAGGCGATGCTCACCGCGATCGATGTTCACCAGTTGCAGGATCGGCACATTGACTGGCTGACCGTAGGGCTGGCCGTCCAGCAGCAGGCGCATCAGGTGGGGGGCTTGCAGGCGCGGCTTGATCAGTACGTTTATCGTGAAGGTGCCATTGTTGGCGCGCAGAGCTTCGGTATTGGGCAGGCCGGTCAGCTCCAGCACTTCATAGGGCTTTTGGGGTTGCTCATTCGCGGCGGCTTCAGCAACAGGCGCGGCTTCACCGGGAGGCTGACGCTCAATGCTGTTGAGGGGTGGCAAGTCGACCGGTTGGGCGCTGGTGCCGTCAGGCGGTTGATTGCTGTACGCAGTGGCGCCGTTGGCGTCTGTGTATTTGTAGATCTGCGCCATGGCGGGCAGGGCGATCAGCAGCAGGATGAACAGAAAACCACGACCCATGGAATCGACCGGAAGCGAAAGCGTTGGGTTGCAGCATAGGTCAGGCAGGGCGGTTAACCCAAGTTGCTAAACATCCGGGCAATAAAAAGGCCTCCCGAAGGAGGCCTCTTTTTGTCACGCCGCGTGCTGCAGCGCTACCGGATCAGCAGCTGTAGTACAGCTCGTATTCCAGTGGGTGTACGAAGGTACGTACTTTGATTTCTTCTTCGCTTTTCAGAGCAATGTAAGCGTCGATGAAGTCGTCGCTGAAAACGCCGCCTTTGGTCAGGAACGCACGACCTTTGTCCAGCTCTTCCAGGGCTTCTTTCAGGCTGCCGCAAACTTGTGGAATCTCTTTCGCCTCTTCAGGCGGCAGGTCGTACAGGTTTTTGTCAGCAGCGTCGCCAGGGTGGATCTTGTTCTGGATGCCATCCAGGCCAGCCATCAACAGTGCGGCGAAGCACAGGTACGGGTTGGCAGCCGGATCCGGGAAGCGTGCTTCGATACGGCGAGCTTTAGGGCTCGACACGTAAGGAATGCGGATCGAAGCGGAACGGTTGCGAGCCGAGTAGGCCAGCATCACTGGTGCTTCGAAGCCTGGAACCAGACGCTTGTAGGAGTTGGTCGCCGGGTTGGTGAAGCCGTTCAGGGCCTTACCGTGCTTGATGATGCCGCCGATGAAGTACAGAGCGGTGTCCGACAGGCCGGCATAGCCTTCGCCTGCGAAGGTGTTCTTGCCATCTTTCCAGATGGACATGTGCACGTGCATGCCCGAGCCGTTGTCGCCGTACAGAGGCTTAGGCATGAAGGTCGCGGTGCGGCCGTAGGCATCGGCAACGTTGTGCACGACGTACTTCAGGGTTTGGGTTTCGTCGGCTTTCTTCACCAGAGTGTTGAACTTGACGCCGATTTCGTTCTGGCCGGCAGTTGCCACTTCGTGGTGGTGAACTTCGACGGTCAGGCCCATTTCTTCCAGTGCGTTGCACATGGAGGTACGGATTTCGTGGTCGTGGTCGAACGGTGGAACCGGGAAGTAGCCGCCTTTGACGCCTGGACGGTGGCCCTTGTTGCCGCCTTCGATGTCCTGGTCGGACATCCAGGAACCTTGTTCGGAGTAGATCTTGAACATGGAACCGGAAATGTCGGACTTGAACTTCACCTGGTCAAAGATGAAGAACTCTGGCTCTGGACCTGCGAATACGGTGTCACCGATACCGGTGGCTTTCAGGTGCTCTTCGGCGCGCTTGGCGATCGCACGTGGGTCGCGGTCGTAGCCTTGCATGCTCGAAGGCTCGATGATGTCGCAGACCAGGATCAGGGTCGGTTCTTCGGTGAACGGATCGAGAACTGCGGTGGAGTCGTCCGGCATCAGGATCATGTCGGAGGCTTCGATGCCTTTCCAGCCAGCGATGGAGGAACCGTCGAACATTTTGCCGACTTCGAAGAAGTCGTCATCCAGCGCATCGCGAGCCGGCATGGTCACGTGGTGCTGAGTGCCTTTGGTGTCCGTGAAGCGCAGATCAATCCATTTGACGTCATGATCTTTGATGAGTTGAACCGACTTCGACATAGTGTCCTCCGGGTGGCTTCGGGCTAGTAGTGGATGCCCTTAAATGTGGGTGATGCCGGCGCGAATACTCTGCCAAGGCAACCTGCCTCACAAGGGAGCAAATTGCATGCCAGTGCCCCAGCATGGGTTTTTTGCCCCAAAAACACGCTTATCAGCCATTAATGCGCTTTAAAGGCGAAAATACCGCCCCGTAATGTGGCGTCAAAATGAATAAATGACCCGTTTTGGTGCGCGCAAAACCTTCTGCACATTAACTGGTTAAACCTTGAGCAATTTCCGCTATAATCCGCGCCCCCCTTTTTCGGCAGGCCCTGCGCGCGCTGTTTCCATGAAATTAATCGTAAAAGTCTTCCCCGAGATCACCATCAAGAGCCGCCCGGTACGGATGCGTTTCATCCGCCAATTGGCCAAGAACATCCGTGCCGTGCTCCGCGATCTGGACCCGGCCGTGGTGGTGAACGGTGTGTGGGACAACCTCGAGCTGGAAACCCGCGTCAGCGACCCCAGGGCCCTGAAGGAGATGGGCGAGCGCCTGAGCTGCATGCCGGGCGTCGCGCACTTCCTGCAGATCGACGAGTACCCGCTGGGTGATTTCGACGACATCGTTGAAAAGTGCAAGCAGCACTACGGTGATGCACTGGCCGGCAAGATCTTCTCGGTGCGCTGCAAGCGAGCCGGCAAGCACCCGTTCAGCTCGATCGATATCGAGAAATATGTCGGCAGCCAGTTGCGCCGTCAGTGCGGTGCCGCCGGGATCGACCTGAAAAAGCCTGAAATCGAAGTCCGCATCGAAGTTCGCGACCAACGGTTGTTCGTGATCCACAGCCAGCACAACGGCATCGGCGGATATCCGCTGGGCGCCCTGGAGCAGACTCTGGTGCTGATGTCCGGCGGCTTCGACTCCACCGTGGCGGCCTACCAGATCATGCGCCGCGGCCTGATGGCGCATTTCTGCTTCTTCAACCTGGGCGGACGTGCCCACGAACTGGGCGTCATGGAAGTCGCGCATTTCATCTGGAAGAAGTACGGCAGCTCCCAACGCGTGCTATTTGTCAGTGTGCCATTCGAGGAAGTGCTGGGCGAAATTCTCGGCAAAGTCGATAACAGTCATATGGGCGTAGTATTGAAGCGTATGATGTTGCGCGCTTCCTCCCGGATTGCCGATCGACTGCACATCGAGGCCCTCGTCACCGGTGAGGCGATCTCCCAGGTGTCGAGCCAGACGCTGCCAAACCTGTCAGTGATCGATTGCGTGACCGACAAACTGGTCTTGCGTCCACTGATCGTCGCGCACAAGCAGGACATCATCGACACGGCCAACGAGATCGGCACCGCCGATTTCGCCCGGCACATGCCGGAGTACTGCGGGGTCATTTCGGTCAATCCGAAGACCGCCGCCAAGCGCTACCGTGTCGAGCACGAAGAGAAAGAATTCGATATGGCGGTGCTCGAGCGTGCGCTCGAAAACGCCAAGCTGGTGCCGATCGATCGCGTGATCGACGAATTGGGCCAGGACTTGCAGATTGAAGAAGTCAGCGAAGCGCTGGCCGGTCAGATCGTCATCGACATCCGTCACCCGGATGCCGCTGAAGACGACCCGCTGGAACTTGCTGGCATCGAGGTACAAACGATGCCGTTTTATGCAGTGAACGCTCGTTTCAAGGAACTGGACCCTACTCGCCAGTACCTGCTGTATTGCGACAAAGGCGTGATGAGTCGCCTGCATGCCCACCATTTGCTCAGTGAGGGGCATGCCAATGTGCGCGTTTATCGACCGAGCTAAGTGCCCGGGGCTGTTTGCCTGTGGCCTGCGTCACCGGCCCCCCGACGCCACCGTCAAGCTGTAACGGCTTTCACGGACGCTACTGTTAATCGCTGCCAAGACTTGTCAGCACACCGAATCCTCTGATCGAGATACACAAGTGATCGAAAATCTACGCAACATCGCCATCATTGCCCACGTTGACCATGGTAAAACCACCCTGGTAGACAAACTCCTGCGTCAATCCGGCACCCTGGAGCGCAACGAGCTCAACGACGAGCGCGTGATGGACTCCAACGACCAGGAAAAAGAGCGCGGTATTACCATTCTGGCGAAAAACACCGCCATCAACTGGAACGGTTACCACATCAACATCGTGGACACCCCGGGCCACGCCGACTTCGGCGGCGAAGTTGAACGCGTAATGTCGATGGTCGACTCCGTTCTGCTGCTGGTTGACGCTCAAGACGGCCCTATGCCGCAAACCCGTTTCGTGACCAAGAAGGCTTTCGAAGCCGGCCTGCGTCCAATCGTGTGCATCAACAAGGTTGACCGTCCAGGCGCGCGTCCGGACTGGGTTCTGGACCAGATCTTCGACCTGTTCGACAACCTGGGCGCCACCGAAGAACAGCTGGACTTCAAAGTCGTCTACGCCTCGGCCCTGAACGGTATTGCCGGTCTGGACCACACCGAAATGGCTGAAGACATGACCCCGCTGTACCAGTCGATCGTCGACAACGTACCGGCGCCGAAAGTCGACCGTGACGGTCCGTTCCAGATGCAGATCTCCGCACTGGACTACAACAGCTTCCTGGGTGTTATCGGCGTTGGCCGTATCGCTCGCGGTCGCGTCAAGCCGAACACCCCGGTTGTGGCTATCGGCGCCGACGGCAAGAAGCGTAACGGTCGTATCCTGAAGCTGATGGGTCACCACGGTCTGCACCGTGTAGACGTTGAAGAAGCTGCTGCAGGCGACATCGTATGCATCAGCGGTATGGACTCGCTGTTCATCTCCGACACCCTGTGCCACCCGGACACCGTTGAAGCGATGAAGCCGTTGACCGTCGACGAGCCAACCGTTTCCATGACCTTCCAGGTAAACGACTCGCCATTCTGCGGTAAAGAAGGCAAGTTCGTGACTTCCCGTAACATCAAGGAACGTCTGGACAAAGAGCTGCTGTACAACGTTGCACTGCGCGTTGAAGAAGGCGACTCGGCTGACAAGTTCAAGGTTTCCGGCCGTGGCGAACTGCACCTCTCGGTACTGATCGAAACCATGCGTCGCGAAGGCTTCGAGATGGCTGTAGGCCGTCCGGAAGTGATCATCCGTCTGGTTGACGGCGTGAAGCACGAACCGTTCGAAAACGTCACCATCGACCTGCCGGAAGAATCCCAGGGCAAGGTGATGGAAGAGATGGGCCTGCGTAAGGGCGACCTGACCAACATGGTGCCGGATGGCAAGGGCCGTGTACGTCTGGAATACAACATCCCTGCTCGTGGTCTGATCGGTTTCCGTAACCAGTTCCTGACCCTGACCAACGGCGCTGGCATCCTGACCTCGATCTTCGACCGTTACGACGTGATGAAGTCCGGCGACATGTCCGGCCGTCAGAACGGCGTTCTGGTTTCGGTTGAAACCGGCAAGGCACTGACCTACTCCCTGGAAACCCTGCAGGCGCGTGGCAAGCTGTTCGTTGAACACGGTCAGGAAATCTACAACGGTCAGATCGTTGGTCTGAACAGCCGTGACAACGACCTGGGCGTCAACCCTACCAAGGGCAAGAAGCTCGACAACATGCGTGCTTCGGGTAAAGACGAAACCATCGCTCTGGTTCCACCTGTTCGCTTCACCCTGGAACAGGCTCTGGAATTCATCCAGGACGACGAGCTGTGTGAAGTGACGCCTAAGTCCATCCGTCTTCGCAAGAAGATCCTGGACGAAAGCGAGCGTACCCGCGCTGCCAAGAAAGCCAAGGCATAAGATTTAGCCCCGGCTGAACGAAAACGCCCCCGGTCGAAAGGCCGGGGGCGTTTTTGTTTGTCTGGGGTTTGTGTGGTGATTGTGCCGGCCTCATCGCGAGCAGGCTCGCTCCCACAGTGTTCGAGGTGAACCACAAATTGTGTGAACACCACAGAACCCCTGTGGGAGCGAGCCTGCTCGCGAAGGCGGCCGATCAGCCACCGAAAATCTCAGGAAATATCAGAACCGCTCGATACTGCGCGAATTCCGCTCGCGCTCCACTTCCTTCGGCTTGTACGCGCAATACCCCGGCCGCGGGCCGATTTTCGGGTGGTTGCGGCAAGTATCCGGGCGCTTATCATAAATAGTGCACAGACGGCTCTTACGATCCAGATACAGGCAATCGTTGTTGCTCATGCGCTGGAGGGTAAAGATTCCCGACTTCTGGTTGAAACGCTCGACCAGACCTTCCTTTTGCAGGCGTTTGGCGATGTTCTTCGGCGGATCGCCCAGCTCGAACTCGTCGACCACGCCGATGCGGATCAGGTCCTTGATCTTGACCTCGACGGGCAGGGTGCAGCAGCTGGACATGCACGAGCCGCACATCGGGGCAGAGTACTTGGCCCAGGTATCGAGGCGGTCGATCTCTGCGGCAGCGATCAGGTTCGGCTTCATCATCGTTTGTTACCAGCGTGTGCATCAGGGCGCGCGATCATACCGGGACTGGTGGATTTTTGAACAACCTTTCGCCAGATTTTTTCACTGCCGGCCAATAAACCGCTAATCCGGCACGGCCCCTGCATTGAATCAGGTACTCGACAATGTATTGCCGACCCGATTCGCACTTACAGGAAAAACTGCCGAACCAGAGCCTGTACCGCCTGTCAGACCGTCTAGGCTCAGACAACTCCAAGCTCGCTCGAGGTCCTATCGATGACTCAAGAACCACTTGTTCGCGAAGCAGAGGTGGCCGCATTCCGCGACGCCGTCTTGACCAAGCTCACTTATGCAGTGGGTAAAGATCCGGATCACGCCTTCGACCATGACTGGTTCGAAGCCATTGCCCTGGCCGCGCGGGATCACATGGTCGAGCACTGGATGGACCACACGAGGCAGATCTACCGCAAAGGCCAGAAGCGCGTTTATTACCTTTCCCTCGAATTCCTCATCGGCCGGCTGCTGTTCGACAGCCTGAGCAACCTCGGCCTGCTCGACGTGGCGCGCGAAGCCCTGACCGAACTCGGCGTCGACCTTGAGCGCATCCGTCTGCTGGAGCCCGATGCGGCCTTGGGCAACGGCGGCCTCGGGCGTCTGGCGGCGTGTTTCCTGGAAAGCATGTCGACCCTCGGCATCGCCGGTCATGGCTATGGCATCCGCTATGAGCACGGGTTGTTCCGCCAGGCGATTGTCGATGGCTGGCAGCAGGAGCAGACCGAACACTGGCTGGATTTCGGCAACCCGTGGGAGTTCGAGCGGCCGGAAGTGGTCTACACCATCGGTTTCGGCGGCAGTGTCGAGACCTTGACCGACGACACCGGCAAATCCCGGCAAGTCTGGTCCCCGGCGGAAACCGTGCGGGCGATTGCCTACGACACGCCGGTGGTCGGCTGGCGCGGGGCGAGCGTCAACACGTTGCGACTGTGGCGCGCCCGGGCCATGGAAGATCTGCACCTGGAGCGTTTCAACGCCGGTGACCACCTGGGCGCCGTGGCCGAAGTGGCCCGGGCCGAAAGCATCTCCCGGGTGCTGTACCCGGCGGACAGCACCGAGGCCGGCCAGGAGTTGCGCCTGCGCCAGGAGTATTTCTTCGTTGCCGCCTCGTTGCAGGATCTGCTGCGCCGCCATCGCAACATGCACACTTCGGTGCTGACCCTGGGCGATCACGCTTCGATCCAGCTCAACGACACTCACCCCTCGATCGCCGTGGCTGAACTGATGCGGCAACTGGTCGACGTCTATGACGTGGCATGGGATGCAGCGTGGCAGGTCACCGTCGATACGCTGTCCTACACCAACCACACCTTGCTGCCCGAAGCGCTGGAAACTTGGCCGGTCGGCTTGATGGAGCGCATGTTGCCGCGGCACATGCAGATCATTTACCTGATCAACGCCCACCACATCGACTCCCTGCGGGCCAAAGGCATCCACGACTTCGACGTGCTGCGCGCGGTGTCGCTGATCGAGGAAGACAATGGACGCCGGGTGCGCATGGGCAACCTGGCGTTTCTCGGCTCCCACAGCGTCAACGGCGTGTCCGGTTTGCACACGCAACTGATGCGCAAGACGGTGTTCTCCGAACTGCACAAGCTGTACCCGGAGCGAATCAACAACAAGACCAATGGCATTACCTTCCGCCGCTGGCTGTACCAGGCCAACCCCGAGCTGACCTCGATGCTGGTCGATGCCCTGGGCCCCGAGGTGCTGGACAACCCGGAAGAGCGTTTGCTCGCCCTCGAGCCATTTGCCGAGAAAAGCGCGTTCCGCAAGGCGTTCGCCGAGCAACGCCTGCACAGCAAGAAAGCCCTGGCGTACCTGATTCATGAGCGGTTGGGCGTGGCGGTCAACCCGGCGGCGATGTTCGACGTGCAGGTCAAGCGCATCCATGAGTACAAACGCCAATTGCTCAACCTGATGCACACCGTGGCGTTGTACCAGGCGATCCGCGCCGAACCTGAAATCGACTGGGTACCACGGGTGAAAATCTTCGCCGGCAAGGCAGCCGCGAGTTATCACCAGGCCAAACTGATCATCAAGCTGACCAACGACATCGCCCGGGTGGTGAACAACGACCCCACCGTGCGCGGCTTGCTCAAAGTGGTGTTCCTGCCCAACTACAACGTCAGCCTGGCGGAGAGCATCATTCCGGCGGCGGATTTGTCCGAGCAGATTTCCACCGCCGGTTTCGAAGCGTCAGGCACCAGCAACATGAAGTTCGGCCTGAACGGCGCGCTGACCATCGGCACCCTGGACGGGGCCAACGTGGAAATGTGCGACCGCATCGGTGCCGAGCACATGTTCATCTTCGGCCTCAGCGCGCAGCAGGTGGAGGCGCGCAAGCAGAACCATGAGTTCAGTGCCGTACCGGACATCGCCGCGTCCCATCGCCTGAACGATGTGCTGCAAGCGATTCGTGGCGGGGTGTTCTCGCCGGATGATCCGTCGCGTTACACCGGGTTGATCGATTCGCTGGTGGATTACGATCGCTTCCTGGTCTGCGCCGACTTCGATTCCTACTGGCACGCGCAGATGCGTGTCGAAGCCCATTGGCACGACTCGAAGGAATGGTGGCGTTCAGCGGTGTTGAACACGGCGCGGATGGGCTGGTTCTCGTCGGACCGGACCATTCGCGAGTACGCCACGGAAATCTGGAAGGCGCTGGAGTAAGTCTTCAGGCAGGTGGATATACTGGCGCGCCGGAAAAGATCGCAGCCTTCGGCAGTTCCTACACCCATCCTGTAGGAGCTGCCGAAGGCTGCGATCTTTATGGATACGGCTGAGCTAATCTTTCCGGATTGGCCAATGCGCTTAGGGATATCGACCATGCAATGGATGTTCATGCTGATAGGGCTGGTGCTCGGCTGGATACTCGACGAGTCATTCAGCGATGCGCTGCTGGGCGCATTACTCGGATTGGGTATCGGCCAGGCCCTTCGCTTGGCGCGCATGGACTCGCAGGCCGTCGAGCAGCGGCGTTTGCTGGAGCAGGCGCAGGCAGCCCTGCAGGCGGTCGAGCAACGGCTGACGCTGCTCGAAGCATCGGGCGTCAAGGTGCCGGAAACCCGCGAACCGCTTGTCTCACCTGAAACCTTCCTTGATGAAGCCCCTGCCGCAGCCACGGAATTGATCTGGGAACTGCCGCCCGAACTCGAGCCGATCCAGGCAGCGGCCAGCGAAATCAGGCGTCCGGCCGCCGATGCCTGGAAGCCAGAACCGACCGCTCGCGAAGCACAATCGCCTGGCTCCCCGCGTGGCCCTAATCTCATCGATCGTGCCATCAGTCGCGCCCGCGCCTGGTTGTTCGGCGGCAATACCGTGTTGCGCGTCGGCGTGGTGCTGCTGTTCCTCGGCCTGGCCTTTCTGCTGCGCTATGCCACTGAAGGCGTGGTGGTGCCGGTTGAGTTGCGCTACGCAGGCGTGGCTGCCACAGCACTGGGGCTGCTCGGGCTGGGTTGGTGGTTGAGGGCCCGCAACAGCAGTTACGCGTTGATCCTGCAGGGTGCCGGGATCGCCGTGATGTACCTGACGGTGTTTGCCGCGATGCGCCTGCATCCGTTGCTCGATCCCTCGGCGGGGTTTGGCTTGCTGGTGGCGGTGACGGTCTGTTCGGCGATTCTCGCCATTGCCCAGGATTCCCTGGGGCTGGCCGCCGCGGCCGCACTGGGCGGATTCGCCGCGCCCCTCCTGGCCTCCACCGGCGCCGGCAGCCATGTCGCACTGTTCAGCTACTTTACCCTGCTCAACGCCGGCATCTTCGCCATCGCCTGGTTCAAGGCCTGGCGTCTGTTGAATGTCATCGGCTTCACCGGCACCTTCGGCATCGGATTCGCCTGGGGCCTGCGCTCCTACTCGCCGGAGCTGTTGTGGAGCACCGAGCCGTTTCTGATCTTGTTTTTCCTGATGTACCTGGCCATTGGTCTGCTGTTCGCCCGGCGCAGATTGATGGAAATGGGCGATACACCCGCAGACGACAGTCGCGAAGCACTGCTGCGCTGGTCGGCGCGCAAGGGTGACTACGTCGACGGCACGCTGCTGTTCGGCCCGCCACTGGCGGGTTTCGGCTTGCAGTTCGCGCTGGTGCAGCATCTGGAATTCGCTGCTGCATTCAGTGCCTTGGCAATGGGCATGATTTACATGGGGCTTGCCCGTTGGCTGATGGTCGGGCGCACGCTGTTGTTGGGGGAAACCTGCCTGGCCCTGGGCGTGATCTTCGCCAGCCTGGCGATACCGCTGGGGCTCGATGCGCGCTGGACGACGGCCGCATGGGCGGTGGAAGGCGCGGGGATCTTCTGGCTCGGTCTGCGCCAACAAAGGCCACTGGGCCGGGCCTTTGCCTTGCTGCTGCAATTGGGGGCGGCGCTGGCGTTTCTCAGCGAGCTGCACGACAGTGAAAGCAGCCTGCTCGGCGGCGTACCGCTAGGTGCGCTGTTACTGGGCGTCGCGTTGCTGTTCAGCTTCTACCAATTGCGTAAAGCCTTGCCGCAGCAGATCAGGCCATGGGAGCTCAATGGTCTGCCGGTATTGGCTTGTCTCGGGCTGGCGTTTCTCTATTTGCTGGCACCCTTGTTTTTCTTCAGCCACGGCACGGTGATCAGTTGGGCCTTGGCCGGGGCGCTCACGCTGTTTGTTGGTTTGTACCTGCAATCGCGCACGTTCGTATTCACCGCGCTCGCTGTGCAATTGTTGGGTGGCGCGCTGTTCCTGACGGCAGGGCCGCAGTTCAGTGACGGTCTGCAGCCCCTGGCCCATGGCGGGTTCTGGGCGCCGCTGGTGCTGGGGCTGGCCGCGATGGTCGGGGCCTGGCGTTTGCAGATCGGCCATTCGTTCACCGCGTTCGCAGGGCTGAGTCTGTTGCGATTGTCCCAGGCGTTGCTGGTGTGGGGTGCAGGCTGGTGGGCGCTGGCCTGGGTTATCGAAGTGCTGCATTTTGCGCCGCAGTCGATGCAGGCGACTTTGTTGTTGGGCATCGCTGCCGTGAGTGTTGCGCTGTGGACGGTATTGGCGCTCCGCCTGAAATGGCCGTCACTGGGGGGACTCGGCACGGTGTTGATTCCCGCTGCGGCGTTGGTGCTGCTCGCGGCCTGGCACTCGCGTTATCACCCGGCGGCCAACTTCGGCTGGCTGGCGTGGGCCGCCGTGTTCGTCGTGCATTTCATCTCCCTGCGACGCCTGGCGCCCATGCTGCCAGCGCCCGTACTGAGCGTCGCCCATGTGCTCGGTTGCTGGCTGTTGATGGGCGTGCTGGCGCTGGAACTGCGTTACGCCTTGCTGGTGTTGTCCGAGCAATACAACGCCTGGCGCTGGTTGGGCTGGGCGATTCTGCCAAGCCTGTATCTGGTGTTGATGGCAGCGCCTCGCGCATGGCCTTGGCCGGTGTCGGCCTATCCTCGGGAATACCGCGTGTACGCCGCTGCGCCGCTGGCCTTGCTGATGCTCGGCTGGTTCTGGCTGGCAAATATCGCCAGTGAGGGCAACGCCGAGCCACTGCCTTACGTGCCATTGATCAACCCGCTGGAGTTGGGCCTGTTGTTTGCGTTGTTCGGCGTCTATGTCTGGTCGCGCAGCGCCATGCCCCAACTGGCTGTCCGCAAGGATTACGCCGCCATCGCCACGCAAGGGGTCGCAGGTGCCTCGTTGTTCGCGTTCTTTACGGTGTTGGTGATGCGCACGGCGCACCATTGGAGCGCGGTGCCGTTCGAGCTGGATCTGTTGCTGGAGTCGATGCGGGTACAAGCCGGCCTTTCCATTGTCTGGACCTTGATGGCCCTGAGCCTGATGATCGGCGGCCATTTGCGTCGCCGTCGCGAAGTCTGGCTGATCGGTGCGGCCTTGATTGGCGTGGTCGTGGCCAAGCTGTTTTTTATCGAATTGAGCAATCGCGGCGGGCTGGCGCGGATCGTGTCGTTTATTGGTGTTGGCGTGTTGTTGCTGGTGGTGGGTTATTTCGCTCCGCTACCGCCCAAACGTGCCGAAGCCGTGCCGGATAGCGGGAAACCGGTCCCGGAATCACAAGGAGTGTCGTCTTGAGTCAGAAGCTGAACCTGGGTTGGCTGGGCATTGTTGCCATGGGTGTGGTGTTGTCGGCAGTTGCCCAGGAAAAACCGGCGGACTTCACCACCCAAGTGCCTTTGTCGGTAACGGGCGAAGGACCTTGGTATCGCCTTGAACTGCCCCTGAGCGTACAACTGAATGCACGGCAGGCTGACCTGAGCGATGTGCGTGTATTCAACGTCGTGGGTGAAGTCCAGGCTTATGCCTTGGCCCGGGAGGCGGCGCGGAGCAATGAAACGCGTACCTTGACCGAGGTGAAATGGTTTCCGCTGTACAACTCGGTGGACGCCACTGAAACGGCGCCGAGTGTGCGGGTGCAATCGAGCACCAACGGCACCTTGGTCGAGGTGCAGCCCTCCAGTCAGTTGGAGGCGGGTGAGGAGGAGTTGCGCGGTTGGTTGCTGGACGCGTCCGCTATCAAGGCGCCATTGCAGCAATTGATTCTCGACTGGACCAGCGAACGCGACGGCTTCCAGCGTTTCACCGTCGAAGCCAGCGATGATCTGCAGCATTGGCAGTCCTGGGGCGAAGGGCAGGTAGCGCGCCTGACCTTTTCCGACGAGCGGGTCGAACAGCATGAGGTCAACCTGCCGGGCCAGTCGGCGCGTTACCTGCGGTTGCTGTGGATCACCCCGCATTCGGCGCCGACACTGACTTCGGCGCAACTGCAAAGCGCCAGTACCCGCAGCCTGCCGCTGCCGTTGGTCTGGTCCCAGGCATTGGCCGGCAGCACCGAGAAGGCGGGTGAATACACCTGGCAGTTGCCGATGGGGCTGAATGTCGAGCGGGTGCAGGTCGAGTTGAGCCAGCCCAACAGCCTGGCGCCAGTGAGCCTGGCCGGCCGGCGCGACAGCAGCCTGCCATGGCAGCCGTTGGGCAGCGGTTTGCTCTATCGCCTGACGCAGAATGGTCAGGACGTGGTGCAAAACCAATTGCAGTTGTCTGGGCAAATCGTCCAGCAATTGAAACTGACCGTGGACGAACGCGGCGGCGGCCTGGGTGATCAGGCGCCGACGCTGAAGTTTGCCATGCGCGCCACGCAACTGGTGTTTCTGGCACGTGGACCGGGGCCTTACACGCTGGTGGTGGGGAATGCCGCGGCGAAGGCGGCGAACTTGCCGCTGTCGACGCTGATTCCGGATTACAGCCCGCAGAAGCTGGCGACCCTGGGTCGGGCCCTGGTGGATGTCGGGGCGGTGGCGACGCAGCCGTCGGCTGGCGCCACGTCTGCGCCGGTCGACAGCCACTGGAAGAAATTCGGGTTGTGGGCGGTGTTGCTGCTCTGTGTGGTGTTTCTGGCGGCGATGGCTTTCAGTTTGCTGCGCAAGCCTTCTGTCAAATCCTGACCGTGGGTGCTGCGCACCCAATCGCGAGCAAGCTCGCTCCCACAGGTATTGCGCTGTTCCTGTGGGAGCGGGCTTGCTCGCGATAGCGGTATATCAGTCAATAAAAATGCTGAGATGAGCGCTACTTTCCGGCTCACACCCCGCCCATTTCCATCTACGCTCAACCCCGCGCATGAACTCTCTTCGGCGGATCACGTCTGATAGGAGGAAATGCGCCCCGACTCGCGTTAAACTGCGCGGGTTTTTAGCCCCCCATTCCACCGGAGCCTTCCATGTCCCGCGTTACCTTGAGTCGCTATTTGATTGAGCAGACCCGCAGCAACAACACTCCTGCCGATCTGCGCTTCCTGATCGAAGTGGTGGCGCGTGCCTGCAAGGAGATCAACCACGCCGTGTCCAAAGGCGCCCTGGGTGGTGTACTGGGCAGCATGGGCACTGAAAACGTCCAGGGCGAAGTGCAGAAGAAGCTCGACGTGATCTCCAACGAAATCCTGCTCGAAGCCAACGAATGGGGCGGTCACCTGGCCGGCATGGCGTCCGAAGAAATGGACAACGCCTACCAGATCCCGGGCAAATACCCGAAAGGCGCGTACCTGCTGGTATTCGACCCGCTGGACGGTTCGTCGAACATCGACATCAACGCCCCTGTCGGCACTATCTTCTCGGTACTGCGTTGCCCGAACGAGTACCTGAGCCAGAACGAGCCTTTGAATGAAAAGGCCTTCCTGCAGCCAGGCACCCAGCAAGTGGCCGCCGGTTACGCGATCTACGGTCCACAGACCATGCTGATCCTGACCCTGGGCGACGGCGTGAAAGGCTTCACCCTGGACCGTGAAATGGGCAGTTTCGTACTGACCCACGAGAACATCACCATTCCCGAAAGTACCCAGGAATTTGCCATCAACGCGTCCAACCAGCGTCACTGGGAAGCACCGGTACAGCGCTACGTCAGCGAATTGCTGGCCGGCGATGAAGGCCCGCTGAAAAAGAACTACAACATGCGTTGGGTCGCCGCGATGGTAGCCGACGTGCACCGCATCCTGACCCGCGGCGGTCTGTTCATGTACCCACGTGACAGCCGCGAGCCGTCCAAACCGGGCAAGCTGCGCCTGATGTACGAAGCCAACCCGATGTCGTTCCTGGTGGAGCAGGCGGGCGGCGCGTCCACCGACGGCCATCAGCGCATCCTCGACATCCAGCCCGAAGGCCTGCACCAGCGTGTGGCGGTGTTCCTCGGTTCGAAAGAAGAAGTGGCCCGCGTCACGGCTTACCACAAGGAATAAACCATGACCGCGCCCTGGCAGCCGTTGCTTGATTGGTGGTTCGGAAGCTCCGGATCGGCGAGCGAAGTGGCGGCGCAGAAGGGCAAGTTATGGTTCGGCAAGCGCGACAGCCAGGACCTCGAAGCGCGTGAGCGTTTCGGGGACTGGGTCGAGCAGGCACTGGCCGGCGGATTGACCGAGTGGATGCAACGTCCCGAAGGTTGGCTGGCCCTGGTGCTGTTGCTCGATCAACTCCCGCGAATGATCTTTCGCGATTCTCCCAAGGCTTTTTCCGGTGACATCAGGGCTCAGGCACTGGTGGCGCAAGGCATTGCCGCGGATTTCGACCGGCAGTTGCAGCCGATTCAGCGGGTGTTCATCTACCTGGTGTTCGAGCACAGCGAGAACCTGGCGGTGCAGAACGAAGGCGTCTCGCGCTATATCAATCTGATTTCACAGTTGCCGGAAGAGGGTCGGGCATTGTTTGCCGACTATCTGGATTTCGCCGAAAGGCATCAGAAAGTGATTGCGCAATTCGGTCGGTTTCCGCACAGGAATGCGGTGTTGGGGCGCGAGAGTACGGCTGAGGAACTGGCGTTTCTGTCGAAGCCTGGGTCGAGGTTCTAGATCTTCATGGCGGCTGATGTCGCCTTCGCGGGCAAGCCCGCTCCCACAGTTGATTTGGTTGGACACAAAACTTGTGACCGCCGTAGATCCCTGTGGGAGCGGGCTTGCCCGCGAAGGGGCCGGTGAGTGCGCCTTAGATCCTGAAGCTTCCGACTAGCTGCTTCAACCGCGCCGCCTGCTGCTCAAGATCGGCACACGCACGCAAGGTCGCCTGCAGGTTCTCCACGCCTTCCTGGTTCAGCGTGTTGATTTCGGTGATGTCGACGTTGATCGACTCCACCACGGCCGTCTGTTCTTCAGTGGCGGTGGCGACCGACTGGTTCATGCCATCGATCTCACCAATGCGCTGGGTCACGCTGCCCAGGCGTTCGCCGGCCTGGTTGGCGATGCCGACGCTGCTTTCGCTCTGGCGCTGGCTGTCGGTCATGATGCCCACCGCTGCGCGGGCGCCGACTTGCAGCTCTTCGATCATCGTCTGCACTTGCTGCGCTGAGTCCTGGGTGCGGTGAGCGAGGTTGCGTACCTCATCGGCCACCACGGCAAAACCGCGACCGGCCTCACCGGCGCGGGCCGCTTCGATGGCGGCATTGAGCGCCAGCAAGTTGGTCTGCTGGGAGATGCTGGTGATCACTTCCAGGATCTGCCCGATGTTGACCGTGTTGCTGTTGAGGGTTTCGATGTTGCCGCACGAGTCGCTGATCTTCGCCGACAACTGCTGCATCGCCGCGATGGTTTTATCCACCACCTGCTGGCCGTCTTCGGCCAGGCTGCGGGCGTCGCTGGAGTGCTGCGAGGCGAGGGCGGCGTTCTGCGCGATTTCCTGCGCGGCGGCGCCGAGCTGGTTGATCGCCGCGGCCACGCTGCTGGTGCGCGAGGCTTGCTGGTCGGAGTTGTACATCGACGAGTTCGACGCGGCCACTACACGTAGCGCTACTTCGTTGACCTGCCCGGTGGCCGAGGCCACTTCGATGATCGAGGTGTGAATGCGTTCGACGAAGCGGTTGAACGACAGCCCCAGCGCGCCGAATTCGTCGTGACCGTGAATAGTCAGGCGTTTGGTCAGGTCACCTTCGCCTTCGGCGATGTCGTGCATGGCGCGGCCCATGGCCAGCAGCGGCTGCATCAGCAGGCTGATCAGCATGCCCAGCAGGGCGATGATGATCACTACGGCGATCACCATGGCGATGATCGCCGAGGTGCGGAATTCGCTGAGCATCGAGAACGCCGTTTCCTGGTCGAGCACCAGTGCCACGTACCAGTCCGCCGATGGCACGCCGTTGACGTGGATGAAGGAGATGAACTGGCGTTTGCCGTCGATCTCGACTTCTTTCAGGCCTGGGCTGACTTTCGGCGTGTCGCTCGGATAGGCCTCGGCCAGGCTCTTGAGCACTAGCTTGCTGTCCGGGTGAATCAGGATCTTGCCGTCGGCGCCGACGATGAACGCATGACCGTGGCCACCGAAGTTCAGCGAGTTGATGATCGCGCTGACGCTGGACAGATCGATGTCGGCGCCGGCGACGCCGATCATCTGGCCCTGGTGTTGCACCGGAGTGGCCACGGTGATCACCAGCTTGCCGGAGGACGCAGCGATATACGGTTCGGTGACGATGGTCTGTTGTGCACTATTGGCCGCTTTGTACCAGCCACGGGCACGTGGGTCGTAGTCCGCCGAGCGGTTGCCGGCCGGGACCGAGAACATCACGCCGTCGGCGCCACCGAAGTAGCTCAGCTGGAAGTTGCCGGTGTAGGCGGGCAGGTCGATGATCCGTTTCAGACCGGCGGGGGCATTGCCATCGGCGCTGACCTGTTGGGCCATCGATTGCAGCAACTGCATGCGGCTTTCCAGCCAGGTCTGGATGTTGCTGGTAGTCAGGCTGCCGAGTTCCTGCATCGAGGCTTCGGTACTGTTGCGCAGGGTTTCGCGCTGGCGATAGTCGTTGAACAGGATGAAACAAGCGAATGCGACGGCCACCACGAGGGCGGCAGCCAGCAAGATCTTGTGGCTGAACTTCATGTTTCTGGTCATGGGATGAGCTACCGCAGAGGGGCTGTTCTACAAAATGGGGGAGCAAATGCCACCGACGTGGCATTGCATTGCATCTATGTCGACTGAACGGCGCCAAAGATTAGGCGGATTATTCTGAAAAACGACGAAATGCTTGGTGAACGAGGAAAGTGGTTGATTTTCGGCAAAAGGCAGACGAGTGGCCCGATAAATAGCCTGCCGGGCAGGGAACCAGACAGGGGTTTTCTCTTCTAAGCTTCAGCTTGGCAGCCATGCCAATCCCCTACGCCCCCCGGAGTTTCACCATGTCGCTGCGTTCCATCGCCCTGCTTTCGTTCTGCGTATTGCTCGCTGCCTGCAGCAAGGTCAATCAGGAAAACTACTCGAAGCTCTCCGCCGGCATGGCCAAGGCCGATGTGGAGACCCTGTTGGGCAAACCCGCCGATTGTTCAGGCGCGCTCGGCATGTCCAGTTGCACCTGGGGCGACAAGAACAGCTTTATCAGCGTGCAGTTCGCCGGTGACAAAGTGTTGATGTTTTCCGGCCAAGGCCTGAAGTAAACCGGGGCGATCGCCCACGGGAGAAAAATAATGAAGCGGTTATTGATCATCCTTTTTGCCGGCCTGGTGTTGGCTGGCTGTGCCACGTCTGGCCCGGACCCTTTGGCGCCCAAGACGGCCAAAAACGTCAACCTCAAGCGCTACCAGGGCACCTGGTACGAGTTGGCCCGTCTGCCCATGTACTTCCAGCGAGACTGCGCGCAATCCGAGGCCCATTACACGCTGAAACCCGATGGCAACGTCGCGGTATTGAACCGCTGCCTGACAGCGCAGTGGCAATGGGAGGAGGTCAAGGGCACGGCTTATCCGGAGGTGCCGGGCAAGAACGACAAGCTGAAGGTCGAGTTCGATACCTGGTTTTCCAGGCTGATCCCGGGTACGGCGAAGGGCGATTACTGGGTGCTGTACGTCAGCGATGACTACAAGACTGCCATCGTCGGTGATCCGAGCCGGAAATATTTGTGGCTGTTGTCGCGCACACCGACCGTGAATGGAGTGGTGCGCGAGGAACTGCTGAGCAAGGCGCGTCAGCAGGGTTATGACACCACCCGGTTGATCTGGCGGGCGTCGGAACAGCAGATGGCCAAGACGTCCAACTGACAAATACGCAAAACCAATGTGGGAGCGAGCCTGCTCGCGAAGAGGGTATGTCAGTTGACTGAGTTGTTGACTGATACACCGGTTTCGCGAGCAGGCTCGCTCCCACATTTTCTTTGAGTGTCAGCCTAAAAGTTCGCGCAGGACTTGGGTGAAGGCGCGATTGCTTTCTTCTTCATCAGCATGGCGCCCGTCACGCACTACCCACTGGCCGTTCACCAGCACATCCCGCACCTGACGATCGCCACCGGCAAACAGCCAGCGGTTGAGAATCCCGTCGCCGCTGGCTGTTGCCAGATACGGATCGTTGCCGTCCAGTACCAGCCAGTCGGCGCGCTTGCCGACTTCCAGCGCGCCAATCGGCTGGCCCAGTGCCTGGGCGCCGCCATCCAGCGCGGCATCAAACAGGGTGCGCCCGACCATCGGCTGCTCCGCGCCATACAAACGATTACGCCGTTGGTCACGCAGTCGCTGGCCGTATTCCAGCCAGCGCAATTCTTCCACCACGCTCAATGACACATGGCTGTCGGAACCAATGCCCATGCGGCCGCCCTGAGCGAGGAAGTCCACCGCCGGGAAGATCCCGTCGCCGAGGTTGGCTTCGGTGGTCAGGCACAGGCCGGCGATGGCGCGACTCTTGGCCATCGACGTGACTTCTTCCGGGTTGGCGTGGGTCGCGTGGACCAGGCACCAGCGTTGATCGACGTCGACGTTCTCGTACAGCCATTGCAGCGGACGACGGCCACTCCAGGTCAGGCAGTCGTCGACTTCTTTCTGCTGCTCGGCGATGTGGATGTGCACCGGGCACTGCTTGTCGCTGGCTGCCAGCACTTCACTGATCTGCTGCGGCGTGACCGCGCGCAACGAGTGGAAACACAGGCCCAGGGCTTGCGCCGGTTGCTGCGTCAGGACCGGTTGCAGGCGCGATTGCAGCTTGAGGTAGTTTTCGGTGCTGTTGATGAAGCGGCGCTGGCCTTCGTTCGGGGTCTGTCCGCCGAAACCGGAGTGGCTGTAGAGCACCGGCAACAGGGTCAAACCGATGCCCGCGGAACCTGCGGCCTGGCTGATACGCAGGGCCAGTTCAGCCGGGTCGGCATAAGGTTGGCCGCTGATGTCGTGGTGTACGTAATGAAATTCCGCGACCGAGGTGTAACCGGCCTTGAGCATTTCGATGTACAGCTGACGGGCGATGACGCCGAGTTGCTCCGGGCTGATTTTTCCGACGAGGCGGTACATCAGATCGCGCCAGGTCCAGAAACTGTCGTTCGGATTGCCCGCCACTTCCGCCAGCCCGGCCATGGCCCGCTGGAAGGCGTGGGAGTGCAGGTTCGGCATGCCAGGCAGCAGCGGACCGCTCAACCGCTCGGCGCCATCTGCATGAGAATCGGCCTGGATATGGGTCAATACGCCATCGGCGCTGACCTCAAGACGTACATTGTTGGCCCATCCACTAGGCAGCAGCGCGCGTTCGGCAAAGAAGGCGGACATGGTTAAGCACCCCATCGTGTGTTATTTGTATATACATATACAGACGTTTGCCTGCCCGGTAAACTCCGGCAAGCTAGCAACCCTATCCAAACGACCAAGGATTAACCGTGCCGACTCCGCCTCCAGTCTCTCCGTTGGCCGCGAACATGGGCGACAGTCCGGCGCCCTTGTACGCCCGCGTCAAACAAATGATCACCCAGCAAATCGACAGTGGAAACTGGCCGCCGCACTACCGCGTTCCGTCGGAAAGTGAGCTGGTCAGCCAGTTGGGCTTCAGCCGCATGACCATCAACCGTGCCCTGCGCGAGATGACCGCCGATGGCCTGTTGGTGCGCATGCAAGGCGTCGGTACGTTCGTCGCCGAGCCGAAAAGCCAGTCCGCGCTGTTCGAAGTGCACAACATCGCCGACGAAATCGCTTCCCGCGGTCATCGCCACACCTGCAAGGTCATCACCCTTGAAGAAGAGGCCGCCGGCTCCGAGCGCGCCCTGGCCCTGGACATGCGCGAAGGGCAGAAGGTGTTCCATTCGCTGATCGTGCATTTCGAAAACGATATTCCGGTGCAGATCGAAGACCGTTTCGTCAACGCGCTGGTGGCGCCGGATTACCTCAAGCAGGACTTCACCCTGCAAACGCCCTACGCCTACCTGAACCAGGTCGCGCCGCTGACCGAAGGCGAGCACGTGGTCGAGGCGATCCTGGCCGAGCCGTCCGAATGCAAATTGCTACAGATTGAAAAAGGCGAGCCGTGCCTGCTGATCCGTCGCCGCACCTGGTCCGGCCGCCAGCCGGTGACCGCCGCTCGCTTGATCCACCCTGGTTCCCGTCATCGCCTGGAAGGTCGGTTTCATAAATAGAGAGCCATAAATGAGTAACGCAAAGGTTTTACGCGCCAAGGATTACCCGCGCATGCCGTGGAAAAACGGCGGCGGCAGCACCGAAGAAATCACCCGCGATGCTGGCACTGGGCTGGATGGCTTCGGCTGGCGCCTGTCGATTGCCGACATTGGCGAGTCGGGCGGGTTTTCCACTTTTGCCGGTTACGAGCGGATCATCACCGTGTTGCAGGGCGACGGCATGACCCTGACGGTGGATGGCCAGAGCACACGGCCACTGTTACCGCTGGACCCGTTTGCCTTCAGCGGTGAAAGCAAGGTGTCCTGCATATTGCTCGGTGGTCCGATCCGCGATTTCAACCTGATTTACGCGCCGCAGCGTTATAGCGCGCGGTTGCAGTGGTTGTCGGGCGAGCAGCGGTTTTTCAGTTCGGCGGGCACGGTGTTGGTGTTCAGCATGAGTGAGCAGGTTGAGGTGTCGGTCGATAACAACGACCAGCAATTGGGTCGTCATGATTGCCTGCAATTGGAGGCTGATGCCGGATTACTGGATGTCGCCATCAAAGGGCTGTGCTGCGTGATCGAACTGACCTCGCGCGACTGATCCCGGTCATTCCCGTTCGAGGGTAAAACCTCGAACGGTCGCCTCCAGCTCACTCGACATCTGCTTGAGTGCCTGGATGGTTTGTACCGCCTCTTGTTGCGCCGCGACATTCTCCTCGACCCGCTGCGCCACGCTTTCCACATTGCGCGCCACGTCTTCGCTGGCTTCACGCTGTTCCTGCAAGGCATTGGAGATCTGGCTGACTGCATTGAGTGACGCGCTGAGCGCGGTCTTGACATCACTCATCGACGCGCCGGCGCTGTCGATCAATTGTTGGCCCTGAAGTACGCGCTCGCGGCCAGTGTTCATGCTGCTGTTGGCCTTTCTCATGCCGCTTTGAATGGCGCTCACCAGCACCACAATCTCGGCGGTAGAGCGGGTCGTGCGGGTTGCCAGCTCCCGCACTTCGTCAGCCACCACGGCAAACCCGCGTCCTTGTTCACCGGCCCGCGCCGCTTCGATGGTGGCATTGAGTGCGAGCAGATTGGTCTGTTCGGCAATGCTGTGGATCATGCCGACAATTTTCCCGATGGCGTTGGAGTGCAGGGTCAATTGGTCGATTTCATCCGACGTCTGGGTCACCAGTTGGGCGATCTGCTGCATCTCGAGGATAGAGCGTTCCATGGTGGCAATGCCGAAAGCGGTGATCTGTTCGGCCTTTAGGGTGGTGTCGTGCGCCTGCGCGGCGTTCTCGGCGATGTGTGTAATGTTGGCTGACATCTGTTCCGCGGCGGCGGCAATGGAAGAGGCCGCGCCATTTTGCTCGGCCGCCTGTTTCAGGCCTTGTTCAGACGAGATGCTCAGGTTCAGGGTAGAGGATTCGATTTGCTGCGAGGCCTCGCGCACCTTGCCGATCATGCTGGCCAGGCTGCGCCGCATGGCCTCGACCGATTGCATGACACCCGTTGACTTCGCGTTACTGTTCACCGGATCGCCGAGCCTGCCCTGGGCAATCTTTGTGCTGATACTGGCCAGTTCGTGAGGCTCGGCGCCCAGGTATCGCGCCAGCCTGGCGCTGAACAGCAGGGCATAAAGACTGCCAAACAACAGTGCCAGAGCCAGGACCACGGCCATCAGCCTCATATTGATCTCATAGAGTGCCTGGCTGTGCTCGAACTGATGGCGGGCTTCTTTCAATTGAGCATCCGTCAGCTGCGAGAACAGTGAGGTCAGCGGGTCGATCAAGGGGTAAAGCTGGTGTGTTGCGAACTGCTCCAGGCTCTGACTGGCGGCGTTGTTGCGGTTCAAGGCCGCCTGCAAACGCTGGAGCGGTACTTTGGTCGCCTGCATCAGCGGTGTGATTTCGTTGATCAGTTGCACCTCTTCATCAACCAGTCGGGTCGACAGGAAGGTGCGCCAGAGCGGTTCGATTTCAAGCATCGCTTGCCGTATCTGCTGCGCTGCATCGACGCCACTGAGGATGCCATCGCGGGCCTTGTGGATAGCGTCGACGATCCGGACTGAATACAGCTCGGAGATTTTCTTCAGGTCCTGTTGCGGAATGACCCGGTCCAGGTAAACCGTCTCCAGTCCCTGGACCGTAGCGCGCATTCCGTACAGGCCGAGTGCGCCGATGCCGGTCAGGCTGCTCAGGAGAATGCCGGCAAGCAGGAGCAGGTGGGTTTGGACTTTCCACTGTTTCATTACGGGTTCCTCGCAGAAGTGACATCAGGGGGCTTGCTCGTGAAGTCGGCGAGGATTGATTGAGGTGGAGTCAGATGTTTCTGATGATGTTGTAGGGTGTTTCTGGAATGCGCTTAATTGGGCATCAGGTGTTACCGAACGCCCCAGCGTGGCGCAAAACCCCGCTCAAGTAACAAAGTCCCCTCGCCACAAAAACTCCCCGAAAAATATTTCATCTTCCCCAGAACCCTTGTTCCAAGAGCTCTCCAGCCGTTTCAGAGTTTTTCTTGAATGCTCATCCAACAAGTTGGCCGCTTGATTGCATATGCTTGTATGTACAAGTAAAGACGTATGCGTATGAGTCACGAGGACTCAACCATCGTCCACTGATTCGCCGGTGTGCACTGATGCCCATTGGCTTGCTCGCCCACTGCCTGGGTTGGTTTTGGATTGATTGCTGAGGAGTTCTTTTCGTGACTAAATTTCGTGACGTTGAAATCCGCGCTGCCCGCGGTAACAAGCTGACCGCCAAGAGCTGGCTGACCGAAGCGCCGCTGCGCATGCTGATGAACAACCTCGACCCGGAAGTCGCCGAGAACCCTAAGGAACTGGTGGTTTACGGTGGTATCGGTCGCGCTGCCCGTAACTGGGAATGCTACGACAAGATCGTCGAAAGCCTGACCAACCTCAACGAAGACGAAACCCTGCTGGTGCAATCCGGCAAGCCGGTCGGCGTGTTCAAGACCCACGCCAACGCCCCGCGCGTGCTGATCGCCAACTCCAACCTCGTACCGCACTGGGCGAGCTGGGAACACTTCAACGAACTCGACGCCAAAGGCCTGGCCATGTACGGCCAGATGACCGCCGGCAGCTGGATCTACATCGGCAGCCAGGGCATCGTCCAGGGCACCTACGAAACCTTCGTCGAAGCCGGTCGCCAGCACTACAACGACAACCTCAAGGGCAAGTGGGTCCTGACCGCTGGTCTGGGCGGCATGGGCGGTGCCCAGCCTCTGGCGGCAACCCTGGCCGGTGCCTGCTCGCTGAACATCGAATGCCAGCAGGTCAGCATCGATTTCCGTCTGAAAAGCCGCTATGTCGATGAGCAAGCCAAAGACCTCGACGACGCGCTGGCGCGTATCGACAAGTACACCAAAGAAGGCAAGGCGATCTCCATCGCGCTGCTGGGTAACGCGGCTGAAATCCTGCCGGAACTGGTCAAGCGCGGTGTGCGTCCGGACATGGTCACCGACCAGACCAGCGCCCACGACCCGCTCAACGGTTACCTGCCGGCCGGCTGGACCTGGGACCAGTACCGCGCTCGTGCCAAGACTGAACCTGCCGCTGTGATCAAGGCCGCCAAGCAATCGATGGCCGTGCACGTCAAAGCGATGCTGGACTTCCAGAAAATGGGCGTGCCAACCTTCGACTATGGCAACAACATCCGTCAGATGGCCCAGGAAGAAGGCGTGGAAAACGCATTCGACTTCCCTGGCTTCGTACCGGCCTACATCCGTCCGCTGTTCTGCCGCGGTATTGGCCCGTTCCGTTGGGCTGCGCTGTCGGGCAACGCAGAAGACATCTACAAGACCGACGCTAAAGTCAAAGAGCTGATCCCGGACGACGCCCACCTGCACAACTGGCTGGACATGGCGCGCGAGCGCATCAGCTTCCAGGGCCTGCCGGCACGTATCTGCTGGGTTGGCCTGGGCCTGCGCGCCAAGCTGGGCCTGGCGTTCAACGAAATGGTGCGCAGCGGTGAACTGTCGGCGCCGATCGTGATCGGTCGTGACCACCTGGACTCCGGCTCGGTATCGAGCCCGAACCGCGAAACCGAATCGATGCAAGACGGTTCCGACGCCGTGTCCGACTGGCCACTGCTCAACGCCCTGCTCAACACCGCGAGCGGTGCGACCTGGGTGTCCCTGCACCACGGCGGCGGCGTCGGCATGGGCTTCTCCCAGCACTCGGGCATGGTGATCGTCTGCGACGGTACCGACGAAGCGGCCGAGCGTATCGCTCGCGTGCTGCACAACGACCCGGCCACTGGCGTTATGCGTCATGCCGATGCCGGTTACCAGATCGCCATCGATTGCGCCAAGGAACAAGGTCTGAACCTGCCGATGATTACCGGTAAATAATGCTTTCCCTGTAGGAGCTGCCGAAGGCTGCGATCTTTTGATCTTGATCTTTTAAAAACAAGAGATCGCAGCCTCGTTTCACTCGACAGCTCCTACAGGGATTGAGTTAACAAGAATAACAATCCATAGAGGTTGAACCATGGCTGTCAACAGCGAGCGTGCAGGCAGTAAACCGTTGATCGAGAAACGCTCGATCGACTACATCCCGGAAGCGGAAAGACACGGTCGTCTGTTTAGCCAATTCACCCTGTGGATGGGTGCCAACCTGCAAATCACCGCGATTGTCACCGGGGCGCTCGCCGTGGTGCTGGGCGGTGATGTGTTCTGGTCGCTGATCGGCCTGCTGATCGGGCAATTGCTCGGTGGCGGTGTGATGGCGTTGCATGCGGCGCAAGGCCCCAAGCTTGGCCTGCCGCAGATGATTTCCAGCCGGGTACAGTTCGGCGTGTACGGCGCGGCCATCCCGATCGTACTGGTCTGCTTGATGTACCTGGGCTTCACCGCAACGGGAACCGTGTTATCCGGCCAGGCGCTGGGCCAGTTGTTTGGCGTCAGCGACACCGTCGGTATCCTCCTTTTCGCCAGTGTCATCGTGCTGGTCACGGTGCTCGGTTATCGGGTGATCCATTGGATCGGCCGTGTGGCCAGCGTCATTGGTGTGATTGCCTTTGTTTATCTGTTCAGCCGTCTGATGAGCCAGGTTGACGTTGGCGCTCTGTTGCAAATCCGCCATTTCAGCTGGAGCAGCTTCTTGCTCGCGGTGTCGCTCGCGGCGTCCTGGCAGATCGCCTTCGGCCCTTATGTGGCTGACTATTCTCGCTACCTGCCGAGCAAGATTTCCTCGGTGAAAACCTTTTTTGCCGCAGGTGCAGGTTCGGTCATTGGTGCACAGGTGGCGATGGTCCTCGGCGTGTTCGCTGCCGCTTCGGCCAACGGGCAATTCGCCGGCCACGAAGTGGCGTACATCGTGGGTCTGGGTGGTACCGGTGTCACCGCTGCGCTGCTGTACTTCAGCATCGCGTTCGGCAAGGTCACCATTTCCACACTGAACTCCTATGGCAGCTTCATGTGCATCGCGACCATCATCAGCGGTTTCCGTGGAGACCTGAAGGTCACGCGCTTGCAGCGTCTGGTCTTCGTGCTGGTCATCGTCGGTGCTGCGACCCTGATGGCATTGCTCGGCCAGCACTCGTTCCTCGGTGCGTTCAAGTCCTTCATCCTGTTCCTGCTGGCATTCTTCACGCCATGGAGTGCGATCAACCTGGTGGACTACTACTGCATCACTCGCGAGCGCTATGACGTGCCGGCGCTGGCCGATCCGAAAGGTCGCTACGGTCGTTGGAATCTTCTCGGTATCAGCGTCTATGTGTTCGGCGTGTTGGTGCAACTGCCGTTCATCTCCACCAAGTTCTATACCGGTCCGCTGGTGGCGGCCCTGGGTGATGTGGATATTTCCTGGATCATCGGTCTGGTGATTCCCGCAGCCCTGTATTACCTGTGTGCGAAAAAATGGCACGGCACAGTGCCTGATCGTTTGATCCTGCCGGTCGAGCAGGACGCGATCACCGAACAAAAGCTGAATGTCGGTCGCGCTGCGGCGCAGGCCTGATTGGACGTGGACAGGGCTGGATGCCTCTTGACTGCCGTAAGCCAATTCATGATTAGGAGCGTCACAACAATGAAATCGAACAAGACCCTGCTGACCACATTGCTTTCCATGGGCCTGCTGGCCAGCGCTGGCGCCACTCAGGCGGCGGGTTGGTGCGAGTCGGGCAAACCGGTGAAATTCGCCGGTTTGAACTGGGAAAGCGCCATGCTGCTGACCGACGTGATGCAAGTCGTGTTGGAGAAAGGCTACGACTGCAAGACTGACAGCCTGCCGGGCAACTCCATCACCATGGAAAACGCCCTGAGCAGCAACGATATTCAAGTGTTTGCCGAAGAATGGGTCGGCCGTAGCGAAGTCTGGAACAAGGCTGAGAAGGCCGGCAAGGTCGTCGGTGTCGGCGCGCCAGTGGTGGGTGCGATCGAAGGCTGGTACGTGCCGCGCTACGTGATCGAAGGCGACGCCAAGCGCAAGCTGGAAGCCAAGGCGCCGGACCTGAAGAACATTGCTGACCTGGGCAAATATTCGGCGATCTTCAAGGACGCCGAAGAGCCGTCCAAGGGGCGTTTCTACAACTGCCCGGCCGGTTGGACCTGTGAACTCGACAACAGCGAAATGCTGAAGAGCTACGGCCTGGAAAGCACCTACACCAACTTCCGCCCAGGCACCGGCCCGGCGCTGGATGCCGCCGTGCTGTCGAGCTACAAGCGTGGCGAGCCGATCCTGTTCTACTACTGGTCGCCAACCCCGCTGATGGGCCAGGTCGACGTGGTGAAACTCGAAGAGAAACCAGGCGTGAACAAGACGGTGACCATCAAGGTCGGCCTGTCCAAGACCTTCCACGACGAAGCCCCGGAACTGGTGGCCGTGCTGGAAAAGGTCAACGTGCCGATCGACCTGCTGAACCAGAACCTGGGACGCATGACCAAAGAGCGGATCGAGTCGCCAAAACTGGCCAAGATCTTCTTGAAGGAACATCCTGAAGTCTGGCACGCGTGGGTGAGCGAAGACGCAGCCAAGAAAATCGACGCGGCCTTGTAGGTTGGGCTTCTCCGGCTGCCGGCAACGGCAGTCGGACGCTTGATCGCAACCCCTTGATTGAGAGTCTCTTATGTTTCCCGAAAGCTTTACCTTTTCCATCGCCGACTGGGTCAACGGTTGGGTCGATTCGCTGGTCACCAACTACGGCGACGTGTTCCGGCACATCTCCGATACGCTGCTGTGGGCCATCGTCAATCTTGAAAGCCTGCTGCGTGCAGCGCCCTGGTGGCTGATGCTGGCGATCGTGGCGGGCGTGGCCTGGCACGCGACCCGTAAAGTCGTGACCACGTCAGTGATCGTCGGCCTGCTGTTCCTGGTGGGTGCGGTCGGCCTCTGGGACAAGCTGATGCAGACCCTGGCGCTGATGATGGTGGCGACGATCATTTCGGTGTTGATCGGCATTCCGCTGGGCATTCTCTCGGCACGCAGCAATCGCCTGCGTTCGGTGCTGATGCCGTTGCTGGACATCATGCAGACCATGCCGAGCTTCGTGTACCTGATCCCGGTGCTGATGCTGTTTGGCCTGGGCAAGGTCCCGGCGATTTTCGCCACCGTGATCTACGCCGCGCCGCCGCTGATCCGCCTCACCGATCTGGGCATTCGCCAGGTCGACGGCGAGGTGATGGAAGCGATCAACGCCTTCGGTGCGAACCGCTGGCAGCAACTGTTCGGCGTGCAACTGCCGCTGGCCCTGCCGAGCATCATGGCGGGCATCAACCAGACCACCATGATGGCCCTGTCGATGGTCGTGATCGCCTCGATGATCGGTGCCCGTGGCTTGGGTGAAGACGTGCTGGTGGGGATTCAGACCCTGAACGTCGGACGTGGCCTCGAAGCCGGTCTGGCGATCGTGATTCTGGCTGTGGTGATCGACCGCATTACACAGGCGTACGGTCGTGCACGGCATGAGGTGAGCAAATGAACAACGCAACCGTGAGCAAGATCGAAGTCAAGAACGTCTTCAAGATTTTCGGCAACCGTGCCAAGGACGCGCTGGCCATGGTCGGCCAGGGCAAGACCAAGGATCAGGTGCTGGCCGAAACCGGCTGCGTGGTCGGCGTGAACGACCTGTCGTTGAGCATCGGCAGCGGCGAGATTTTCGTGATCATGGGCCTGTCGGGCTCCGGCAAGTCGACCCTGGTACGCCACTTCAACCGCCTGATCGACCCGACCAGCGGCGCGATCCTGGTGGACGGCGTGGACATCCTGCAATACGACATGGAAGCCCTGCGCGAATTTCGCCGGCGCAAGATCAGCATGGTGTTCCAGAGCTTCGGCCTGTTGCCGCACAAGAGCGTGCTGGACAACGTCGCCTACGGCCTGAAAATCCGTGGCGAAAGCAAAGCCATGTGCGCCGAGCGTGCGCTGCACTGGATCAACACCGTGGGCCTCAAGGGCTACGAAAACAAATACCCGCATCAGCTTTCCGGCGGCATGCGCCAGCGTGTGGGCCTGGCCCGCGCCCTGGCGGCGGACACCGACATCATCCTGATGGACGAAGCCTTCAGTGCCCTCGACCCGCTGATTCGTGCGGAGATGCAGGACCAGTTGCTGGAACTGCAAAAGACCCTGCACAAGACCATCGTCTTCATCACCCACGACCTTGACGAGGCCGTGCGCATCGGCAACCGCATCGCGATCCTCAAGGACGGCCGCCTGATCCAGGTCGGCACGCCGAGAGAGATCCTGCACTCGCCGGCGGATGAGTATGTCGACCGCTTTGTGCAGCGTCGGGCGGCGGTGGTTTAAGAGGTTTGTGGTGGCTGGGCGGGCCCCTTCGCGGGCAAGCCCGCTCCCACAGTGGATCTCCGGTGTTCACAAAACCCTGTGGGAGCGGGCTTGCCCGCGAAGGCGTCAGTGAAGCTGTATCAATATTCAGGTTGTACGCAGAGGTTGAAGATGTCCCAGGCTGAAAAAATCGTTATCACCGAAGCGCAGGTCACTTGGCAGGATGTGGTCGCCGTCGCTCGTCATGGCGCGCAGCTTGAGCTGTCGGCGCCGATCTGGGCGCGCATCGAAAACGCCCAGGCCATCGTCCAGCGCATCGTCACCAGCGGCGAACGTGCCTACGGCATCAACACCGGCCTGGGCGCGCTGTGCAACGTCTCGCTGCAGGACGAACAACTCAGCCAATTATCGCGCAATACCTTGCTCAGCCATGCCTGTGGTGTGGGTGCACCACTGGCCGACGAGCAGACTCGTTCGATCATGTGCGCCGCCATCGTCAACTACAGCCACGGCAAATCCGGCTTGCACCGTCAGGTCGTCGAAGCGCTGCTGGCGCTGCTCAACCGCGGCATCACCCCGCAGGTGCCGTCCCAGGGGTCCGTGGG
The DNA here is from genome assembly GCF_019219225.1 of Pseudomonas sp. PDM32. Classification (NCBI taxonomy): domain Bacteria; kingdom Pseudomonadati; phylum Pseudomonadota; class Gammaproteobacteria; order Pseudomonadales; family Pseudomonadaceae; genus Pseudomonas; species Pseudomonas sp. PDM32. The sequence continues at coordinate 198,166 of NZ_JAHUWE010000014.1, forward strand.
CTACCTGACCCACATGGCCCACATCGGCATTGCGCTGCTGGGCGTGGGCAATGTCAGCTATCGCGGGCAGATCGTTGCCGCGCAAAAGGCGCTGGCCGAAGAAGGCCTGCAGCCGGTCAAGCTTGGCGCCAAGGACGGTTTGTGCCTGGTCAACGGCACGCCGTGCATGACCGGGCTGAGCTGCCTGGCCATTGCCGACGCTACGCGCCTGCTGGAATGGGCCGACGTGATCGGCGCCATGAGCTTCGAAGCCCAGCGCGGGCAGATCGACGCGTTCGATGCCGAGATCATCGCGCTCAAGCCGCACCCTGGCATGCAACAGGTCGGGATCAACCTGCGTGCCTTGCTCGACGGCAGCGAAGTGATTGCCCAGAGCAAAGGCATTCGCACGCAAGACGCCCTGAGCATTCGCTCGATCCCGCAAGTCCACGGCGCTGCGCGCGATCAACTGGTGCACGCGACCAAACAGATCGAAACCGAACTCAACGGCGCCACCGACAACCCGCTGGTGCTGGGCACTGCGGACAACTATCGCGTGGTATCCCAGGCCAACCCCCACGGCCAGTCCGTGGCCATGGCCGCGGACCTGCTGGCGATTGCCATGGCGGAAATCGGCTCCATTGCCGAACGTCGCCTGGACCGCTTGATCAACCCGCACGTCAGCGGCTTGCCGGCGTTCCTGGTGGCCAACCCGGGGGTGAACTCCGGGATGATGATCGTGCAATACGTGGCCGCGTCCCTGTGTGCGGAAAACCGTCAGCTGGCACAACCGGCGGTGCTGGATAACTACGTGACGTCGGGCTTGCAGGAAGACCACCTGAGCCTGGGCACCAACGCTGCGCTGAAGCTGCATCGCGCACTGGAAAACTGCACGCAGATCCTCGCCATCGAGTACCTGTTGGCGGCCCAGGCGTTCGAATTCTTGAAAGAGCAACGCTTCGGCGCGGGCACCGATGCCGCTTGGCGTCTGCTGCGTGAGCACGTTCCTGCCTATGACCAGGATCGCTGGCTGGCACCGGACATCGCTGCTGCTGCCGGCGTTCTGAAAGACCCTGCTTTGCTGCAAAAAACCTTACCGAACTTGAACTGATTTCCAAACAAGACCAGCGTGCCAAGGCGCCAGCCCCCTCAAGAAGGGGGAAGCGACGGACAACGGATATTTCCGGAGCGTCTGGTAGTTAACAACAAACTCTCAAAAGGAGAATGAACATGACTGCGCTTAATTTGATTCCCGGCCAACTGAGCCTTGCCCAACTGCGTGATGTCTATCAGCAACCGGTCAAAATCACCCTCGATCACAGCGCTGCAGCCCAGATCGAAGCCAGCGTGGCCTGCGTGGAGCAGATCCTCGCCGAGAACCGCACCGCCTACGGCATCAACACCGGTTTCGGCCTGCTGGCCTCGACCCGTATCGCCAGCGAAGACCTGGAAAACCTGCAGCGCTCGCTGGTTCTGTCCCACGCCGCCGGTGTCGGCCAGCCGATCAGCGATGAGCTGGTGCGCCTGATCATGGTGCTCAAGGTCAACAGCCTGAGCCGTGGTTTCTCCGGCATCCGCCGCGTGGTGATCGACGCGCTGATCGCCCTGATCAACGCCGAGGTGTACCCGCACATTCCACTGAAAGGTTCGGTCGGTGCTTCCGGTGACCTCGCGCCTCTGGCCCACATGTCGCTGGTGCTGCTGGGCGAAGGCAAGGCGCGCTACAAGGGCGAGTGGATGGAAGCCACCGAAGCGCTGAAAGTCGCCGGCCTGACGCCACTGACCCTGGCCGCGAAAGAAGGCCTGGCGCTGCTCAATGGCACTCAGGTGTCCACCGCGTTTGCCCTGCGTGGCCTGTTCGAAGGTGAAGACCTGTTCGCCGGCGCCCTGGCACTGGGCGGCCTGACCGTGGAAGCGGTACTGGGCTCTCGCTCGCCGTTCGACGCCCGCATCCACGCGGCCCGTGGCCAGAAAGGCCAGATCGACGCGGCCGCCGCTTATCGCGATTTGCTGGGCGAGCGCAGCGAAGTCTCCGACTCCCACGAGAACTGCGAGAAGGTCCAGGACCCGTACTCCCTGCGTTGCCAGCCACAAGTCATGGGCGCCTGCCTGACCCAGTTCCGTCAGGCCGCCGAAGTGCTGGCGATCGAGGCCAACGCCGTCTCCGACAACCCGCTGGTGTTCGCTGCCGAAGGTGACGTGATCTCCGGTGGCAACTTCCACGCCGAGCCGGTGGCCATGGCCGCCGACAACATGGCCCTGGCCATCGCCGAAATCGGCTCCCTGAGCGAGCGCCGCATCTCGCTGATGATGGACAAGCACATGTCGCAACTGCCGCCGTTCCTGGTGGCCAACGGCGGCGTGAACTCCGGCTTCATGATCGCCCAGGTGACCGCCGCGGCACTGGCCAGCGAAAACAAGGCGCTGTCCCATCCGCATTCGGTAGACAGCCTGCCGACCTCCGCCAACCAGGAAGACCACGTGTCGATGGCGCCGGCGGCTGGCAAGCGTCTGTGGGAAATGGCCGAGAACACCCGCGGGATTCTCGCCGTGGAATGGCTGGCCGCGGCTCAGGGCCTTGACCTGCGCAACGGCCTGAAGACTTCGCCGAAGCTGGAAAAGGCCCGCGCCATCCTGCGTAACGAAGTGCCGTTCTATGAGAAGGACCGCTTCTTTGCGCCGGACATCAATGCCGCGACCGAGTTGTTGGCCTCGCGTTGCTTGAACGAGCTGGTTTCGGCGAAGTTGCTGCCTAGCCTGTAAGGGCCCCTTCGCGAGCAAGCCCGCTCCCACATGGATCGCCTTGAACCTGTAGGAGCTGGCTTGCCAGCGATTCGATTTTGCGTCGAATAACAACAATTAAGGACGAGCAATGCAACAGCCAGCAAAGGGTTTGAAACGCGGGCTCTCTGCCCGACATATTCGCTTCATGGCGCTGGGGTCGGCAATCGGCACCGGGCTGTTTTACGGTTCTGCCTCGGCCATTCAAATGGCCGGGCCTGCGGTGCTGCTCGCGTACCTGATTGGTGGCGCGGCGGTGTTCATGGTCATGCGCGCCCTCGGTGAGATGGCGGTGCACAATCCCGTGGCCGGCTCTTTCGGCCAGTACGCCAGCACCTATCTCGGGCCAATGGCGGGCTTCATCCTCGGTTGGACCTACGCATTCGAAATGGTCATCGTCGGCATGGCCGACGTCACTGCATTCGGTATCTACATGGGCTTCTGGTTCCCGGAGGTTTCCCGCTGGATCTGGGTGCTGGGCATCGTCTCGGTGGTAGGCGGCCTGAACCTGTGCAACGTCAAAGTCTTCGGTGAGATGGAGTTCTGGCTGTCGCTGCTCAAGGTCGGGGCCATTGTCGCGATGATCCTGGGTGGCTTCGGCATCATGTTGTTCGGCATCAGCACGGCGCCCGGCGCCCAGGCGACCGACATCAGCAATCTCTGGAACCATGGCGGCTTCATGCCCAATGGCGTGGGCGGTCTGATCGCTTCGTTCGCGGTGGTGATGTTCGCGTTCGGCGGGATTGAAATCATCGGTGTGACCGCCGGTGAAGCCAAAGACCCGCAGCATGTGCTGCCCCGGGCGATCAATGCCGTGCCGTTGCGCATCCTGTTGTTCTACGTCCTGACGATGCTGGTGCTGATGTCGATCTTTCCATGGCAGCAGATCGGCAGCCAGGGCAGCCCGTTCGTGCAGATTTTCGACAATCTGGGCATCAGCTCGGCGGCGACCATCCTCAATATCGTGGTGATCTCGGCGGCGATCTCGGCCATCAACAGTGACATCTTCGGTGCTGGCCGCATGATGTACGGCCTGGCTCAGCAGGGCCACGCACCCAAGGGCTTCGCGCGGTTGTCGCGCAACGGCGTGCCATGGATGACCGTTGTGGTGATGAGCGCCGCGCTGTTGCTGGGCGTGTTGCTGAACTACCTGATCCCGGAAAACGTGTTTCTGCTGATCGCCTCCATCGCGACCTTTGCCACGGTTTGGGTCTGGCTGATGATTCTGTTTACCCAGGTGGCCATGCGTCGTTCCATGAGCGCCGAGCAGGTCGCACAATTGAAATTCCCGGTACCGTTCTGGCCTTATGCACCGATAGCGGCAATTGTCTTCATGCTGTTCGTCTTCGGCGTGTTGGGCTACTTCCCGGACACCCAGGCGGCCCTGATGGTCGGCGTGGTGTGGATCGTGCTGCTGGTGCTGGCCTACCTGACCTGGGTGAAACCGGCGGCAGGCCAGGCTGCCCTGGTGACGCCGGACCCGACTTTTTCTCATCGATAACCTAACGGAGGCCAAGGATGAAAACGCTCTGGCAACACTGTCACGTCGCAACCATGGCGCAAGGCGTCTACTCGATCATCGAGGATGCGGCCATCGTGACGTCAGGCGCGCTCATTGAGTGGATCGGCCCGCGCGCTGAACTGCCGGCGGGGGATTACCCGGCCGTCAACGATCTTGAAGGCGCCTGGGTCACCCCGGGACTGATCGACTGCCACACCCACACGGTGTTCGGCGGTAACCGCAGCGGTGAATTCGAAAAGCGCCTGCAAGGCGTGAGCTACGCGGAAATCGCCGCCAGCGGTGGTGGCATCGCCAGCACCGTGCGCGCCACCCGCGCGGCCAGCGAAGACGAACTGTTCGTCAGTGCCGCCAAGCGCCTGAAAAGCCTGATGCGCGATGGCGTCACCAGCATCGAAATCAAGTCCGGCTACGGCCTGGACCTGGCCAACGAGCGCAAGATGCTGCGTGTGGCCCGTCGCCTCGGCGCCGAACTGCCCGTCAGCGTGCGCAGCACTTGTCTGGCCGCTCACGCCTTGCCGCCTGAATACACCGATCGCGCCGACGACTACATCGATCACATCTGCGCTGACATGCTCCCGGCCCTGGCGGCCGAAGGGCTGGTCGACGCGGTGGATGCATTCTGTGAATACCTGGCGTTCTCGCCGGCGCAGGTCGAGCGCGTATTCATCACCGCCCGGGAACTGGGTTTGCCGGTGAAGCTGCACGCCGAACAATTGTCGTCGCTGCACGGCTCGAGCCTGGCGGCGCGTTACCACGCGTTGTCCGCCGATCACCTGGAGTTCATGACCGAAGACGACGCCATCGCCATGGCTGAGTCCGGTACCGTCGCGGTGTTATTGCCCGGGGCCTTTTACTTCCTGCGCGAAACCCAATTGCCGCCGATGGATGCCCTGCGCAAGCACGGCGTGAAAATCGCCATCGCCAGCGACCTCAACCCGGGCACCTCACCGGGACTGTCGTTGCGCCTGATGCTGAACATGGCCTGCACCTGCTTCCGCATGACCCCGGAAGAAGCCTTGGCGGGTGCCACGATTCACGCCGCTACCGCGCTGGGCATGGCCGATACCCACGGCTCGCTGGAAGCCGGCAAGGTCGCGGATTTCGTCGCCTGGCAAATCGATCGTCCGGCCGACCTGTCGTACTGGCTGGGCGGCGACCTGGAAAAACGCGTCGTGCGCCACGGCGTCGAGACACATCTGTAGGAGAGCCGTTGTGGATAAGGTACTTAACTTCAAACAAGGCCGCGTACCGCTGCTGATCAGCATGCCTCACGCAGGCGTACGTCTGACGCCTGCGGTCGAGGCTGGATTGATCCCCGACGCGAAAAGCCTGCCGGACACCGACTGGCACATTCCGCAGTTGTATGACTTCGCCAATGAATTGGGCGCCAGCACCCTGGCTGCCGAGTATTCGCGGTTCGTCATCGACCTGAACCGTCCGTCCGACGACAAGCCGCTGTATGTGGGCGCGACCACCGGCCTGTATCCGGCCACGCTGTTCGACGGCATACCGTTATTCCGCGAGGGCATGGAGCCCTCGAAAGAAGAGCGTGCGACCTATCTGGAAAAGATCTGGACGCCGTACCACAGCACCCTGCAGCAGGAACTGGCGCGACTGAAGGCCGAGTTCGGCTACGCGCTGCTGTTCGACGCACACTCGATCCGCTCGATCATCCCGCATCTGTTCGACGGCAAGCTGCCGGACTTCAACCTCGGCACCTTCAATGGCGCCAGTTGCGATCCACAGTTGGCCAGTCAGCTGGAAGCGATCTGCGCGCGTCACGACAACTACACCCATGTGTTGAACGGACGCTTCAAGGGCGGCCACATCACCCGTCATTACGGCAACCCGGGCGAGAACATCCACGCTGTGCAACTGGAACTCGGGCAGTGCACCTATATGGAAGAGTTCGAGCCGTTCCGTTATCGGGCGGATCTGGCGGAGCCTACGCGGGTGGTGTTGAAGGAATTGCTGCAAGGGCTGCTGGCCTGGGGGCAGCAGCACTACAAGGGCTGAAGATCAAAAGATCGCAGCCTTCGGCAGCTCCTACAGGTGTTCGAAAAACCCTGTAGGAGCTGCCGTGTAATGGTCGAACATTTTTGGACCATGATGTAGGAGCATCGATTTAAGGACGCATCATGGGATATCGGGTTGTTACATCTGAGGAAAAAGCGGAAGCCATCCGCTTGGT
>NZ_JAHUWE010000015.1:0-183833 GCF_019219225.1 Pseudomonas sp. PDM32
GACCATAGAGCGTTGGAACCACCTGATCCCATCCCGAACTCAGAAGTGAAACGATGCATCGCCGATGGTAGTGTGGGGTTTCCCCATGTGAGAGTAGGTCATCGTCAAGATTAAATTCCGAAACCCCTGTCTGCTAACGCAGACAGGGGTTTTGTTTGTCCTTGAAAAAAGCATTCTGAGACTGGTACGGAGGTTGACCGTCAACCACGTTGGAGTAGGTCCATGGTGACCATGGAATCAGCCATACGGTAGCCCATCGCTTTGTAACCCGCCTGGCGCTTATCCGTTAGTACTAGAATTTTTCTACCCTCGCTGTACGCCAACTCAATCTCCAAAACGATTTTGGCTGTTCGCTCAGAGTCGTCGGCTAGATGCCGAAAAACGTCCTGAATCCCAAAACCGTCGGGGGCCACTACTGGTTTGGACAGCAATCGAGGCACGACAGATAGGTCATGAGGCGCACTCGCTGGCCGAGCAGCAGAATGTCGGATCGGTCCGCACTGCATGAAAATAATAAGCTGTTGCCCATCTCGGCGCACTGGGGTTGCGGTGAGTCCCAGTACGTACCGCGCGGTCGCGCTCCTCAGTAGTGCCTCGAATGACACGGCTGATAGGTGATGACACTCATCAACGATGATCTAGCCGTAGTTTTTTACCTGATCGCTGATCTCGCCTTTTCGCGATAACGACTGCATTACGGCAATGTCGATGATGCCGGTAAGCTTCGTTTTTCCGCCCCCAAGGGTACCAACGACACCATTCCCGACTCCCAGGAACGCCTGCAAGCGCTCTTGCCACTGCCTTAACAGCTCCGTCCGATGCACAAGCACCAACGTGTTAATGCCACGTGCGGCAATCAACGCAGCAGCACTCACCGTTTTACCGAAAGCTGTCGGTGCGCAGAGGATACCGGTGTCATGACTTAGCATTGCGCTGACAGCAGCCTCTTGGTCAGAACGCAGGGTCCCGAGAAAGCTCACGTCGATGGGGTCGCCCGCGAAGCGTTCGTCTTTAAGAATAGGGGTAACCCCGTTTTCCTCTAAAAGCTCCAGCGCAGCATCCAAACAGCCACGCGGTAACGCAATATGTTTGGGGAAGTTCTGGGCACAGCCGATAATCCTTGGCTTGTTCCACACTGACATGCGCATGGCCTGAGCTTTGTAGAACTCAGGATTGTGAAAAGCAGCGAGCCGGACAAGCTGGTTTGCCAATGGCTGTGGAAGGTTTGTAGTCAGCAGGTAGTAGCGCGTCGATTTCGAGTTTGAGTTCATGTGGTCGTTCAAAAAACAAACGAGATATTCAGTGCGGGGCGGACGAAAGCGCCAGCCCAACCACTATCAATGCCGAAGGTGCACCGAAATCAAAACCCGCTGGAGCCAAACAACGCCTGCCAGCTCACCGCAACCCTCTGTGGGAGCGGGCTTGCCCGCGAAGGCGCCAGCCCAGCCAACACAAACCCCTGAACTGAACCACAACCCCCTGTAGGAGCGAGCCCGCTCGCGAAAAACCCAAGGCATCCACATGTCCCGCTGAACACCCCCGCCCATCGCAACCAAGCCCGCCCTCACAACATCACGCCCGACGCTTGAAATCAAAAGCTATCCCGGCGCGTCGCCAACTACCCCTCAGCCTTAGCCCCCGCCCGCTTGGACGCCACTTCATTATTCCGATCCCGCATCAGCACCTTCACCGCATCATCCACCAACGCCTTGCTCATCGAAGTCAGATAATGCGCAGCCCAGGCGTGACGGTCGGTGTCTCTGGCATAAGCGGCATCTTCAGTGAGCGTCTTGGCCAGGAACAGAAAGTCGGAGGCCATGGACAACGCATCGCCGAGAGGGACGCCGCGAGTGACATGAAACAACGCTTGATCCGCGCAGTAGATCGCGGGTGTCAGGCCGATGGTTTTGAGTTCAGGTTGTTCAGTCATTGGCCACCTCCGAGGATGGAGAGGCAATGGGGGAGGGGTTACGCGATTGGGAATCGCATAGAGAGAAAAGCCAAATTTCAAACGGATTGATACTGCGCATTATCCAACTCCTTGATATGAGGAGCTGCCACGTTCGTTTCCACACGAATGGGTGACAGCTGTGCGCAGGGTGGAAAACCGGGAATCAAGGAAACCGGCACGCCCGAGAGCGTCCCACGCACAGCCGCCATAACTCACGCCGCAGGCATAAAAAAAGCGCCGGCAGACGTGATGGGGGCGCTGTTGCGCCTTGAATTACACGGGTTTCCACACCCGGTCGCTGAATTGGCAGCGACGGTGGGAGGGTATCGCGCAGATCGTTTTGCTGCAACCTTCGAGAGCGCTGGGTGATTATGTGGTCAGTCTTTGGGATATCCGCGTGATGATGGCGCGGCGCTGGAAAAGGGCAATGCCATCTGTCCGCGGGTTACATATTTGCGCTTCGGGTCGTTGAGGATTTACCTCATAATCGCGCGCTCCTACCGTTGGCAGCTCTGCTTATCGACTAATCTGTAGTCGCTGCCACCAGACCTCAAATAGCCAAGGAGAAAGGCAATGTCAGCTAACGGGAACCAGCGTCAGTCGGACGCACCTGCCAAGAATGCTCTTGAATGGTTACTGGCCCCATCTGATTTACCTGCGACCCTATGAGCCAAGCCGCCTTCGTCAATCCAAGCCTGCTCACCTGGTCTCGGGAGCGTGCAGGTCTCTCCACTGAGCAGGTTGCTAAAAAACTGCCAGTGAAACCTGATCGCGTACAGGAATGGGAGGCTGGCGAGACCAAACCAACTTTCCTTCAGGCTCAAAAGTGGGCGAGTGTCGCTCACATCCCGTTTGGCTTCCTATTTCTTCAGCAGCCACCCGTCGAACAACTGCCTTTACCTGATCTGCGGACAGTGGGAGGGATTGCTCCTGAACGTCCCACTCTGGAGCTGTTGGACACCGTAAGGGATGCAATACGTAAGCAGGACTGGTACCTGGAGTATCTGCAACACCAGGAGCATCAGTCGCTTGCTTTTGTAGGTCGCTTCAATAGCCGATCTCAAGTCAAAGAGGTGGTGGACGATATTCGCCGAGTACTCGGCGTGAACCCTGACATTGCTCGATTGGATTACGAAAAATACAGCCGTGCCTTGATCGATGCTGCGGAAACGGTTGGCATTTTGGTTATGCGCAGTGGTATTGCGCTAGGGAATACTCACCGCAAACTGGAAGTGAGCGAATTTCGGGGTTTTGCCATCAGCAATGCCTACGCCCCCGTCGTATTTATCAACAGTTCCGACGCTCCCACCGCCAGGCTGTTCACCTTACTTCACGAACTGGCTCATATCTGGATTGGTAGCAGTGGAGTGTCTGACGGAAATACCGCCAATGGTCGAGAGGAGGAGCGTTTCTGCAATGCAGTTGCAGGTGAGTTTCTGGCACCCGAAACCCAATTCCGCGCCTTATGGAATGCAGATGTTAACTGGGAAGACAATTTAGCTCCGCTAGCGAGTCGGTTTCACATCAGTAAGTTGGCGATTGGTCGCCGCGCATTGGATCTCGGATATATAAGCCAAGCGCATTACAGCGCTTACTATCGAATGATCCTCAAGACTTTCCAGGATGAAAAAGGCGGAGCGGGTGACTATTACCGTAACGCCACCGCGAAAAACAGCCCTCGTCTAAGCAAGGCAGTGCTGACTGAAGCAATGAGTGGCCGGATGCTGCTGCGCGAGGCGGGACACTTGCTCGGCGTGCAACCTGCCAAATTAAGGACTCTCGCCAGCAAGATCACGGAATGAATTATTTACTCGACGCAAACACACTGATCGAAGCAAAGAATCGTTACTACGGGATGGCTATCTGTCCTGGATTTTGGAAATGGTTATTGCTTAAAAATAAATCATTAGCTTTAGCCAGCATTGCACCGGTAATGGACGAGCTAACTAAAGGGCATGATGATCTGGCCGGTTGGGCGAAGGGAAATTCTGATTTCTTTCACTCCACCACCGATCAGGATACGCAACTGGCATTCGCGCAGGTCGCGGGGCTCGTGGCTGATCAATCGCCTAAGATGAAAGTAGGCGCTATGGAGGAGTTTTTGGCGGGTGCTGACCCTTGGTTAATTGCGAAAGCGATGACTACAGGGTCTACAGTCGTTACTCATGAAGTGCTGAATCTCGACGCTAAACGGAAATTCATAATTCCCAATATTTGTCAGGAACTTGATGTTCATTTTTTGAATACGTTTGAGTTATTGCATAGGCTTGAAGCAAGGTTTGTGTTGCCTGTCTGAAGTAAGTGACTTTTTCAAGTCATTTGGAAAGAGAAAGGGGGCGGATTTATTACTTCTTCATGAAAAAAAAGGAGACAAATATGATATTGGATAAGACGTGGCGACGAGCGTCTAGCCGGTTGTAGGGCTTCCTCCTTTTTTAGACCGCCCACCTTCATTCATTGAATGTCTTTCAGGTAGTCCTTGAGAGCGATGAGCGGAGCATCAAGTTGCTCCATCGTCTGAATACTGGAAAATTCACCTGCCAACCTTTGTAACTCGCGGCCCAACGGTTTATCCACACCGCCGATGGCTTCCAGCGCCAACTCGAGGCACTCGTCCATTTTCAATTGGATTCCCTCAACATCCCCCCGCCGCACCAGCAGCTCAAACACATCCCGCTGGTAATCCCCCATCACCAGATCATCCCGCAAGATCGGGCTCTGGCCTTCCGATTCATAAGCCAGTTTGAGGGAGAAGAGGGCGACGGTTTCCAGGTGCAATTCCATGGGGGGAATCCTTGTGAAATGTTCATCCGGCGAGGGGGGCCGAAGAGAGGCAAGATCAAAAGATCGCAGCCTTCGGCAGCTCCTACAGGTTGGTGCGTTGTTGGGGCGTTTGTCGGGGGCGTGCTGGCCACTTTATTGCGGGCGAAAAAAAAGGCCTTGCTAAGCAAGACCTTTCTTAATTTTGGTGCCCCGAGGGAGACTCGAACTCCCACTCCTTTCGAAAACGGATTTTGAATCCGCCGCGTCTACCAATTCCGCCATCAGGGCTCAATGGCGGCGAAGTATAGAGATGAGATAACCGCTGGTCAATCAGGTACATGGAGAATTTTTGATAATTCCGCTAGACTTCCCGGCCCTGCTAGACGAACCCCATCATGCGCGTTGCTGACTTTACTTTCGAGCTCCCTGATTCGCTGATTGCCCGCCATCCTTTGGCCGAGCGTCGCGGTAGTCGCCTGTTGACCCTGGATGGGGTCAGCGGCGCTCTGGCACACCGTCAATTCACTGATTTGCTGGAGCATTTGCGCCCCGGCGATTTGATGGTGTTCAACAATACCCGGGTGATTCCGGCGCGGCTGTTTGGCCAGAAGGCTTCCGGCGGCAAGCTGGAAATCCTGGTGGAGCGGGTGCTCGACAGTCATCGTGTGCTGGCCCATGTGCGCTCCAGCAAGTCGCCCAAGCCTGGGTCGAAGATCCTGATCGACGGCGGTGGCGAGGCCGAGATGCTGGCGCGGCACGATGCGTTGTTCGAGCTAGGGTTTGCCGAGGAGGTGTTGCCGCTGCTCGACCGTGTCGGGCACATGCCGTTGCCTCCTTATATAGACCGCCCGGATGAAGGCGCCGACCGCGAGCGTTACCAGACCGTCTACGCCGAGCGTTTGGGCGCGGTGGCGGCGCCGACGGCGGGGCTGCATTTCGATCAGGTGCTGATGGAGGCGATTGCCGCCAAGGGCGTCGAGACGGCGTTCGTGACCTTGCACGTTGGCGCGGGTACGTTCCAGCCGGTGCGGGTCGAGAAGATCGAAGACCATCACATGCACAGCGAATGGCTGGAAGTCGGCCAGGACGTGGTGGATGCCGTTGCCGCCTGCCGCGCGCGCGGTGGTCGTGTGGTGGCTGTGGGGACCACCAGCGTGCGCTCGCTGGAAAGTGCCGCGCGCGATGGCGTGCTCAAGCCGTTCAGCGGCGATACAGACATTTTCATCTATCCTGGCCGGCCGTTTCATGTGGTCGATGCCCTGGTCACCAACTTCCATTTGCCCGAATCCACGCTGTTGATGCTGGTTTCGGCGTTTGCCGGTTATCCGGAAACCATGGCTGCCTACAAAGCTGCGGTCGACAACGGTTACCGCTTTTTCAGCTACGGTGATGCGATGTTCATCACCCGTAATCCCGCTCCAAGCGGCCCAGAGGAAACAGTATGAGTCGCACCTGTCGTATGTCTTTCGAGCTGCTGGCCACTGATGGCAAGGCTCGTCGCGGTCGTTTGACCTTCCCGCGCGGTACCGTCGAGACCCCGGCCTTCATGCCGGTGGGCACTTACGGCACGGTCAAGGGCATGCTGCCACGGGATATCGAGGCGACGGGCGCTGAAATCATTCTGGGCAACACCTTCCACCTGTGGCTGCGCCCGGGCACGGAAGTGATCAAGAAGCACGGCGACCTGCACGATTTCATGCAGTGGAAAGGCCCGATCCTGACCGACTCCGGCGGTTTCCAGGTGTTCAGCCTGGGGGCCATGCGCAAGATCAAGGAGGAGGGCGTGACCTTCGCTTCCCCGGTCGACGGCGCCAAGGTGTTCATGGGGCCGGAAGAGTCGATGCAGGTCCAGCGTGACCTGGGCTCGGACATCGTGATGATTTTCGACGAATGCACGCCGTACCCGGCGGATGAAGACGTCGCGCGTATTTCCATGGAATTGTCCCTGCGTTGGGCCAAGCGTTCGAAAGAAGCCCATGGCGACAACACGGCGGCGCTGTTCGGCATCGTGCAGGGCGGCATGCACCAGGACCTGCGCATGCGCTCCCTGGAAGGCCTGGACAAGATCGGCTTCGACGGCCTGGCCATCGGCGGCCTGTCGGTGGGCGAGCCCAAGCACGAGATGATCAAGGTGCTGGACTACCTGCCGGGCATGATGCCGGCTGACAAACCTCGTTACCTTATGGGCGTTGGCAAACCGGAAGATCTGGTTGAGGGTGTGCGCCGCGGTGTGGACATGTTCGATTGCGTGATGCCAACCCGTAATGCCCGCAATGGGCATCTGTTCATCGATACCGGCGTGCTGAAGATCCGTAACGCGTTCCATCGCCATGATGATTCGCCGCTCGATCCGACCTGCGATTGCTATACCTGCCAGAACTTCTCCCGCGCTTATCTGCATCACCTGGACAAGTGCGGCGAAATGCTGGGAAGCATGCTCAATACCATCCATAACTTGCGTCATTATCAAGTGCTTATGGCTGGTTTGCGCGAGGCTATTCAACAGGGTACATTGGCCGCCTTTGTCGATGCCTTCTACGCCAAACGCGGGTTACCTGTTCCGCCTTTGAACTGAGTTTTCTGACCCCAAGATTCAACATTTGCAACTGGAGTGCTAAATGAGCTTTTTTATCTCTAATGCCATGGCAGACGCTGCAGCACCTGCGGCAGCCCCTATGGGCGGCGGTTTCGAGTGGATTTTCCTGGTCGGCTTCCTGGTCATCTTCTACCTGATGATCTGGCGTCCACAGGCCAAGCGCGCCAAAGAGCAGAAAAACCTGCTGAGCAGCCTGCAAAAGGGTGACGAAGTTGTGACCACCGGCGGCATCGCCGGCAAGATCACTAAAGTGGCCGACGATTTCGTCGTTCTGGAAGTTTCCGACACCGTCGAAATGAAATTCCAGAAAGGTGCCATCGCCGCGACGCTGCCAAAAGGCACGCTCAAAGCGATCTAAGTTTCAACTTCATCTTCAATCGACGGGGCGCGCAAGGCGCCCCGCGTCATAAACGGGCGGCGTGATGCTGAACAAATATCCTCTGTGGAAATACATTCTGATCCTGGCGGTGCTGGCGGTCGGTCTGATTTATTCCGCTCCCAATCTTTACCCTGATGACCCGGCCATTCAGGTCAGCGGTGCAAGCACTGCGCTGCAGGTCAATCAGGCTGATCTGGATCGTGTAAGCACGGCGCTCAAGGAATCCGGGATCAACGTCAAGGCTGCCACCCTGGCCGCCAACGGCAAGGGCGGGCTGATTCGCCTGACCAAGGCTGAAGACCAGCTGCCGGCCAAGGACGTTGTGCGCAAGGCGTTGGGTGATGACTACGTCGTCGCGCTGAACCTGGCACAAACCACCCCGCAATGGCTGCGCAACCTCGCTGCGCACCCGATGAAGCTGGGTCTGGACTTGTCCGGTGGTGTGCACTTCCTGCTGGAAGTGGACATGGACAAAGCCCTCGACGCGCGTCTGAAAGTCTACGAAGGCGATGTAAAGAGCCTGCTGCGTAAAGAAAAGCTGCGCTATCGCAGCCTGCCGCAACTCAATGGTGCCATCCAGCTGGGCTTCGCTGATGAAGACAGCCGTGAACAGGCCCGTGTGCTGATCCGCAAGAACTTCAACGATTTCGACATTGTTCCGGCCGACCTCAATGGTCAACCGGTGCTGCGTCTGGCGATGACCCCGGCCAAGCTGGCGGAAATCCGCGAATACTCCATCAAGCAGAACTTGACCACGGTACGTAACCGCGTCAACGAGCTGGGTGTTGCCGAACCGATCGTTCAGCGTCAGGGCGCCAACCGCATCGTGGTTGAGCTGCCGGGCGTGCAGGACACCGCCGAAGCCAAGCGTATCCTCGGCAAGACGGCCAACCTCGAGTTCCGTCTGGCTGCTGAGCCGGGTGCTTCGAAAGCCACTTCCGAGTCCTTCGAGTTCCGTGAGGGCAAGCGTCCTCCTGCGCTGATCGAGCGTGGCCTGATCATCACCGGTGACCAGGTGACTGACGCCAAGGCTGGTTTCGGCGAGCACGGTACGCCGGAAGTGAACATTCGTCTGGACGGCCACGGCGGCGAGCTGATGAGCCGTGCGACCCGTTCGAACGTCGGTCGCAGCATGGCGGTGATCTTCATCGAGCAGCGTCCGGTCACCACTTACACCAAGCAAGTGGTCAACGGCGTCGAGAAAGACGTGGCGGTGCAGAGCTTCAAGGAAGAGAAGAAGATCATCAGCCTGGCGACCATCCAGTCGCCGCTGGGTGCGCAGTTCCGTATTACCGGCCTGAACGGCCAGGGCGAGTCGTCCGAGCTGGCGCTGCTGCTGCGTGCCGGTGGCCTGGCGGCACCGATGTACTTTGCTGAAGAACGCACCATTGGTCCAAGCCTGGGTGCCGACAACATCACCAAGGGTATCGATGCGTCGCTGTGGGGCATGCTGTTCGTCTCGCTGTTCATCATGGCCATCTACCGCTTCTTCGGCCTCATCGCCACCGTCGCTCTGGCGGTGAACATGGTGATGCTGCTGGCGCTGATGTCGCTGCTGGGTGCAACGCTGACTCTGCCGGGTATCGCCGGTATCGTGTTGACCATGGGTATGGCGGTCGACGCCAACGTGCTGATCTTCTCGCGGATCCGTGAAGAGATCGCCGCCGGCATGACCGTGCAGCGCGCAATCAACGAAGGCTTCGGCCGGGCTTTCACCGCGATTCTCGACGCCAACCTGACCACACTGCTGGTCGGCGGTATCCTCTTTGCCATGGGCACCGGCCCGGTCAAGGGCTTCGCAGTGACCATGTCCCTCGGGATCTTTACCTCGATGTTCACGGCCATCATGGTGACCCGCGCGATGGTCAACCTGATCTTCGGCGGTCGTGACTTCAAGAAGTTGTGGATTTAAGGGGCTGCCATGTTACGTACAATCAACTTCATGGGCGTTCGCAACTTTGCGTTCGGCGTCACATTGTTCCTTACCGCACTGGCCTTGTTCAGTGTCTTCCACAAGGGCATGAACTGGGGTCTGGACTTCACCGGCGGTACGCTCATCGAGCTGACCTACGAGCGTCCGGCCGATGTCACCAAGGTGCGTGAACAGCTGGTTACTGCTGGCTATCACGAAGCCATCGTGCAGAACTTCGGTGCGACCACCGATCTGCTGGTGCGCATGCCGGGCGAAGACCCGCAACTGGGTCACCAGGTGGCCGAGGCCTTGCAGAAGGTCGGCGGCGAGAACCCGGCGACGGTCAAGCGCGTCGAGTTCGTCGGCCCGCAGGTGGGTGAAGAGCTGCGCGACCAGGGCGGCCTCGGCATGCTGATGGCGCTGGGCGGCATCCTGATCTACCTGGCGTTCCGCTTTCAGTGGAAATTCGCGGTCGGTGCGATCGTGTCTCTGATCCACGACGTGATCGTGACCATCGGTATCCTGTCGTTCTTCCAGATCACCTTCGACCTGACGGTGCTGGCGGCGGTACTGGCGATCATCGGTTACTCGCTCAACGACACCATCGTGGTATTCGACCGGGTTCGTGAGAACTTCCGTGTCCTGCGCAAGGCCAGCCTGATCGAGAACATCAACATCTCGACCACGCAAACCCTGCTGCGGACCATGGCGACTTCGATCTCCACCTTGCTGGCGATCGCGGCCCTGCTGTTCTTCGGCGGCGACAACCTGTTCGGTTTCTCCATCGCCCTGTTCATCGGTGTGCTGGCGGGTACCTACTCGTCGATCTACATCGCGAACGTGGTGCTGATCTGGCTGAACCTGAGCACGGAAGACCTGATTCCTCCTGCCAACACCGAGAAGGAAGTCGACGACCGTCCTTGAGGGGCTTTCTAACCCATAGCAGTCCTCCATCGGTGTAGTCCAAAAAAGGCGCGAGTTGAACTCGCGCCTTTTTTTGTGCTCCAAGGCTGGGAGAAGCGCGGACACGTTCCGCATGTGATGGTCCAGGAGGTTCATGTGAACAAGTCGATGCTGGTTGGTGCTGTACTGGGTGCTGTCGGTGTGACTGCCGGGGGCGCTGTGGCCACCTACAGCCTGGTTAAAAGCGGTCCTGAGTTCGCACAAGTACTCGCCGTTGAGCCGGTCAAGACACAAATCAAGACTCCACGTGAAGTGTGCAAGGATGTAACGGTCACCCGGCAGGCGCCGGTGAAAGATCAACATCAGATCGCCGGTACGGTGGTCGGTGCATTGGCAGGTGGTTTGCTGGGTAACCAGGTCGGTGGCGGCACCGGCAAGAAGATCGCCACGGTCGCGGGTGCTGTCGGTGGCGGTTATGCCGGCAACAAGGTGCAGGAAGGCATGCAAGAGCGTGATACCTACACCACGACCCAGACCCGCTGTAACACGGTCAACGACATCAGTGACAAGGTTGTAGGTTACGACGTGCGGTATTCGCTGGACGGCAAGGAAGGCAAGGTGCGCATGGATCGTGATCCGGGCAACCAGATTCCGGTGGATAAGGAAGGCAAGTTGATCCTGTCGGAGAATCAGCAGGGTCAGTGATCTGCTGAAGCTGGATAAAAAAGAAGCACCCTGCGGGGTGCTTTTTTTGTGCCCGCAATTTATGCATCACCACCAATCCCCCTGTGGGAGCGGGCTTGCTCGCGAAGGCGGTCTAACATCAAACATCGGTGCTGGCTGACCCACCGCTTTCGCGAGCAAGCCCGCTCCCACATTGGGTTTGTGGTGTGTTGGGAATCAAATTCCAGGCATAAAAAAAGCACCCCGCAGGGTGCTTTTTCTGTCGCGGGAAGCTTAGCGCTTCAGCGAGGCCGGCAGGTGCGGCTGGATCGCCGTCAAAACTGCCTTGAAGCATTTGGTGTTGCCGGCAACGACGTGGCCTTTCTCGAGGAAGTCGTGACCGCCGGTGAAGTCGCTCACCAGGCCGCCTGCTTCCTGGATCAGCAGGGCGCCAGCGGCCATGTCCCACTCGGACAGGCCCGACTCCCAGAAGGCGTCGAAACGGCCGGCAGCCACGTAGGCCAGGTCCAGGCTCGCGGAACCGGCGCGGCGGATGCCGGCAGTCTGGCCAACCAGGGCGCGGAACATGCCCAGGTAGTTGTCGAGGTTGTCCATCTGCTCGTCACGGAACGGGAAGCCGGTACCCAGCAGGGCGCCGTCCAGGCTGGTGCGACCGCTGACGCGCAGGCGACGACCGTTCAGTTGAGCGCCGCGACCACGGCTGGCGGTGAATTCTTCCTGGCGAACCGGGTCCAGAACAACAGCGTGCTCCAGGCGACCGCGGTATTTGCAGGCAATGCTGACAGCGAAGTGAGGAATGCCGCGCAGGAAGTTGGTGGTGCCGTCCAGCGGATCGATGATCCACAGGTACTCTTCGCCTTCGATGCCGGTGCCGGCGTGCATGCCGGTCTCTTCACCCAGGATCGAGTGATTCGGGTACGCCTTGCGCAGGGCGTCGATGATTTTCTGTTCAGCGGCGCGATCCACCTCGGATACGTAATCCTTGGCGTCTTTTTCGTCGACCTTGATGGTATCCAGGCGCTCGATGGAGCGGAAGATCAATTCACTGGCGCTGCGGGCGGCGCGCAGCGCGATATTCAGCATGGGCTGCATGGATGTGTCACCTAAGGTTGTTAAAGAAAGCCGGGCATTCTATCAGAAAGTTTCTACAGGAGAAGGACGACGTTCGCTTTCATGGCTTAACGGTAGCTTCAGCTGTAAGATTCCGCTCCCGATTATCGTGTTCGAGAGCGCCTCCCTTGCTGCATAACATTCGTGTCGTCCTGGTCAATGCCAGCCATCCGGGCAATATCGGCGGGGCTGCGCGTGCCATGAAGAACATGGGCTTGTCGCGGCTGGTGCTGGTCGAGCCTCGTCAGTTCCCGCATCACGAAGCCGACGCCCGTGCTTCCGGTGCCGGTGACATCCTTGAAAACGCGCAAGTCGTCGCCACCTTGGAAGATGCCCTGGTCGGCTGCAATCTGGTGCTGGGTACCAGTGCCCGCGACCGGCGCATTCCCTGGCCGCTGCTCGATCCCCGCGAATGCGGAACGAAGGTGGTTGAGGAAGCCGGGCAGGGCGCGGAAATCGCCCTGGTGTTCGGTCGTGAAGATTCCGGACTGACCAACGAAGAGCTGCAGCGATGTCATTATCACGTGCACATCCCATCCGACCCTGAGTTCAGTTCGCTGAACCTTGGGGCGGCGGTGCAGGTGTTGAGCTATGAAGTGCGCATGTCCTGGCTGGCGGCCCAAGGCCAGCCAAGCAAGGTCGAGAAGGAAGAGGTGGCTTCGGTCAAGAGCGCTGAGCTGGCGACCATGGACGAGCTGGAGCGATTCTATGAACATCTGGAGCAAACCCTGGTGGCCATCGAATTCCTCGATCCGGAAAAACCACGGCACTTGATGGCGCGCCTGCGCCGGTTGTACGGACGCAGCTCGGTCAGCCGGGCGGAAATGAATATTTTGCGTGGCATCCTCACGGAAACCCAGAAAGCGGCCCGTGGTGAGCTCCTGAAGCGGAAGGATTAATGATGTTTGAGCGTTTGCGTGAAGATATCCAGAGCGTATTCCATCGAGACCCGGCGGCGCGTAACGCTTTTGAAGTCCTGACCTGCTACCCCGGCATGCACGCCATCTGGATTCACCGTTTGTCGGCGATGCTGTGGCGCGCGGACCTGAAGTGGCTGGCGCGGCTGGTGTCGAACTTCGGTCGCTGGCTGACCGGAATCGAGATTCATCCAGGGGCCAAGGTCGGTCGACGGTTCTTCATCGACCATGGCATGGGTATCGTCATCGGTGAAACCGCCGAGATCGGCGACGACGTCACTATTTACCAGGGCGTGACCTTGGGTGGTACCAGCTGGAACAAGGGCAAGCGTCACCCGACTCTGGGTGATGGCGTCGTGGTCGGGGCGGGCGCGAAGGTGCTCGGTCCGTTCACTGTCGGTGCCGGTGCCAAGGTGGGTTCCAATGCTGTCGTGACCAAGGAAGTGCCTCCGGGGGCGACCGTGGTCGGGATTCCGGGGCGGATCATCGTCAAATCCGACGAAGAGCAGGATGCCAAGCGCAAGGCCATGGCCGAGAAGATCGGTTTTGATGCCTACGGCGTGACTGAAGACATGCCTGACCCGGTGGCACGCGCCATCAACCAGTTGCTCGACCACCTGCAGGCGGTCGATGGGCGTCTGGAAGGGATGTGCGGGGCATTGAAGGATCTGGGCAGTAATTACTGTGCGAAAGATCTGCCTGAGCTGCGCGAAGAAGACTTCGCCTGCGTAAAAGACAAAGACCAGACCCAGGCCAGCTGACGCCTTTGTGTAGGAGCTGCCGCAGGCTGCGATCTTTTAAGGTCAAGATCAAAAGATCGCAGCCTGCGGCAGCTCCTACAGGGGGGGCGGGGGTCGTATTTGGGTAATGGCGCTGCGCTAAGCGGTGTGCCATTAAGTCGCAGACCCTGCTATGATGCGCCCGCTCTTTGCGGGTAATCCCGACTAAAGTACTAGGTCTTATAGTTGACTTAAATACTCGGGAATTGCATACTCGCCTCATTCCGAACTCCGTGGTAATTGTCCATGCGACTGACTACAAAAGGCCGATACGCCGTGACCGCCATGCTTGACCTGGCGTTGCACGCGCAGCACGGGCCCGTGTCCCTGGCCGATATCTCCGAGCGCCAAGGCATCTCCCTGTCCTACCTCGAACAGCTTTTTGCCAAATTGCGCCGCAGCAATCTGGTGTCCAGCGTGCGTGGTCCGGGCGGTGGCTACCAATTGTCCCGCGACATGCAGGGCATCCAGGTCGCCCAGGTGATCGATGCGGTGAACGAATCGGTCGATGCCACCAAATGCCAGGGGCAGGGTGATTGCCATCAAGGCGACACCTGTCTGACCCACCACTTGTGGTGCGACCTGAGCCTGCAGATTCACGAATTTCTGAGCGGTATCAGCTTGGCTGACCTTGTGACTCGCCGTGAGGTGCAAGAAGTAGCCCAGCGTCAGGACCAGCGCCGTTGCAACAGCAAGGTGCCACGCCTGGACAAGATTGAAGCGTCCGCCGTCGAATGACAGCCAAAGAGCTAGCGGCACGCCAGCCAGCCTGATTTAGGAGATAGTCCATGAAATTGCCGATTTACCTTGATTACTCTGCGACCACCCCGGTTGATCCGCGTGTCGCGCAAAAGATGAGTGAATGCCTGCTGGTCGACGGAAACTTCGGTAACCCGGCGTCCCGTTCCCACGTGTTCGGCTGGAAAGCTGAAGAGTCCGTTGAAAACGCCCGTCGTCAGGTGGCCGATCTGGTCAATGCCGATCCGCGTGAAATCGTCTGGACCTCCGGTGCCACCGAATCCGACAACCTGGCAATCAAGGGTGCGGCACATTTCTACGCCACCAAAGGCAAGCACCTGATCACCACCAAGATCGAGCACAAGGCTGTCCTGGACACCATGCGCCAACTGGAGCGTGAAGGTTTCGAAGTGACCTACATCGAGCCTCGCACCGATGGCCTGGTAACGCCTGAGATGATCGAAGCCGAACTGCGCGACGACACCATCCTGGTGTCGGTCATGCACGTGAACAACGAAATCGGCACCATCAACGACATCGCAGCGATCGGCGAACTGCTCCGTTCCAAGGGCATCCTGTTCCACGTCGACGCCGCTCAGTCCACCGGCAAGGTCGAGATCGACCTGCAGAAGCTGAAAGTCGACATGATGTCGTTCTCCGCCCACAAGACCTACGGTCCTAAAGGTATCGGCGCCCTCTACGTAAGCCGCAAGCCGCGCGTACGTATCGAAGCGACCATGCACGGTGGCGGCCACGAACGCGGCATGCGTTCCGGCACCCTGGCGACCCACCAGATCGTCGGCATGGGTGAAGCTTTCCGCGTAGCCAAGGAAGACATGGCTGCCGAGAACGTGCGCATCAAGGCCCTGAGCGACCGCTTCTACAAGCAGGTCGAGCATCTGGAAGAGCTGTACGTCAACGGCAGCCTGACCGCCCGCGTTCCGCACAACTTGAACCTGAGCTTCAACTACGTTGAAGGCGAGTCGCTGATCATGGCACTCAAGGATCTGGCGGTTTCGTCCGGTTCGGCCTGCACCTCGGCATCCCTTGAGCCTTCGTACGTACTGCGCGCCCTGGGCCGCAACGACGAACTGGCTCACAGCTCGATCCGCTTCACCTTCGGCCGTTTCACCACCGAAGAAGAAATCGACTACGCCGCGCAGAAAGTCTGCGAGGCCGTAACCAAGCTGCGCGCTCTGTCGCCGCTGTGGGATATGTACAAAGACGGCGTCGATATCTCGAAGATCGAGTGGGCGGCACACTAACTATAGAAGCCGCCGGATACAGGTCCTGTAGCAGCGCGGCGGTAAATGCAGCGCAACTACAGGGTCTCAAGAGCGGCCCTGATGAGTGAGGATTGAGAATCATGGCTTACAGCGAAAAGGTCATCGACCACTACGAAAACCCGCGCAACGTCGGCAAGATGGACGCGGAAGATCCTGATGTCGGCACCGGCATGGTCGGCGCTCCGGCGTGCGGCGACGTGATGCGCCTGCAGATCAAGGTCAACGACGCCGGCATCATCGAAGATGCCAAGTTCAAGACCTACGGCTGCGGTTCGGCTATCGCTTCCAGCTCCCTCGCCACCGAGTGGATGAAGGGCAAGACCTTGGACGAAGCGGAAACCATCAAGAACACCCAGCTGGCTGAAGAACTGGCCCTGCCGCCAGTGAAAATCCACTGCTCGGTACTCGCTGAGGACGCCATCAAGGCGGCTGTTCGCGACTACAAGCAGAAGAAAGGCTTGATCTAAGCATTTGGCGACGAGTAAGGAGTCAACGATGGCTATCAGCATGACAGAAGCGGCGGCCAAGCACGTGCGGCGCTCCCTCGACGGGCGCGGCAAGGGTGAAGGGATTCGTCTGGGTGTCCGCACCACGGGCTGTTCCGGCCTTGCCTACGTGCTGGAGTTTGTCGACGAGGTGGTTGCTGAGGACCAGGTGTTCGAAAGTCACGGCGAAAAAGTGATTATCGACCCGAAAAGCCTGGCCTACCTGGACGGCACCGAACTCGATTTCGTCAAGGAAGGGTTGAACGAAGGCTTCAAGTTCAACAACCCCAACGTGCGCGGTGAATGTGGCTGCGGCGAAAGCTTCAACATCTGAGGCTTGTCGTGGGTACTCCTTGTCATTTCGCTTTATTCGAGCTGCAACCGAGTTTCGATCTGGACCTCGATCAGCTGGCTACGCGCTACCGTGAGTTGGCGCGCGGCGTTCATCCGGACCGCTTTGCAGACGCTTCCGAGCGCGAGCAGCGGCTGGCGCTGGAGCAATCCGCGAGCCTCAACGAGGCCTATCAGACGCTCAAGAGTCCACCCAAGCGCGCGCGTTACCTGCTCGCCTTGAATGGTGGCGAGCTGCCGCTGGAGGTCACGGTGCATGATCCGGAGTTCCTTCTGCAGCAGATGGAACTGCGTGAGGAGCTCGAAGACCTGCAGGACAGCGCCGATCTCAATGGCGTTGCCGTCTTCAAGCGTCGCCTGAAGGCTGCCCAGGATGAACTGAACCAAAGCTTCGCAGCTTGCTGGAACGATGCCGCGCAACGTGAACGGGCCGAACGCCTGATGCGGCGCATGCAGTTCCTCGACAAGCTCACCTACGAAGTGCGCCAGTTAGAAGAGCGCCTCGACGATTAACCCAGTGCCGCTCCGGTCGCACGCCTGATATACAGATAAGTCCTGATAACGATGGCCCTACTGCAGATCGCCGAACCCGGCCAAAGTCCTCAACCGCACCAGCGTCGTCTGGCTGTGGGGATCGACTTGGGCACTACCAATTCGCTGGTTGCTGCATTGCGCAGTGGACTTTCCGAGCCTCTGGCTGACGCGCAAGGGCGGGTCATCCTGCCGTCTGCCGTGCGCTATCACGCCGATCGCGTCGAGGTTGGCGAATCCGCCAAGCTGGCTGCCGCCACCGACCCCCTGAACACCGTGCTGTCGGTCAAGCGCTTGATGGGGCGTGGTCTGTCCGACGTCAAGCAGCTAGGCGAGCAACTGCCCTACCGCTTTGTCGGCGGCGAGTCGCACATGCCGTTCATCGACACGATCCAGGGCCCGAAAAGCCCGGTCGAAGTGTCCGCCGATATCCTCAAGGTCCTGCGCCAGCGCGCCGAAGCGACCCTGGGCGGTGAGCTGGTGGGGGCGGTGATCACCGTTCCGGCCTATTTCGATGATGCTCAACGTCAAGCCACCAAGGATGCGGCCAAGCTGGCCGGCCTGAATGTGCTGCGTTTGCTCAATGAGCCGACCGCTGCCGCTGTGGCCTATGGTCTGGATCAGCATGCCGAAGGCCTGGTCGCCATTTACGACCTGGGCGGCGGCACCTTCGATATTTCGATTCTGCGCCTGACCGGCGGTGTCTTCGAAGTCCTGGCCACCGGCGGCGACAGCGCCCTGGGCGGTGATGACTTCGACCACGCGATCGCTGGCTGGATCATCGAGAGCGCCGGTCTGTCCGCCGACCTCGATCCGGGTGCGCAGCGCAACCTGCTGCAAACCGCCTGTGCCGCCAAGGAAGCCCTGACCAATGCGGCTGCCGTTGAAGTGGCCTATGGCGACTGGAAAGCCGAGCTGACCCGTGAAGCCTTCAATGCGCTGATCGAGCCGATGGTCGCGCGCAGCCTCAAAGCCTGCCGTCGTGCGGTGCGTGATTCCGGTATTGAGCTGGAAGACGTGCACGCCGTGGTCATGGTCGGGGGTTCGACTCGCGTGCCCCGCGTTCGTGAAGCCGTCGCCGAAGCGTTCGGTCGCCAGCCCCTGACTGAAATCGACCCGGATCAAGTGGTCGCCATTGGTGCTGCGATCCAGGCCGATACTCTGGCCGGTAACAAGCGCGATGGTGGTGAACTGCTGCTTCTCGACGTGATTCCGTTGTCCCTGGGCCTGGAAACCATGGGCGGCCTGATGGAGAAGGTGATTCCGCGCAACACCACCATCCCCGTCGCTCGCGCCCAGGACTTCACCACCTATAAAGACGGCCAGTCGGCCATGGCGATCCACGTGTTGCAGGGCGAGCGCGAGCTGATCAGTGACTGCCGCTCGCTGGCGCGCTTTGAATTGCGCGGCATCCCGGCAATGGTGGCGGGTGCGGCGAAGATTCGCGTGACCTTCCAGGTCGACGCCGACGGTCTGCTCAGTGTTTCCGCTCGCGAACTGGGTTCGGGCGTCGAAGCCAGTATTCAGGTCAAGCCGTCCTACGGCCTGACCGACGGCGAAATCGCCAAAATGCTCAAGGACTCGTTCCAGCACGCCAATGACGACAAGGTTGCCCGTGTACTGCGCGAGCAGCAGGTCGACGCCCAGCGCCTGATCGAAGCCGTGCAGGCCGCTCTGGAGGCTGATGGCGAGCGTTTGCTCGACGCCGAAGAGCGCCTGGTCATCGACCTGCAGGTGCAGGAACTGACCGAACTGATGAAAGGTACCGATGGTTACGCCATCGAGCAGCAGACCAAGCGTCTGTCGCAAGTGACCGACGCCTTTGCTGCCCGCCGCCTGGACTCGACGGTGAAAGCCGCGCTGGCGGGGCGCAACCTGAATGAGATTGAGGAATAACGATGCCGCAGGTCATTTTTCTGCCACACGAGAAGTTTTGCCCCGAAGGCATGGTTGTTGAGGCTGAAACGGGGGTTTCCATCCTCGAACTGGCCCATGAGCACCACATCGAGATGGAAAGCGCCTGTGGCGGCGTGTGTGCCTGCACCACCTGCCACTGCATCATCCGCGAGGGTTTCGACTCGCTGGAAGAGGCCGACGAGCTGGAAGAAGACTACCTTGATAAGGCTTGGGGCCTTGAGCGCGAGTCCCGCCTGGGGTGCCAGGCCAAGGTCGGTACCGAAGACCTGACGGTCGAAATTCCGAAGTACTCGCTCAACCACGCCGCCGAAGCGCCGCACTGATTCAAGGAATTGTCATGAAACTCAAGTGGACTGATGTGCTGGAGATCGCGATCCAGCTGGCTGAAAGCAAGCCCGACGTGGACCCTATGTCGGTCAACTTCGTCGATTTGCGCAAATGGGTAATGGAATTACCCGATTTCGACGACATGCCTGAGCATTGTGGCGAAAAGATCCTGGAGGCCATTCAGGCCCACTGGATCGAAGAACGCGACTGAGCCACGCCGCAGGTTAGGCAATACCCGAGAACCCGCGTATAATTCGCGGGTTTAATTTTTCGTAAATTACCGTTTCTGGAGTTACACCATGGCTGTTCAACGTACTTTCTCCATCATCAAGCCTGACGCCGTTGCTAAAAACGTGATCGGCGAGATCACCACTCGTTTCGAAAAAGCCGGCCTGCGCGTTGTAGCTTCGAAACTGAAGCAACTGTCCAAAGCTGAAGCCGAAGGCTTCTACGCTGAGCACAGCGCTCGTGGTTTCTTCAACGACCTGGTTGCTTTCATGATCTCCGGTCCGGTTGTCGTTCAGGTTCTGGAAGGCGAAAACGCTATCGCTCTGAACCGTGAGCTGATGGGCGCTACCAACCCTAAAGAAGCTGCTGCCGGCACCATCCGTGCTGACTTCGCTGACTCCATCGACGCCAACGCCGTACACGGTTCGGACTCCGAAGCCGCTGCCGCTCGCGAAATCTCGTACTTCTTCGCAGCTACTGAAGTAACCACTCGCTAAGCATTGGCTTAAGAGTGAAGGTGAATCCATGACTACATCGACTGTAAAAACTAACCTGCTGGGTCTGACTCAGCTGGAAATGGAAAAATTCTTCGACTCAATCGGGGAGAAGCGTTTCCGTGCCGGTCAGGTAATGAAATGGATTCACCACTTTGGTGTCGATGATTTCGATGCCATGACGAACGTCAGCAAGGCCTTGCGCGAAAAGCTCAAGGCTGTTGCTGAGGTCCGTGGTCCGGAAGTGGTCAGCGAGGACATCTCCAGCGACGGCACCCGCAAGTGGGTGGTGCGCGTGGCGTCCGGCAGCTGCGTCGAGACCGTGTACATTCCCCAGGGCAAACGCGGCACCTTGTGCGTTTCGTCCCAGGCAGGCTGTGCCCTGGATTGCAGTTTCTGCTCCACCGGCAAGCAAGGCTTCAACAGTAACCTCACCGCCGCCGAAGTCATCGGCCAGGTGTGGATTGCCAACAAATCCTTTGGCAGCGTCCCGGCAACCGTCGACCGTGCCATCACCAACGTGGTGATGATGGGCATGGGTGAGCCGCTGCTGAACTTCGACAACGTCGTCGCGGCCATGCATCTGATGATGGACGACCTGGGCTACGGCATTTCCAAGCGCCGCGTGACCCTGTCGACCTCCGGAGTGGTACCGATGATCGATGAGCTGTCCAAGCACATCGACGTCTCCCTGGCGTTGTCCCTGCACGCACCGAATGACGCATTGCGTAACCAATTGGTGCCGATCAACAAGAAGTATCCGCTTAAGATGCTGCTCGAGTCGTGCCAGCGCTACATGTCGTCCCTGGGCGAAAAGCGTGTGCTGACCATCGAGTACACCTTGCTCAAGGACGTCAACGACAAGCTTGAGCACGCCGTGGAAATGATCGAGCTGCTCAAGAACATCCCGTGCAAGATCAACCTGATCCCGTTCAACCCGTTCCCGCATTCCGGGTACGAGCGTCCGAGCAACAACGCCATTCGTCGTTTCCAGGATCAGCTTCATCATGCCGGTTTCAACGTCACTGTCCGCACCACCCGTGGTGAAGACATCGACGCCGCCTGTGGTCAATTGGTAGGGCAGGTGCTGGATCGCACCCGTCGCAGCGAACGTTATATCGCCGTGCGTGAATTGAACGCCGACAGCGATGTTGCTTCGAGCACTGCGAACAACAACTAAGAGAGGATCTCTATGTCCCTGCGCTTTGCGCTGCTTTTGCTGTTGGCCAGCCTGTGTGCTGGCTGCGTGCTTTCGGGTGATTACAATCCGATGAAGACCAGCAAGGGCCGTGATGAAGCGCGTGATGCATACGTGCAGCTCGGTATCGGGTATTTGCAACAAGGCATGACCGAGCGCGCCAAGGTTCCGCTGAGAAAAGCCCTGGAACTCGATGGCTCCGACCCGGATGCCAATGCGGCGCTGGGGCTGGTGTTCCAGGCCGAGATGGAGCCGGAGCTGGCCGACGAGCACTTTCGCAAGGCACTGTCTTCCCGTCCGGGTGACGCACGAATCCTCAATAATTACGGCAGTTTTCTTTTCGAGCAGAAACGTTACAAGGAAGCCTACGAGCGCTTTGAACAAGCCGCTGCCGATACGCTGTATCCTGAGCGTTCGCGGGTGTTCGAGAACCTGGGCATGACCGCTGCGATGCTCGGCCAGCGTGATCTGGCCCAGCAGCAACTGGAAAAAGCCCTGCGCCTGAACCGGCAACAACCTCGTGCATTGCTGGAAATGGCTGAGTTGTCTTACGAAGACAGGCATTATGTGCCCGCGCGAGATTATTACGACCGTTTCAGCCAGCTCTCCGAGCAAAATGCACGTAGTCTATTGCTCGGCGTTCGGCTGGCAAAAGTGTTCGAAGATCGCGACAAGGCTGCAAGTAAAGGCCTGCAACTAAAAAGACTCTATCCCGGTACGCCGGAATATCAGCAATACCTGTCGGAGCAATGATGAAAGCGGCGCATCCCGAAGTTGTAGCAGCGAATCGCGTTAACCCTGGTGAGACTTTGCGCCAGGCCCGCGAAAGCAATGGCTGGTCGCTGGCCGAAGTGGCCCTCAAGCTCAACCTCACCACCACCTCCTTGAGCAATCTGGAAGCCGGCGCGTTCGACAAGCTGCCCGGGCATACCTTTGCCCGTGGTTACATTCGCGCCTATGCCAAGTTGCTCGGCATGGACCAGGCCGTTCTGGTCCAGCAATTCGATCAATCCACCGGCACCGACTCCCAGGGCAGCAATGTTCACAGTCTGGGTCGTATTGAAGAGCCGGTGCGGGTTTCCCACACCATTTTGCGAATCGTCAGCCTGCTGTTGCTGGTCGCGGTGATCGGGGGCGGTTTCGTCTGGTGGCAGGATCAGACCTCGATGCGCACCAAGGACCTGATCGGTCTGGCACCAGAACACGTAGAAGTCGAAGGTGCCGACGGTACCACTCAGATTCATCCGCTGGACGAGCCGGAAGACCAGGCCGTCGCGGAAGGTCAGACCGAAGGCGGCACGGCTCTCGCGCTGCCACAGGCCGAGGCTCCGGCTGAAGCACCGGAGCAGGCTCAAGTGACTGCGCCGGCAGCCCCGGCAGCGCCAACCACGCCAGCCGCACCCGTTGTCGCAGCACCGGTGGCCCCGGCAACTCCGGCCCCGGCAGCGCCTGCCGCCGCGGTCCCTGCGGTGACTGCACCGGTAGCCGCTGCGGCTCCTGCTCCAGCGGCAGCCGCACCTGTGGCCGGTCAGGGCCAGGTTCAGGTGCAGTTCACCTCCGATTGCTGGACACAGGTGACCGACGGTAGCGGCAAGGTGCTGTTCAGCGGTCTCAAACGCAAAGGCGACAGCCTGGCGGTCAATGGCAAACCACCGTTTTCCGTACGCCTGGGCTTTGCCCGGGGCGCTCAGGTCAGCTACAACGGCCAGCCAGTCGATGTCGCTCCGTTCACCAGTGGCGAGACTGCTCGCCTGAAGTTGGGTCAATAAGTCATGCACGGCGAATCTCCAATCAAACGTCGCGAATCCCGCAAGATCTGGGTCGGTAACGTGCCTGTTGGCGGCGATGCGCCTATCGCTGTGCAGAGCATGACCAACAGCGACACCAACGATGTCGCGGCCACGGTTGCGCAAATCAATCGCCTGGAAGCGGCCGGCGTCGATATCGTGCGGGTTTCCGTACCGGACATGGACGCCGCCGAAGCCTTCGGCAAGATCAAGCAATTGGTCAAAGTCCCCCTGGTCGCCGACATCCATTTCGACTACCGCATCGCGTTGCGCGTCGCCGAACTGGGTGTCGATTGCCTGCGGATCAACCCGGGTAACATTGGTCGCGAAGACCGCGTGCGCGCGGTGGTCGATGCCGCCCGTGACCGCGGGATCCCGATCCGTATCGGCGTGAACGCCGGTTCCCTGGAAAAAGACCTGCAGAAGAAATACGGCGAGCCCACGCCTGCAGCGCTGGTCGAGTCTGCCTTGCGTCACGTCGAGCACCTTGAGCGCCTGAACTTCCAGGACTTCAAGGTCAGCGTGAAAGCCTCCGACGTGTTCATGGCCGTCGAAGCGTACCGCCTGCTGGCCAAGGAAATCGTCCAGCCACTGCACCTGGGCATCACCGAAGCCGGTGGTTTGCGTTCCGGCACGGTGAAATCTGCCGTCGGCCTCGGTATGCTGCTCGCCGAAGGGATTGGCGATACTATCCGCATCTCGTTGGCGGCCGACCCGGTCGAGGAAGTGAAAGTCGGCTACGACATTCTCAAATCCCTGCACCTGCGTTCCCGTGGCATCAACTTCATCGCCTGCCCGAGCTGCTCGCGGCAGAACTTCGATGTGGTCAAGACCATGAACGAGCTGGAAGGGCGCCTCGAGGATTTGCTGGTGCCGCTGGATGTCGCGGTCATCGGTTGCGTGGTCAACGGCCCCGGCGAAGCCAAGGAAGCCCATATCGGCTTGACCGGCGGCACGCCAAACCTGATTTACATCGACGGCAAGCCGTCGCAGAAACTGACGAATGACAATCTGGTGGATGAGCTTGAACGCTTGATCCGCGAGAAAGCGGCCGAAAAGGTCGAAGCTGACGCTGCCGTAATTGCGCGCGGCTGAACCTGACCGAAGAGCCGAACGAATTTAAGGATTTAAAGTGAGCAAGTCATTGCAAGCCATTCGTGGCATGAACGACATCCTGCCCGAACAGACCCCCCTGTGGCGTCATTTCGAAGGCACCGTTTCGCGCCTGCTGGATAACTACGGTTACAAGCAGATCCGCATGCCGATCGTCGAGTTCACCGAGCTGTTCAAGCGCTCCATCGGTGAAGTGACCGACATCGTCGAAAAAGAGATGTACACCTTCGACGACCGCAACGGCGACTCCCTGACCCTGCGCCCTGAAGGCACGGCGGCCTGCGTGCGCGCGGTGCTGGAGCACGGCATCACCGGCGGTGGCCAGGTTCAGAAACTCTGGTACATCGGCCCGATGTTCCGCCACGAGCGTCCGCAGAAAGGCCGTTATCGCCAGTTCCACCAGATCGGTGTCGAAGTGTTCAACCTCGACGGTCCGGACATCGACGCCGAGCTGATCGTGCTTACCTGGCGCCTGTGGGGCGAACTGGGCATCCGCGATGCGGTAAAACTCGAGCTCAACAGCCTGGGTACCAGCGAATCCCGCGGCCGTTATCGCGAAGCGCTGGTCGAATACCTCTCGGCGCACATGGACAAGCTCGACGAAGACAGCCAGCGTCGCCTGAAAACCAACCCGCTGCGGGTTCTTGATACCAAGAACGCCGACACCCAGGCGGTATTGGTCGATGCGCCGAAGATGGCCGATTACCTCGACGAAGAATCCCGCGTGCACTTCGAGGGCCTCAAGGCTCGCCTGGATGCCGCCGGCATTCCTTACGTGATCAACCCGAAGCTGGTTCGCGGGCTGGATTACTACAGCAAGACCGTTTTCGAATGGGTCACCGACAAGCTCGGCGCCCAGGGCACCGTGTGTGCCGGTGGCCGTTACGACGGCCTGGTAGAGCAAATGGGCGGCAAGCCGACCGCTGGCGTGGGCTTTGCCATGGGCATCGAACGCTTGGTGCTGTTGCTGGAAACCCTTGAGCAGATTCCGGAGGAGATCTCCCGTCAGGTTGACGTCTACCTCTGCGCCTTCGGTGAAGCCGCCGAACTCGCCGGGCTGACCCTGGCAGAGCGCGTTCGTGACCAGTTGCCCAACCTGCGCCTGCAAGTGAATGCCGGCGCCGGCAGTTTCAAAAGCCAGTTCAAGAAGGCCGACAAGAGCGGTGCGCTGTACGCGCTGATCCTCGGTGACGACGAAATGGCCCAGCAAGTGGTAGGTTTCAAACCCCTGCGTGGCCAGGGCGAACAACAAAGCATTGCCTGGGATGCGCTTGCAGCGCACCTGGCCACCTGCGTCGTGCAGGGTTGAAGCTGTCTAAACAGCCGAATTAGCGATTAAGGAGTATTGGGGTGTCGAGTACCGAAGACGAACATGTGGCGGAATTGAAGGAATGGTGGTCACGCAACGGTAAGCCCCTGGTTACTGGCGGCCTGTTGGCGCTGGTCATCGTGTTCGGCTGGCAGGCGTTCCACAAGTATCAGAGCAATCAGTCGCAAGGCGCCTCGATTCTCTATCAGCAATTGCTCGAGACCACGCTGACACCTGACGGCAAGCCTGATGCGGCCCGTGTTTCGGACCTGGCCGGCAAGCTCAACAGCGAGTACGGCGGCAGCGCCTACGCGCAGTACGGCAGCCTGTTCGTGGCCAAGGTGGCGGTCGACAGCGGCAAGCTGGACGACGCCGCCACCGAACTCAAGGCCATCGTCGCCAAACCGGCCAACCCGGCGCTGGGCGAAATCGCCCGTCAGCGTCTGGCTCAGGTACTCGGCGCGCAGAATAAGGCCGACGATGCACTGAAGTTGCTCGAAGGCGATGCCGACAAGGCATTCCTGGCCACTCGCGAAGAACTCAAGGGCGACCTGCTGGTGCAGTTGGGTCGTACCGACGAGGCGAGCGCGGCGTATCAAAAAGCCAAGGCGGCACTGTCGGATGAAGCGGCGGTCGGTGGCCTGCAAATCAAGCTGGACGACCTGGCCAAAGGGGATGCGTGACGTGATTCGTTGGAAACATGCAGCATTGCTGGCCTTGGCCATTTTGGCCGCGGGTTGCAGCAGCAACAGCAAAAAAGAACTGCCTCCGGCCGAACTGGTCGACTTCAAGGAAGAAGTGGTTCTGCACAAGCAGTGGAGTCGTTCGATCGGTGACGGTCAGGGCGAAACCTACAACATGCTGGTTCCGGCCATCGATGGCGATACCATCTATGCCGCCGACGTCACTGGCGTGTTGATGGCGATGGATCGCCACACGGGCGACGTCAAATGGAAGAAAGACCTCGAGCTGCCTGTTTCCGGTGCTGTCGGCGTTGGTTACGGTCTGGTCACGATCGGTACGATCAAGGGTGAAATCGTTGCCCTGGACGCGATCAACGGTGAAGAAAAATGGCGCGCTCGCGTGTCCAGCGAAGTGCTGGCACCGCCAGCCAACAACGGTGACGTTGTGGTGGTTCAGACCCAGGACGATCGCCTGATCGGCCTGGATGCCTCCACCGGTAATCGTCGCTGGATCTACGACAGCACGCCTGCGGTTCTGACCCTGCGGGGCACCAGCGCGCCGATCGTGACCAACCGCCTCGCGGTGGCTGGCCTGTCGACCGGTAAAGTGGTTGCCGTGGATATCTCCAACGGCGTACCCGTGTGGGAACAGCGCGTAGCGATCCCGCAAGGTCGTTCGGAGCTGGAGCGCGTGGTCGATATCGACGGTGGCTTGCTGCTGTCGGGCGAGACGCTGTATGTCGCCAGCTATCAGGGGCGCGTTGCCGCTCTGGACCTGCAAAGCGGCCGTCAGCTCTGGCAGCGTGATGCTTCCAGCTACGCCGGTGTTGCCCAGGGCTTTGGCACCGTTTATGTAAGCCTGTCTTCGGGTACCGTTGAAGGCGTCGACGAGCGTTCCACCACAGCCTTGTGGAGCAACGATTCGCTGGCCCGTCGTCAACTGTCGGCCCCGGAAGTGTTCTCCAGCTATGTTGCAGTCGGTGACCTGGAAGGTTACCTGCACCTGCTGAGTCAGGTGGACGGTCGATTCGTCGGCCGCGAGCGCATCGACAGCGACGGCCTGCGTGCCCGTCCGCTGGTGGTGGGTGACACGATTTATGTGTATGGCAACAGCGGCAAACTGGAAGCCCTGACCATCAAGTAACGACTATGCTTGGGTTTTAACCCCCAAGCGGCTTCACCGTTTGCAGGACTGTAGGAGCGAGCTTGCTCGCGATGGACGTTAACGATGACGTTGGCGGCCTGAATAAACGCGGTGTCTTGGCGTTTTTCGCGAGCAAGCTCGCTCCTACAAATGACAACGTGATTGCCCCGAGCACCAGCCGCTGCCTCGCAGCGGCTTTTGTATTTTCTGAAATAACGAAGTGGAGAGCCGCATGGTTCCCGTAATCGCCCTGGTGGGCCGACCGAACGTCGGCAAGTCCACCTTGTTCAACCGCCTGACCAGGACTCGTGACGCCATCGTCGGCGACTTGTCCGGTCTGACCCGTGATCGCCAGTACGGTGAGGCCAAGTGGCAAGGGCGTTCCTACATTCTGATCGACACCGGCGGTATCTCCGGTGACGAGCATGGTATGGACGAAAAGATGGCCGAGCAGTCGCTGCTGGCCATCGAAGAAGCCGATGTCGTTCTGTTCCTGGTAGATGCCAAGGCCGGTTTTACCGCCGCCGACCAGATGATCGCCGAGCATTTGCGCAAACGTAACAAGCGTTCCCACGTGGTCGCCAACAAGGTCGACAACATCGACCCGGAAATGGCCCGCGCCGAATTCGCCCCGTTGGGCATGGGCCATGCGATCCCGATCGCCGGTGCCCACGGCCGTGGTATCACCCAGTTGCTGGAAGCGGCACTGAGTGAATTCCCGCGTGACGAAGACGAGCCGCAGGAAGGCGAAGAGGAAGAGGTCGTCGCCGAAGGCGAGGAAGCCAAGCGCATTCCTGGCCCAAGCGAAAAAGACGGGATCAAGATCGCGATCATCGGCCGTCCGAACGTCGGCAAGTCGACCCTGGTCAACCGCATGCTCGGTGAAGACCGGGTCATCGTCTACGACCAGCCCGGCACCACCCGCGACAGTATCTACATCCCGTTCGAACGTAACGACGAGAAGTACACGCTGATCGACACGGCCGGTGTGCGCAAGCGCGGCAAGATCCACGAAGAAGTCGAAAAGTTCTCCGTGGTCAAAACCCTGCAGGCGATCAAAGACGCCAACGTGGTGATCTTCGTGATGGACGCCCGCGAAGGTGTGGTCGATCACGACCTCAACCTGTTGGGCTTCGCCATTGAATCGGGTCGTGCGCTGGTCATCGCGATCAACAAGTGGGACGGCATGACGCCGAGCGAGCGCGACTTCGTGAAGGTCGAGCTGCAACGTCGGCTGTTCTTCGTTGACTACGCCGATATCCACTTCATCTCGGCCTTGCACGGCACCGGCGTGGGCAACCTCTACGCGTCGGTACAGAACTCGTTCAAGTCCGCGGTTACCCGCTGGCCGACCAGCCGCCTGACCCAGATCCTCGAAGACGCGGTCAGCGAGCACCAGCCGCCGATGGTCAACAGCCGCCGGATCAAGCTGCGTTATGCCCACCTCGGTGGTGCAAACCCGCCAATCATCGTGATCCACGGCAACCAGATCGAGAAGGTGCCGAAGTCGTACGTGCGCTATCTGGAAAACACTTACCGTCGTGTCCTGAAGCTGGTCGGTACGCCGATCCGCATCGAGTTCAAGGGCGGCGAGAACCCGTACGAAGGCAACAAGAACACGCTCACCGACCGTCAGGTCAACAAGAAGCGTCGTTTGATGTCGCACCACAAGAAAGCCGACAAGAAGCGCCGCGACAAGCGCTGAGTCCAAGCCCTCACACTGTCTTGTGTGGGGGCTTGTTGTGGCGAGGGGGCTTGCCCCCGTTCGGTTGCGCAGCAGCCGCAATACCTGTACGTGCGGTCTGCCAGACACACCGAGAATGCAGGATTGGGGTCGCTTCGCGACCCAACGCGGGCAAGCCCGCTCGCCACACGGTACGGTGTTGATCAATTGAAAAAGGGCGTCTTTAAGGCGCCCTTTTTCATGCCTGCCGTTTGGGCTATCCTCGGACTCCCCCGCGCCGCCGTAGAGCCGGGTGTAGAGCAGGGAACCACTGATGATCACCAGCAAGCTGCCGAATGTCGGCATCACCATCTTCACGCAGATGTCTCAGCTCGCGGCACAGGCCGGCGCGCTTAATCTGTCCCAGGGCTTTCCCGATTTCGCGGCCCCGCAGGCCCTGTGCGATGCGGTCGGCCGGCATATCGCCAGTGGCCACAACCAGTATTCGCCGATGACCGGCCTGCCGGTGTTGCGTCAGCAGATTGCGGTGAAGATCGCCCGCAGCTATGGCACGCAGGTGGATGCGGATACTGAAGTGACGGTCACCCCTGGCGCGACCGAAGCGATTTTCTGTGCCATTCAGGCGGTTATCCACAGCGGCGACGAGGTCATCGTATTTGACCCGGCATACGACAGCTACGAACCCTCGGTAGAGCTGGCCGGCGGTCGTTGCGTGCACGTACAACTGGGCTTGAACGATTTCAGTATCGACTTCGAGAAGCTTGCCCAGGCACTGAGCCCGCGCACGCGGATGATCATTCTCAACTCCCCGCACAACCCCAGTGGTGCATTGATCAGTCGTGCCGAACTCGATCAGTTGGCCGCCTTGATCCGCGATCGCGACATCTATCTGATCAGCGACGAAGTCTACGAACACCTGGTGTATGACGGGGCGCCCCATGTCAGCGTGCTGGCCCATGAAGAGCTGTATCAGCGTGCTTTCGTGGTCAGCTCGTTCGGCAAGACCTACCACGTCACCGGCTGGAAAACCGGCTACGTGGTCGCGTCTCCGGCCCTGACGGCGGAATTGCGCAAGGTGCACCAGTACGTCAATTTCTGTGGTGTGACGCCGCTGCAATATGCCTTGGCCGACTTCATGGCCGAACATCCGGAACACGTCGAAGAGCTGCCGGACTTCTATCAGGCCAAGCGTGATCTGTTCTGCGATCTGCTGGCGCCGTCGCGTTTCAGTTTCACCCGGGCGACCGGCACCTATTTCCAGTTGGTCGATTACTCGCAGATCCGCCCGGACCTCAATGATGTCGAGATGGCCCTGTGGATGACGCGCGAGCATGGTGTGGCAAGTATCCCGATCTCGGTGTTCTACCAGACACCGCCTGAAGGGCAGCGCCTGGTGCGGTTGTGCTTCGCCAAGCGTGAGGAGACCCTGCGTGAAGCGGCGGAAAAACTATGCGTGATCTGAGTGCATTGCCGAACCTGACCGTGGCGCTGATCCAGACATCCCTGGCCTGGCACGACCGTCAGGCCAACCTGGAGCATTTTGAGTCATTGCTGGAGCAGGCTCGCGGCGCTGACCTGATCATTCTTCCGGAGATGTTCACCACCGGTTTTTCCATGGAGTCCGAAACCCTCGCGGAATCGGAAAACGGCCCCACCAGCAAGTGGCTGCGGGTTCAGGCGGCAAGACTTGATGCCGTGATTACCGGCAGCGTGATCATCCAGGCCGCCGACGGCAGTCATCGCAATCGCCTGTTGTGGGCACGCCCGGATGGCGAGGTGTTGCATTACGACAAGCGTCACCTGTTCCGCATGGCCGGTGAGCATAACCACTACACTCCGGGCGAGCGCCAGGTGCAGTTCGAGCTAAAGGGTTGGCGCGTGCGGCCGCTGATTTGCTACGACTTGCGCTTCCCGGTGTGGAGTCGTGACGCTCAGGACACGGATCTGCTGCTGTACACCGCGAACTGGCCGGGTGCGCGGCGTCAGCATTGGAACCGTTTGCTGCCGGCGCGGGCGATCGAGAACCTGTGCTACGTGGCGGCAGTCAATCGCGTTGGCACCGATGGCAAAGGCTTTGCCTATACCGGTGACAGCCAGGTGCTGGATTTCCAGGGCGAGACGTTGCTTAGTGCAGGAGAAGCGGATGGGGTGTTTCAGGTCGTTCTGAATGCTGCAGACCTTCAAGCTTATCGCACACGGTTTCCGGCGAATCTGGATGCCGATACCTTCGAGTTCACCTGAAATCTTATCTGTCTGATGGGGCCGGGACAAACAACACAAAAACGGACAGGCAAACAAAAGGCCCCGAGGTGCAAACCCCGGGGCCTTTTGCATTGCAGCAAAGTCTTAAGCCGCTTTCGCTTCCGGCTGGCTCAGCGAGCGGTTCAGCGCGCTGAACAGGGCCTTGAAGCTGGCGGTGGTGATGTTTTCATCGATGCCGACACCGTGCACCGCACGTTCGCCGTTCACGCGCAGTTCAATGTAGGCCGCGGCCTTGGCATTGGTGCCCGCGCCAATGGCGTGCTCGTTGTAGTCCATGATCTCCACCGGGATCGGCAGACCGGCCACCAGCGCTTCCAGGGCGCCGTTGCCCTTGCCACGCCAGTGCAGGTTGGTCTCGCCCTGGCCTTTGCTGGCCACTTCCACTTCGACGGCGCTGTGACCGTTTTCTTCCTGCAGGCGATGGCTGACCAGCGCGTACGGGGTGTTGGCTTGCAAGTACTCGCTGTGCAGCAGCGCGTGGATTTGCTGAGCAGTCATCTCAAGGCCCAGGCGGTCGGTTTCACGCTGCACGACCTGGCTGAATTCGATCTGCATGCGACGTGGCAGGCTGATGCCGTATTCCTGCTCCAGGAGGTAGGCGATGCCACCCTTGCCCGACTGGCTGTTGACGCGGATGACCGCCTCGTAGCTGCGGCCGATGTCAGCCGGGTCGATCGGCAGGTACGGCACTTCCCACA
This sequence comes from Pseudomonas sp. PDM32, assembly GCF_019219225.1. Classification (NCBI taxonomy): domain Bacteria; kingdom Pseudomonadati; phylum Pseudomonadota; class Gammaproteobacteria; order Pseudomonadales; family Pseudomonadaceae; genus Pseudomonas; species Pseudomonas sp. PDM32. Next base: position 32,230 of record NZ_JAHUWE010000015.1, read on the forward strand.
AGGCATCGGATTTCTGCTGGGCAAAGCCCTTGCGGATCGCATCCTGGTGCGAGCCGGAGAATGCGGTATGCACCAGGTCGCCGACGTACGGGTGACGCGGGTGTACCTGGATCTGGTTGCACTCTTCGACGACTTTGCGCACGCCGTCGATGTCGGAGAAGTCCAGCTCAGGGTTCACGCCCTGGGTGTAGAGGTTCAGGGCCACGGTCACCAGGTCGACGTTGCCGGTACGCTCGCCGTTGCCGAACAGGCAGCCTTCGACACGGTCGGCGCCGGCCATCAGGCCCAGTTCGGTGGCGGCAACACCAGTGCCACGGTCGTTGTGGGTGTGCAGGCTGATGATCACGCTGTCACGACGGTTGATGTGGCGGCCGAACCATTCGATCTGGTCGGCATAGATGTTCGGGGTCGCGCATTCGACGGTGGCCGGCAGGTTGAGGATCATCTTGTGCTCGGGCGTCGGGTTCCAGACCTCGATGACCGCGTCGCAGACTTCCTTGGCGAACTCCAGTTCGGTGGCGCTGAAGGTCTCCGGCGAGTATTCGAAGGTCCACTCGGTGTCCGGCTGCATGGCTGCGTATTTGACGAACAGCTTGGCGGCGTTCACGGCGATGGCCTTGATCCCGTCCTTGTCCTGGTTGAAGACAATGCGGCGGAACGAGGGGGAGGTCGCGTTGTACAGGTGAACGATGGCTTTCTTCGCGCCGCGCAGGGATTCGAAGGTACGCTCGATCAGGTCTTCACGGCCCTGGGTCAGCACCTGGATGGTGGTGTCGTCGGGGATGTGGTTGCCTTCGATTAGGGTGCGGACGAAGTCGAAGTCGGTTTGCGAGGCGGCCGGGAACGATGCTTCGATTTCCTTCACGCCGACCTGCACCAGGGTTTTCCAGAAGCGCAGCTTCTTGACGGCGTCCATCGGCTCGATCAGCGACTGGTTGCCGTCGCGCAGGTCGGAACTGCACCAGATCGGCGCGGCGGTGATGGTTTTCGATGGCCAGGTGCGGTCCGGAATGTCGATGGTCGGGAACGCGCGGTATTTCGAAGACGGGTCTTTGAGCATGCTCATCGGGAAATCCTTATTGTGTGGGCCGAAAAAAGGCGGCCTGCCGGTGGATCAAAAGTTCTTGGATTGACGCTTGGCACGAGGCACCACGATTCAGCCCGGCAGTCGTGCGCTGACAAGGCACAGGCTGCTGTGCTGGCGGAGCTGAATGAGGGTGTGAGAGGTTTTCATGCCTTCAACCCTAACCTTGGGGGGGAAGGATGGCAAGCAGTCGAAAAAAATTGAGAGGAATACTCGTGAGCGGGTATTTATCGAGATTTTATTGCTTCAAATGGTTGCGATGATCTTGTTTTTTGCGCGAGGTTCAGGCGGTGCGCAATCTTGGCGACAGTTCAAAAGATCGCAGCCTTCGGCAGCTCCTACATAGGTATAGGCTGCGATCTTTTGATCCTGCTCAAGGCTGAAACGCCCCAATGAAAATGGCCGGATCCACCCGCGCATCGTTCAGGCTGATGTTCCAGTGCATGTGCGGCCCTGTAGCCCGGCCGGTTGCCCCGACCTTGCCAACCACGCCACCGCGCGCCAGTTGCTGCCCCACCTTCACGTCGATTTTCGACATATGGCAGAACATGCTGATGAAGCCCTGGCCATGGTCGACGAACACCGTATTGCCATTGAAGAAGTAGTTGCCGATCAGGATCACCTTGCCCGCGGCCGGGGTCTTGATCGGTGTGCCGGCGCCCACGGCGAAATCCAGACCCGAATGAGGATTACGCTCCTCACCGTTGAAGAAGCGCCGCACCCCAAACTTGCTCGACAGCGGACCGTTCACCGGTTTGTCCAGCAGCAGGTTGCTTGGCGTATTGGGGCTGAACGTGCGGTAAGCGGCAGTCTGCTCGGCCAGTTCCCGCTCGATGCGCTTGAGATTTTCCGGGTCCGGATTGACCTGCTGGGTGTTCTTCAGGGTGATGCGCTGTTCCGGGTATTTCTTGTTGCCAACCGTAAAGATCAGATTGCGACCGCCGCTGCTGATCGATTGGGCCCCCGGCTTGATCGTCAGCGGCACGCCGACGATGGCCAGCCAGTTGTTCTGCTCCTTCACGACCAGCACGGGTTTGCCTTGATAACTGGCTTTTGGCGCCTGGGCGGACGGGCCCAGATCCACCACCGCCACGCCGCCCGGTACCGGTTTGTTCAACAGGCGGGTGATGTAGCTGTCGGCGTGGGCGTTGAAGGTCAGAAGCAGCAACAGCAATGGAGCCAGGAAACGCGGCATGGATCAGTCCAGTAAAGAAAGGGTGACAGGCGTCAGGTGGTTGTCTTCGACCCGCACTTGCAGTTCGCCTTCGCCCAGCTTGGCTTTCAGGCGCTGGCCGGTATGGGTTTGCGCGGCGTTGCGGATCGCATTGCCGCGCTCGTCCAGCAAAATGCTGTAGCCACGGCCGAGGGTCGCCAGCGGGCTGACCACATGCAGGGTCTGCATCTGGCTGTGCAATTGCAGGCGCCGGTTCTTCAGCCCTTCGCGGATGGCACGCGGCAGGCGTTCGGCCAGGCTGTCGAGGCGCTGGCGCAACATTGCCAGTTGCCGGCCCGGATGTTGTGCGGCCAGACGGGTTTCCAGACGGATCAAGCGTTCGCGACGGGTGTTGAGGCTACGCTCGAACGCGCGGCGCATGCGCATGTCCAGGTCATCCAGGCGTTGCGCTTGCTGGCGCAGGCGCTCGCCGGGATGACGCAGGCGGCGAGAGATACCTTCCAGGCGCAGGCGGTCGCGCATCAAACGGTCACGCATGCGCATCACCAGCCGGCGGTGCAGGCTCTCGACCCGACGCACCAGGTCACTGGAGTCCGGAGCCAGCAATTCGGCGGCAGCGGAAGGGGTGGGCGCGCGAACATCGGCGACGAAGTCGCTGATCGACACGTCGGTTTCATGACCGACCGCGCTGACAATCGGCGTCACGCAATCGTCCACGGCACGGGCCACGGCTTCTTCGTTGAAACACCAGAGGTCTTCCAGCGAACCGCCGCCCCGGGCCAGGATCAGGGCGTCGAAACCCCGGGCATCCGCCAGTTTCAACGCGCGGACAATCTGTGCGGTGGCTTCGCGGCCCTGCACGGCGGTGGGGATCAGCGTCAGCTGCACCTGCGGTGCGCGACGGCGGAACACGCTGATGATGTCGCGGATCACCGCCCCGGTGGGAGAACTGATGATACCGATGCGTTGCGGATGCGCCGGTAGCGGGACCTTGCGCTCGGCACTGAACAGGCCTTCGGCGCTGAGTTTTTCCTTGAGCGCATCGAAAGCCAGGCGCAAGGCGCCATCGCCGGCCGGCTCCACGGTGTCGAGGATCAGTTGATAGTCACCGCGCCCCTCGAACAACGAGACCTTGCCGCGCACTTTGACCGCCAGCCCGTCCTTCAAGGCCTGGCGAACCCGGGCCGCGTTCTGCCGGAAAAGCGCGCAACGCACCTGGGCGCCGCTGTCCTTGAGGGTGAAATACACGTGACCGGACGCCGGGCGGGCGAGGTTGGAGATCTCGCCCTCTACCCAGATGTTGCTGAACACGTCTTCGAGCAACACCCGCGCGCGGCCGTTGAGCTGGCTGACGGTCAGGACTTCGCGGTCCAGGCCGAGTCTTGCAAAGGGATCTTTAATCATGGGGCGCAGTTTAAAGGCATTCTTCAAGTGAATGCACGACCCCTATATGACGAAATGCTCGAGGAACTGTTGAACCAGTGCTGTGGGGTGTTTGCGGTACGCCAGAGCGACGCAGCTATGGCTTCCGGGGTCTGCCAAAGGCAAGAAATGAACGTTGGGCGGCGCAATGTCTTGCATCGATTCCGGCAAGAGGGCGATACCAAATCCCGCCTGGATCAGTTGCAGTTGCGTGGTTTTACGCGAAATTACCCGAGCTGCTTTGGGAAAGAAACCTTGGCGCATGCACAACTCGGCAGAAAGGTAGCTTAGACCGCCTCGCTGGGGATGAGGGATGGAAATAAACGCTTCGTCGCGTAGCTGCCCCAGGTTGATCTTCTGCCCGGATTTGTCCCTCGCCAGCCAGTGATCGGGTGGGACTGCCACCAGCAAAGGTTCGTCGTACAGCGGGTCGATCTGCACCTCTTCACACTGACGCAGCACTGGCAGGCGCAATAGGCCGATGTCCAGTCGGCCGTCTGCCAACTCTTGCAGCTGCGCCTCGGAAGACAACTGAGCGATGTCCATGGACACGCCAGGATGATGTTCGAGATAACGGCCGACGTTGCGCAGCAGTCGGCCGCTCATGGGCACAGTGCTGGAGTGGCTCAAACGTAAGGTGCCGTGTTGACCTTTGCCGATCCTGGTGGCCGTCTCGCTGGCTTTGATCAGCTCGCTCAACAGGTTTTTGGCGCGGGGTAAGAAAGCCTCACCCGCTGGAGTGAGCTGGGGCCGGCGCGCAGTACGTTCGAAAAGTGGGGTTTGCAGGTGGACTTCCATGTCCTTGATTTGCCGGCTCAGGGCCGATTGGGCGATGAACAGGCGCTCGGCTGCGGCGCCGAAGCTGCCGCATTCAGCGATTTCAACGAAGTAACGCAGTTGCCGGGTTGAAAGCACAAGGCATGCCTTTTTGAGATGGGTTAGTGGCTTTGATGATATTAGTCGCAACGCTCGGCGATGGCTAAAGTCAGCGAACTTAAAGTAGAGGAACGCTGCAATGAGCGTATTGATGTTGTTGAACCAATGGCCTTTCAGCGCCATGGACTGGCTGGTCATCGGCGTGGGCATCGCCCTGGCCTACATCGTGTTCGGCATCGCCGGGTTCGGTACGGCGTTGATCGCCGGGCCGATTCTGATTCTGTTCATGCCGCTGTCGAAGATCGTGCCGTTGCTGGTGTTGCTCGATTTTGTCGCGGCATTCGGCAATCTGTTGCCTTCGCGGCGGGATGTGGCAAAACCGGAGTTGTTGCGGCTGCTGCCGTGCATGGCGGTGGGCTGCACGCTGGGGGTGATTTTCCTGCTGAACCTCAAGTCCGATCTGTTGTTGCTGTTGATGGGGCTCTTTATCAGCGCCTATGCGATCTACAGCCTGTGGGTCAAAACCCGCCCGACGCAATTGTCTGCCGTGTGGGCTCTGCCGATGGGGACGGTGGGTGGGATGTTTGGCGCGTTGTTTGGCAGCGGCGGCTTTCTCTATGCGATTTATCTGAACAGTCGGTTGCCGAAAGATGCGGCAAGGGCGACCCAGAGTGCGCTGATCAGTTGCAGCACGGTGGTCCGTTTGAGTCTGTTTGCTATTGCCGGGGTGTATGCCGATTTGCCGTTGCTGGTGCTGGCGGTGTGTTTGTTGCCGGCGATGGCGCTGGGGTTGTGGTTCGGGCGGCGCCTGACTATGCGGATGTCTCGCGAGGCGTTCGTGCGCCTGGTGACGTGGCTGGTGCTGGCCAGTGGGATTGCGTTGATCGGGCGCTATCTCAGCACCTGAAGATTCAACCTGTTGCAGGGGGCTTTTTGTGGGAGCGAGCTTGCTCGCGATAGCGGTCGAACAGACACATCAATGTTGAATGTGACCCCCTCATCGCGAGCAAGCTCGCTCCCACAGAAGAGCCCTCACCGCAAGTTGTTCAATCGTTGTACTGGCTCAACAACCGCTCCAGTCGTGCACTGAGGCGGCGCTTGATTTCGGTCTCGATGTGCGGGGCGAAATCGTCGATCACGTCTTGCATGATCAACTGCGCGGCAGCGCGCAGTTCGCTGTCCAGGTGCAACAGGTCATCCGGGTTCTTGCTGACGGCAGGCGCCGGCGCAGCCGTGATGACCGGTTCAACGATCGGGGTAGGGGGTGTCGGTTCGACGGGCGGCGAAGGCTCGCTGACGGCGTCGAACAACATGGGAATCTGTTCCTGATCGCCTTCCTCGACCGTGTCGGTCAGCAGGGGCGGTTGCAGGTTGTCATCGCCGAGCAATTGGCGGATCGACTCAAGGTCGTCCAGCAGGTGCGCGGACTGTTGCAGCGGTTTTGGAGTGTCCATTGGAAGGCTCAGAGTCGCTGTAAACGGTGATCTTGCAGAGGATAGCCCTGTTCGCGGTAGAAACGGAAACTCTCCCGCGCGGCCTGGCGAATCGTCGGGTCTTCCACCACCACTTCCGCCACGCGGGCGAAACGCTGGGCGAAGGCCGGGACTTTCAGGTCGAGATTGACCAGCAAGTCCTGATGCTGACCGCAATCGTCACCCAGACCCAGGACAATCAAGCCATCCGGTTCGTTTTCGGCGGGGCCGTGGGGCACGAAGCTTTCACCCTTGAATGTCCAGAGGCGTGCGTCGAGATCGTTGCGTTGGGCGGCGTCGCTGCAATGCAGGTAGACACGGTGCCCCATGCGCCAGGCCTTTTCGGTGAGCTTGCAGGCGAAATCCAGGCGTGCCGAAGGATCGGCGCTGGGCAGGATATAGAAGTCGACTTTGGTCATTGCGGTTCCTGAGCCCTGGGGGGCACTGCCCGAAAGCAATGCCCCCCAGGGTCATTGGTTTCAGGCTTTGGCGCGGTCCAGCAGGTATTGGGTCAGCAACGGAACCGGACGGCCAGTGGCGCCCTTGTCCTTGCCGCCGCTGGTCCAAGCGGTGCCGGCGATGTCCAGGTGCGCCCAGTTCAGGTTCTTGGTGAAGCGCGACAGGAAGCAGGCGGCGGTGATGGTGCCGGCTTTCGGGCCGCCAATGTTGGCGATGTCGGCGAACGGGCTGTCCAGCTGTTCCTGGTACTCATCGAACAGCGGCAGTTGCCAGGCGCGGTCGTCGGCAGCCTTGCCGGCGCTCAGCAGTTGGCCAATCAGTTCGTCGTTGTTGCCCAGCAGGCCCGACGTGTGGGAACCCAGGGCGACCACGCAGGCACCGGTCAGGGTCGCGATGTCGATGACCGCTTGCGGCTTGAAGCGCTCGGAGTAGGTCAGGGCGTCGCACAGCACCAGGCGGCCTTCGGCGTCGGTGTTGAGGATTTCGACGGTCTGGCCGCTCATGGTGGTGACAATGTCGCCAGGGCGCGAAGCGTTGCCGCTCGGCATGTTCTCGGCGCAGGCCAGGATGCACACCAGGTTGATCGGCAGCTTCAGTTCCAGCACGGCACGCAGGGTGCCGAACACGCTGGCAGCACCGCCCATGTCGTACTTCATTTCATCCATGCCGGCGCCTGGCTTGAGGCTGATGCCGCCGGTGTCGAAGGTGATGCCTTTACCGACCAGCGCATACGGCTTCTCGGATTTCTTGCCGCCGTTGTATTGCATGACGATCAGGCGTGGCGGCTGGGCGCTGCCCTGGCCTACGGCGTAGAACGAACCCATGCCCAGGGCCTTGATCTTCTTCTCGTCGAGAACTTCGACTTTCAGATCCTTGAATTCCTTGCCCAGGTCTTTCGCCTGCTCACCGAGGAAGGTCGGGTGACAGATGTTCGGCGGCAGGTTGCCCAGGTTGCGGGTAAAGGCCATGCCGTTGGCGATGGCAGTGGCGTGGGTCACGGCGCGTTGCACTTCAGCCTGAGCGGCCTTGATGGTCAGCAGGGTAATTTTCTTCAGGGCGCGGGGTTCGGCTTTCTGGCTCTTGAACTGCTCGAAGCTGTATTCGCCGTCCACCAGGGTTTCGGCCAGCAGGCGGGTCTTGCCATAGCTGTCGCGGCCTTTGACCATGATTTCGTCGAGGGCCAGTACCGCGTCGCTGCCGCCCAGGCCCTTCAGGGTGTTGAGGATGCCGGCGATGATCTTGCGGAACGGGCGGTCACCCAGTTCGTCGTCCTTGCCAATGCCCACCAGCAGCACACGTTCGGCCTTGAGGTTCGGCAGGCTGTGCAGCAACAGGCTCTGGCCAACCTTGCCGGCCAGGTCGCCGCGCTTGAGCACTGCGCTGATCGCGCCGCCGCTCAGTTCGTCGAGTTGCTTGGCAACGGCGCCGAGCTTACGGCCTTCGCCGACGGAGACCACGAGAGTGGCGGTCTTCAACGTTTCCGGGTTGACGCTTTTTACAACCAGTTCCATGTCCGGGTCCCTGAATTGATGGTTATCACGCATGCGCCCGACACCTTATGTGCGTCGATTGCTTATAAAAGAAAGGCGCCAGGATCGACCGGCGACAAAGGCCGCAGTTTGAACCTCGCTACCGGCGGCTGACAACCCTCGGTTGTACGATCTTCATGGAATTGACGGCCCTGTAGGAGCGAGCCTGCTCGCGAAGAACCCGAGACCACCGCGGGGCTTCAGGCTCCCCGCGTTATCATTGACGACCATCGTCGGAACGCCGCCCGGAGCAAGCTCACCCCTACACCCTGCACCCCAATGCATTGCGCAGTGACAGGCGCACCCAATCACAGGATAATGCGCCATCTTTTTTCGGCGGCTCTGTCTTGCGGGTTGTCCGAAACGTTTGCTTGTTTGGCCGCCTTAGCCTGACAACCCTGGAGTGTCTGGTTTGATCGTCTTCCGTTATCTGTCCCGCGAAGTCCTGTTGACCTTGAGCGCCGTCAGCGCCGTGCTGCTGGTCATCATCATGAGCGGTCGTTTCATCAAATACCTCGCCCAGGCCGCCTCGGGCCTGCTGGATCCGGGCTCGCTGTTCCTGATCATGGGCTTTCGCATGCCGGGGTTCCTCCAGCTGATCCTGCCGCTGGGGCTGTTTCTCGGGATCCTGTTGTCCTACGGGCGGATGTACCTCGAAAGCGAAATGACCGTGCTCTCGGCCACCGGCATGAGCCAGCAGCGGCTGGTCTGGATGACGATGTTTCCGGCCACCCTGGTTGCACTCGTCGTCGCGTGGCTGAGCCTGAGCCTGGCGCCACAGGGAGCCAATCAGTTTCAGCTGCTGCTGAACAAACAGGATGCCCTCACCGAGTTCGATACCCTGGAGCCGGGGCGCTTCCAGTCCCTGCGTGACGGCACCCGGGTCACCTATACCGAGCGCATGTCGGATGATCGCGTGAACCTGGGTGGCGTGTTCATCTCGCAAAAGAACATCAGTTCCAACAACAAGGATCGCGGCATTTCTGTGCTGGTGGCGGAAAAGGGGCGTCAGGAAATTCGCCCGGATGGCAACCGCTACCTGATCCTGGACAACGGCTATCGCTATGACGGCAGTCCGGGTCAGGCCGACTACCGGGCGATCAAGTACGACGAATACGGTGTGTTGCTGCCAAAACCGGAAGTCAGCGACGAAGTCACCGACCGCGATGCGATGCCGACCAGTACGTTGATCGGCAGTGAAGACATTCGCATGCGTGCCGAATTGCAATGGCGCATCTCGCTGCCATTGCTGGTGTTCATCGTCACCTTGATGGCGGTGCCGCTGTCGCGGGTCAACCCGCGTCAGGGGCGATTCCTCAAATTGCTGCCGGCGATTCTTCTCTATATGGCTTACCTGACCATTCTGATTGCCGCCCGTGGTGCCCTCGACAAGGGCAAGATCCCCGCAGTGGTGGGTTTGTGGTGGGTGCACGGGATTTTCCTGGCCATTGGCCTGGGTCTGCTCTATTGGGAACCCTTGCGCTTGATGAGGGCGAGTCGCCGCAGCGCGCTGGAGGTGGCCCGTGGTTAAGCTGGATCGCTACATTGGTAGCAGCGTGTTCATGGCGATTCTGGCGGTGCTCGGGATCATTCTTGGTCTGGCGACGCTGTTTGCCTTCATCGACGAGATGAGTGAAGTCAGCGACACCTACACCCTGCTCGATGCGCTGAGTTATGTGTTGTTGACCGCGCCGCGCCGGATGTACGAAATGCTGCCGATGGCCGCGCTGATCGGTTGCCTGATAGGCCTGGGCACTCTGGCCAGCAACAGTGAATTGACGATCATGCGCGCCGCCGGTGTGTCAATCGGCCGGATCGTCTGGGCGGTCATGAAGCCGATGCTGGTATTGATGCTGGCCGGTTTGCTGATCGGCGAGTACGTCGCTCCACCCGCTGAAACCGCCGCGCAGGCCAATCGCTCGCTGGCCCAGGGCAGCGGCGATGCACAAAGCGCCAAGCACGGTTTGTGGCACCGCCAGGGCGATGAGTTCATTCACGTCAACTCGGTGCAGCCTAACGGCATTCTGTACGGCGTGACCCGCTACCGTTTCGACAACGAGCGACACATGCTGTCGGCGAGCTTCGCCAAGCGCGCCGAGTTCGACACGGATCACTGGCAGTTGACGGACGTCACGACCACGGTGTTCCACGAGCGCAGCACTGAAGTGGTGTCGACCCCGGTCGAGCGTTGGGGCGTGGCCTTGAGTCCGCAATTGCTGAGCACCGTGGTCATGGTGCCAGAGTCGCTGTCGATCAGCGGTCTGTGGGGTTATATCCACTACCTGGCGGACCAGGGGTTGAACAACAGCCGTTACTGGCTGGCATTTTGGGTCAAGGTGTTGCAACCGCTGGTGACCGCCGCCCTGGTGTTGATGGCGATTTCCTTCATCTTTGGTCCGCTGCGGTCGGTAACCCTGGGGCAACGGGTGTTCACCGGTGTGCTGGTGGGCTTCACCTTCCGCATCGTTCAGGATCTGCTGGGCCCTTCGAGCCAGGTGTTCGGCTTCCCCCCCTTGCTTTCGGTGCTGGTGCCGGCGGGTATTTGTGCCGTGGCCGGGCTCTGGCTGTTGCGCCGGGCCGGTTGATGACGGGCCTTTTTCGAGCGCTTTGACGATCAAAAACGCCCTTGTCGCAAGACCGGGGCGTTTTTGTAGGTGCCGTCTGACCTGCGAACGTGACGCTTGTGCCGTGGATCAGGTACAATTCCCGGCTATTTTTCGGCGGGCTATGCCTGCAGCCTTTTTGAGTGTTGATCCGTGAGTGATTTGAGTCATATCCGCAATTTCTCCATCATCGCCCACATTGACCATGGCAAGTCGACGCTGGCCGATCGCTTCATCCAGATGTGTGGCGGCCTGGCCGAGCGCGAAATGGAAGCCCAGGTCCTGGACTCCATGGACCTCGAGCGCGAGCGCGGGATCACCATCAAGGCGCACAGCGTTACTCTGTATTACAAAGCCAAAGACGGTATCAACTACCAGCTGAACTTCATTGACACCCCCGGCCACGTCGACTTCACCTACGAAGTCAGCCGGTCGCTGGCGGCCTGTGAAGGCGCGCTGCTGGTGGTCGACGCCGGTCAGGGCGTTGAAGCGCAGTCGGTTGCCAACTGCTACACGGCGATCGAGCAGGGCCTGGAAGTGATGCCGGTGCTGAACAAGATCGACCTGCCACAGGCCGATCCGGAGCGCGTCAAGGAAGAAATCGAAAAAATCATCGGCATCGATGCCACCGACGCGGTCACTTGCTCTGCCAAGACCGGTCTGGGCGTCGATGAAGTGCTCGAGCGCCTGGTGACCACCATTCCGGCGCCGACCGGCAACATCGAAGATCCGCTGCAAGCGTTGATCATCGACTCCTGGTTCGACAACTACCTGGGCGTTGTCTCCCTGGTGCGCGTGCGCCACGGCCGCGTGAAGAAGGGCGACAAGATCCTGGTCAAGTCCACCGGCAAGATCCACCTGGTGGACAGCGTCGGTGTATTCAACCCGAAACACACCCCGACCGTTGACCTGAAGGCCGGCGAAGTAGGCTTCATCATCGCCAGCATCAAGGACATTCACGGTGCGCCAGTGGGCGATACCCTGACCCTGAGCTCGACGCCGGACGTCGACGTGCTGCCGGGCTTCAAGCGCATTCAGCCGCAGGTGTACGCCGGCCTGTTCCCGGTCAGCTCCGACGACTTCGAAGACTTCCGCGAGGCGCTGCAAAAGCTCACCCTCAACGATTCGTCGCTGCAATACACGCCGGAAAGCTCCGACGCACTGGGCTTCGGCTTCCGTTGTGGCTTCCTCGGCATGCTGCACATGGAAATCATCCAGGAGCGCCTGGAGCGCGAGTACAACCTGGACCTGATCACCACGGCGCCGACGGTAATCTTCGAGCTGCTGCTCAAGACCGGCGAGACGATCTACGTCGATAACCCGTCGAAGCTGCCGGACCTGTCTGCCATCGAAGACATGCGCGAGCCGATCGTGCGTGCCAATATTCTTGTGCCGCAAGAGCACCTGGGCAACGTCATTACCCTGTGCATCGAAAAACGCGGTGTACAGGTCGACATGCTGTTCCTCGGCTCTCAGGTACAAGTGACCTACGACTTGCCGATGAACGAAGTGGTGCTGGACTTCTTCGATCGCCTGAAATCCACCAGTCGCGGCTATGCTTCTCTGGACTACCATTTCGATCGTTACCAATCGGCCAGCCTGGTGAAACTGGACGTGCTGATCAACGGTGACAAGGTCGACGCCCTGGCGCTGATCGTGCACCGTGACAATTCGCACTACAAAGGTCGCCAGTTGACCGAGAAGATGAAGGATCTGATTCCGCGGCAGATGTTCGACGTGGCAATCCAGGCCGCCATTGGCGGTCAGATTGTGGCGCGGACAACCGTCAAGGCGCTCAGAAAGAACGTATTGGCCAAATGCTACGGTGGTGACGTCAGCCGTAAGAAAAAGCTGCTGGAAAAGCAAAAGGCCGGTAAGAAACGCATGAAGCAGGTCGGCAACGTGGAAATTCCACAGGAAGCCTTCCTTGCAGTGCTCAGGTTGGATAGTTAGGTCCTATGTCACTAAATTTCCCGCTGTTGCTGGTCATCGCCGTATTTGTCTGCGGCCTGTTGGCGTTGCTCGATCTGTTGATCCTGGCCCCGCGTCGGCGTGCCGCCATCGCTTCCTATCAGGGCAGCGTCAGCCAGCCTGACATGGTCGTGGTCGAGAAGCTGAACAAAGAGCCGCTGCTGGTCGAATACGGCAAGTCGTTCTTCCCGGTGTTGTTCATCGTGCTGGTGCTGCGTTCGTTCCTGGTGGAACCGTTCCAGATTCCTTCCGGTTCGATGAAGCCAACCCTGGATGTCGGCGACTTCATCCTGGTGAGCAAGTTTTCCTACGGGATCCGCTTGCCGGTGATCGACAAGAAAGTCATCGAAGTCGGTGATCCGCAGCGCGGCGATGTGATGGTGTTCCGCTACCCGAGCGATCCGAACGTCAACTACATCAAGCGTGTGGTTGGCTTGCCGGGCGACACGGTTCGCTACACCGCCGACAAGCGTCTGTTCGTCAACGGTCAATCGATTGCCGAACAACTGGTCGGCTCCGAGCCGGGCACGCTGGGCAGCGCCGAGCTCTACAAGGAAAAACTCGGTGCCGCCGAGCACATGATCCGTAAAGAGATGAGTCGCTACCGCGCCATGCCGGATCATTCGTGGACCGTGCCGGCCGGGCACTACTTCATGATGGGCGACAACCGCGACAACTCGAACGACAGTCGCTACTGGGATGACCCGAACATTCCCAAGGATCTGCTGGGCATGGTTCCCGACAAGAATATCGTCGGCAAGGCCTTCGCGGTCTGGATGAGCTGGCCGGAACCCAAACTCAGTCACCTGCCGAATTTCTCGCGGGTTGGCCTGATCAAGTAATCAAACACGGCGCTGTTGAACACAGCGCCGAATGCATTTCTGGAACCTGAAGAAGGTGACGGAAAAAGCATGAAGCCAATGATATTCAGGACGTTATTTTTGAACACAGCGTTAATTGTCCCAAGCCTGCGCCGCCTCACGGCGATGGCAGTGCAATCGAACCACGAACTCAGCGTGGGTAAACCGTGAGCGTCTCCTTAAGCCGTCTAGAGCGTCAGCTCGGCTACACCTTCAAGGATCAGGAACTGATGGTCCTGGCCCTGACTCACCGCAGTTTTGCCGGGCGTAACAACGAACGCCTGGAATTCCTCGGTGACGCCATCCTCAACTTCGTCGCCGGCGAGGCGTTGTTCGAGCGTTTCCCGCTGGCCCGCGAAGGCCAGTTGTCGCGTTTGCGCGCACGCTTGGTGAAAGGTGAGACCCTGGCCGTACTGGCCCGTGGTTTCGATCTGGGCGAGTACCTGCGCCTGGGCTCGGGCGAGCTGAAAAGCGGCGGTTTCCGTCGCGAGTCGATTCTGGCCGATGCCCTCGAAGCGCTGATCGGTGCGATCTACCTCGATGCCGGCATGGAAGTGGCCCGCGAGCGTGTGCTCGCCTGGCTGGCCGGAGAGTTCGAAGGCCTGACGCTGGTCGACACCAACAAAGATCCGAAGACCCGCCTGCAAGAGTTCCTGCAGTCCCGTGGTTGTGAGCTGCCGCGTTACGAGGTGGTGGATATCCAGGGTGAGCCGCATTGCCGGACGTTCTTCGTCGAATGCGAAATCATCTTACTGAATGAAAAAAGCCGAGGTCAGGGTGTGAGCCGTCGTATTGCCGAACAGGTAGCGGCCGCCGCAGCACTGATTGCCCTGGGTGTGGAGAATGGCAATGACTGATACAAACGCAACGCGCTGTGGCTATGTTGCCATCGTCGGCCGTCCAAACGTGGGCAAGTCCACGCTGCTGAACCACATCCTGGGTCAGAAGCTGGCGATCACCTCGCGCAAGCCGCAAACCACCCGCCACAACATGCTCGGTATCAAGACCGAGGGTGACGTGCAGGCGATCTACGTCGACACCCCCGGTATGCACAAGGGTGGCGAGAAGGCCCTGAACCGCTACATGAACAAGACCGCTTCGGCGGCGTTGAAAGACGTCGACGTGGTGATCTTCGTGGTCGACCGCACCAAGTGGACCGAAGAGGACCAGATGGTGCTCGAGCGCGTCCAGTACGTGACCGGCCCGCTGATCGTGGCGCTGAACAAGACCGATCGCATCGAAGACAAGGCCGAGCTAATGCCGCACCTGAGCTGGTTGCAGGAGCAGCTGCCGAATGCGCAGATCATCCCGATTTCCGCGCAACACGGGCACAACCTCGATGCGCTGGAGCGCGTGATCGCCGAGCACTTGCCGGAAAACGATCACTTCTTCCCGGAAGACCAGATCACCGACCGCAGCAGCCGCTTCCTCGCCGCGGAGCTGGTGCGCGAGAAAATCATGCGCCAGATGGGCGCCGAGCTGCCGTACCAGATCACCGTCGAGATCGAAGAGTTCAAGCAGCAGGGCAAGACCCTGCACATCCATGCGTTGATCCTCGTCGAGCGCGATGGCCAGAAGAAAATCATCATTGGCGACAAGGGCGAGCGCATCAAGCGTATCGGCACCGAAGCGCGCAAGGACATGGAGCTGCTGTTCGACTCCAAGATCATGCTCAACCTGTGGGTCAAGGTTAAGGGCGGCTGGTCCGATGACGAGCGTGCGTTGCGTTCGTTGGGTTACGGCGACCTGTAATACGTTTTTCGGATCAACAACGATCCCCTGTGGGAGCGGGCTTGCTCGCGAAGAGGATGTAACATTCAGCAGTGATGTTGGCTGTTACGCCGCCTTCGCGAGCAAGCCCGCTCCCACATTGTTTTTGGGCTGTTTGTAAAACTGCGTTTCTTCATTGAGATCTGCGATTTCCATGTCCCAACCCATCGCCCAACCTGCCTACGTCCTGCACTCCCGCGCCTACCGTGAAAACAGCGCGCTGGTGGATTTCCTGACGCCGCAAGGCCGGCTGCGGGCGGTGTTGCGCAGTGCGCGGGGCAAGGCCGGGACGCTGGCGCGGCCATTCGTGCCATTGGAAGTCGAGTTCCGGGGCAAGGGCGAGCTGAAGAACGTCGGGCGCATGGAAAGTGCCGGTGTTTCCACCTGGCTCAATGGCGAGGCGCTGTTCAGCGGTCTTTACCTCAATGAACTGCTGATTCGCCTGTTGCCTGCCGAAGATCCGCTCCCCTCGGTGTTCGATCATTACGCCGCCACCTTGCTGGCCCTGGCCGAAGGCCGACCCCTGGAGCCCTTGCTGCGCTCCTTCGAATGGCGCTTGCTCGATGACCTCGGCTACGGGTTTTCCCTGACGACGGATATTCACGATCAGCCCATCGCGCCGGACGGCCTCTACCGTTTGCAAGTGGATGCCGGGCTGGAGCGGGTCTTCCTGCTGCAACCGGGTCTGTTCAACGGCGCCGAACTGCTGGCCATGGCTGAGGCCGACTGGTCTGCCCCTGGCGCTCTGTCTGCCGCCAAGCGCTTGATGCGCCAGGCGTTGGCCGTACACCTGGGTGGCCGTCCACTTGTCAGTCGCGAGCTGTTTCGCAAGCCCTGATCACACCGTATGCTGTGCACCGAACTTTCTCTTCTTCTGGAGCGCTTTCCGTGACCACCAGCACCCGTATTCTTCTTGGCGTGAACATCGACCACGTTGCCACCCTGCGTCAGGCCCGGGGCACCCGTTATCCGGACCCGGTCAAGGCAGCGCTGGACGCGGAAGAGGCGGGCGCTGACGGCATCACCGTGCACCTGCGCGAAGACCGCCGGCACATTCAGGAGCGCGACGTTCTGGTGCTCAAGGATGTGCTGCAAACCCGCATGAACTTCGAAATGGGCATCACCGAAGAAATGATGCAGTTCGCCGAACGCATCCGCCCGGCGCACATTTGCCTGGTGCCGGAAACCCGTCAGGAGCTGACCACCGAAGGCGGACTGGATGTGGCGGGGCAGGAAGCGCGGATCAAGGCGGCGGTTGAGCGCTTGTCGAAGATCGGCTCCGAAGTGTCGCTGTTCATCGACGCCGACGAGCGTCAGATCGAAGCCTCGCGCCGTGTTGGCGCCCCGGCCATCGAACTGCACACCGGGCGTTATGCCGATGCCGAGACACCGACCGAAGTCGCCGAAGAACTCAAGCGTGTCGCCGATGGCGTGGCCTTCGGCCTGGCCCAGGGCCTGATCGTCAACGCCGGGCATGGCCTGCATTATCACAACGTTGAAGCCGTGGCGGCGATCAAGGGCATCAATGAGCTGAACATCGGGCATGCGCTGGTGGCCCATGCGTTGTTCGTTGGCTTCAAGTCGGCGGTGTCGGAGGTGAAGGCGCTGATTCTGGCGGCTGCCTTGAAGGGCTAAGATCAAAAGATCGCAGCCTTCGGCAGCTCCTACAGGTATACACAAAACCCTGTAGGAGCTGCCGAAGGCTGCGATCTTTTGCTTTAAAGCGGCGCTGGCTCTTGAGCCGGCTTGCTCTTGTCGATCCCCGGAACCAGCAGTTTGCCCTCGGCGACCTGGTCGCCTTCAAGCTGCGGCTGGGTTACCCAGGTCAGGATGTCGTAGTAGCGACGGATGTTCGCCACGAAATGCACCGGTTCGCCGCCGCGGGCGTAGCCGTAGCGGGTCTTGCTGTACCACTTCTTCTCGGACAGGCGCGGCAGGATCTTCTTCACGTCCAGCCATTTGTCCGGGTTCAATCCTTCCTTGGCCGCCAGTTTGCGCGCGTCGTCCAGATGGCCGCTGCCGACGTTGTAGGCCGCCAGGGCAAACCAGGTGCGGTCCGGTTCCTGGATCGAGTCGTCGAGCTGGTCCTTCATGTAGGCCAGGTACTTGGCGCCGCCCATGATGCTTTGTTTCGGATCGAGGCGGTTGGACACGCCCATGGCCTGCGCGGTGTTCTGGGTCAGCATCATCAGGCCGCGCACTCCGGTCTTGGACGTGACGGCCGGTTGCCACAGGGATTCCTGATAGCCGATGGCCGCCAGCAGGCGCCAGTCGACTTTCTCTTTCTTGGCGTACGACTTGAAGTGCTGTTCGTACTTGGGAAGGCGTTGCTGCAAGTGTTGGGCAAAGGTGGTAGCGCCCATGTAGCCGAGCACGTCGACGTGCCCGTAGTAACGATCCTTGAGGCGTTGCAGGGTGCCGTTTTTCTTGACCTTGTCGAGGTAGTCGTTGATTTCGTTGAGCAGGCTGTTGTCGTCGCCCAGCCCTACGGCCCAGCTCTGGTTGCTGGCGTCACCGAGGTCGAAGGCGACCCGGATGTTGGTGAAGTACACCTGGTTCATCGCGACTTCGTTGGAGTCGACCAGCGTCAGGTCGATCTGACCTTCGTCGACCATGCGCAGGAGATCGACGACCTCGACTGCGTCAGACTCTTCGTATTCGATGCCGGGAAATTTCTCTTTCAGCTTTGCCAGTTGTTCAGCGTGGGTGCTGCCCTTGAGCACCACGATCTTCTTGCCCACCAGATCCTTGGCGTCGGTCGGCCGTGACTGGCCGTTGCGGTAGATGACCTGCGGGGTGACTTCCAGATAGGAGTGGGAGAAGCGCACCTGCTTCTTGCGTTCTTCGCTGCTGACCAGGCCGGCCGCTGCCAGCACCGGGCCGTTGGGCTTGCCTACCTGGTTGAACAGATCATCTAGGTTGTCGGCGGTCTCGATCTTGAGCTCGACCCCCAGATCGTCGGCGAAGCGCTTCACCAGCTCGTATTCGAAGCCGGTTTCACCGTTGCGATCCTGAAAGTAGGTGGCGGGGCTGTTTCGGGTAACCACCCGCAGCACGCCATCCTCCTTTACGCGCTCGAGCGTGTTGGGTTTATCAACACAGGCACCGAGCATCAGGAAGAGTCCGATTGCGATCAGCCATTTGGCGTACCGCGGACGCAAAGCCATTGGGAAAAACATCTGCGCAGTATACGCAAAGGACCGCGGGCGCCATATCTCGACAGTGAAGGGGTTGTCTGCTAGCGATCACAAATCTGGCCGAAACCCCGCAGGAACGGGGCTTTTCTGCGTTTTGTTACAGTGAAAATAAGCTGTCGTCACACGCCAGGTTAACCTGACTTTCGGGGCAGAAACACAGATCGATACCCGAGTGCAACCGTGCGTAGCGTTTCGGGTGATGTCGCGGGCTGTTTAGGCTAGAATGCACGGCCTCAAAGCACACCCCTTCCCGAGGCTGTCCCGAAGATGTTGATCCTGCGCGGCGCTCCTGCCCTTTCCGCCTTTCGCCACAGCAAGCTCCTTGAGCAACTGAGCCAGAAGGTTCCGGCTGTCAGCGGCCTGTATGCTGAATTCGCTCACTTCGCCGAAGTTACCGGCGTCCTGACCGGCGACGAACAGCAGGTGCTCGCGCGCCTTCTGAAGTACGGTCCAAGCGTTCCGGTACAAGAACCGACCGGTCGTCTGTTTCTGGTGCTGCCGCGTTTCGGCACCATCTCGCCGTGGTCGAGCAAGGCCAGCGACATCGCCCGCAACTGCGGCCTGGCGAAAATCCAGCGCCTGGAGCGCGGCATCGCGTTCTACGTGGCCGGCCAGTTCAGCGACGCTGAAGCCCGGTTGATCGCTGACGGTCTGCACGACCGCATGACCCAGATCGTGCTGGGCAACCTCGAACAGGCTGCCGGCCTGTTCAGCCACGCCGAACCGAAACCCCTGACCGCCATCGACGTGCTGGGTGGCGGCCGCGCCGCGCTGGAAAAAGCCAACACCGAGCTGGGCCTGGCCCTGGCCGAAGACGAGATCGACTACCTGGTCAACGCCTTCGTCGGCTTGAAGCGCAACCCGCATGACATCGAACTGATGATGTTCGCCCAGGCGAACTCCGAGCACTGCCGTCACAAGATCTTCAACGCCAGTTGGGACATTGACGGAGAGAGCCAGGAAAAAAGCCTGTTTGGCATGATCAAGAACACCTACCAGATGCACAACGAAGGTGTCCTGTCGGCTTATAAGGACAACGCTTCGGTGATCGTCGGCTCCGTGGCCGGTCGTTTCTTCCCGGACCCTGAAACCCGTCAGTACGGCGCGGTGCAGGAACCGGTGCACATCCTGATGAAGGTCGAGACCCACAACCACCCGACCGCGATTGCCCCGTTCCCGGGCGCATCCACCGGTTCCGGTGGCGAGATCCGCGACGAAGGCGCGACGGGTCGTGGCGCCAAACCAAAGGCCGGCCTGACCGGTTTCACCGTGTCCAACTTGCAGATCCCGGGCTTCGAACAGCCATGGGAAGTGCCGTACGGCAAGCCTGAGCGCATCGTTACCGCGCTGGACATCATGATCGAAGGCCCATTGGGCGGCGCCGCGTTCAACAACGAATTCGGCCGTCCAGCGCTGACCGGCTACTTCCGTACCTTCGAACAGTCGATCACCACCCCGCACGGTGACGAAGTTCGCGGCTACCACAAGCCGATCATGCTGGCAGGCGGCATGGGCAACATCCGCGAAGAACACGTCAAGAAAGGTGAAATCGTCGTTGGCTCCAAGCTGATCGTGCTCGGCGGCCCGGCGATGCTGATCGGCCTGGGCGGCGGCGCGGCTTCCTCCATGGCCACCGGCACCAGCTCGGCAGACCTGGACTTCGCTTCGGTTCAGCGCGAAAACCCGGAAATGGAACGCCGCTGCCAGGAAGTCATCGACCGTTGCTGGCAACTGGGCGAAAAGAACCCGATCAGCTTCATCCACGACGTGGGTGCGGGCGGTCTGTCCAACGCCTTCCCGGAACTGGTGAACGACGGCGACCGCGGTGGCCGTTTCGAACTGCGCAACATTCCGAACGACGAGCCGGGCATGGCCCCGCACGAAATCTGGTCCAACGAATCCCAGGAACGCTACGTTCTGGCGGTCGGCCCGGCTGACTTCGAGCGTTTCAAAGCGATCTGCGAACGTGAGCGTTGCCCGTTTGCCGTGGTCGGCGAAGCCACTGCCGAGCCGCAGCTGACCGTCACCGACAGCCACTTCGGCAACAGCCCGGTGGACATGCCACTGGAAGTGTTGCTGGGCAAGGCGCCGCGCATGCACCGTTCGGTGGTGCGTGAAGCCGAGCTGGGCGACGACTTCGATCCGTCGAACCTGAACATTGCCGACTGCGTCGAGCGCGTCCTGCATCACCCGGCCGTGGCCAGCAAGAGCTTCCTGATCACCATCGGCGACCGCACCATCACCGGCCTCGTGGCCCGTGACCAGATGGTCGGACCGTGGCAGGTTCCGGTGGCCGACGTTGCCGTCACCGCCACCAGCTTCGACGTCTACACCGGTGAAGCCATGGCCATGGGCGAGCGGACTCCGCTGGCACTGCTGGACGCTCCGGCGTCGGGCCGCATGGCCATCGGCGAAACCCTGACCAACATCGCGGCCTCGCGCATCGGCAAGATCTCCGACATCAAGCTCTCGGCGAACTGGATGTCCGCTGCCGGTCACCCGGGCGAAGACGCGCGTCTGTACGACACCGTGAAAGCGGTCGGCATGGAACTGTGCCCTGAGCTGGGCATCACCATTCCGGTGGGCAAGGACTCGATGTCCATGGCCACGCGCTGGAACGATGAAGGCGTGGACAAGTCCGTCACGTCGCCGATGTCCCTGATCGTGACCGGTTTCGCGCCAGTGACTGACATCCGTCAGACCCTGACCCCGCAACTGCGCATGGACAAGGGCACCACCGACCTGATCCTGATCGACCTGGGCCGCGGCCAGAACCGCATGGGCGCCTCGATCCTCGCGCAGGTCCACGGCAAGCTCGGCAAGCAGGCGCCGGACGTCGACGACGCCGAGGACCTCAAAGCGTTCTTCGCCGTGATCCAAGGCCTCAACGCCGACGGTCACCTGCTGGCTTACCACGACCGTTCCGATGGTGGTCTGCTGACCTCCGTCGTCGAGATGGCGTTCGCCGGTCACTGCGGCCTGAGCCTGAACCTCGACGGTCTGGCAGAAACCTCCGCCGACATCGCCGCCATCCTGTTCAACGAAGAACTGGGTGCCGTGATCCAGGTTCGCCAGGACGCCACCCCGGACATCCTCGCGCAGTTCAGCGCTGCCGGTTTGGGTGATTGCGTGTCGGTGATCGGTCAGCCGATGAACAACGGCGAGATCAGCATCACCTTCAACGGTGACACCGTGTTCGAAGGCCAGCGTCGTCTGCTGCAACGCCAGTGGGCCGAGACCAGCTACCAGATCCAGCGCCTGCGTGACAACGCCGACTGCGCCGAGCAAGAGTTCGACGTGCTGCTGGAAGAAGACAACCCGGGCCTGAGCGTCAAGCTGAGCTACGACATCAACCAGGACATCGCCGCGCCTTACATCAAGAAAGGCATCCGCCCACAGGTTGCCGTGCTGCGCGAGCAGGGCGTCAACGGTCAGGTGGAAATGGCGGCGGCGTTCGACCGCGCCGGTTTCAACGCGATCGACGTGCACATGAGCGATATCCTGGCCGGCCGTGTCGACCTGAACGAGTTCAAGGGCATGGTCGCTTGCGGTGGCTTCTCCTACGGCGACGTATTGGGTGCCGGTGAAGGCTGGGCGAAATCCGCGCTGTTCAACAGCCGCGCCCGCGATGCGTTCCAGGGCTTCTTCGAGCGCAGCGACAGCTTCACCCTCGGCGTGTGCAACGGTTGCCAGATGATGTCCAACCTGCACGAGCTGATCCCGGGCAGCGAGTTCTGGCCGCACTTCGTGCGTAACCGTTCCGAGCAGTTCGAAGCCCGTGTTGCCATGGTGCAGATCCAGGAGTCGAACTCGATCTTCCTGCAGGGCATGGCCGGTTCGCGCATGCCTATCGCCATCGCCCACGGCGAAGGTCATGCCGAGTTCGCCAGCGAAGAAGCACTGCTTGAAGCCGATCTGTCCGGTTGTGTGGCGATGCGTTTCGTCGACAACCACGGCAAGGTCACCGAAAGCTACCCGGCCAACCCGAACGGCTCGCCGCGCGGGATCACCGGTTTGACCAGCCGCGACGGCCGCGTGACCATCATGATGCCGCACCCGGAGCGTGTGTTCCGCGCCGTGCAGAACTCGTGGCGCTCGGATGACTGGAACGAAGATGCACCGTTGATGCGCATGTTCCGTAATGCTCGCGTGTGGGTGAACTAAGCGCCGTGTACAAGCTCAGCTTCTTTGTTCCCGACAGTCATGTCGACATGGTCAAAAGTGCCGTATTCGCCGCCGGTGGCGGACGGATCGGTGCTTACGACCACTGTGCATGGCAAGTGTTGGGTCTGGGCCAGTTTCGTCCACTGGACGGCAGTCAGCCGTTCATTGGCGAGACAGGGCAGGTCGAACAGGTTGAGGAATGGAAGGTCGAGCTGGTAGTGGCTGATGAGTTGATTCGCTCGGTGGTGGCGGCTCTGAAACAGAGCCACCCCTACGAGACACCGGCTTATGAAGTGTGGCGGCTGGAGGGTTTCTGATCCCCCACTGCCGAAATGAAAAAACACTGTAGGAGCTGCCGAAGGCTGCGATCTTTTGATTTTGATCTTAAAAACAGAATCAAAAGATCGCAGCCTTCGGCAGCTCCTACAATGTGTACGTCGTCGATTAAACCTTGGCACTGACCTCGCTGCGATTGACCAGCGCTTCCAGCGCATCACTCAAACTCGGCGCTTTGTCGCCGATCAACAGGTGCCAGATCCCGCCCTCCAGCTGACTCACACCCTGGCAACCCAGCGCTTTCAAATCACACTCCGACAACGCCTTGCCATTGGCCAGTTGCAGGCGGATGCGCGTCATGGCGATGCAGTCGAGTTGCAGCACATTGTCGCCACCTCCCAGCGCATTGAGCCATTGCTGCGCCTCGGGTGTTGCCACGGCGGCGGGTGGAGGCGCGTCGATTTCTGCTGCTGGCGACGACACCATGGCACGCCCCAGCGCCGGCATCGCCAGGCGAATTTCGTCGGCAATCGCATCGGCCATCGGCCCCACCACTACCTGCAAACTCCCGCCCTTGCCCGGACGCACCACGGCCATGGCGCCGAGCGCCTTCAGGTCGGTATCCGAGGCCTTGTTGCGATCCACCATGTCCAGGCGCAACCGCGTGGTGCAGGCGCCGACGGTGATCAGGTTCTCCGCGCCGCCCAAGGCCTTGATGTAAGCCCCGGCGCGTTCATTGTCGGCCAGCGCTGCCTGCGGGGCGGCAGCGCTGGTTTCGCGTCCCGGTGTCTTCAGGTCGAAACGGCGGATGCAGTAATCGAACACCACGTAATAGATCACGGCATACGCCAGGCCCACCGGGAACACCAGCCAGCCGTTGGTGGACTTGCCCCAGCCCAGCACCATGTCGATGAAGCCACCGGAGAACGTGAAGCCCAGGTGAATGTTCAGCGCATTGGTGATGGCCATCGACAGGCCGGTCAGCAACGCATGCAGCAGAAACAGCAGCGGCGCGAGGAACATGAAGGCGAACTCGATCGGCTCGGTCACGCCGGTCAGGAACGCGGTCAGGGCCATCGACAGGAAAATCCCGCCCATCACCTTGCGCCGTTCCGGCAGGGCGTTGCGGTACATCGCCAGGCACGCGGCGGGCAGGCCGAAGATCATCACCGGGAACATGCCGGTCATGAACTGGCCACCTTTCGGGTCGCCGGCGAAGTAGCGCGACAGGTCGCCGGTGACTAGCGCACCGGTGGTGGGGTCGGTGAAATTGCCGAACACGAACCACGCCATGTTATTGAGGATATGGTGCAGGCCGGTGACGATCAGCAAGCGGTTGAACACGCCGAAGACGAACGCACCAATGCTGCCACTCTCCATCATCAGCGTGCCGAAGCTGTTGATGCCGTGCTGGATCGGCGGCCAGATATAGCCGAACACCACGCCCAGGCCCACGGCGGCGAACCCGGTGACAATCGGCACGAATCGTCGGCCACCGAAGAACGCCAGGTATTCCGGCAGCTTGATGTCCTTGAAGCGGTTGTACAGCGCGCCGGCCATCAGGCCGCTGACGATCCCGGCGAGCATGCCCATGTTGATGCTCGGGTCGAGCACCTTGAGGGTGGCGATCATCACCAGGTAACCGATCACCCCGGCAAGTCCCGCCGTACCGTTGTTGTCCTTGGCGAAACCGACCGCGATGCCGATGGCGAAGATCATCGCCAGGTTGGCAAAGATCACCTGGCCGGCGTCATGGATGATCGCGATGTTCAGCAGGTCGGTGTCACCCAGGCGCAGCAGCAGGCCGGCAATCGGCAGGATCGCGATCGGCAGCATCAGCGCACGGCCGAGGCGTTGCAGGCCTTCAATGAAAAGTTGGTACATGACGGATCTCCCTGGATTTTTGTTCTTCTTTTGTAAAGAGCTAGCTCAGAGGCCAGTGCTGGTGGCAGGCATGACGCACGGCGCTGGCGCTGCTCAGCTTGAGCAGGCCCTGGCTGATGCGCCGGCATTCGCTGGCGTCGAGATGACGCACGCGGTCCTTGATTTCTCCGATCTGTACCGGGCTCACCGACAGCTCGCTGACCCCCAGGCCGATCAACACCGGCGTGGCCAGCGGATCGGACGCCAGTGCACCGCAGACACCGACCCAACGCTTGTGCTGCGCCGCACCGGCGCAGGTCTGTGCGATCAACCGCAGCAGGGCCGGGTGCAGCGCATCGACGCGCGCGGCGAGCCCGGCATGGTCGCGGTCCATGGCCAGGGTGTATTGCGACAGGTCATTGGTGCCGATGGACAGGAAGTCCGCGTGTTCGGCCAGTTGCTCGGCCAGCAGCGCGGCGGCCGGCACTTCAATCATCACCCCCAGCTCCGGGCGCTGCGCCAGACCCAGTTCGGTACACAAGGCGTCGAGGCGCTGGCGGATGTGCAGCAGTTCATCGACCTCAGTGATCATCGGCAGCAGGATCCGGCAGCGTGACAACGGGCTCAGGTGCAGCAGCGCGCGAAGTTGCTGGTCGAGCAGTTCCGGGCGGACCTGGGCCAGGCGAATGCCGCGCAGGCCGAGCACCGGGTTGGCCTCGGCGGGCAGTGGCAGGTAGTCGAGTTGTTTGTCGCCACCGACGTCGATGGTACGGATGATCACTGACTTGTCGCCCATGGCATCGAGCACGGCTTGATAGGCGTGATGTTGTTCCTGTTCGTCCGGGGCGGTGTGGCGGTCGACGAAGAGAAATTCGGTGCGCAGCAAACCGACGCCGTCGGCGCCATTGGCCAATGCGTCTGCCGCTTCCGTGCTGGACGCCACGTTGGCGGCGACTTCGATGTGCAGGCCATCGGTGGTCAGCGCCGGTGTGTGCGCCTGGGCCTGTTGTTCGGCCCGGCGTTGTTGCTGTTGCTGTAGCAGCTGGCGCACCTCGGCCAGGCGCTGTGTGCCGGGTATCAGTTCGAGGCGGCCGCCGTCGGCGTCCAGCACCACCGGTTGCCCCTGTCGCTGATCGAGCAGCGTCGAGCCCAGTGCGACCATGCACGGCAGGCCTTTGCCCCGGGCCAGAATCGCTACGTGGGAGGTCGCACCGCCCTCGGCCATGCACAGCCCGGCGACGCCTTGCTGGCTCAGTTGCAGCAAATCGGAAGGCGTCAGTTCATGGGCCGCGACGATGGCGCCGGCCGGCACGTCGTAATGCCAGGTATCGCCGAGCAATACGCGCAGCACCCGTTGCTTGAGGTCGCGCAGGTCGTTGGCGCGTTCGGCGAGCAATGTGCTGCCGGTTTGCTGGAGCATTTCGCATTGCGCGTCGATGGTCTGGCTCCATGCGTGGGTCGCGGCCGTGCCCTGGTCGACGGATTGATTGGCAGTGTCGAGCAAGGCCGGATCTTCGAGCAGCGCCAGGTGCGCGGCGAAAATGGCCTCTTCAGCGCTGTCCTTGTGTTTTTTTGCCTGGGCCAGGGTGTGGTCGATTTCGCTGCGCACCTGGCTCAGTGCCGCGTCCAGAACCTGGCGTTGCTGTTGCGGATCATGATCGCCGGCGTCCACTGGCAGGCTGATCGCATTCAGGCGAAACAGCGGCCCGCCGACCAGGCCCGGCGCAGCACAGACGCCGTGCAACACACCGGCTTCGACGGGGCGATTGCGTTGGGCGATCGTCGGTGGCGCGGCGGCGTGACTGTCTTCGGCCAGGGCTGTGGATAACGCGGTGAGCAAGGCTTGCAATGCGGCTTCGGCGTCCGGGCCCTGGCAACTGACCTGGACTTCTGCCTGCTCGCCGATGGCCAGCCCCATCAGGCCGATCAGGCTGTCGCAGGTGGCCGACTTGCCGGCGAAGTGCAGCTGCGATTTGCTTTTGAAACCTTGTGCGGTCTGACGGATCAACGCCGCCGGCCGCGCGTGCAGGCCGCCACGGTGAGCAATGCGTACGTGGCCGACAATCTCTGCGCCGGCGAACTCGACATCGACCTCTGCGGTCGATGTCTGTCGACGAATGATGTGCAGCAGCGGCTCACCGACTTTCACCGATTTGAGGGTGATGGGTCGCGCCTGAAAGTCCTGGCTGTTGGTGAGGATCAGCAGGCTGACCAGGCTTTTGCACTGTTGTGCGACCTTGTCCAGGTCGTAGCGCAGCAGGGGTTGGCCATTGGCGACGCGCGCGCCTTCCTTGACCAGCATCGAGAAGCCCTGGCCCTGCAACTCGACCGTGTCGAGGCCCAGGTGCAGGAGCAATTCCGCGCCGTTGTCGGCACGCAAGGTTAGCGCGTGACCGGTGCGCGCGACATGCACCACCACACCCGCGCAGGGGGCGTGGAGCGTGTCGTTGAGCGGATCGATGGCGATGCCGTCGCCCATGGCGCCGCTGGCAAACACTGGATCCGGGACTTTGGCGAGCGTGAGCACCGGGCCGCTGAGCGGGGCGCTTAAAGTCAGCTCTTTATTGTTGTTATGCATGGCTCGGTCTCATCAAATAAAGGTTCGCTTCGCACGCTTGTGTAGGAGCTGCCGCAGGCTGCGATCTGTTGATCTTCAAAATCAAAAGATCGCAGCCTGCGGCAGCTCCTACACAGGGGGCGCCGGTCATCAGTGGGTGCGGGTGACTTTGCTCAAGTGCCGCGGCTGGTCCGGGTCCATGCCGCGGGCCACGGCCAGGCCGGCGGCCATCACGTAGAAACTCTGGATCGCCAGGATCGGGTCGAGGGCCGGGTGTTCGGCGCGGGTCAGGGTCAGGTCGCGCTCGAGCACGTCATCCGGTGCGGCCAGCAGGACACGGGCGCCGCGCTGGCGCATGTCGGCGGCCAGGCTCAACAGACCGGCCTGTTCGGCGCCCCGTGGGGCAAACACCAGCAGCGGGTAGTTGTCGCCGATCAGGGCCATCGGGCCGTGACGGACTTCGGCGCTGCTGAAGGCTTCGGCCTGGATCGCCGAGGTCTCTTTGAATTTGAGCGCTGCTTCCTGGGCGATGGCGAAACCGGCGCCCCGGCCGATCACCATCAGCCGCTGGCAATCGCGCAAGGCCTCGATGGCCGGGCTCCAGTCCTGCTGCGAGGCATTGCGCAGGCCGTCGGGCAAGGCCAAACCGGCCTCGAGCAGTTCGGCGTCTTCCTTCCAGTGCCCGATCAACCGCGCGCTGGCGCTCAGGGTGGCGATGAAACTCTTGGTCGCGGCGACGCTGCTTTCAGTGCCGGCACACAGCGGCAGGCTGAACTCACAGGCGGCTTCCAGCGGCGAGTCTTCGGCATTGACCAGCGAAATGCTCAAGGCGCCGCGCTTGCGCAACAGGCGCAGGCTGTTGACCAGGTCCGGGCTTTGCCCCGATTGCGAGAAGGCGAATGCCACCTGGCCGCTAACCTTCAGCGGCGCCTGCTGCATGGTCACCACCGACATCGGCAACGACGCCACCGGGATGCCCAGCAGCTGCATGGTCAGGTAGGCGAAGTAACTGGCGGCGTGGTCGGAGCTGCCGCGCGCCACGGTCATGGCCACTTGCGGGGGCTGACGACGCAGGCGTCCGGCGATCTCGATCATCTGCGGGTCGAGTTGCTGCAGTTGGGCTTGCACGGCCTCGAACGAGGACAGCGCCTCTTCAAGCATTTTTGAAGTCAATGTCTTCTCCTTCGACCATGACGGCGGTCAGTTTTAGTGAGCGATCCAGCCGCACGCAGTCGGCCCAGGCCCCCGGTTGCAGGCGCCCGCGTTCGGTGAGGCCGAGGTAGTCGGCGGGGAATTGCGACAGGCGCTGGGAGGCTTCTGCGATGGGCAGGCCGATTTTCACCAGGTTGCGCAACGCCTGATCCATGGTCAGGGTGCTGCCGGCCAGGGTGCCGTCGGGCAGGCGCACGCCGCCCAGGCACTTGGTCACGGTGTGGCTGCCGAGTTTGTACTCGCCGTCGGGCATACCGGCGGCGGCGGTCGAGTCGGTGACGCAGTACAGGCACGGGATCGAGCGCAGGGCGACGCGGATGGCGCCGGGGTGCACGTGCAGCAGGTCCGGAATCAGTTCGGCGTATTTGGCGTGGGCCAGTGCCGCGCCGACGATCCCCGGCTCGCGGTGATGCAGCGGGCTCATGGCGTTGTAGAGATGGGTGAAGCTGCTGGCGCCGGCCTCCAGCGCCGCGACGCCTTCCTCGTAACTGCCCAGGGTGTGGCCGATCTGCATGCGGATGCCGCGGCGGCTGAGGTCGCGGATCAAGGCATCGTGACCGGCGATTTCCGGGGCAATGGTGATCACCCGGATCGGCGCCAGTGCAAGGTACGCTTCGACCTCGGCCATCAATGCAGTATGGGCGAAGTTGGGTTGCGCGCCGAGCTTGCCGGGGTTGATGTAGGGGCCTTCGAGGTGCACGCCGAGCACCCGCGCGCAACCTTGTGGCCGCTGCTCACAGAATTCGCCGACGGCTTCGAGCACGCTGGCGATCTCTTCGCTCGGCGCCGTCATGGTGGTGGCCAGCAGCGACGTGGTACCGAAGCGCACGTGGGTGCGGGTGATGGTTTTGAAGGCGGGCCTGCCTTCCATGATGTCTTTGCCGCCACCGCCGTGAACGTGCAGGTCGATGAAACCCGGCAGCAGATAAGGCAGGTCGTTGTCCGCCGGATCGCAAGGGACGCCTTCGATGGACACGACCTTGCCGTGGGCGTGGACCAGTCGGCCGCGAACCCAGCCGCGGGCGGTGAGGATGTTGTCTTCGGACATGTCGGGATCTCGGTTTTTAGCGACCGGCTGTTTTGTCAGCGACGCAGTTCGGCCACAAAGTCGTAGTAGTCGTTGCGGCAATAGGTGTCGGTGACTTCGATGGGCGTGTTGTCTTCCAGGTAGCCGACCCGGGTCATCAGCAGCATGGCGGTGCCGGGGGCGATGCCGACCAGCGCGGCGAACTCTTCCGAGGCGTTGATCGCCTGGATATGCTGCAAGGCGCGCACCACCGGCTTGCCGATGCCGTCGAGGAATTCGTAGAGGGAATCACCCACTGATTGCGGCTTGGGAATGATCGAGGCGGGCAGGGTGCTCATCTCGATGGCCATCACGGTGTCGTCGGCCTTGCGCAGGCGTTTGAGCCGCGCGACCTTGTCGTTGGGCGAAAGGCCGAGGCGGATCAGCTCTTCGTGGGTCGGCAGGGTGATTTCTCGCTCCAGCCATTGCGAACCTGGCACGAAACCCTTGAGGCGGAGCATTTCACTGAAGCCGGACAGTCGCGATAGCGGTTGTTCGAGGCGCGGCGTGATGAAGGTGCCGGAGCCCTGGTTACGGCGGATCAGGCCTTGTTCGAACAACACTTCCAGCGCCTTGCGGGCGGTGACGCGGGAGATACCCAGGGTCTCGCTCAGATGGCGCTCCGACGGCATGGCCTGTTCGGCTTTCCACTGGCCGGCATGGATCGCCGCTTCCAGATTGCGTGCCAGTTGCAGGTACAACGGCGTGGGTTGAGTGTCGTCGGGGCGCAGGGCCTGTAGGTCGTTCATGTAGGCATTGTCCGATGCGGATATAGGATTGTTGTCGCCCGGTTGTGAGGCGAAACTAATACCACTTGAATACCATGTCAACGCGGGTGTTTTACAAGAATTGCCTGATTGTGGCCGGCTGGAGGTGTGGTGGTTTGAAGTGGTATTAGCGGTGGGCTTTAAAACGACAAAGATCGCAGCCTGCGGCAGCTCCTACAGAGCGAAATGGTATTCACCCTGTAGGAGCTGCCGCAGGCTGCGATCTTTTGATTTTATTTTTTGATGCCGACCAATGGTCGTGGGGAATTACGGACGAATCTCGATCATCGTGCCGTCCGGCACCAGGTTCCAGACTTCACGCATGTCCATGTTGCGCATGGCGATGCAGCCGTCGGTCCAGTCCAGGGTGTGGAACAGATCTTCCGGGGTGTCCTCGGTGTCCGGGGTGCCGTGGATCATGATCATGCCGCCGGGCTCGACGCCTTCACGGCGGGCGCGGGCCGAGTCGCTGATGTTCGGGTAGGAAATGTGCATCGCCAGGTTGAATTTATCACTGACCTTGCGCCAGTCGACCCAGTAGAGGCCTTCCGGGGTGCGCTTGTCGCCTTCCATCAGTTTCGGCCCCCTGGGACGCTTGCCCAGGGAAATGCGATAGGTCTTGAGCGGCTTGCCGTCATTGATCAATTGCAATTGATGGGACGACTTGAGAACCAGGATTTTCTCGATGACTTTGCCGTCCAGGGGTTCCAGGGCAGAAGCCTGGGACACCGCGACGAAAGACAAACAGAACAGGGCAAGCAACCAGCGCATTGAAACGATTCCCCAGGAGGTGTCGCGACTATTCATTTATAGATGTTTTATGTAGGAGCTGCCGAAGGCTCAAGCCGCGTTCGGACGATTCTTCAGTCGCTACCAATGATACCAATATGGCATCAGATAATGGCAGGCTGAGCAAGCGGCGGAATCGATTCAGACCGTACGGGATAGATCTCGGTCCGCCGGTCAGCGAAGAAGCATTCTAAGGTACGGCCCACCGTGCGGAAAGCCAGCTCATCCCAAGGAATGTCCGCTTCGTCGAATAGTTGCACTTCCAGGCTCTCGGGGCCGGCAGAAAAATCCAGATCGGCCAGCTCGGCACGGAAGAACACATGCACCTGGCTGATGTGCGGCACATCGATCAGGGTATAGATGCTCAGGTTGCGCACTCGGGCGCAGGCTTCCTCGGCGGTTTCGCGAATGGCGGCCTGTTCGATGGTCTCACCGTTCTCCATGAAACCGGCGGGCAGGGTCCAGTAGCCGCGGCGCGGCTCGATGGCTCGCCGGCACAGCAACACCTTGCTGCCCCAGGTCGCCACGCAGCCGGCGACGATATTGGGGTTCTGGTAGTGGATGGCCTGACAGCTGTCGCAGACAAAACGCAGGCGTGAATCGCCCTCGGGAATGCGCTGGGTCACCGGGTTACCGCACTGGCTGCAAAATTTCATGCTGGGGTTCCTGAATGCTGCGCCTATCTTGGCGTGCTGCGGTGCCGGTCGGCAAGTTGTCGTTTCGCGACATGGGGCGGTTGCGGGGCTTGGGCGACCGCAGCGATTGGTGCATGATGCCGGGTAAGGCACAAATCGAGAACACTCATGCTGGACGAGCTACTGCATCGGGTTAGTAACCACACTCCACGCACGCTGGAGACCGATCGTCGTTTTCCCGAGGCCGCAGTGCTGGTGCCCATCACCCGCAGTGACAAGCCCGAACTGGTGCTGACCCTGCGTGCCAGCGGCCTGTCGACCCATGGCGGCGAAGTCGCCTTCCCCGGTGGTCGCCGCGACCCCGAAGACTCTGACCTGATTTTCACCGCCCTGCGTGAAGCCGAAGAAGAAATCGGCCTGCCGCCGGGGCTGGTCGAGGTGATCGGCCCGCTCAGCCCGCTGATCAGCCTGCATGGCATCATGGTCACGCCCTATGTTGGGGTGATCCCGGATTTTGTCGAATACCGGGCCAACGATGCCGAGATCGCCGCGGTGTTCAGCGTGCCTCTGGAATTCTTCCGCAAAGACCCTCGTGAACATACCCATCGCATCGACTATCAGGGCCGCAGCTGGTACGTGCCGAGCTATCGCTTTGGCGAATACAAGATCTGGGGGCTGACGGCGATCATGATCGTCGAGTTGATCAACCTGCTGTATGACGCCAAAATCAGCCTGCATCAACCTCCCAAAAGCTTTATCAATACCTGAAGCCATCGTTCGAATGGCACTGCCCGAGCCCTGAGGAATACAACAATGAAATACCGCCTGGGCGACGCCCGTGTCGAAACCCATCCACAGAGCTGGGTCGCCCCCAATGCCGTGCTGGTGGGCAAGGTCAAGCTGGAGGAGGGCGCCAACGTCTGGTTCAACGCCGTGCTGCGTGGCGACAACGAGTTGATCCTGATCGGCAAGAACAGCAACGTCCAGGACGGCACCGTGATGCACACCGACATGGGCTATCCGCTGACCATCGGTACCGGCGTGACCATCGGCCACAACGCCATGCTCCACGGCTGCACCGTCGGCGACAACAGCCTGATTGGCATTAACGCGGTGATTCTCAATGGCGCGAAGATCGGCAAGAACTGCATCATCGGCGCCAATTCGCTGATCGGCGAAGGCAAGGAGATCCCGGACGGATCGCTGGTCATGGGGTCGCCCGGCAAAGTGGTGCGCGAATTGACCGAACCGCAAATCAAGATGCTGGAAGCCAGCGCTGCCCACTATGTGCACAACTCGCAGCGTTATGCCCGCGATCTGGTCGAGCAGGAGGAATGAGCACCCCAGAACGCCCGGTGGCATCGCCCTGCGTGAGCATTTGTGCGCTGGATGACGATGATATCTGCACCGGTTGCCAGCGTACGGTTGAGGAAATCACCCGCTGGAGCCGCATGACCAACGACGAACGGCGCAAGGTGCTGGGGTTGTGTCATGAGCGGGCCAAGGCCAGTGGGCTGGTGTGGATGATTGGCAAGACACCTGGTCGATAATTGAAGATCAAAAGATCGCAGCCTGCGGCAGCTCCTACATGGAATGCGATCCCCTGTAGGAGCTGCCGCAGGCTGCGATCTTTTGATTTTGCGTTTGGCGAAGTAACCTGTGCGCCAAATTGACAGGTACTCCCATGCTCTTCCTGATCACCTACATCAGCAGCGTCGTGCTGATCAACTTCGCCTTCTCCACTGCCCCCCACCTGGACATCATCTGGTCGGCTTGGGGCGGGCTGGTGTTTATCCTGCGCGACATGGTGCAAACCCGCTTCGGACATGGCGCCCTCGTGGCGATGCTGGTGGCGCTGGTGTTGTCCTACGCCACCTCCGATCCGTCCATCGCCCTGGCCAGCGCCACGGCGTTCGCGGTTTCCGAGTGCATCGACTGGCTGGTGTTCAGCATCACCCGGCGCCCGCTGCATGATCGCCTGTGGATAAGTTCGGCCCTGAGCATTCCCCTCGATACCTTTATCTTTTTCGGCATGATCGACGCCCTGACACCGGGGGTGATCCTCACCGCCCTGGGCTCGAAATTCGCCGGGGTCACCGCCGTGTGGCTGATCATGGCCTGGCGCCTGCGCAAACAGGCTGTCGTCAGCTGAAGTTCATGTAAAATGCCGCGCTTTCTCCCCATGGGAAGCGTGCTTCCCTCGATGATCCGCTTCTTGAGGACCTTCAGATGACCCGTATCGGAACTCCATTGTCGCCCACCGCGACCCGCGTATTGATGTGTGGCTGTGGCGAGTTGGGCAAGGAAGTGGTGATCGAGCTGCAACGCCTGGGCGTTGAGGTGATTGCCGTGGATCGGTACGCCAACGCGCCGGCCATGCAGGTGGCGCATCGCAGCCACGTGATCAACATGCTTGACGGCGCTGCCCTGCGTGCCGTGATCGAGGCCGAGAAGCCGCATTTCATCGTCCCGGAAATCGAAGCCATCGCCACCGCGACCCTGGTGGAGTTGGAAGCTGAAGGTTTCACCGTGATCCCGACCGCCCGCGCCGCGCAACTGACCATGAACCGCGAAGGCATCCGTCGCCTGGCCGCTGAAGAGCTGGACCTGCCGACCTCGCCGTACCACTTCGCCGACACCTTCGAGGACTACAGCAAAGCCGTCGAAGACCTCGGTTTCCCGTGCGTGGTCAAGCCGGTCATGAGTTCCTCGGGTAAGGGCCAGAGCCTGCTGCGCAGCGTCGATGACGTGCAGAAAGCCTGGGATTACGCCCAGGAAGGTGGCCGCGCCGGTAAAGGTCGGGTGATCATCGAAGGCTTCATCGATTTCGATTACGAAATCACCCTGCTGACCGTGCGTCACGTTGGCGGCACTACGTTCTGCGCGCCGGTCGGTCACCGTCAGGAGAAGGGCGATTACCAGGAATCCTGGCAGCCGCAGGCCATGAGCCCGATTGCCCTGGCTGAATCCGAACGTGTTGCCAAAGCCGTGACCGAAGCCCTGGGTGGCCGTGGTCTGTTCGGCGTCGAGTTGTTCATCAAGGGTGATCAGGTGTGGTTCAGCGAAGTCTCGCCGCGCCCGCACGACACCGGCCTGGTCACGCTGATCTCTCAGGATCTGTCGCAGTTTGCCCTGCATGCACGGGCCATTCTCGGCCTGCCGATCCCGTTGATCCGTCAGTTCGGGCCATCGGCTTCGGCGGTGATCCTGGTGGAAGGGCAGTCGACCCAGACCGCTTTCGCCAACCTGGGCGCCGCCTTGAGCGAGCCGGATACCGCGCTGCGCCTGTTCGGCAAGCCTGAAGTCAACGGCCAGCGCCGCATGGGCGTGGCCCTGGCGCGCGACGAGTCGATCGAAGCCGCCCGCGCCAAGGCGACCCGTGCTTCGCAGGCGGTTGTCGTAGAGTTGTAAACCCCCGTAACTCTGTGGGAGCGGGCTTGCTCGCGAAAGCGGTGTGTCAGTCAACATTAATGTATCTGACACACCGCTTTCGCGAGCAAGCCCGCTCCCACAGGTTCGGTGTTCAGTCTCTATAATTTGGGGGTGCCCAAGACCCTTCATCCAAGCTCCAGGCCTGTACCCATGAATTCCCAAAGCATCATCGTCCCGAAAATCTCCACCCTGCCGGTGCACGAGCCCCGGGCCCGGGCCGTTGTGCGCTGGCTGGTGCGCAAGAACATCATCCAGGAAGAGCTGACCACCTGTGGCCGTACTGGCAATCGCATGGCCCATGCCATCGCCGACGGTGCCCGCGCAGTGGTCCTGCACCCCGAAGCCTTACCGTTCGGCGAGTCGGTCAATGGCCTGGAGATCATTACCAAACGCTGCATCTATACGCCGGCCAAGGGT
This sequence comes from Pseudomonas sp. PDM32, assembly GCF_019219225.1. Classification (NCBI taxonomy): domain Bacteria; kingdom Pseudomonadati; phylum Pseudomonadota; class Gammaproteobacteria; order Pseudomonadales; family Pseudomonadaceae; genus Pseudomonas; species Pseudomonas sp. PDM32. The sequence goes on from NZ_JAHUWE010000015.1 coordinate 67,825, forward strand.
TTCCTTGAAGAAGCAGGCTGCGCCGAGTGTCGCAAGGAAGTCGGTGAAGCGCTGTTCGAAAGCCTGGAAGACTGGATGCCGGGGCGCACCGATAACTTCACCTGCCCGGAATGCGGGCATGAAGACGACATCAACGGCTTTCTGTTCCTGCAGGAATGCGGCTTCTCCAACCTCGGATTCATCTTCAACAACTGGGCCGAAGCCGGGTTCAAGCAAAGCTTTCTCGACGAATTCGCCGATTGGCTCGATCAACCGGTCAGCTGGGTCAAAGTCGAACTCTGACTGTAGGAGCTGCCGAAGGCTGCGATCTTTTGATCTTGTTTCTGAAAATCAAAGTCAAAAGATCGCAGCCTTCGGCAGCTCCTACAGGAACGTGGTGAATACCGTAGATTCGGGCATTAATTCCCGTATGTCAGTAATGCCAATAATAGTCAGAGTTTTACATTGAACCCGAGGGGGTGTCTGACTATAATGGCGCGCTTCCATTTTCCCGCTCGGGAGCCCCCGCGATGCTGCGTATCAGCCAAGAAGCTCTGACATTCGACGACATTCTCCTAGTGCCCGGTTATTCCGAGGTGCTTCCTAACGAAGTCAGTCTCAAGACCCGCCTTACCCGTGGCATCGAGCTGAATATTCCATTGGTCTCTGCTGCCATGGACACCGTCACTGAAGCCCGTCTGGCAATTGCCATGGCTCAGGAAGGTGGTATCGGCATCATCCACAAGAACATGACCATCGAGCAGCAAGCTGCCGAAGTGCGCAAGGTCAAGCGTTACGAAGCCGGTGTGGTCAAGGACCCGATCACCATCGTCGCCGACGCCACCGTGCGCGAACTGTTCGAGCTGACCCGCATGCACAACATTTCCGGCGTTCCGGTGCTGCACAATGGCGACCTGGTCGGCATTGTCACCTCCCGTGACGTGCGTTTCGAGAACCGTCTGGAAGCCACTGTCCGTGAAGTGATGACGCCTAAAGAGCGTCTGGTCACGGTCAAGGAAGGCGCCGACAAGAACGATGTGCGTGAACTGCTGCACAAGCACCGCATCGAACGCGTGCTGATCGTCGACGACAAATTCGCCCTCAAGGGCATGATGACCGTCAACGACATCGAAAAAGCCAAGGCTTACCCGCTGGCCAGCAAGGACGATCAAGGTCGTCTGCGCGTGGGTGCTGCAGTCGGTACCGGTAAAGACACTGGTGACCGCGTTGCCGCACTGGTCGCCGCCGGCGTTGACGTGGTGGTGGTCGACACCGCTCACGGTCACTCCAAAGGCGTGATCGACCGCGTTCGCTGGGTCAAGCAGAACTTCCCTGAAGTGCAGGTCATCGGCGGCAACATCGCCACTGGCGCTGCCGCCAAGGCCCTGGCCGAAGCCGGCGCTGACGCGGTCAAGGTCGGTATCGGCCCTGGCTCGATCTGCACCACCCGTATCGTCGCCGGTGTCGGCGTACCGCAAATCAGTGCCATCGCCAACGTCGCCGCTGCCCTCGAAGGCACTGGCGTGCCGTTGATCGCCGACGGCGGTATCCGTTTCTCCGGTGACCTGTCCAAGGCCATCGTAGCCGGTGCTTCCTGCGTAATGATGGGCTCGATGTTCGCCGGTACCGAAGAAGCGCCGGGCGAGATCGAACTGTTCCAGGGCCGTTCGTACAAGGCTTATCGCGGCATGGGTTCGCTGGGCGCCATGTCCCAGGCCCAGGGTTCCTCCGACCGTTACTTCCAGGACTCCTCGGCAGGCGCCGAGAAGCTCGTTCCGGAAGGCATCGAAGGGCGTGTTCCGTACAAGGGCACCCTGAGCGCGATCATCCACCAGTTGATGGGCGGCCTGCGCTCCTCGATGGGCTACACCGGTAGCGCTAACATCGAAGAGATGCGCACCAAGCCCGAGTTCGTGCGGATCACCGGCGCCGGCATGGCCGAATCCCACGTTCACGACGTGCAGATCACCAAGGAAGCGCCAAACTACCGTGTAGGTTGAGCCTTCCAGCAAAAAGTTAACGACCGGGGCTGTTTTATTCAGCCCCGAGTTGTTTCTGAATCACGACTGTTTCCGAATTTTTTAGACGAGACTGAATCATGGCCCTCGACATTCACGCTCACCGCATCCTGATCCTCGACTTCGGTTCCCAGTACACCCAGCTGATCGCCCGCCGCGTGCGTGAAATCGGCGTGTACTGCGAACTGCACCCGTTCGACATGGACGAAGATGCGATCCGCGAATTCGCTCCTAAAGGCGTCATCCTCGCCGGTGGCCCGGAGTCGGTTCACGAAGCCAACAGCCCTCGCTGCCCGCAAGCCGTTTTCGACCTGGGCGTGCCGGTCTTCGGTATCTGCTACGGCATGCAGACCATGGCCGAGCAACTGGGCGGCAAGGTTGAAGGTTCCGAGCTGCGTGAGTTCGGTTACGCCCGCGTAGACGTGGTCGGCAAAAGCCGCCTGCTCGACGGCATCGAAGACCACATCGACGCCGACGGCCTGTTCGGCCTCGACGTATGGATGAGCCACGGTGACAAGGTCACCCGGATGCCGGAAGACTTCCACATCCTGGCCAGCACCCCGAGCTGCCCGATCGCCGGCATGTTCAGCGACGAGCGTCGCTACTACGGCGTGCAGTTTCACCCGGAAGTGACCCACACCAAGCAGGGCGGTCGCATCCTGTCGCGCTTCATCCTCGACATCTGCGAGTGTGAAGCCCTGTGGACCCCGTCGAAGATCGCTGAAGACGCCATCGCCCAGGTTCGCGCTCAGGTCGGCACCGACAACGTCCTGCTCGGCCTGTCCGGCGGTGTCGACTCGTCCGTGGTTGCCGCACTGCTGCACAAGGCCATCGGCGACCAGCTGACCTGCGTGTTCGTCGACAACGGCCTGCTGCGCCTGCACGAAGGCGAGCAAGTGATGGCCATGTTCGCCGAGAACATGGGCGTCAAAGTGATCCGCGCCAACGCTGAAGACCAGTTCCTCAACAACCTGGCCGGCGAAGCCGACCCGGAGAAGAAGCGCAAGATCATCGGCCGCACCTTCATCGACGTGTTCGATGCCGAATCCTGCAAGCTGGACAACATCAAGTACCTGGCCCAGGGCACCATCTACCCGGACGTGATCGAGTCGGCTGGCGCGAAAAGCGGCAAGGCCCACGTGATCAAGTCGCACCACAACGTGGGCGGCCTGCCGGAAGAAATGAACCTGAAACTGGTCGAGCCACTGCGCGAGCTGTTCAAGGACGAAGTCCGTCGTCTGGGCTTGGAACTGGGCCTGCCGTACGACATGGTCTACCGTCACCCGTTCCCGGGCCCGGGCCTGGGCGTGCGCATCCTTGGTGAAGTGAAGAAGGAATACGCCGACCTGCTGCGTCGTGCCGACCACATCTTCATCGAAGAACTGCGCAAGGCCGACTGGTACCACAAGGTCAGCCAGGCCTTCGTGGTGTTCCAGCCGGTGAAATCGGTTGGCGTGGTTGGCGATGGCCGTCGTTACGCCTGGGTCGTGGCCCTGCGTGCCGTGGAAACCATCGACTTCATGACCGCACGTTGGGCACACCTGCCTTACGAACTGCTGGAAACCGTATCCGGCCGCATCATCAATGAAATCGAAGGCATCTCCCGCGTCACCTACGACGTGTCGAGCAAGCCGCCGGCGACTATTGAGTGGGAGTGATCGTGGTTGAGTCTGTGAAGCCGGGCTCAAAACGATAGCGGTAAAGGAAGCCCCCGGTCGCGAGACCGGGGGCTTTTTGCATGCATGCGTGGCAGAAACAGGCACGAATTACAGAGGCAGACGTCCTTCGAGGTCCATGCCCATGCGGCTCAGGGCCCAGGACAGTTCGACGATACTGGCGTATGGCACCTGATGCACATCAGTCCATGTCGGACGATTGATCAGGTATTTGCCGTCAACCGTAAGCTCGACCAGTGTTCGCGCAATATGGCGGTCTCTGCCGCGATGAATCAACGTCCAGGTTCCATCGACCTTTTCGAAGGTGAACATGCCTTGCCGGAACAACAGCCGATTGAGTTCCGCCGGTGTTCGCTCGAGCAGCGGTAGCGGCATCTGCAGGCTCAGGTCGGCGTACAACGTATCGTATTCGCCACTGACATGGTCCGGTTGCGTGGTGAAGCCCCGTCCCACTTCGATGCCCCGGTCTGTCTCGATCAGCAGGCGTTTTTCGGGCAACACTTCTTCGATACGCAAGCCGATACCGCCCTGTATTTCACTGATGCCGGCCATACCGCGAAAGGTATTGATGTTTTCCTGATCGGTCAGTACCACCCATTTACTTGCGCCATTGAGGGATTCGTTGGCCTGCATGATCGTGTGGGTGAGGTAGTTCTTTATGGCTTGCTCATGCATGTCGGGAAGTGACGAGGCGGGATAGCGATAGCTCGCCAGACAGTCCGTTGCCTGAACCCGAATGCCGTTGAGTCGCGCAGCCCTGACCACTTCAAGCGGCGTATACCGTCCTGACGGGTCGCTTTGCAGTTGTTGCAGCGTTTCCTCCAGGTCATCGGACATTTCCCCGGTGCTGAAGAAGGTGTTCAAGTCCAGCTGACTGAAATCGTTGAGCAGGCGATGGAAATACAGTGTTTTGACCCCCTGTCTGGCGAGTGTCGGCATGTTCTCGATGAGAAAACGCATACTGGCAATGCGGTCTTGACTCTCACCGATGACCAGGCCATTTGCTGCATCCAGCGCCTGCTCGACCAGTTCTGTGGCGGTGGTCGAGGGCGTGACGGCGGGGATGGCCGGGCGGGTAGGCAGGGAAGTGGAGAAGTCGCTGCGGGCAAAGAAGCTTCGAGCGTCCCGTGACAACTCGGCACGAGGGGCGGCGACGTATTCGTCGTAGGTGGTTATCCCTTTCATTGTGCCGTCGGGCAAACGGCTGACTTTGACATGGGTCTCCGGTTTGCCCATCGCCAGCTTCCTGAGGCTGTATCTGGCAGGTGCGTCGTATTTTGTGGCGGGTTTGCGCAGCGTGATTTGCGGCTGGGGTTGAGCGACCCCTGGCGACATTCCTTTCAGATTGTTGCCGCCACCCTTCAGGCCGGCCCGTGGTGCCAGCTCCCACTCACCTTGAGCGTTCAGGCGTACCGGCAATGAGCCTGAAAACGCGTTCGGGTTTTCAGGATCGATAATGGCCCACGTGCCGACACCGTTGGCGTCGGCCTCATAGCGTACGTACCAGGCCGCATCGTTGAGCATGATGGCTGTCGATGGATTGCCGTCGAGTCGATAGATACCCTGGAATTTCCCGGGCGTTGTTTCGGGTGTTACCCCTTCCAGCAATTCGTTGGCTTGCCAGTGCTGGGGTATGCTCGGCCGCTGGATTTCAGGTCGTACTCGGGCAAGCTCCTCGAGTACCGATGCCGCACCCTCGGCCTCTCCAGCCACTGGCGGCCAACCCATCGGTTGCATGCCATTTTCTGTCAGTGCCTGTTTCAGTTCCCCCAGGTTATCCACTGTCATGGAGTCATAGGCCGGTCCAAGCGGAGTATCCAGGTTGATCCTGCCACCGGGTGTCATTCTGATCACAGTGTCGGCCATTCGGTTCTCGGCATTGCGATAGACCACCAACAGGCTGCTTCTGTAGCGCTGAAAGGTGAACATCCCCGGTTCCGGCAACAGCGTTCGCAGCTCTTGTGGCGTCCGGTAGGCCCACGGGGTTTGCATTTGTACACGCCAGTCGCCTTGGATGCTGTCTCGGATGTGGTCGAAGCCAGTGATACCGGACCCTTCCTCCTCGACAGGCGAGCCCGGATAGTCTGCATATTCCACCGCTAATCCTGGATCGGAACCAATGGGCAGTGCCTGACCCGGTGTCACGTCTTCGATTCGTACACTCAAGGTGTCAGTCTGTTCACTGATGCCTTGATAGCCTCTGAAACTCGTCATGTGTTCCTGATCGACCAAGGCAATCCATTTGGTGGGGCCCTTCAATTCTTCATTGAGTTGAATGACCTCGCTAGCAAAGTAACTCCTCGCCATTTGGCTGTCCGGATGCCGGGAAAACGAGTCTTCGTTGATGTTGTAGGTCGTTGTCATATCGATGGCCTGCACCCGCACACGCTGGGCGTTGGCAGACTTCACCAGCGCCAGCAGGTTGAATCGGCCCTCGGGATCGTTGCCGGCCCTGATGTCGAGTTTTCTCAGGTAGTTCTCCAGCTCTTCGGGCATTTCACCGGTTCTGGCAAAAGTGTCCAGATCAAGCTGATTGACGTTGGCCAGCAGTTCCTGCAAGTACAACGTCTTCACGCCGCGGCGGGCCAGGGCGGGCATGTTTTCGATCAGGAACTGCTTACTGCCGATACTGCCGCGGCTCTCGCCAACGATCAGTCCCGGTTTTTCCGCGAATGCGATATCGAGCAGTTCGGTCGATGCGTTTAACTCTCGTGCAGGGACTGGAAGGCGAGGGGGCGGGGGATTGAGCTCGTAGTAGGCGTTTGCATCGCTGATCAGTTCATTGCGTGGCTCTTCCTGATCCAGCTGGAACTCGCTCAGGGACTCGGTGAATTCGTCGATAGGGGACATCAACTCACTGTGTACATCTATGCTGCCCAAGGTCCGTAAACGTCTGTACAAATTACGCACATCGGGTCCACCGAGTGCCCAGGCCCTCATTTGCGGGTCTTCGAGGCCGGGCACATGAATGCCCGGTGTACGCGCCCATTCTTCAATGACGGGCTCGCTTGTCGTACCAGCGCTGGAAACCGGCGATACGATCATGCCGCCCCTCAGTCCCAGGCGCGGGGTGATTTCCCAGGTGCCAGCAGCATTCAAACGCACGGGGACCGAACCAGAGAATGCATGGGGGTTGGCCGGGTCGATGATGGCCCAGGTGCCACGGCCATTGATATCGGATTCATAGCGCACGTAGTACGCGCTGTCGTTGAGCTTTATCGCGGACGAAGGGTTGGAAGCAAGCTGATAGGTGCCTTGAAACTTGCCCGGTTCGTGAACCAGTGTGTCGTCGCTGAGCGATACCTTGATCTTGAAAGACTCCGGCACCTTCACCGTAGGTCCGGCATTGTCCGGTGTTTCAACGGCCACCTCGTTCGGTGCAGGTTTGGGGGCTTTGGCCGGTGGTGTTGTCTCCTTCAGCTCAGCCATTTCCTTCGCCTCGGCGGCGTCGATTTCGGGGCCGACTTCTTCCAGCGAACCGGGACCTTTGAGAACGAGCAGGTTGAACAAGATGTCGATGCCGCTGAGCACCGCGCCAATCACACCGGCCTTGCGTTCCTCGGCGGTTTTGCCGTTGACCGCCTGATCGATGTTCAACCCCATGTTGGCGATGCTGGCGCCGATCACCGGCAGTGCGACCGGCCAGCCGACGACCGCCATCGGACCGAACACTTTCACGCCGGCGCTGAGGTAACCGATCCACAGTTTTTCACGCAGATCGCCATTGGAGGTCAGTGACAGCGCGGCCTCGGCGGACATCGCGGCCTTGGTCGAGTCTCGCAGCCAACTGAAAACGTCACCGTCAACGCCCCGGTTTTCCTGATTGATCAACTGATGGTCGTACACACTCCAGCTGCCCACCAAGCGGTTCATCAGGTCCGGGAGGTTATCGGCGATGTCCTGGCGATCGGCCATGGAAAAGTGCGCCATGAATGCCTGGCGTCGCGCCTCGTCATTCATTTGCAGCAACACCCAGAAGTGCATGTCCGTTTCGGTTTCCAGCACCTTGAAGGCTTCGGCCTCTCCGGGAAGGTAGAGAATCTGCCGGCCTTTGGGCGCCTTGATGCGCACAATGTTGTTCGACAAGTAGCCGGCCACATCCAGCATTCGTAGCTGGGCATGCGTATCGGCGTATTGCGTTTGCAACATCTGCAGGCTGACCGGCCAGGTGATGGGCCCCATGACGGCCGTGACGGCGACATTGAAGTCCGCGTCACTGAGCTTTTTACGGTCGCGGGCCCGCAAGGCGTTGATGAGAAAATTGCACTTGGCCAGGGTACGGAAGTCAGCGCCGGATTCGCTCCAGAAGCTCGTCAGCCGTTCGTTGTAGACCGCGCTGAAGTCGATGTTCCAGAAGTCCGTCAGCACGTCGTTGCCGTGCAGGCGCACTTCGTTGGTTTCATTGAAAGTCCCGGTGCTCGGTCCAGCGGTATAGAAACCCGCATACACATCCAGCAGATCGGCATTGTCCTGATCGGCGGCGCGGAAGCGGTGGATCACCAGTTGGGTCAGGGTCATGGACGACGTCGGGGTGGCGTTGACATGCTCCCATCCGGAGAAGGCCTTCGAGCTGCTTTGCGACGCGTCGAAGCGGTGGAAATACACCCGGTCCGGATCGAGGCCGGTGATGCCGTACTTTTTCAGCAAGTTACCGGCGACGTCATGAGCGGTGTCTTGCAGGCTGGGGCAGGTCCTGATGATGCGGGTGGCGATGGCCTTGAGGGCGGCCTTGTCGGCTGCATTGGGCAGGGGCCGGTTTTGATTCGGATTCATACAGTCTCACTCCTTGAGAAACGAGTATTGAGCATGACCCGTTCGTTCAGAGGAGGTGTACTACATAGTTATATACATGGGTGATCCTGCGTGCGTCACTGTATCGCCCTTACTGTTTCGCAGTTGCAGGTGTATCGTATTCGCCTTTTCCGGGTCGCTGGCCTGTCGTTGATTTGTGAGGTAGTTGAGTTCATGTCCTTTACCCGTCGCCAAATACTCGGTGGCCTGGCCGGTCTTGTTGTCGTTGGTGTCGGTGCGGGTAGTGCGTCACGCTACTGGCTGGGCAAGATGGCCGACGCGGATGCCGGTCACGACTATGAGCTGATTGCGGCGCCGTTGGACGTGGAGTTGGTGGCCGGGCACAAGACCCAGGCCTGGGCATTCGGTCCGTCGGCACCGGGCACTGAGTTGCGGGTGCGCCAGGGTGAATGGCTGCGGGTGCGCTTCATCAATCACTTGCCGGTGGCGACCACCATTCACTGGCACGGTATCCGCCTGCCGCTGGAAATGGACGGCGTGCCGTACGTCTCGCAATTGCCGGTGCTGCCGGGCGAGTACTTCGACTACAAATTCCGTGTACCGGATGCCGGCAGCTATTGGTATCACCCGCATGTGAACAGCAGCGAAGAACTCGGCCGTGGCCTGGTGGGCCCGCTGATCATCGAAGAGCGCGAGCCCACCGGTTTCAAGTACGAAAAGACCCTGAGCCTGAAGAGCTGGCATGTCGACGAGGTCGGCAATTTCGTCGAGTTCAGCATCCCCCGGGAAGCGGCCCGTGGCGGCACGGCGGGACGCCTGGCGACCATCAACGGTGTGCCGCAGGCGGTGATCGATTTGCCGGCCGGGCAGATCACCCGGGTGCGCATTCTCAATCTCGATAACACCCTGACCTATCGCCTGAACATTCCCGGCGTCGAAGCGCAGATCTATGCGCTGGACGGCAACCCCATCGAACCGCGCCCGCTGGGCAAGGAATACTGGCTCGGCCCCGGTATGCGCATCTGCCTGGCGATCAAGGCGCCTGCGGCCGGTGAAGAGTTGTCCTTGCGCAATGGTCCGGTGCGCCTGGGTACCTTGCGTTCAGTGGCCAATACCGACGCACCAAGCCAATGGCCACCGGCACTGCCGGCCAATCCGATCGCCGAACCGGACCTGGCCAATGCCGAGAAACTCAACTTCAATTTCGAATGGGTCGGCTCGGTGTCGGTCAACGTCGACAACGGCAAACCGCCGAGCCTGTGGCAGATCAACGGCAAGGCCTGGGACATCACCGACAAGACCTGCGCCGACCGCCCGATTGCCAAGCTGGAAAAGGGCAAGAGCTACATTTTCGAATTGAAGAACATGACCCAGTATCAGCACCCGATTCACCTGCACGGCATGAGCTTCAAGGTCATCGCCTCGAACCGGCACAAGGTGATTCCGTACTTCACCGACACTTATCTGCTGGGCAAGAACGAGCGCGCGCAAGTGGCGCTGGTGGCGGATAACCCCGGGGTCTGGATGTTCCACTGCCATGTGATCGATCACATGGAAACCGGCCTGATGGCCGCCATCGAGGTGGCGTGATGCGTCAGATTCGTCCCGCCGCCATCATCGACCGCAGCCGTGATCGCGAATTCATGCGTGAAGCCCTGGCCCTGGCCGCCCAAGGCGCTGCCCTGGGTGAAGTGCCGGTGGGCGCGGTGCTGGTGCAGGACGGTGAGATCATCGGGCGTGGCTTCAATTGCCCGATCAGCACCAGCGATCCCAGTGCCCATGCCGAGATGGTCGCGATTCGCGCCGCCGCCGAGGCTGTCAGCAACTACCGCCTGCCCGGCAGCACGCTGTATGTGACGCTGGAGCCGTGCAGCATGTGCGCCGGGCTGATCGTGCATTCGCGGATAACACGGGTGGTGTATGGCGCGCTGGAGCCGAAGGCGGGGATTGTGCAGAGCCAGGGGCAGTTTTTTACCCAGGGCTTTTTGAATCACCGGGTGTTGCATGAGGGGGGGGTGTTGGCGGAGGAGTGCGGGGCGGTATTAAGCGAGTTCTTCAAGGCCCGAAGAGCAAAACCTTCCGACTAAACACAGACCCCCTGTAGGAGTGAGCCTGCTCGCGATGGTCGTGAACGATGACGCAGGCAATCTGGTTCCCCGCGGTGTTCTTGAGTCCATCGCGAGCAGGCTCGCTCCTACAGGGGATCATGTAGGAGCTGCCGAAGGCTGCGATCTTTTGATCTTGCTTTTTACTTGCGCGCCACAATCACTGCCCGCATCGGCGCCGGCAGCCCTTCAACGGTCTTGCTGTGATCGGCAGGATCGAGGAAGTCACTGAGCGACTGATACTTCATCCACTCCGTCCCGCGCTGTTCCTCGATCGTGGTGGTGCTCACATCCACGCACTTCACATCGGTGAACCCGGCACGACGCAGCCACAACTCCAGCGCCGGCACCGACGGCAGGAACCACACGTTGCGCATCTGCGCGTAGCGGTCTTCCGGCACCAGCACCTGGTGCTTGTCGCCTTCGACCACCAGCGTTTCCAGCACCAGCTCACCACCCTTGACCAGGCAGTCCTTCAGCGCCAGCAAATGCTCGATGGGCGAGCGGCGATGGTAGAACACGCCCATGGAAAATACCGTGTCGAAGCCTTCCAGGTTCGGCGGCAGGTCTTCGAACGGGAAGGGCAGGTGCCAGGCGTTTGGCTCGGACAGGTAGCGCTGCACCGCCTGGAACTGGCAGAAGAACAGCCAGTTCGGGTCGACACCGATCACACTGTCGGCACCAGCGCCGAGCATGCGCCACATGTAATAGCCGTTGCCGCAGCCGACATCGAGGATGCGCTTGCCCGCAAGGTCCAGATGCGGGGCGACCCGCGACCACTTCCAGTCCGAGCGCCATTCGGTGTCGACGTGCACACCGAACAGGTCGAACGGCCCCTTGCGCCACGGCGACAGGCCCATCAACGCGGAACGCATTTGCGCGCGGGTTTCATCGTCGCAATCGGTGTCCAGCTTCAGGCCGTTGAGCAAATCGACTTCGCTTGGCTGGATCTTTGGCAGGGCGTCCAACGCGCTTTGCCAGCGCTCCAGGTCGCCATGGCCCTTTTCCATTTTCTTGTCGAGTTGCGCCTGCAGGGTGTTGGCCCATTCGGCCAGCGGCGTGCCGGCCAGACGGCGGGCGAGGGGAGACAGATCAATCATGGCAGGGCAATCAACGAGGCAAAGTTAAGACACTGGAACCACGGCACGACTTTCGAGAACCCGGCGGCCAACAGGCGTTCGCGGTGTTCTTCGAGGCTGTCGGGCTTCATGACGTTTTCGATGGCGCTGCGCTTCTGGGCGATTTCCAGCTCGCTGTAGCCGTTGGCGCGTTTGAAGGCGATGTGCAGGTCGGTGAGCAACGCGTGTTCCTGCTCGTCTTCGAAACGCAGTTTTTCTGAGAGAATCAGGGCGCCGCCGGGCAGCAGCGACTGACGGATGCGCGTCAACAGCGCGGTGCGTTGGTCCGGGGCGATGAATTGCAGGGTGAAGTTCAGCGCTACCACCGAGGCCGGCTGGAACTCCAGCGCCAGGATGTCGCCCTCGATCACCTCGACCGGCAGCAACTCCTGGAACATCGAGTCCTGGCCATTGAGGTATTCGCGGCAACGCTCGACCATGGCGGCGGAGTTATCCACAGCGATGACGCGGCAACCGTCGGTGCGCACATGCCGACGCAGGGCCTGGGTCACGGCACCCAGGGACGAGCCCAGGTCGTAGAGCACGCTGCCCGGTTGGGCGAACTGCGCGGCGAGCACGCCGAGGTTTTCGACGATGGTCGGATAGCCCGGCACCGAGCGCTTGATCATGTCCGGGAACACCCGCACCACGTCCTCGTTAAAGGCGAAGTCAGGCACCTGGGCCAAAGGCTGGGCGAAAAGGCGATCGGGTTCTTTGCTCACGGCGGTTCCAGCGGTATCGGTGAAAAGGCCGGCATTTTAGCCAAGTTGGCGTGGGGATGCGCGGGTTGTCTGATAAAGCGGGTGGGTTGATGCAGTTCGAAAGCCGAGAGTGCTCTTGTGGCGAGGGGGCTTGCCCCCGTTGGACTGCGAAGCAGTCCCAAAACCATGCAACCGGGTAATCACAGATACACCCGACTAACAGGGTTTACGACGGCTGCGCCGCCGAACGGGGTGGTGCGGCATTCCGACAAGCCCCCTCGCCACAGGGATCAGCGTTTGCCTTGGGAGAACGCGGAGGCCGTGATGCCCCACTGCCCCAGCCAATAGCTGAGGATGATCACGTAAGGCGCCGCATCGAACGGCACCACGAACCGGCTGATGCCAATCACACTGTCCGAAAACACAAACGCCACCGCACCACCGGCAGCCAGCAGGGCCGAACGCTTGGGCACATCACTGCCAAGCCGGGCCAGCGCGCGCCAGAGCATGGCGCTGATTGCCAGGCCGTAGACGATCACCGGAACCAGGAGTGGCCCCAGTCCATGAGAAATCAGAATCCCCAACAGCACTGCACCAACGCCGAGGGCGATGATCAGGGGTAAAAGAGCCAGGCGCCGGCAATCGCTCAAGTAGGCTTTCAGATACGCCAGGTGGGCGACCAGAAATGCGCCGAGGCCGAACACGAACAAGTCCCCCGGCAAGGCCAGCAACACGTCGCCGACCAAGGAGAAAATCAAGCCCAGGCTGATCCAGCGCCGATATTCGCCGGGTGGTGCGTCGTGCAGCCAGCCGAGCAAGGCCAGCACCGGCAGCGGCTTGACCAGCAGGCACAGCATGGAGGCGTGCACGCTCAGACCATAAAGAAAGGTCACCGCGCCCATCAGCGCCAGAATCAACCAGCCCACGGTCAGTTGACCGAGATCGCGCAGTCGAACGAGTCCACCGGCAGCACTTCCGGCGCCCACGGCTGTTGCGAGGTCAGGCGCAGACGTCCCGTGCCGGTCGCAAAAGCCTGGAAGCGCCAAGTCGAAACTCCGGCCGAACCGACGATGCCGGCATCTTCCGGATTTCGATACACCTCTGGCCCCAAGGCGTGCAGCACGCCGCCGGCCGAATCCTGGATCGCCCAGCGATAACCCGTGGTCGGGTTGCTCGGCAGGGTCAGGATCAGGTTTTGCCCATTGCTGAGTTTCACCGGGCATTCGCTCTGTTTTTCCACGGTCACGTTGTGTTTCGGTTGGGAAGCGCAGGCTGCCAGCAAGGCAAGGCTTATGGGCAGTAGCAGACGGGTTGGGGACATCAAATCAGGCGCTCCTGAATTCGCGACGAACGGCGAGCATAACCGAAGATGAGACAAAGTGTGACGATCACACGCATGGGGAGGGTAGGGCTGACGCTATTGCGAGGGGACGTCTATATGAGGAAGAGGATAATTTTGTAGGCGAACCCGCTAATTATATTAACGGGTGAGTGCCGTGTCGTTAAGCCGAAAGAGAAAAACAGAATTGGCTTTCGGATGTAAATACAACACCCTGTCGAGTTTTGAACTTCATAACGGTTTTGCCAGAGTATTGTTGTTTGTCATCGCTCACAATCAAGTCAATGACACCCTCGAATGCCCAGTGAGTGGTATAGGCCGGAAAGTTCTCGGTATAAGCGATTTCTATCAATTGGCCAGGGGTATTCAGTGGATAGATGCCCGTCTCGATGTCTTTTGGCATGTAAATGTCAAAGGCACGGTCGAGTGGGGTGTTGTGTGCACCGGTCTTGAAAATGGCGATGATTTCCCTGTTTCCGACGCTGGCGAAAAACTCTTCGGAGTGGAAGTCTTCACGGTTCTCCAGAGTGGCATTCAAGTGGTTTTTTGGGCAGCAGCGGCGAAATAGCATGTTGTCATTGATATGCTCATTGACAAGACCTCTTCGCTGGTTGATTTCCATGGAGCTCTCCTGCGTGCTTTACGCACAAATGATTTGAGCCCTGAATGTATAGAGTGGGAATGCCTGGAAGTACTGTTTGAACTAACAGGTTTCAACTTGATGGAAAGGCATGTCGAATTCATTGTTGAAGTTTGATTAAAAAAAGACCAGGTTATGAACCTGGCCTTTTTGATACTGCACAGTTTTATCAGAACAATACTTTTGCCACATCCGCAAAGCGCTTGGCAAAGTGCACGGTAATACCCTCCTTCAGATACTCCGGCAGTTCCTCGAAATTACCCCGGTTGGCCTCCGGCAGGATCAGCTCGAAAATTTTCTGCCGCCGCGCCGCAATCACCTTCTCGCGCACCCCGCCAATCGGCAGCACATGCCCGGTCAATGTCAGCTCACCGGTCATGGCCACGCCTTTTTTCGGTGGCTGGTTGCGTGCCAGCGACAGCAGGGCGCTGGCCATGGTCACGCCGGCGCTCGGGCCGTCTTTCGGCGTGGCGCCTTCCGGCACGTGCAGGTGCACGAAGGCTTCGTCGAAGAACTTCGGATCGCCGCCATAGGACTTCAGGTGCGAGCTGACGTAGCTGTAGGCGATCTCCGCCGATTCTTTCATCACATCCCCCAACTGCCCGGTGAGCTTGAACCCACGGTTGAGGGTGTGGATACGCGTGGCTTCTATCGGCAGGGTCGCGCCACCCATGCTGGTCCAGGCCAGGCCGGTGATCACGCCGACCCCCGCCAGCACCTGCTCGTTGCGGAACACCGGTTTGCCGAGCGACGCTTCGAGATCTTTCGGGCCGAGCTTGATCACCGCTTTCGGTTCGTCGAGCAGTTTCATCACCGCTTTGCGCACCAGTTTGCCGAGGTTTTTTTCCAGCTGGCGCACGCCGGCTTCACGGGCATAGCCGTCGACCAGCGCCTTGAGCGCGCTGTCGCTGATGCTCAGGCTGCCCTTGGACACGCCGGCTTTCTCAAGCTGCTTGGGCCACAGGTGACGCTTGGCGATGGCGACTTTTTCTTCGGTGATGTAGCCCGACAGGCGAATCACTTCCATGCGGTCGAGCAACGGGCCGGGGATCGAGTCGAGGGTGTTGGCGGTGCACACGAACAACACCTTCGACAGGTCCATCCGCAGGTCCAGATAGTGGTCGAGGAATTCGACGTTCTGTTCCGGATCGAGGGTTTCCAGCAAGGCCGAGGCCGGGTCGCCCTGGTAGCTCTGGCCCATCTTGTCGATCTCGTCGAGCATGATCACCGGGTTCATCACCTCGACGTCTTTGAGTGCCTGCACCAGTTTGCCCGGCTGCGCGCCGATGTAGGTGCGGCGGTGGCCCTTGATCTCGGCTTCGTCACGCATGCCGCCAAGGCTGAAGCGGTAGAACGGCCGGCCCAGGGATTCGGCGATGGACTTGCCGACGCTGGTCTTGCCCACGCCCGGCGGGCCGACCAGCAGCACGATGGAACCGCTGATTTCGCCTTTGTAGGCGCCGACTGCGAGGAATTCGAGGATGCGGTCCTTGATGTCGTCGAGGCCGGCGTGGTGTTTGTCCAGCACCTTGCGCGCGTGCTTGAGGTCGAGTTTGTCCTCGCCGTACACGCCCCACGGCACCGAGGTCGCCCAGTCGATGTAATTTCGGGTGACCGCATACTCCGGCGAACCGGTCTCGAGGATCGACAGCTTGTTCATTTCTTCTTCGAGGCGTTTCTGCACCTGCGTCGGCAGGACTTTGCCCACCAGCCGCTGCTCGAACTGTTCGAGGTCGGCACTGCGGTCGTCCTTGGTCAGGCCCAGCTCCTGCTGGATGACCTTGAGTTGCTCCTTGAGGAAGAACTCGCGCTGATGTTCACCGATCTTGCGGTTAACTTCGGCAGAAATCTCTTTTTGCAGGCGCGCGACCTCGACTTCCTTGCGCAGCATCGGCAGGACTTTTTCCATGCGCTTGAGCATCGGCACGCAGTCGAGCACTTCCTGCAGTTCACTACCGGTGGCCGAGGTGAGCGCGGCGGCGAAGTCGGTCAGCGGCGACGGGTCGTTGGGGCTGAAGCGATTGAGGTAGTTCTTCAACTCTTCGCTGTACAGCGGGTTGAGCGGCAGCAGTTCCTTGATCGCATTGATCAGCGCCATGCCGTAGGCCTTGACCTCGTCGGTCGGCTCGGTGGGCTGGTGCGGGTATTCGACTTCCACCAAGTACGGCGGGCGATGGTGCTTGAGCCAGGTTTTCAGACGCACACGGGTCAGGCCCTGGGCGACGAATTGCAGTTTGCCGTTTTCGCGGCTGGCGTGGTGCACCTTGACCAGGGTGCCGTAGAGCGGCAGGGCCGAGGTGTCGAAGTGGCGCGGATCCTCCTGGGGCGTGTCCATGTAGAACAGGGCCAGGGAGTGGTGTTCAGACTTTGCCACCAGGTCGAGGGTCTCGGCCCACGGCTCTTCGTTGACGATGACCGGCAGGACCTGGGCCGGGAAGAATGGCCGGTTGTGGATCGGGATGATGTAGACCTTGTCCGGCAGGTTCTGACCGGGCAGGGCCAGGCCTTTGCCGGGTTTGTGCTGTGGAGCGCTTTGCGGATCGGCGTATTCGCTCGGGTCTTCGGGGAATTCTTGCTGGTCGCTCATGGGGGCACCTGCACAATGGGTATGGGTCTTAGATGGGGCAGGTTGGCGGTGGTTTCAACGGTCATTTTCTGCAACGCCGTGTTTCGAAGGCGTGTTCAGCGCAGAGACAGGTTAGCTGGATTTCGGCACACACTCTGCGCCTTTGCTTTTGTAGGAGCTGCCGCAGGCTGCGATCTTTTGATTTTCCAAGGTCAAAAGATCGCAGCCTTCGGCAGCTCCTACAGAGTGATAATAAAAAAGGCGACTCCTTCGTAGGAGTCGCCTTCATTTTGACTGCCGCTAAAACTTACTCGGACAGTTTGTACGCAATCACATAGTCACCCATTTTGGTGCCCAGTGAGCCGTGGCCACCGACGACCAACAGCACGTACTGCTTGCCGTCCTTGCCGGTGTAGGTCATCGGCGTAGCCTGACCGCCAGCCGGCAGGCGCGATTTCCAAAGCTCCTTGCCGGTATTGACGTCATAGGCGCGCAGGTACTGATCCAGCGTACCGCTGAGGAAGCCGACGCCGCCAGCGGTGACTATCGAACCGCCCATGCTTGGCACGCCGAGTGTCAGGCCGATCGGCAATGGCGAGCTGTCGCGGCTGGTGCCGTTCTTGCGTTTCCACACGACTTTGCCTGTGGTCAGGTCGATGCCGGCAACATAGCCCCAGGCCGGCGCCTGGCAGGGTACGCCGAACGGCGACATGAACGGGTGCATGATCACCGCGTAAGGTGCGCCGGTGTTCGGTTGCACGCCCGCGGTTTCGCTCTCGCGCTTGCTGTCGGCCGCGACTTCGGCGCGAGGCACCATTTTCGAGACGAAGGCCATGTAGTTCGGGCTGGTGAACAGCATCTGGCGAACCGGGTCGACCGAAACGCCGCCCCAGTTGAAGACGCCGACGTTACCCGGATAGATCAGGCTGCCCTGTTCCGACGGCGGGGTGTACTGGCCTTCGTAGCGCAATTCCTTGAACTGGATGCGGCACAGCATCTGGTCGAACGGGCTGGCACCCCACATGGCTTTTTCGGTCAGTTCCGGGGCCAGCAGGTTCAGGTCCGAACGGGCCTGGGTCGGTGCGGTGTGGTCACCTTTCACGGCGCCTTGCGGAACCGGGATTTCCTTGATCGGGATGATCGGCGTGCCGTCGCGACGGTCGAGGACGTACAGGCTGCCCTGTTTGGTCGGGGCGATCAGCGCAGGTTTCACGCCATCGGCGGTTTTCATGTCCAGCAAGGTTGGCTGGCTGCCGACGTCCATGTCCCACAGGTCATGGTGAGTGAACTGGTAGTTCCAGCGCACCTTGCCGGTGGCCAGGTCCAGCGCGACCAGGCCGGCACTGAACTTCTCGGCGCCCGGGGTACGGTCTGCGCCCCACTGGTCAGGGGTCTGGTTGCCCAGTGGCAGGTAGACCATGCCGAGTTTTTCGTCGACGCTGGCCAGCGACCACATGTTGGCCGAGTTGCGGCTGTAGTGTTCGCCCTCTGGCAGCGGTTCGGTCGCGTCAGGATTGTTGCTGTCCCAGTTCCACACCAGATGACCGTCGTGTACGTCAAAGGCACGGATCACGCCGGAGGGCTCGTTGGTCGACTCGTTGTCGGTGACGTGACCGCCCATGATCACCAGGTCACGGGTAATCGCTGCCGGCGAGGTGGCGTAGTAGCCACCGGGGGTGAACGGGCCGATGCCTTGGGTCAGGTCAACCACACCGTTTTTACCGAAACCTTCGCAGACCTTGCCAGTGTCGGCGTTGAGTGCGATCAGGCGTGCATCGGCGGTTGGCAGGTACAGACGACGCGGGCAGGCCTGGGCGACGGCTTTGCCAGCCTCGGAAATCACGGCGGAGGCCGCGTTTTCAGACTGGGCGTAGGCCGCTTCGTCGTAGTACGACACGCCACGGCAGGTCATGTGGGCGAAGCCCTTGAAGCCCACCGGGCTCTTGATCTGCGGGTCGAAACGCCACAATTCCTTGCCAGTGTCCGGGTCCAGCGCCAGCACCTTGCTGTGGGCAGTGCAGGCATAGAGCATGCCGTTGGCCTTGAGCGGGGTGTTTTCGTTGGTCAGTTCCACCGGGTCATCGGCGGTGGGCAGATCGCCGGTCTGGATACGCCAGGCTTCTTGCAGCTTGCCGACGTTGGCCGGGGTGATCTGCTTGAGCGGCGAGTAGCGGTCGCCGAATTCGCTGCGGCCATAGGCCTGCCAGTCGCCTTCGGGCATCTGCGGCGCGGTGCTGGTCATGTCCGCGGTGTCGCGGCCCAGTTCGCCCAAGGTCTCGCCCGGGTGGGTGAACTGGCTGGCCACGGCGGTGGCACCGGCCAGGACCACGGCCACGCTCAAGGCGCCAGTGCGCACAGGGGCAGGGCCGTTGATCAGCAGTGGACGACGGAACCACGGCAGCAGCATCACCACCCCGAGGGCAAACCACAGCGCCAGGCGCGGCACCAGTTGCCACCAGTCGAGGCCGACTTCCCACAGCGCCCAAACCGTACTGGCGAACAGCACCAGTGCGTACAGGCCCAGCGCCGCGCGGCGGGCGGCGATCAGCAACACACCGCTCAGCGCAATGCCGATGCCGGCCAGCAGGTAGTACAGCGAGCCGCCGAGCATGCTCAGCTTGATCCCCCCGGCCAGCATGGCCAGGCCCATTAGCAGAAGCAGTATGCCGAGCAGCGTCGGCAACAGACGGCTTCGACCCAAGGCACCATCAGTGCTCATAGTGTGATTCTCCGTGATGTTTCAAGTAGACCCGCGCCAGTTCACTGTAGATGACGATCCGGCGCGGGCAGGGTTCATAAAACCGGTGTGGTTGACGCAGTCCTTGTAGGAGCGAGCTCTGTGGCGAGGGGGCTTGCCCCCGTTGGGTTGCGAAGCGACCCCAATACCTGCAACTGCGGCGTGTCAGGCACACCGAGTGCAATGCTTTGCGACTGCTTCGCAGCCGAACGGGGGCAAGCCCCCTCGCCACATGTCGCTCCTACAGGGGGGTGCGGTGTTTTTTAGAACGACGACTGGACCTTGATCCCGCCGATCAGCGCGTCGTCGACCTCGTTCACGCCGCCGGGATGGCGGATGTATTGCAGGTTCGGGCGCACGGTCAGCCAGTTGGTCAGGTGCACGCCGTAATAGAGTTCGGCGCTGTATTCGGTGTCCTGGGGTGGCAGGTATGACGGATCGTCGTAGTCGAAAACGACATTGGCCTGGTTGGTCGCCTCGGCGTTCTTGCGATAGGCCGGGTTGACGTGGACGCGGGCCATGGCAAAACCGATGTCGTCCCTGGACCGGGCATCGAACAGACCTTTGTAGATGAGACCGGCCTGGACGTAGTTGTCGATGGCATTGGTCTTCTTGTCGTGCATCGTGCCGTTGGCGAACAGGCTCAGGCCGCGGGAATGATCGCTGGCCAGGCTGGTGACTTGCTGCTGGAGACCCAGCCACATGCCGTGCTTGCTCGAGGCGCTGCGGTAGGCTTCGCCACTCAGGGCGGCAGGCTGGCCGTTGCTGTCCTTGTAGACGTCGGTGGCGTTGGCGCTGCTGTAGTAGTAACCGGCGCGGTATTCACCCGGCAGGCCGTTGAGTTTCGGTGTCCACACCAATTCTACCGGCAGGACTGCGCCCTGGGTGCCGCTGCCGCTGAGCTTGAAGCCGTTGTCGCGATCCAGGTTCGACGGGTTCTGCTCGTACGCGCCTACCTGTGCATAAAGCTCTGGCGTCAGGTGATATTTGACCCGCAGTGCCCACTGGCTGACCGGCCAGTTGTACCAGATGTCGCCCGCCCAGTTTCCGACCTGGGAGCCGCAGAACGCCAGGTTCTGGAAGTCGCAGGGGAAGCTGTTGAAGTCTTCGCCTTCGCCGAAACGGCCGACCTTGATGTCGAGTTTTTCGTCGAGGAACTTCTGCTGATACCACATCTGCGTCAGGCGCCAGGTCTGGCCGCGGCCCCAGACTTCCTGGGCCGAGGTGAAGCCGCCGACGCGCGGATCGTTGATGCGGTCGTTGCTGATGTTGTTGCCGCTGCGTTCGGTGATGGTCAGCTGGAACTCGGCGTCGTCCCAGCCGAGGATTTTCTGCAAGTCCAGATGGGTGCCCAGGCCGAACTGGTCGCTGTAGCGGGCCGTGCGGTCATGGTCGTAGCCGCCGTGCAGATTGCTGCCCATTTCACCGGTGTAATCGACTTTGAAGTCGTAACCTTTTTCCGCAAGTTCGCTGCGAGTGCCGTTCCAGTCGCCGAGCATCCACGGCGAATCGCTATCGAAGGCAGGTGCCGCCTGAGCGCAAGTGGCAAGGCCCAAAGCGGTGAGTCCGCCAATCAGGTTGAAGGTTTTTCGGCAGGCAACCGGTTTTAAGACAGCGCTGTCTTTCGAAAGCTGGAAATCAGGCATAGAGAAGAAATTCTTGATCTTTTTTGGAGATTAAACGGAAGAAATGGCTTGCAGAAGCGTTTCAGCTAAAGCGGACGCAAGGATAATGATCTGTTACAAATAGAGAAAGGGCTTTTACTGACATGCAGCCTTTCGGATTTGGTAACAGTGACAAAAGATCGCATGCCTTTGTAGGAGCTGCCGAAGGCTGCGATCTTTTCCGTTTCACCTACATTTAACGTAAGGTGCGCGACTTCCAATTCCCACTCTGCTTGAAGGCCCGGCATGACCGAACACAACATCGACCCGCTGCACGGCGTGACGCTGGAGCAAATCCTCAACGCCCTGGTTGAACACTACGAATGGTCGGGGCTGGCCGAACGCATCGATATCCGCTGCTTCAAGAGCGACCCGAGCATCAAGTCGAGCCTGACGTTCCTGCGTAAAACCCCGTGGGCCCGGGAGAAGGTCGAACGCCTGTATGTGAAGTTGATGCGCACCAAACGACCGCTCTGAACATGGTCACTCCGTGCGCGTTGCGCCGCCGTTTTGTGGTCGTGGCTGCCATGCTCGGCTGGGCGGGATTGAGCATCCAGATGTACCTGATTTTCTATTCGCGCTGGACGCTGGGGGCCAGTCTGACTGGTGGGCTGATGAGTTTTTTCAGCTACTTCACTGTGCTGAGCAACACCCTGGTGGCGACGGTGCTGACCTGTGAACTGACGTCCCGCGAGTCCGCCGCGCGACGCTGGTTTTTACAGCCCTGGGTCAGTAGTGGCATTGCTGTCAGCATCACGGTCGTCGGCCTGGCGTACAGCGTGTTGCTTCGCCATCTATGGCATCCCGAAGGCTGGCAATGGCTGGCCGATGAGCTGATGCATGACGTCATGCCGCTGCTGTTTCTGGGGTACTGGTGGTTCTGTGTACCGAAAGGCTCATTGCGCTGGGGGCATATCGCGTTGTGGGTGATTTATCCACTGGTGTACTTCGCTTACTCGTTGCTGCGCGGGCATGTGCTGGCGACTTATCCATACCCGTTCATTGACGTGGACAAACTGGGTTATCCACAGGTGTTCATCAATGCAGGGGGATTGTTGGCGGGGTTTGTGGTGATTGCGTTGTGGGTGGTGGCGCTGGATCGGTGGCGTGCTCGAATGTAGGCACTTTTGTGGCGAGGGAGCTTGCTCCCGCTGCACTGCGCAGCAGTGCTAAAACCTGCAACCGGGTTGTGTCTGGATAACTTCGGTTGCTGATTTTGCGACTGCTTCGCAGCCGAGCGGGAGCAAGCTCCCTCGCCACAGGTACGGTGGTCACTCCTCGTCAGTGCCATCCAGCCGCCAATAGCCCACCGCCTTGACGAACTGCTCATCCAGCCCATGCTCATCGAGCAACACCCGACGAATCCGCCGCGACACCTTGCTCTCGGTCGCCACCCACGCGTACAGGCTGCCGGCCGGCACCTGGATCTGGCGCACGGTGGTCAGCAGATTGTCCTTGCCACCTTCGCGCAGCACCCAGATCACGTTGACCTCGGCAGCGCTTTCCAGCACCTGCTGCTCCTTGCCGTTTTCCACTTCCACGATCACCAGCGCACGGCGGTTGGCCGCCAGGCTTTCGAGCCGCCTGGCGATGGCGGGCAGGGCGGTTTCGTCGCCGATCAGCAAGTAACTGTCGAACATGTCCGGCACGATCATCGAACCCCGCGGCCCACCGATGTGCAGGAACTGCCCCGGTTTGGCCTGTTCGGCCCAGGTCGAGGCCGGGCCGTCGCCGTGCAACACGAAGTCGATGTCCAGTTCCAGAGTGTTCAGGTCATAGCGGCGCGGCGTGTAGTCGCGCATCTCGGGCAGCGGGCCGTTGTCCTTGCCAGCGCCCAGCACCAGGGTTTCCAGTGCCGCAGCCTGCTCGGCGTTCTGCGGGAACAACAGTTTGACGTGATCGTCGGTACCCAGGCTGACGAAGCCTGCCAGCTCCGGCCCGCCCAGGGTAATCCGGCGCATGCGCGGGGTCAGGTCGACCACACGCAACACTTCCAGGCGACGGCGTTTGATTTCGTGCATGACGCGGTGAATGGATTGCGCGATCACTTCAGTCATTCGGCTTTCTCCTGAACGGGTTGAACGGCAGGGCCGTCGACGATGACTTTGGCGGTGTCGTTGAGCAGGGTCGCGACGCGCTGGATTTCTTCCGCGCTCCAGCGGCCGTGATGCAGTTGCAGGGCATGGCGCAGGTTGTGCACCGCCTCGTGGATTTCGGCCGGGCGATCATGGCCGCGCAACGATCGCTTGCTGACATCGATGCGCACCCGCACACCATCAAGGGCGACGGCTTGCTCGGTCAGGGACTGGCGTCCGGCGTCGGTCACGCTGTAGCGTTTTTTCCCACCTTCGGCGTCGCCGGTAATCAATTCGCTTTCTTCAAGAAACGTCAGGGTCGGGTAGATCACGCCGGGGCTGGGACTGTAGGCGCCGTCGAACATGCCTTCGATCTGGCGGATCAGGTCGTAGCCGTGGCACGGCTGTTCGGCGATCAACGCCAGCAGCAGCAGTTTCAGGTCGCCGGGGGCAAATACTCGCGGGCCACGCCCACCGCGTTCGCGGCCAGGGCGTTTCTCGAAGCCGTCGCGGCCGTCGCCGTGTTCGCGATGGGGGGAATGATGGTCTCTCATTTTTTGCGTTCTCTCTCGTCATGTTTAGATACAACTTAAGATATATCTTATGCTGTGTGCAAGGGATGGTGAGCAACGGTGCTGAGCGATGGTCGCTTCCAGGCGTTGACGTCAAGGGAGAGGTTGGGGTTTTTAACATGGGGTAACGACTTGAGAGACACAACGATTACTCGCTGATATTTGGTTTTTATTACTACATGCGGCGCGGATAATTCCTACATACTTTTCCTCATGATTGCTTGAGTATCTGTTGCGTTAAAACTTCGCTAAATAATTAATCAACTACCTGCTGAATATATGACGGCATGTTCTTGTTGTTTTTGGCTTGCTCTTAACAATCTGCCATTGAAATTTAAAGGTATTAAAGTATGTTCAAGAAAGTTGCATTTACCGTTCCTGTAGCAATCCTGGCGCTGAGTTCTTCCGTGGCATTTGCCGCCGATGAAATACGTAGCTCCATCAACATCAGCGCCGACGTCCCGAGCAGCGTTTTCCATGCCCAGCCAGTGACCCCAGGCTTCGGTACCGACGAAAAAATGGCCTACAACGTGGTGGATGGCTCATTGAGCTCGCTGCGTGAGATGTACGATGTGAGACACACTGACGGTTCAATTGGCGCCTATGTTGAAGGTGGTCCACAGCCGCTGTTCAATGGTTCTGACTCGATCGCCCTGACTTATACCTTCAACGGCGTAGTACTGACGGCAAGCTCCCAGCAAGTTGTAACTGAAGCCGTGGCTAACCCTGGCACCCGGGCCGAACTGGTGATTGCCGCAGCCAAGCCGGCCCCTGGCAAGTTCGGAAAATATACCGCCACACCTGTGGTGGTCTTCGACGCCATTCCTAAAGTTGGTCCTTAACAAGGTTATTAATTAAGGCCAAGTCCTTATTCGATAACACTTGCCGAACGACGAACTATTTTGTTAGTCGTTCGGTTTTTAACGCCTTTATATTCAGAGTAATTCGTTCATGTTCCCGATGACTCCCATCGCGACGGCGCTTGCCCTTGTCTTTTGTGCAAATGCCTTGGCTGCGCCGACGGACAATGGCCATACACCTCGAAGTCTACTGGCTCAAGCCAAGGGTTTACCGACTGAATTCGAGGAGCACTTCTTTGATGTGCCGTTGGCGGTCCGCGTGGAACTTGATCAACAGTTTCTGGGTGAGGCGATGGTGGTGTTAAGCCGCGATGATCGCTTCACCCTCGTTGACTTTACCGATGTCAGTGACAGCAAATTCAAGGCAGGCGAACGAGATATCTGGTCAAACTATCTGAGCCAGGGTGTAGCCCTTGGCAGTTGCCAGGGTAAATGTCCGGAGCAATTGCTTGCCGTGCACTACAGCCTGGAAAACTCACTCGTCTCCATCCTGACGGCAAATGCCGAACGCGATGAGCAGGCGCAGCGTTACTACAGCTTGCCGGAAGGCGGTAGCAGCGGCCTGATTGTGCGCAATCAATTGAACCTCAATGGCGGCCAGAACCAGGATACGGGCGGGCGCTACGGCCTCGACGCCAGCAGCAGCCTGGGTAACTGGACTCAAGCCGTCAACCTGCAGTTGTCCCGAATGGGGGGCGTGGACAATAAGCTCTATCACGCTGTGCATGGGCTCTATACCCAGCGCGAACTGGAGGGTAATTTCCTGCGCCTGGGCTACTTCACTCCCACCACCGAAGGAATGACTCGCCAGCCTCGTACATTTGGCGTAAGCCCCGATACGGCGCTAGGTGTCATGTATGGCAGCTCCGACAGCCTGGTGATCAACAATCCGAAGCCGGCGATTTATCCGATCTACGTCACCGCCAATCGCCAGGGCTCGGTGGAAATCTACCGCGACGGCCTGTTGATCAATACCCAAGCCGTGCCCGCCGGGTTGCAAACCCTCGATACGCGCCCGCTGCCGGGCGGCATCTACGAGGTAGAAGTGCGACTGGTCGAAGACGGTCAGATCACGTCCAGCACTCAGGAATTGGTCTACAAACCGAATAACTGGCGCAATCATGACGAGCGCTGGCGCTACAATCTTTTCGCCGGTCGTGAGTCCAGGTTGCTCAGCAACTGGGATGAGCAATCCGAGGGGGATATGACCGCCGGAGCGGCATTCAACTACCTGTTGCACCCGCGAGTGATCCTCGGTTTGACCGGCCGGCAGGTGCGTGACTCCCTGCAATACGGCACATCGATCGACTGGACGGTCGTCAACAACGCCAGTCTTTTCGCCAACATCTACCAGACCGAAGACTACGGTACCGGCCTCGATGTGCAGGGTTTGTATTCCTATGGAAGGGGCAGCCTCGTTGCCAGCCATAACCGCAGCTGGCTCGACACGACCCGACTCTACGACACCTTGCCCGATGGTACGCGGGTGCGTCAGCGCAATGTGTTCGTCGGCCAGACCAGCAACTCATCGCTATCGGTCAATCACCGACTGACCACCAAAAGCTCGGTCAATGCCCGTGTTTCCCATAGCCAGGGCAATACCGAAGGCACGGGGCTGGATCTGGGATGGACTCAGCGCACTGAGCTCTTTGGCAGCGATGCCAACTGGCGATTGTCGCTGTTCGACCGGCCGGGCAGTGTCAGTTCAGGTAGTGATAGAAACCGTGGTATAGACCTGAGCCTCAACATTGCGCTGGGCGGCTCGGGAGAACAATGGTCCGGCAGCGTCGGTTCGCGCACGGCGCGGGAGGGCGGGCGTGATAACAATGCCTCGCTGACCTATCGCAAAGAGCTTCAGGATCACTTGCTGCAGAGTGTCTCGGCCACGGCGACCTCCGATACCTATGGCATGGGCTTGTCCGCCATGACCACGATGCAATCGGACCTGGTCAATGGCGACGGTTTTATCCAGCGATCCTCCTATAACAATGACCTGACGGGCGGACTCAACCTGGACAGCACCGTGGCAATCGGTGCGCGGAAAATGGTCATGACCAGCCAATCCCACCGCGACGGGGCGGGCATGATCATCGACGTGGAGTCGGATATCGCCGACATTGCCCTGCGTGCCGACGACCTGAGCGGCGGAAGTGCCGTGCTGCGCCCGGGTCGTAACTTCGTGCCGCTCACGGCGTATAAAAGCAGCTCGGTGAGCTTCGATTTCGAGGGCAACCACGTGCCGGCCGCGAGCATTCAACCGCCTCGCTCCAGCTATCACCTGAACAAGGGCGGCGTGGAGTACCGCAAGGTCACCATCAGCAAAACCGTCACCGTGCTCGGCCGCCTGGTCGACCCCCAGGGTAAACCACTCAAGGGCCATCACATCATCAATCACGCCAGTCGTGGGGTGAGTGAAGTCGACGGCTTCTTCTCCATGGAAATGAACGCCGGTTCACCGACGCTGGAGGTGCGCTCCGGAGATCAGGTGCTCTGCCAGTTCCGTCTCGATCCGGACAACGCCCAGCGGGAAAACGATGTGTTGATGATTGGGGATTTGCGCTGCACCGCGGATACGTTGGCGAATGTCGTTGAAATTGTGCAGAGCGCCGGTTGAAAAGCGCAACTTACGGTTTGGAGTCTTTATGTTGAACCTTTGGAAAGCCTCGCAAATGCTTGCTGCAAGGGCGATTGTAATCGGTTGCTGCCTAGCTGTATTAGCCATGGAAGCTGGTGCGAGAGTGTTGCCTGTTACAGCAACCTTTAATCCTGAGCCGGGTAACCCCTTGAAAAACGAATTCAAGAACACAACACCCAATGTCGGGTTCTGCAAAAACAATCCTGCTATTTGCCAGGCTCACAACATCTTCAGCCTGCGCTCCCACGTTGGTAACATTCCTCTCAATGGTCCCATCGAGCCTGATCACGCAGATGTGCGAAAAGGCGCGATGATCAAAACCCCAGCAGCTTGGCGTTCATTCCAAGTCAGGCACCGCGATACCAGCGAAACAGCTACCGTGGAAGTGCGCATTGCAGGGATGGGGGGGGTTTACACCCTGAGTCATTCTGCTCAGGAACTCACCGGCGTTTCGAATTTATTTCAGGCGCATTTACGATTGTGGGGAAGCCGATGGACAACTGCTCCGAATTCCTGCGTCAGCATCGGTAAAGAAGCTTACTACGGTTTTACGGGCTACGAGTTCTTTTGGCTTACTCCAAAGGAGGAAGTCTGTGCCAAACAGGCTAAATTTCAAATTCCAGGATTCGGCTTCCAGTATCTGGACTTTACCTATGAGCTGCGTACCCCAGATCCTCTAAAAATGTCCACGGGGATCTATGATGGCACACAGGTCTACACCATTAAGCCAAACGGCGATTTTGATTTGGGTGATGTCGTCGCTCCTCCGGATGATGTAATCCAGCTCGACTTTACCCTGACCGTTCAACATGCCCTTCGAGTCGATATTCCACCCGGGGGCAATCAAATTGAATTGGTACCCCAAGGCGGCTGGCAAGCCTGGCTGAATCAGGGACGTAAACCCACGCGCCTGTTCCGCGACCAAACCTTCAATATCTCTTCTTCGAGCCGCTTCAAGATGCAGCTCGAATGTCAGTACGTCGTTGGCAATACGTGCGCATTACGCGACGCCGATTCTGCTGATCTGGTGCCCTTGAATACCAGCGTAAGCCTGCCCAACGGCCTGACCGATGCTGTTGGCCAAGCGGTTCAGCGTCGGCCCTTGTTTCTCGATGGCAGTGGCACCGAGTTGTTCCAGCCCGGTTTTTATCTCGATCGCAAACCGGGAACCCTGCACTTTGAAATAACCAAGGAACACGTCGAGCCGATGTTGCGCGAAGGAGTGGGTAAAACCTATACGGGCAATGTCACGGTGATCTGGGATTCGGAAGTTTAGCCCGTATTCGGGTCGGCCCGATTGGGCTGTGTTCAATAATTGAGGTATTACATAATGAAACGCCTGTTGGCACTGTTTGGTTTTTCGCTGATTTCTCACGCGGCCCTGGCCGCGCCGCAGATCAATGTCGGGGTGGTCTACGACTATCTGGATGGCGATAAAAGTACTTATCTGAAGCGTGTATTCAATGGTGGCGACAGCACGGCTTTCGTCAAGATCAATATTCTCGAAATTATCTACGATGCCGATGGCAAAGCCCGGGAAGTTCCGCTGGTCAACCAGGCGGACGCTACGTCGCGTGACGGGCTGATGGCCAGTCCGGCGCGACTGATCGTGCCGGCCAATGGCATGCAGGGTTCGCGTTTGTTGTACATGGGCGAGCGTGACAAGGAACGTTACTTCCGCGTGCGTTATGTGCCGGTCGTGCCGGAAAAGGAAGATGAGTTCGCCGTCTCCGAGCAGGAACGCGACGACTACAAGAAAAACCTGTCGGCCGGGGTTAACGTACTGGCGGGTTATGGCACGGTGTTCTTTGTTCGCCCGAAAGAGACACGCTTTGACAGCGTGATCGAGAACGAGGCGGGGCAGTACCGGATCCGCAACAACGGCAATAGTGTGGTGGTGATCGAGGAATTCATGGACTGCTCGATCAAGAACGAGCAGGAGTGCCGGCCAACAACCAAGCATCACATTCTGGCCGGCCGGACATTCCAGTTCGAAAAGCAGGCTGGTCGGCACTACCGTTTTACGATGGTTGAAGGAAGCAAAAGCCAGAACCTGGAGATCAAGGGGTGAAGCCGTAGTGGGGGGAGCGTCTGTTCGCCTCCAGGCTTTTTAGTTTTATATCGATTTCGATTTCTTTGTTTGCAACATTGAAGTGCAAGCAACAGGTGAAGATCATGTTGAAAAAATGGATAACCGTCACCTCGATGGTGTGTCTGACGCTGGCGAGTGTTTACGCCTTTGCAATAGTGGAACGCGAAACCTTTGAAGTGTCAGTGACTATCCCTGTTGCGGAGTTTTATGTGTTGCCGGTGGATCCGGGTTGGATAGGGCATGAACAAAAACTGCCCTGGAATCTGACGACGGAGGAACTTGGTTCGCTGCGTAAACATTTTGATGTCAAAAACGCGAATGGAGCGATTGCTGCGCGTTTGAGTGAGGAGCCTTATTTAAGTAACGGCAGAGACGTCGACAACATCGCGCTGGATGTCACGTTCAATCGGATAAAACTCACGGTGGACAATGCTGAGGTCATTTCGGAACTGGACGGTAAAGCTGGCAAACGCGTGGAGTTGGTGATCTCAGCCGTCAAACCTGTCGACGGTTACAAACCCGGCGAATATTACGGCAGTGTGCATATGATTTTTGAGGCTATCGCGCCTTGATTATTCTTGGCGCAATAAATGGCGTGTATTTCGTCATGTTGGAATTTCAGGTTAATTCACAATGAAGTTATTTTTTTCGCTAAGAACAATGGCAGCGTTCTCGTTGACGGGAGGCTTGCTCGCTGGGTTGCATGCCCCGCCCGCCAGCGCGGTGGAACAGGAAATCAGCGCCAGGTTCGTGCCGGATCCGGCGAATCCCTTGGTCAATCGGTTTGTTAACACGACCCCGCAGACCGGAGTGTGCCGAGACCATATCCCTGGCCGCTGCGCGCAATTAGGTATCTTCAGCCTGAGGGTACCCGTATTGAGATTTGATTCTATACAACCTATTCCCGCCGGGCATACCGATCCCCGGCAGGGGGCGACCTTCAGTGTGCCGTCGAGCTGGCGCGCACTGGACGTTGTCCACAGTCGTACAGGTGAGCGAGAGACCGTTGAGTTGCGAATTGCAGGCATTGGCGGTACTTGGAATATCGCCCGCCCACCAGGAGTCAGTGCCTGGACGCCGCCGGGGGGCGGCTATTGGCGCGGTCCATGGGTAAGACCGCCATCCCCCTGTACCGGACTTGATATCAATGTTGCAGGAGTCAACTACGCGTTTTTCTTTTGGCTGATTCCTGAAGGCGCAGGGGCCTGCGGCTTAGTGCCTACTATGGATATTCCCTGGTTCAGGTTCAGCACAGTCGAATACGTTTATGAACTCAGGACCCCCAACCCTCTGGGCATGTCGTCAGGGGAATATCGTGGCTCAATGACCTACAGCACCGGTCCCGGTGGTGACTTCGACATGGGTGATGTAATGCTCCCCAACGACAGTGCGATCACCCTCAACTTCACCCTGAGCGTCGAGCATTCGCTCAAGGTCGAAATCCCCCCCGGCGGCCATCGTATCGAACTGGTACCCCAGGGCGGTTGGCAAGCCTGGTTGAATCAGGGACGCAAGCCCGTGCGCCTGTTTCGCGACCAGACCTTCAACGTCTCGGCCTCCTCGCGCTTCAAGATGCAGCTTGAATGCCAGCATTCCGTTGGCAACACCTGCGCGTTGCGCGGCGCCGACTCTTCTGATCTTGTGCCCTTGAACACCAGCGTCAGTCTGCCCAACGGCTTGATGGACAGTTCAGGGCAGGCGGTCGATCGTCGTCCTCTGTGCCTCGATGGCAGCGGCACCGAGCTGTTCCAGCCCGGTCATTACGTCGACCGCAAGCCGGGAGCCCTGCACTTTGAGGTCGCCCGGGAGCACGTCGAGCAGATGTTGCAGGACGGCAAGGCAAAAACCTGGTCGGGCAACGTCACGGTGATCTGGGATTCGGAAGTGATCTGACCCCACCGTTAGAGGCTTTGCAGGGCAATGGCGCAAGCTCTGGTGCCGGTGCGTTCATGCAAAGCCCTCAATATCAAAAAACAGACGCTTTTAATCAGCGCAAGGTGCTGAAATTAGTGTTAACTCTCTAATGTGTTGATATCGGCCTTTGTTTGCGGGTAATGTAGTATCGGTCTTACGGAAGTTGTTGCTGTTAAATGGCATTGTTTTTGATGTTGATTCCGTGTTTGTAGTATTATTCTTACGGTAAAACATTAAAGTTTCAGTTATTCCTGCTTTTTTCCCTCCCGTGTAATGGCGATCCGGCTACGAGCTTGTCGGAACTTGCCTGCTTACTTTCCAGAACTATTGATCGATCATCTTTCGGCGTTGAAAGTTCAGCTGGGCAAATAGCTGCTCGTGACAGTTTTACTCATCATGAACTTTCAGCGCCTAATCCTTTTAAAGAACAGGTACTGAAAGATGTTCAAGAAAATCGCGTTCGCTGCTCCTCTGGCTGTTCTGGCACTGAGTTCCTCGATGGCGTTTGCCGCCACCGAAGCCAAACACTCCATCAGCATTGTGGCCCATGTTCCATCCGACGATTTCTACGCGGTGCCGGTTGATTCGGACCTGGTCAACAAAGACCAGGACATGAGCTACAACCCGGGTACTGATTCCATGAAGACCGTCGACGGGCACTTTGATGTGCTGCACACCGCCGGCAAGGTGAACGCCCGCCTGGAAGGCGTACCGAAACTGATCGCCGGGAACAAGACCATCGACTTGAAAGTCGAGCTCAACGGTAAAACCCTGACCACCACTTCGCAGGAAGTTGTTGGTGAAGCTGAATCCAACGTCCGCTATCGCGCGCCGTTCAAGATCAGTGCACTGGGCGGTAAACCTGATGCGGGTGATTACACCGGTGTCGTCATGCTGGTCGTTGAACCTTCCGTATAAGTAACAACTGCGACGGTAAGCGTTTACTTGCTCAAAGTAACGTAACCGGTCGGCAAACTATCAAGTTTGCCGACCGGGCTTTGACTTCCTTGTAATCAGAGTATTTGTTCATGTTCCCGATGACGCCCATCGCGGCAACGCTTGCGTTGCTGTTATGTAGCAGCGCATTTGCGGCGCCGACTTCCGTTGATAATACGCCTCGAAGTTTACTGGCCCAGGCCAAGGGTCTGCCGGCCGATTTCGAGGAACATTTCTTCGATGTGCCATTGGCCGTGCGGGTCGAGCTTGATCAACAACCCCTCGGCGAGGCGATGATCGTGTTGTCCCGCGATGACCGGGTCACCTTGCTCGATTTCACCGACACCAGCGACAGCCGTTTCAGCGCTGGCGAACGCGACACCTGGGCCAGCATTCTGAAACCCGGCGTGGCTTTGGGCACCTGCAGCGGCCAATGCCCCGAGCAGATGTTGGCGGTGCACTACAACCTGGAAAACTCATTGCTGTCGATCGTCACTGAAAATGCCGAGCGCGACACTGAGGCCAAACGTTTCTACGACCAGCCCGAAGGCGGCAGCAGCGGCCTGATGGTGCGCAACCAGCTCAACCTCAACGGCGGCCAGGATCAGAACCTCGGCGGACGCTATGGCCTGGAGGCCAGCGGCAGCCTGGGCAACTGGAGCCAGACATTCAACATGCAACTGGCGCGTCTTGGCGGGCCGGATGACAAGACCTATCACGCGGTACACGAGCTCTACACCCAGCGCGAACTGCAAGGCAGTTTTTTCCGCCTGGGCTACTTCACCCCCAATTCCGAAGGCCTGACCCGTCAGCCCCGTTCGTTCGGCACCAGTCCCGACACCGCCGTTGGCGTGATGTACGGCAGTTCCGACAGCCTGGCGATCGACAGCCCCAAACCCAGCGTTTATCCGATCTATGTCACTGCCAATCGCCAGGCGTCGGTGGAGATTTATCGCGATGGTCTGCTGCTCAACACCCAATCGGTGCCCGCCGGTTTGCAAACCCTCGATACCCGCCCGTTGCCCGGCGGCATCTATGATGTGGAAGTGCGCTTGATAGAAGACGGCCAGGTCACCTCGACTACTCAGGAGTTGATCTACAAACCGACCAACTGGCGCAACGTTGAGGAGCGCTGGCGCTACAACCTGTTCGCCGGGCAGGAAAGCAAACTGCTGAGCAACTGGGATCAACAGTACAGCGGCGATGCGACCGCGGGCGCGGCGATCAACTACCTGCTGCATCCACGGATAATCCTCGGGCTCTCGGCACGTCAGGTGCGTAACACGCTGCAGTACGGCAGTTCCATCGACTGGAGCCTGGCCAACAGTGTCAGCCTCTATGCCAATCTGTACCAGACCGAAGACCACGGCACCGGCGCCGATCTGCAAGCGCTCTACAACTATGGTTCCGGCAGTCTGGTGGTGAGCCACAACCGCAGCTGGCTCGACACCACCAACACCTACGACACGCTGCCCGATGGCACCCGCGTGCGCCAACGCAATGTGTTCACCGGCGAGACCAGCAATTCATCGCTGGCGCTGAACCACCGCATCAGCCGCAAGAGTTCGCTCAACGCGCGGGTCTCCCACAGTGATGGCAACGTTGAAGGCGTCGGCGTCGACCTGGGCTGGACGCAGCGCACGATGCTGCTGGGCAGCGACGCCAACTGGCGGTTGTCACTGTTCGATCGTCCCGGCAGTTACAGCAGCGGTGACGCGCGCAATCGCGGGGTCGACCTGAGCATCAGCGTGGCGCTCGGCGGGCCGGGTCAACAGGTTTCCGGCAGTATCGGCAGCCGCACCGCCCGTGATGGCAGCCGCGACACCAACGCCTCGCTCGGTTATCGCAAAGACCTGCAAGACCACATCCTGCAGAGCGTCTCGGTGACTGCGTTGACCGACACCTACGGCGTCGGCCTGTCGAGCCTGGCGAACTTTCGCACCGACGCGATCAACGGCGACGGTTTTATCCAGCGCTCTTCGTTCAACGACAACTTCACCGGCGGCTTGAACCTGGACAGCACCGTGGTCGTCGGTGGCCAGCGCATGGTCCTGACCAGTCAGCATCAAGGACGAGGGGCCGGGATGATCGTCGATGTCGAGTCTGATATCGACGGCATCGCGTTACGCGCCGACGACCTCAGCGGCGGCAGCGCGGCATTGCGTCCGGGGCGCAATTTCATACCGCTGACGGCCTACAGGAACAGCTCGGTGAGCTTCGATTTCGAAGGCAATCACGCGCCAGCGGCCAGCATCGAGCCGGCACGCACCCGTTATCACCTGAACAAGGGCGGCGTGGAGTACCGCAAGGTCTACGTGATGAAAACCCTGACCGTGCTCGGACGTCTGGTCGACCCACAAGGCCGGCCGCTCAAGGGCCACCACGTGATCAACCACGCCAGTCGTGGGGTGAGTGAAGTCGATGGCTTCTTCTCGATGGAAATGAACGCCGGTTCACCGACGCTGGAAGTGCGTTACGCCGACCAGTTGCTGTGCCAGTTCCGGCTCGATACCGACAAGCACCGCAGTGAAAACAACGTGTTGATGATCGGTGATCTGCGGTGCACGCCGGATACGTTGGCGGATGCGTCATTGATTCGCCAGGAGGCCAGTTGAATGGTTAATTTCAAGACGTGTATACCGCAGTGGCTGTGCTTGTTGGCACTGTTTGTGACGCCTACGGCCGAGGCGGTCAATCAGGAGATCAGGGCGTTGTTCCGGCCTGACCCGGCAAACCCGCAACGTAATACGTTCATCAACAAAACCCCGGTCAGCGGTTACTGCGCGGACTATCCCGATCAGTGCGAACAGAACGCGACCTTCAGCATCCGCCTGCCCATACGCTTCGATTCCGCAAGGGCCATGCAACCCCATGACTCGCAGCGCAACAGTTCGATGTTCACCGTGCCGGCGCAATGGCGTGCATTGACAGTTACGAATGCCGAAACCGGTGAGGCGGAACAGGTCGAGATGCGCATTGCCGGATTTGGATCGCGGTACGTGCTCGACGACAAGGTCACCAACCTTACAGGTGCACCCAATACGCTTGAAGGGCACCGGGCCTTGTGGGGCGGCCCGTATGGCAGCTGGGTGAACCCCCCGTCACCGTGTCAGTACAGCGGCGTCGGTTGGTACACCGATGATTATTACCAGTTTTTCTGGAAAACCCCGATTCAGGGTACCTGCGTAAAAACCGCCAGTTTCAGGATTCCAACCATGTACTACGAGTACCTGGATTTCGCCTATGAACTGCGTACGCCCAATCCGCTTGGTATGTCTTCAGGGCTCTACACCGGCGACCTGACTTATCGCATCGGGCCGGGCGGTGACTTTGACATGGGCGACGTGATGGTGCCCAACGATTCCGATCTGACCCTGAGTTTTGTGCTTGATGTTCAGCACACCCTCAAGGTCGATATCCCTCCAGGTGGCAACAAAATCCGATTGGAGCCGCAAGGCGGATGGCAAAGCTGGCTGCAAGCCGGACGCCGGCCGGTGCGACTGTTCCGTGACCAGACTTTCAATATATCGGCCTCGACGCGATTCAAGATACTGATGCAATGCGGGCCCGGAATAGGTGGCGAATGCGGACTGGAGAACAGTGCGGATAACGGTCGTCGAGTCGTCTTACACATCAGTGTAAGCCTGCCTAATGGCATAACCGACCTCTCAGGCCAACCCGTGAGACGCCTGCGATTGAGGACCGGTGCGGGGAATGAGCAGCAGTTCAAGCCCGGCTTCTATGTGGACCGGGCACCGGGAACCCTGCATTTCGAAGTTGAGCAATCGTACATGGAATCCATGCTGAGGCCCGGTGTTGCCGGCACCTATACCGGCATTGTCATTGTGATCTGGGACTCGGAAATCTGATGGGCTTCGCATCGATCAGTCGTACCGGCAGTGTGTTCAATGACCAAGGACTAAAAGTTATGAAGCGTGTGTTTTTATTGATCGGTTTGAGCGGATTTTCCCTGGGCCTTCAAGCCGGGCCGCAAATCAACGTCGGAACGGTGTACGACTATCTGGATGGCGACAAAAGCACCTACCTCAAGCGCGTGTTCAACAGCGGTGACAGCACGGCCTTCGTCAAGGTCAACATTCTGGAAATCGTCTACGACGCCGATGGCAACGCCACTGAAGTACCGGTCAAAAGCGACCCTGGCGCGACATCGCGCGACGGGCTGATGGCCAGCCCCGCACGCCTGATCGTTCCGGCCAATGGCATGCAGGGCACGCGGCTGTTGTTCATGGGCGAGCGCGACACCGAGCGTTACTTTCGCGTGCGCTTCATCCCGGTGGTGCCGGAGAAGGAAGACGAATTCGCGGTGTCCAGCGACGAGCGCGAGGACTACAAAAAGAACCTTTCGGCCGGTGTCAACGTCATGACCGGCTTCGGCACGGTGTTCTTCGTCAGGCCGAACAACAGCCGGTACGACAGCCAGATCGACAACGGCGTCAGCACTTATCGCATTCGCAACAACGGCAACACGTCGGTGGTCGTCGACGAATTCCGCAACTGCTCGATCAAGCAGGAAAACGAGTGCGAGCCCACCACCAAGCACCACATTCGTGCGGGAAAAGAGTTCGCATTCGACAAGAAGCCGGGACGGGAATACCGCTTCAACCTGGTCGAGGGCGCATCGAAAAAGGCCTTGCGCATTGCCAGCCAGTAACCGTCGGTACACACGCGTGGCCGTCATTGCCCGCTGCTTTTTTGGACGTAACAGGTACCTGAAATGATCAAGCTTTCGGCCATCGCCCTGTCGACAGGCGTCGCGGCACTGATGAGTTCCCTGGCATTCGCCGCCCGCGAAGAGCACCGATTCGAAGTGTCGGTGGATATTCCGACGTTGGGTTTCTACGTGATACCGGCCGAGTCGGACTGGATTCATCGCGAGCAAGTTTTGCCGTGGAACATCCACAGCCGGTCGCTGGAGGGGCTGCGCAAGAACTTCGACGTCAAGCACGACACCAGCGCCATCCACGCGCGGCTGGAGAGCGAACCCTATCTGTCCAACGGCCGCGATGAGCAGAACATCTACCTGCTCGTCAGCTTCAACGGCAAGACGTTGAGCCACGACCCGCAACCCCTTGAAGTGCTCTCGCGCGAGCAGGCTGTCGCGGGCGGGCGCTTTGCCCTGCAGATCCAGCCGAAGGTGCCCGCGGGCGGGTACAAGCCGGGTCGCTACTACGGCAACGTGAATCTGGTCTTCAGTGCCGCAGCGCCTTGAACCCGGCCATTCGCTGTAATATCGGAGAGAGCTTTCATGAATCTCAATACTTGTCTGCCGGGATGGCTGTGCTTGCTGGTGTTGTTTGTGCCGACTTCGGCCGAGGCGGTGAATCAGGAAATCAGGGCATTGTTCACGCCCGACTCAGCCAATCCGCAAAGCAACAAGTTCATCAATAAAACACCGTCTAGTGGCTACTGCGCGGATGCACCCAGTGAATGCCGGGACAACGAGATGTTCAGCATCCGGTTGCCCATGCGCTTCGAATCGATCAGAGCGATGCAACCTGATGATGTGTCGCGTAATAGCGCCATGTTCAAAGTACCTGCGCAGTGGCGGACGTTGACGGTGACCAACGTGGCTACGCAGGAATCTGAAAAAGTCGAGGTGCGCATTGCCGGCATCGGTTCCCGATACGCCCTGAGCGATACGGCCGCGAATCTGACAGGCGCACCGAGTGCGGCGCAAGGACACCAACGCTTGTGGTCGGGGGGCGTGGCAGGTGCCTGGGTCAACGCGTCACCTCCCTGCCTGTACAGCGGTGTCGGGTTCTATACGGATCATGCGTTTCGTTTTTTCTGGAAAACCCCGGTTGAAGCGGCTTGCGTCAAAACGGCGAAATTCCTGATACCGGAAATGTCCTATGAGTACCTGGATTTCGCCTACGAGTTGCGAACGCCAAATCCTCTTGGCATGTCGTCGGGGCTTTACACCGGTGACCTGAGCTATCGTATCGGTCCCGGCGGGGACTTCGACATGGGTGATGTGATGCTGCCAACCGACAGTGATTTGACCTTGAGTTTTGTACTGGACGTGCAGCACACCTTGAAAGTCGATATTCCGCCGGGTGGCAACAAGGTCCAACTGGTACCTGTGGGTGGCTGGCAGAGCTGGCTGCAGGCAGGCCGCCGGCCAGTGAGCCTGTTTCGCGACCAGACCTTCAATATCTCGGCCTCATCGCGCTTCAAGATGCAGATGGAATGTCAGTTCGGCGGCTTTCCCTACGAATGCATGTTGAATGATCCCGTCTCCAGGCGATCGGTCGAGCTTCAGGTCCGCGTCAGTCTGCCCAATGGCCTGACGGACCTGTCCGGGCAACCGGTCAGGCGTCAGCGACTGCGAACCGGGCAAGCCAATTCGCAACAGTTTCAACCTGGTTTCTATGTTGATCGGGCTCCCGGGACTCTGCATTTCGAAATTGCAAAAAACCAGATGGAGTTCATGCTGCAGCCGGGCGTGGCCAGCCGCTATTCCGGCAATGTCACGGTGATCTGGGATTCGGATATCTGACGTGGTTGCGGCAAACCTGACCGCAACGAATGCTGTCAGGTTTGCCTCACGATGCAACCGCTATTACAACCCGGCCCTGCTCAACGCCGCGCGCGTCAAACGCCTGGACAGTCCTTTTTCGCCGTCCCCCAGATCGACGAGGAACCGGTCGAAGTTCGCTTCGCTTATCGGTTCATCGGCAAAGACAACCGTCTCGGCGACCGGCAGGTCGTTGGCCAGATCTATAAGCCTGTTGCGCAGCGCCGCTCGTTCCACATCCGTCAATTGCGTGGATTCGACCCATTCGCGCTGGGTGGATCGCAGGGTCTCCAGCAACTCGTATTTGTTCAGATACTCCCGTTTATTCGCCTCGATCTGAATCGGGTAAGTTTCACCCAGCCAGGTTTTCCAGAATGCCTGTTCAAGCATTTTGTTCACCAGGCCATCACCCTCGCCCAGCGCCAGCACTGTGTCGTACGCCTGATCGATCATGGCGTCGGTGACACCGGATACTGGCCTGAACAGCATGCCTTTTGATTGCCAGGGCAGCTGCAAGCGATCCGCCAGACCGGTCTGATAGGCCAGATAGACCTCGACATCGTCCGGGTTGCCGCCACGACTGGCGACATCGGCGCGGGCGATCTCGTTGACGTGCTCCAGCCGCGCGGCGCCTTTGGCCAGGGTGACCAGTTTGCGTTCCAGCTCCGCGAGGTCCTTGGAGTAGAAGTAAGCCTCGGACTTGAGCACTTCTATGCCCATGTTGTTGAACAACTGCGCCCCGGCATCGGCGCAATCGACCGGAGCGATTGCCATGGTGTAGAGCTTTTCCCGCAGGTCGGTGTCGATGTAGACGGCGTCGAGCATGCGTACCACGCGTTGCATCAGTTGCCTGCGGGGTTCACCTCCGACGAGATAATCGGCAGAATTTTTCGTTTCGTGCACCACGGTTAAGAACCGATGGGCCTGAGGGTCGTCGGTCAGCTCAAGCCAGTTTGCCGTCCGCTCCACTCCCCAGCCGGGCACATCGCTCCAGTTATTCGGATCGGTGGCGTGGATGACCACATTTATCAGACTGGTGGATGCCTCGAGGGGCGTCGGCGGCAAATTCACTGAGCGTCGGATTTGCTGGTATTGCAACTGATTCAGCTCCGACAGATCCGCGACATCCAGCAGGGTACGCGCGATCACCCAGGCTTTTGCCGAGCCGGGGACAACTTCGGGAACCAAGTCGAGGGGGTTTTCCCGCAGGTCCAGCAAGAAACCGCGTGGTCTGGTTTTCGCCAGCGTGCCCTCGGGCCATGTGGTCAGCCCGGTTTTGTTCAGGGCCACGACTTTCAGTCTCGGCATGCGGCTGATGTCTGGTGACAACCCCAGTGGATTACTGTCGAGCCTGAGGATTTCCAGGTAGGTCAGGTCCTTGAGTTGTTTGACGGCAGCGGCATCCAACACGATCGCGTTATCGCTCAGCTGCAGGCGTTCCAGTCGGTGCAGGGAACCGATGCTGTGTGGAAGACTGGTCAGGTCGCAACGCCTGGCGCTGAGTTCGCGAAGGTTCGGGAAGGCTTTGAGCAAGCCGTTCGGCTCACTGGAAAAACGTGTGTTGGCGAGTTTCAGAACCGTGATCTTGTCGAGGAACTTTTGCAGCTCCGGGGGGCGCTTTGACCACCAGGTATCCAGGTTCAGGGGCTGCATCTCGGTGGAGAGATCCAGCGCGTAACTGTCCGGGTCGCTACGGTTGCCGATGTCCCTGTGCTTTCGCTCGAAGCTCTTGAGCAGGCATTCGGCGATATGTTGGCCGCCTTCATCACGAAAAGCCGTGCTGCCCGGTCCCCAGGTGGGTTCCTGCTGGTATTCCCAACGATTGAGGATCACGCGCAGTTCATCGAGATCGTCTTCCCGCTGCTCGATGGCTTGCATCGGC
Organism: Pseudomonas sp. PDM32; assembly: GCF_019219225.1. Lineage (NCBI taxonomy): Bacteria > Pseudomonadati > Pseudomonadota > Gammaproteobacteria > Pseudomonadales > Pseudomonadaceae > Pseudomonas > Pseudomonas sp. PDM32. The sequence goes on from NZ_JAHUWE010000015.1 coordinate 108,624, forward strand.
TCGCCTTTGGCGATCAGGGCATTGGCGAAGGCGTCGACTTCGCGGTCGCTGAAATCCTCGTGCAGGTCCAGGATTCGCTCGTGCAGGGTTTCGCCGGCCCGGCTGGTGAATGGGCCCCGCACCAGCAGCAGTGTCTGATGTTCGGGCACGGCGCGGATGGGCGGTGCGGCGAGTATCGTTCGACGTTCGCCGAGAGGCTCGATCTTGACCATGGCCCACTGCCTGAGGCGTTCGGCGTCCCCCGGCTTGAAGCCCAGCGCGTTTTGCCCATTGTGCTGGGTCGCCTGCAGCAAGGCTTCGAAAAAGCCCTGCGCTGCATGGATTGGCTGATCCGACCCGTCACGCACCTCATATTTTCCCGCGTCATCATGAATCAACACCCGGACCCGCGCTGCGCTCTCGGGCCCGGCGCTGCAGCGCAGTTCACCGTCGAATGTGCCTTCCCTGATCTCGATGCGCAGCTCACCGAAGGTGTCGCTGTTGATGCGCAAGGTGCCCAGCACCAGGCGTTCTGTGTCGATGTTGATCAACGCGTCATCGTACAGACCGTGGGCGGCGCGCACCGATTGCGTCTCGAATTGCAGTTCTCGCGCCTGGCTTTTCAGACGCAGCGGCAGGCGCTTTTTCTGCTCGATCTGTTGGCGTTCCGCGGCGCTGGCGTTGGCGAGAATGCCTTGCGCCACCGTGTCGGGCAGGTCGGGGAATTCGCTGAACAGCGCAACGCTGTCGGCGGGTAGCGGGGTGCTGGCAGGCACGGGTGAGCCCAGGCGTTGCAGGGTATCGGTCAGCAATGGCGGTGGTGCCGAGCTGTCCATGTGCATCCGCCGCAGTGCGGCTTCATGGGTACCGCTGATCTGGCGAATCTGTTCCAGTTGTTCATTGTTGAAACCATCGACGCTGTGACCAAGTCGCCGCATCAATGTCGAGCCTTCCCACTCGCGCGGGTTTTCCGTTTCGCAGACCCAGGCCCCGTGACCATTGTGGCGCAGGGTCGGTGCGTAGGCATCGAAACGCTGCGGATGGCGGATGCGCTGTTGTCCGGTGACCGGATCTTCCAGCACTTCGAAGTGTTGATCGTTCAGGCGCAGGATGCGCCGGCCCTGATGCTGGTGAAGACCCTGTCCATCAGGCCGGGCGTCCGTGGGTAGATCCACGTCGGTTCGTTGATAGGGGCTGAGGTCAGGGTTCCACAGGCGAGTCTCACCGTTTGCCAACTGCACCGGTTTCAAGCTTTCGAAAAACGGCGAGAGTTTCGCCCTTGCGACGTTGCCGATCGCACCTCCCGCGGCGAACGCACCCAGTTGCACCACGCTTTGCAGCACGCCGATGGCTTGTTCGCCAGCCTCGGCGACGCGGCCTTCGGCCAGATCGACGAGGCCCTCGACCACCTCATCGGTCAGTTGATACGCGGTGTAGGCCAGCATCAGTTCACCCAGGCCGGGCACCAGTGGCGTCACCACCAGCAACGCGGCATTGAGAATGCCCGAGAGCATTTTCTCCAGGTTGTCCCACCAGGCCCAGCGGGCCATGCGGTCGGCGTACTCGGTGGAAATCGCGATGTCCCATGCGTCGTTGAGTACCTTGTTGATTTTTTGTCGGTGGAAGTAGCCCCACAGGTCGCCGTTGAAAACAGTGTCCCGATCGTTCCTGACGCTCGACAGCTGAAATTGCAGGTTGGGGTTATCCACCGGCGTTTCCCGCCAGCTCGGCAAGTTGGAGCCGGCCGGGGCCGGTTGCCATTTGACTTTGCTCAGTCGGTCGTTCAACCCGGCAAAGAAATGCCCGCGCTGCTGATGGGGCACGAACCGGCTGAAGAATTGTTGGTAGCTGCGAGGGGCGCTGGTATCGCGCAGCTGGCGTGTCAATTCGGCCATGAACTCGAGCAACGACGGGTACTGCTTGAGCGGGTGCTGCGGATCATGGGGAACATAGGCGATCACGGGCACGGAATCGGTCGCGGTGTTGGCATCAGGGGTGATCAGCACGATGCCGGTCAGGTGAATGTCCATCATCGACAGGTTGTAGCAGTCGACGGTGCGGCCGCTCCAGCGCAGGTTCTTGCGGTCATCGAGCAGTCCCTGCACCAGGTCAAAGGCATCCTGCCCGATGTCGTTTTTCATCAGCGCCATGTTCGCCGCGATGTTGAGCGCGGTCTTGTGGCTGAGGCTGACTTTGTGGCGCAGGACGTTGCTGGCCACCCGGTTATGCGGCAGCAGAAAATCTCTCAGGTGTTGTTGGTAACGGCTGCCGATATCCAGTTCGCGGCACAGCGACTTGAACTGCTCGATACTCAGCTTGTGCTTGAGCTGTACCACGCTGAAATGCCCGCGTGCGTCGGGGCGGGTGATGAATTCGGAGTCCTGGGTGAACGCCTCGTCTCTGGAAAAATTGTGCAGGGCGGCATCCAGCAGCGAGACGGTACGGCTGGTGGTTGCGCCGGTAAAGTTATGACCCCATGACTGTGCTGGTGCATACAGCCGCAACCAGGTCTCTTCGACGTCATCTTCAACGCCGAAACGTTCGTTCAGTGTCTGTTGCAACAAGGGTTTGGCGAAGGCGTAGACATCCTGCAGTTTGCTGAGCGCTCTATCGACATCGTTTTGCGCGTTCCAGCCGAGCTTGATCCCCTGTTTCAAACGCTCCTGTAACGCTTTTGCGGCGTCAGCCTGCCAGTCGGGAATGCTTACCCGGTCAGTTTTCAGTGCGTTGATACGGGGGAGTGAAGCCTCTGATAGCCAGGAGGGGATGGCCTTCCTGACCAGGTCGAAGTGGATGCTTTGATCCGGGTCTGAAATTCGATGTGGGTGGGGCATTGCCTGATCGTCCGTTGATCATGGATGGAGCGATCAGACTAGGCAGGCGGCAGCCCCAAAAAAAGCGCAAAAACCGGTTCGGAACGACGTCGATTGCGCCCCGAACCCGGTAAAAATCAGGAGTGAAAAATACATAGTTACAGCCATGCGGGCACATCTGCCGATCCATGCCTAGCGGCGGGCGGTTGCCTCGGTTGTCGCCTTTGGCTGGCACATCGTGTGGGTGCCCGGTTGCAGGTACGGCGTCAGGATCGGCGCCATGCCTTTGAGCACCTGCACCGGCAACGCCGAGGTGAAGGTGAAGCTCTCCGCCGAGCGACCCGGCACGAACGCCGTCAGCGTACCGAAATGGTGATCGCCGATGTAGAACACGAACGTGGCCGTGCGGTTGAGCGATTTGGAACTCAGGATCCGCCCGCCCGAACCAATGGCCTCAATGCGGTTGTCACCGGTACCGGTCTTGCCGCCCATCGCCAGCGGGCTGCCGTCGGCGAGTTTGAAACTGCCGGACACGCGTTTGGCCGTACCGGCATCCACCACTTGCGAAAGGGCTTCGCGCATGGCCGTGGCGACTTCGGATGGCATCACCCGTTTGCCGACGTCGGGGTCATTGATCAGTTGGGTTTCATAGGGTGTGTGCGCGGCGAAATGCAGGCTGTCGATACGCAGGGTCGGCATACGCACGCCATCATTGAGGATGGTGCCGATCAATTCGGCCAGGGCTGCGGGCCGGTCACCGGAGCTGCCGATGGCGGTGGCCAGCGACGGCACCAGGTGGTCGAACGGATAACCGACTTTCTGCCAGCGCTGGTGAATGTCGAGGAATGCCTCGATCTCCAGCATGGTGCGGATGCGACTGTCACGGGCGCCCTTGTGCCGGCTTTTGAACAGCCAGCTGTAGACCTCCTGGCGCTCGAACTGGCTGGCTTTGACGACGTCGGCCCACTTGGCGTCGGGGTGATTGAGCAGGTAGCCCATCATCCACAGGTCCAGCGGGTGAACCTTGGCAATGAAGCCCTGGTCCGGCAAGTCGTAGACACCGGGACCGTAGGCTTCGTAGAGCCGCACGAGACGTTCGTCAGTGAGTTTTTCCGTGAGCTTGGCACCCGTCAGGTGCGAGCGCACGAAGGCGTTGAAGCTTTCCTGGCTGGCCTGTGGCAGCAGGTAGCGATGGACGGCGGCCATGCGGATCGGCGTCGGGCGCATGCCGTCCAGGAAGGTTTCGAGCCGTTCCTGGGTGTCCTTGTTCCTGTACTTCTTCCAGAACTTGAGCAGGAACGAAGTGCCTTCGCGGTCGGCGAACTCGGCCAGGTATTCCTGACGCCGCGGGTCGCGGTCGTCCTTGAGCAGTTCGGCACTGCTGTTCGGGCCGGAGTAGGTGGTGTAGCGCACCAGGTCCCGCATCAGGCGAATGAACGGCAGGTTGATCGACTCGCGCAAGGCGTCGCGCAGGGTCGGTATCCGGCCGTTGTCTTCCTTGCGGAAGTTGTGGAACACATGCAGGCCGCCCCCGGTGAAAAACGCCTCGCCAGGGCTGGCGGAGTATTTGCGGTCCAGGGCTGCACCGAGCATTTTTTGCAGGTCGCGGTCCTTGTTTTCGATCAGGTAATCAACTGCCCAACGGCTCAGGCGGTCCTGATCCGGCACCTCGACTTTCTTCAGTTCCGGAACGGCCATGCCGGCGTATTTGTCGTGCAACTCGGCGATGATTTGCAGGTAGGTGGTCAGCACGCGCATTTTTGCGGTGGAACCCAGTTCCAGTTTGCTGCCTTCATTGATGTCGAAGGGCTGGTCGGTGCTGTCGGTCTGTACCCGAACCCGCGAGCCGTCCGGGGTCAGTTCGAACAAGGTGAAGCTATAGCGCACCTGGGTGGTGCTGGTGGTGGTCAGGAGGCGTTCGCCGATCAGGCCGATTTGCGTGGCAAACTCAGGGTCGGCGAGCTTTTTCAGGTATTCGGTGGCCTCGGATTGCAACTCGCCTTGCAGGGTGCTGGTGGCGGAGAGGTCAAGGCGGTCGAGGTCATACAGAGGGCGGTTGAGCATGCCGGCCAGACGGCTGCGCGCCACGCTGATGCCCTTGTTGGTTTCGATCGGTTGCATGGTCGGCTGGGTGGCCCAGTCGCGGTAGGTCACTTTGCTGGCCAGGGCGGCGGCGGCGAAGTCGGCGTCGATCACGTGGTTTTGCGCCAGCAGGCGAATATGGCTGTCGGTGAGGTCGGCCAGTTCGTCATGGCCTTTGGTCAGGTAATGCGACGGGCGGCGCTGCGCAATCATCAACGACAGCACTTCACGCAAGGCCAGGCCTTTTTCCGCCATGGTTTTTGGATCCGTCGCGGTGCTGTTCAGTACCTTGTTGGCGCTATCGAAATCGGAGCCGTACCACACACGCAAACCCTCAGCCATGCCATGCACTTCACCGTGGCCCGGTACGGCTGACAACGGAACGCTGTTGAGGTAGTCGCGAACCACGTTCTGACGCGCTTCGAGGGTTTGTGGCCCGGCCTGATAGGCGCGTACGGTGGCAGAAATCATCTGGCGAATTTTTTCCGCGCCATTGACCGTCAAGCCATCGGGGGAATGCCGGTACTTCTCCAGTTGCGTGGCCAGGGTACTGCCACCGGCGGATTGGCCGGGCACGTGCAACATCTTGGCCAACTGGGACCACGCCGCCATGCCGAACCGCGGCCAGTCCACCGCCGGGTTGGCGAGCGGCTGCCTGGGGTCGAGCAGGAAGCGGTTCTCGATGAACAGCAGGCTGTTGACCACCACCGGCGGGATCGAGGCAAAGGTTGAATAAAGCTGTTGCGGGTAGTTGTACTGGTACAGCGGCGCTGCGCGGCAATCGGTGATCGACAACCCGGCCTGGATTTTCTCGGCATAAGGCACGAACAGGCCTTTGTCGGTGTACTTCAACAGTTCCGGAGAAAAGCGGGTTTGCGCCTCAACGACGAAGTTGCGCTTGATCAGGCGCGGCAGGAACTCATCCAGCGAGCTGTAGCCCAGGCGCCGATCGAACGGGCCGTCGCCCGGATAGCGAATCGCATCGCTGGGGCCGGGTTTGAGCTCATAGTTCAGTGACGCGGCGTATTTGCTGACTTCCCGGGCCTGGAACCTCGAGGTGCGCATCTCCCTCATGGCGGCCAGCCCCACGACAATCGCGATAATCAGCAGCAATAGCCAGAACGCTCCCCATCCATGCCTGGAGCGACGGGGTTTTTCAGGTATAGGCGCTTCATCCACACTCTCAGTCGGAACCACGGTTTTACTCGAATCGGTTTGCCATAAAGCGCCCATAGTCGACTGATCCATTCACGCAGATTGATCGGACTTGACTCAAGCTTAGACGGTGGTTGGCGAGGGTGAAAAAAATGTGAAGGGCAAAATGTCGGGTTATTGCCGTTTCCTGTGGCGAGGGAGCTTGCTCCCGCTGGGCTGCGAAGCGGCCCCCAGCCTGATAAATGCGATTCGTCCGGTTGATCTGGTTCTCTGGTTTTACGACTGCTACGCAGTCGAGCGGGACGGTGCGGCGATCCGACAAGCTCCCTCGCCACAAAAAGGAGCAAACATTGGGAGCTTTATTCAGAGCCAGCACGCATCCCAGAGCGGGTAGTCGCCAATTTTATCCACAAGCCCAGCCCTGAGTGGATTGGCAACAATGTAGCGGGCGAACGGTAGAAGGTCCTCTCCATCGCGAATGGCCCGGTCGTGGTAGCCGGTTTGCCAGAAGGCTCCGCTTTCGTTCAATGCCCGGTTGATGGTGAGGGTGCTCCGGGATTTGATGGCTTGCATGAGTCGCGCCAGCGTTTGCTGCTCAAGCTGGATTAACCAGTGGAAGTGGTCCGGCATGATGACCCAAGCCATTGAATCGACCCATTTTTGATCATGGGCTCGCCTTAGCTCTTCAACCAAAAGGCGTCCAACCCGCCAGTTTGCGAATATTTGGCGGCGCTGATGCACGACCGCGGTTATCAGATAGCCCCGTCCTGGTTCTGAGTACCGTCCGTAACGCAGTCGGTGAGAGTTTGGATGTGGGTGCATTCCGTTGCGTCCTTTAACTGCTGTCTAAGTACGCTAGCTCCTCGCTTTCCTGCTTGAACCTGTATTGGCTGAGTGAAATTTCCCAACTCATTGAAGGATTCGGATCCAGGTAGCGCTGTTGTGGCGAGGGAGCTTGCTCCCGCTCGACTGCGCAGCAGGCGCAGAACTCCAGACAGATAAGGGTTGCTGGTATGGGGACCGCTTCGCAGTCCAGCGGGAGCAAGCTCCCTCGCCACAGTGGAGGGGGCTGTCTGAAACACCTGAGTTAGAGCTTTCCAGGCTTTGGCAGGGGCATGACGATGCACCATTGTTGTGCAATACTCGGCGCCGCTTTTCCCACTGATCTTGCGGGTTTTTCCTACAGGACAGCGTTGCCCACGAGGCAGGGCCGGTTCGGGAGGCGACGGCTTATCGGCCTGCGCTTCGCCACTCGGTGGTCATATCCAATAACAAGACGAGGTTGTCCCCAATGCCCGTAGGCAATCACCTGCCCCAAGGCGAGGCCGCTCAGGGCGGTCCGCTCAAACGTGAACTCGGCGAGCGGCATATTCGCCTGATGGCACTCGGTGCCTGTATCGGCGTCGGCCTGTTCCTGGGCTCGGCCAAGGCCATCGAAATGGCCGGCCCGGCCATCATGCTGTCCTACATCATCGGCGGTCTGGCGATCCTGGTGATCATGCGCGCCCTCGGCGAGATGGCCGTGCACAACCCGGTTGCCGGCTCGTTCAGCCGTTACGCCCAAGACTACCTGGGCCCGCTGGCGGGCTTCCTGACCGGCTGGAACTACTGGTTCCTGTGGCTGGTGACCTGCGTCGCGGAAATCACGGCCGTGGCGGTGTACATGGGGATCTGGTTTCCCGATGTACCGCGCTGGATCTGGGCGCTCGCTGCGTTGATCAGCATGGGCTCGATCAACCTGATCGCGGTCAAGGCTTTCGGTGAGTTCGAGTTCTGGTTTGCCTTGATCAAGATCGTCACCATCATTGCGATGGTGTTCGGCGGCATCGGCATCATCGCCTTCGGTTTCGGCAACGACGGCGTGGCCCTGGGGGTTTCCAACCTGTGGACCCACGGCGGCTTCATGCCCAACGGCGTGCAAGGCGTATTGATGTCCCTGCAAATGGTGATGTTCGCCTACCTGGGCGTGGAGATGATCGGCCTGACCGCCGGTGAGGCGAAGAACCCGCAGAAGACCATTCCGAACGCGATCGGCTCGGTGTTCTGGCGGATCCTGCTGTTCTACGTCGGCGCGTTGTTCGTGATCCTGTCGATCTACCCGTGGAATGAAATCGGTACCCAGGGCAGTCCGTTCGTGATGACCTTCGAGCGCCTGGGCATCAAGACCGCGGCGGGTATCATCAATTTCGTGGTGATCACGGCGGCGTTGTCGTCCTGCAACGGTGGCATCTTCAGTACCGGGCGCATGCTCTACAGCCTGGCGCAGAACGGCCAGGCCCCGGCCGGCTTTGCCAAGACCTCGAACAACGGCGTGCCGCGTCGTGCATTGCTGCTGTCGATTGGCGCCTTGCTGTTGGGCGTACTGCTGAACTATCTGGTGCCGGAAAAAGTGTTTGTCTGGGTGACGGCCATTGCCACCTTCGGCGCGATATGGACCTGGGTGATGATCCTGCTGGCCCAGCTCAAGTTCCGTAAAGGGCTGAGCGCCAGCGAAGCGGCCGGCCTGAAATATCGCATGTGGCTTTACCCGGTCAGTTCGTACCTGGCGCTGGCGTTCCTGGTGCTGGTGGTCGGCCTGATGGCGTACTTCCCGGATACCCGCGTGGGGTTGTATGTGGGGCCTGCGTTTTTGGTGCTGCTGACGGTGCTGTTCTATGTGTTCAAGTTGCAACCGACCAATGTGTCGCAGGGGGCGGTGCGTTCGGTTTCGTGAATGTGCCCCGGTCCATTTGACCGGGGCTTTTTTTGAAGATCAAAAGATCGCAGCCTGCGGCAGCTCCTACAGGGGGGCGCGGTCTGCTTCTGTAGGAGCTGCCGCAGGCTGCGATCTTTTGATTGGCTGGTTCAAACGCTTGTTGAACTCAAGCCAGGTTGCCAGCAACGCCATCAGCCCGGCACCCACCAGGGCCGTGAAGATCTGCATGGCAAACGCATCGTCGGTCAGGGCATTGACCATGTCCGCCAAAGGCGCCAGCAGCACGCCCAGGCAGAAAATCTCCAGCGAGAAACGGCCCATGCGGCAGCTTTGCTGCGCCAGCCAGTTTTGCGTCCATCCGCTGTCGGGCATCAGTTTGGCCGTGACGTAGGCCAGTGCGAGGAAGTGCAGCAGGCGCACGGGGGACAGGTTGGTCTTGCTGATGGGGTAGAAGACGTTTTGCAGGCTCGCGGGCACCACGGCATCGTGCAGGTCCGGCCAACGCCACAGGACGGTCAACACCCCCGCGACCACGACATACAGCGCCGCACTCACAAACAAGGGCTGGCGTACCAATGGGCGGGTCTCGGGCAAGCGCGGGCGCTGGCTGTGAATCGCCGCGGCACCGCCAAGCACGAACAGCAACTGCCAGGCGACCGGGTTGAAGTACCACACGCCGTCCTTGATGGCCGCCAGGTTCCAGCCCGCCAGTGGCACCATCAGGTACAGCGCCACTGACATAGCGACAACCACCGAGGCCTTGCGCACCAGTATTGGCAGGACCAGGGGCAGCCCGGCCAGCAGCACGATGTACAGCGGCAACGGGTCCATCAGGTTCGGCTTGAAGCGCAACAGCAGTTCATCGATCAGGGCCTGCTGTGGGTTGCTGATGAAATGATGCATGCCCATTTCTTCCACCAGATCCCGTGTTTCCACGTGACTGTTGGCGAAAAACACAATGCCCATCAGCATCGCCAGCAGGAAGATATGCACCACGTAGAGCACCCACGCCCGGCGCAGGATTTTCACACAGGCGATCAGAAAGCCTTCGCGCGCCAGGACTTTGCCGTACGCCAGCACCGCGGCGTAACCGGCCAGAAACACGAAAACCTCGGCTGCATCGCTGAAACCGAAGTTACGCAGGGTGATTTGCCCCAATGGGTTGTGGGGCACGTGATCCCAAAAGATGAAGATCAGTGCCAGGCCACGAAAAAAGTCGATCCGGTGATCGCGCGCTAACGTCATGACAGCAGGCTCGTATCAGCGAGTGAAAATGGGATTGGCTGCGGGCGCAAAGGGCCGCGCGCCAAGTCGGCGGCGCGCAGGGTGGCGTGATTCGCAGTGAATTGCAAAACCGGGATATTACCGGATGTCTCGGGCGTTGCTCCAAGGCTCAACCGCTGGTCTGAAAGCTCGGTCAATCTGCGATTTCTGACAGCAGACAGGCTCAAATACTAATAAGTACAACGTTCTTGAAACGGGAGCCTCACATGAGACTGTTGTGGAAAGGGCTGTCCAGTTACACGGTGATCGGGGTCGCCAACACCCTGATTCACTGGCAGATCTTTTTCCTGTTGAGCGTGGCGGCCGGCCTCAGTCAGGCGATCAGCAACCTGAGCGCCTTCTGCGTGGCTGCGTCGTTTTCCTTCTACATGAACGCGCAATTTACCTTCGCCGCCAGTGCCACGATCGGCGGTTATCTGCTGTTTCTTCTGGGCATGGGGACACTGAGCCTGGGCGTCGGTCACCTGGGTGATGTGTGGCGCCTGCATGGCCTGCTCACCGTCATGCTGTTTTCCGCGTTGAGCCTGGTGTTTGGCTTCCTGTATTCCAAATACGTGGTGTTTCGCGAGCGTGATCAATGAAAATCTCGCTCATCGTCCCGGTATTCAACGAGGAGCAGTCGATCAACCTGTTTTACCAGGCGGTGCGTCGCGAGTTGAAACTGGGCGATGCCGAGGTTGAAATCGTCTTCATCAACGACGGCAGCTCCGACCGCACAGCCGAGCAGGCGACGGCGCTGGCTGAAGCCGATGAGCAGGTGCTGCTGATCAATTTCTCGCGCAACTTCGGCAAGGAACCGGCCCTGTTTGCCGGCCTGGAGCATGCCAGCGGCGATGCCGTGATCCCTATGGATGTCGACCTGCAGGACCCGATCAGCGTCATACCGCTGTTGGTCGAGCAATGGCAGAAGGGCGCCGATGTGGTGCTTGCCAAGCGCCGCAATCGCGACGTCGACGGCTACCTCAGGCGTCACAGCGCGTCGATTTTCTACCACGTGCTCAATCGCATCGCCTACACCCGGATCGAGGAAAACGTCGGGGATTTCCGGCTGATGGATCGCAAGGTGGTCGACGTGATCCGTTCCCTGCCCGAGCATCAGTTGTTCATGAAAGGCGTGTTGTCGTGGGCCGGGTTCAACACCGTGATGGTGGAGTACGAGCGGGCGGGGCGGGTGGCGGGGAGCAGCAAGTTCAATGGCTGGAAGCTGTGGAACCTGGCCCTGGAAGGCGTGACCTCGTTCAGCACCGTGCCGCTGCGCTTGTGGACTTACGTTGGTGGCGCGGTGTCGGTTTTCGCGGTGCTTTACGCGGTGTACATGGTGCTGGACAAGATTTTCTTCGGCAACAACGTCCCCGGGTATCCGTCGCTGATGACCGCGATCCTGTTTCTCGGTGGCGTGCAACTGATCGGCATCGGCATCCTCGGCGAGTACATCGGTCGCATCTACATCGAGGCCAAGCACCGGCCGCGTTATGTGATCAAGGACATCGTCGGCGGTAAAGACCGGGGCGGGCACTAGCATGGGCCGGTTCAGCGACTTTTTCGTTCGCGAGCTCAGCCGGCATCAGGTCTGGCGGTTTTTTCTGCTCGCCACCCTGGTGTATGTCCTGCCGTTGATACTCGCGGACTATCCCTACATCGACGACAACTGGCGCTCGCTGGCGGCGGGCATGGCCTGGTCCGAACAGGGTCGACTTTTCGCCCAGCTGTTCTACAACGCGTTGACCTTCAGCCATGCCGCGCCGAACATCTTTCCCTTACCCCTGTTGATCGCCACGCTGGCCATAGCGGCCGCGCTGAGCAGCCTGACCTTCCATTACTTTCGCCAGCCGACCGTCGCTTGCTGCCTGGTGCTGTTGCCGCTCTGGTACAACCCGTTCTTCCTGCAGAACCTGTCCTATCAATACGACGGTCCCGCCACGGCCCTGAGCCTGGTGGCGGTGATCTACGCGATCACCTTTCGTCATCCGTGGCGCAGCGTGCAATGGCTGGTGCCCTCGTTCCTGATTGCACTGGCGCTGGGGTTGTATCAGATCAGCCTGAATGTGTTCCTGGGCCTGTGTTGCCTGGAATTGCTCAGGGCTGTCAACGATAAAACCGCCCCGGTGCCATGGCGCGACCTGTTGGGCTGGAAAGCCGCCCAGGTCATCCTCGGCGGGTTGGTCTACAGCGTCAGCGCTTATCCGTTCATGGACTCCAATCGCACGTTGCTGCTCAATTGGACGGCGCATCCTTTATTGCAAATCCAGATCAACATGGCCCGGGTCCTCGAGAAAGTCGTGCTGCTGTTCCATGGCGGATGGCTCTGGGTGTTCGGCGGGTTGCTGTTGTTGGCGATAGCCGGGGCGGTGCGGCTGGGACTGAACGTGGCGGCGCGTCAGGACGACGGGCCGAAGAAGCTGTTGATCGGCGTGATGTGCTTGCTGACATTGCCGGTGGTGACGCTATTGGTGTCCGGTGTCGCGCTGTTTTTCCGCGACTTCAACGAGGGCGCCCGCACCTTGATGGGCTTCGCCGTGCTGCTGGTGTTGCTGTGCTATTTGAGCCATCTGGCGCTGGCGTCGATTCATGAGCGACTGCCACTGTTGTTGATCATTCCGCTGCTGGCCATGCTGTCTTTGTCGTTCGCCTATGGCCGGGTGCTGACGGTGCAGAAAACCTTCGCGTCCACGGCGCTGGCCGGTCTTGCGTACGATATCGCCAGTCATCAGTCGCTGCGCGAGGCCAGACGGATCTACCTCTCGGTGACTTACTCCGACCATTGGTTGGTGGCGGCGGCAGGCTCGTTCAAGCAGATGCCGGTGCTGCACTACCTGCTCAATACCGATTTTTACATGCTGGCCGAGAACCTGCCGAAAGCGGGCATCACCAATGTGGTGGCTGAGCGCGAGCGGCGCAATGCGACGCGGGTCGGCTATCAGGGCTATCCGGCGCTGGTGGACAGCCAGTTCTACCGGATTTACCTGATTGGCGATTACGGTTTTATCGTGATGAAGGAGCCGGCCCCGAGCAAAACGCTGCGGTGGTGACGGGCGAAGATCAAAAGATCGCAGCCTGCGGCAGCTCCTGCAGGGTGGGGCTGGGTCAGGCGGCGGCTACCTCGTTGGGCTCGAAACTGTCGGCCCGGGCCATCTGCCACATCCGCGAGTAGAACTCGCCGTTCACTTCGCCGGTCAGCAATTCCCCTGGCTTGAGGAAAACGTGCAGCTGCGAGAACAGCTTGATCTCGGTCGCCGACATGCGTCGCACCAGATGCTTGGCCGACAACTGCGACGGATGTTCGAGGCCGGCGGCGGCGAGCATTTCCGCCAGGGCCTTGAGGGTGTTGCGATGGAAGTTTAATACGCGCTGGGCCTTGTCCGGCACCACCAGCGCGCGCTGGCGCAGGGTGTCCTGGGTGGCGACACCGGTCGGGCATTTGTTGGTGTGGCAGCTCTGCGACTGGATGCAACCGATGGCGAACATGAAGCCGCGCGCCGAGTTGGCCCAATCGGCACCGATGGCCAGCACGCTGGCGATGTCGAAGGCGCTGACGATCTTGCCGCTGGCGCCGAGTTTGATCTTGTCCCGCAGGTTCAGGCCCACCAGGGTGTTGTGGACGAACAGCAGGCCTTCGCGCATCGGCACGCCGATGTGGTCGGTGAACTCCACGGGCGCGGCACCGGTACCGCCTTCCTTGCCATCGACCACGATGAAGTCCGGGAGGATGCCCGTCTCCAGCATGGCCTTGGCAATGCCCATGAACTCCCAGGGATGGCCGAGGCAGAACTTGAAGCCCACTGGTTTGCCGCCGGACAACTCACGCAGTTGTGCGATGAAATGCATCATTTCGATCGGCGTCGAAAACGCTGTGTGGCGCGAGGGTGACACGCAGTCCTCGCCCATGAGGATGCCGCGGGTTTCGGCGATTTCCTTGGTGACCTTGTGCTTGGGCAGGATGCCGCCGTGGCCGGGCTTGGCGCCCTGGCTCATCTTGATTTCGATCATCCGCACCTGTGGCGTGCGGGCTTGCGCGGCGAAGCGTTCCGGGTCGAAGCGACCGTCGCTGGTGCGGCAGCCGAAGTAACCGCTGCCCAGTTCCCAGGTCAGGTCGCCGCCGTGTTCCCGGTGATAGGGACTGATACTGCCTTCGCCGGTGTCATGGGCGAAATTGCCCAGCTTGGCACCCTGGTTCAACGCGCGAATGGCGTTGGCGCTGAGGGAACCGAAACTCATGGCCGAGATGTTGAACACCGACGCCGAATACGGCTGGGTGCACTGCGGGCCGCCGACGGTGACGCGGAATCTGCTCGGGTCGCTCAACGGCGCCGGGCGCATGGAGTGGCCGATGAACTCGAAGCCCGACTGATACACGTCGATCAGGGTGCCGAAGGGTTTGTCGGCGGTTTCGTTCTTGGCCCGGGAGTAAACCAGCGAGCGCTGGGCCCGGGAGAAGGGCAGGGCGTCGCTGTCGGATTCAAGCAGGTACTGGCGGATTTCCGGGCGGATGCCTTCGACCAGGTAGCGGATATTGCCGAGGATCGGGTAATTGCGGCGCACCGCATGGGGGCTTTGCAGCAGATCGAACAGGCCGATCAGGCTGAGGACGCCGGTGACGGCGGCGATCGGCCAGAGCCAGTCATAGTCAAGAAAGGGCAGGCTGGCGAGGGTGAAGATCACGCAGACGGCAAAGAAGGCGTAGCGGCTCAGGAGTGACAGGCTCATACGGTTTCCTTGGGTTCGGACTCAATTATTCGGTGTCATGGCTACTTTTGTGGCGAGGGGGCTTGCCCCCGTTGGGCTGCGAAGCAGTCCCAGAAACCAGTGGCCCTGAGTTGTATCAGGGAGGACGCATATCCTGGAATTGCGACTACTTCGCAGCCGAACGGGGGCAAGCCCCCTCGCCACAGGTATGAGTTTCCCTTCAACAGCTGTCAGGCATTTTGTGCCTGGAGAAAAATCGAAAACAGCTCGGACTGGGATTTGATCCCCAGCTTGCTGTACATGTGTTTCTTGTGGACTTTCACGGTTTCGACAGAGATTTCCAGCTTACGGGCGATTTCTTTGCTGGAGCAACCGCTGAGCATCAAACGCCCGACATCCAGCTCCCGGGCCGTCAACTGCGCACCTTTGAGTTGCTGCACCGAAGCCTCCAGTTGCACCCGCCAGTCGGCTTGTGGCGGTGCGGGAGCGAGGGCCACGACTTCGTTGATTTCATAGGGTAGACGCTGGCGCAACAGGCCGAGCACCCATGGCTGGATCAACGACAACAAGGCGATCTGCTGGCCGCTGAAGCGCTGCGTGCTGCCCAGGGACAGGCACAGCGTGCGGTCGCCTTCGAGCTGACAATTGAACTGGATTTCGTCGGCCACCACATTCAGACGAAAGTAGCGCTGGTAATACTCGGTCAGCTCGAAGTGCTCCGGGGCCACTTCCGACAGGCGATACAGCCCGGTGCGCGACTGCTCGCGGCAGGCGATGTAGAAGGGGTCGAGCAGGTACAGGCCGCGCAGGTAATCCTGGAACAACTGGTCGGGGCTGCCGTCCTCGCCGGGGCATTCGGCGAACACCTGTGGGCGCTGATCGGCGCTGAAAAGCAGGGCCACCCAGCTGTCGAAGGGCACGTACTGATCCAGCAACCGGACAAGCTGGGTCCAGAAATTGGGCTTGTCCAGGGCGTCGATCAGTTGCCCCACCGAGCGGTGCCAGGCGATGTCGTCCAACGAGAGTGCCATGCATCTACCCCTATCGTGTTACCCCAGCGGCGTGATTCCCCGCCCGCTTGCTTGCTGCGCATACTGGCGCACAGACACCGACCGGGCAATCTTTCTGCCGCCCGGTCCATAACAAGGAATACCCATGAAGGTCGAACTCGCCCAATTGGCAGGCCGTGACAACGACACGGCCTACAACCTCGAACGCACCCTGGCGGCCATCGCCGCATGCGCAGCCGATACGCAGCTGATCATGTTCCCCGAAGGTCATTTGATGGGTTTCCCTTCGGCGGAGTCCGTGACCGATGTCGCCGAATCCCTTGAGGGGCCGTCCGTCAGCGCGGTAATCGCCGCTGCGCGCGAACGCAATATTGCCGTGGCCATCGGCTTGGCCGAGAACGACGACGGTCGCTTCTACAACACCACGCTGTTGATCACCCCTGAAGGCATCGCGCTGAAGTACCGCAAGACCCACCTGTGGGCCTCGGATCGCGGTGTGTACGAGGCGGGTGATCGCTACGCCACCTGCCTGTGGAACGGCGTGCGCGTGGGCCTGCTGATTTGCTACGACATCGAATTCCCCGAAAGCGCCCGCGCCCTGGCGCAACTGGGCGCCGAGCTGTTGATCGTCACCAACGGCAACATGGACCCCTACGGCCCGACCCACCGCACCGCCATCATGGCCCGCGCCCAGGAAAACCAGGCCTTTGCGCTGATGGTCAATCGGGTGGAAGAGGGGGATGGTGGTTTGTTGTTTGCCGGCGGCAGTGCGCTGGTTGATCCGCTGGGCACGCTGCTGTTCGAGGCCGGGCGCGAGGAGGGGCAGTTTGCCGTTGAACTGGACCTGAAGCAGTTGACGGCGGCGCGCCAGGATTATCGGTACCTGGATGATCAGCGGCTGAGGTTGCCGGGGGAGGTGGTTGAGCATGCTTGCGGATTGCGCGAGCTGATGATTCCCAAGGGCTGAAGATCAAAAGATCGCAGCCTGTGGCAGCTCCTACAGGGGACCGCGATCCATGTAGGAGCTGCCGAAGGCTGCGATCTTTTTTAACAACCGCGAAAAACCCGGCTCTGCCATAAATCCAATAAAATTCGGAGTAGTCGCTCATGGCTCGTTTGCAACGCACCCTGTCTCTGGGGTCGGTGGTGCTGTTTGGCATCGCCTACATGACGCCGATCATTGTACTCGGCACCTTTGGCATCCTCGCTCAATCCACCGCCGGCATGGTACCGGCCGCGTACCTCGCGGCGCTGGTGGCGATGTTCTTCACCGCCATGAGCTACGGCCGCATGGCCTCGGCCTTCCCGGTGGCCGGCTCGGCCTACAGCTATGTGCGCAAGGCCATCAGCCCGAAACTCGGGTTCATCGCCGGTTGGGCCGTGCTGCTCGATTATCTGTTTTTGCCGATGGCGATCTGGCTGATCGGCGCGGCCTACCTCAACTCCGCGTTCCCGGCGGTGCCGCAGTGGATCTGGGTGCTGGCATTCATCGGCATCACCAGTGCGATCAATATCGTTGGCCTGAAACTGGCCAACGGCATCAACGCCCTGCTGATGCTGGTGCAGTTCCTGGTGCTGATCGCCTTCGTTGCGCTGTGCGTGCATTACGTCGGTGGTGATGCGAGCACGCCGTTGTGGTCGATCAAGCCCTTCTTCAATGGCGACATGCAGATGCCGTTGATCATGAGCGGTGCGGCCATCGCCTGCTACTCGTTCCTCGGCTTCGACGCCGTCAGCACCCTCACCGAAGAAACCCGCGATCCACGCCGTACCATTCCCCGGGCGATCATGTTGATCACCCTGATCGGCGGGCTGATTTTCGTCGGCGTGTCGTACTTCGTACAGATCGCTCATCCGTCGTTCCAGTTCGAGAGTGTCGACTCGGCGGCCTATGAAATTGCCCGCAACATCGGCGGTGACCTGTTCGTCTCGATCTTCCTGATCGGCCTGATCGTCGGCCAATTTGCTTCGGGCCTGTCGGCCCAGGCCAGCGGTTCGCGGCTGCTGTACGCCATGGGACGCGACGGCGTGCTGCCGAAGTCGTTTTTCGGCACCCTGCACGAACGCTTCGGTACGCCGATCAACAGCATCCTGCTGTGCGCGGTGGTGGCGTTGCTGGCACTGAAACTGGACGTCACCACCTCGACCTCGTTCATCAACTTCGGTGCGTTCCTGGCGTTCAGCCTGGTGAACCTGTCGGTGATCTTCCATTACTGGATCGGTGGCGACAAAAAAGGCCTGCGCGAATTCGTGCTGTTCCTGCTGTTTCCGTTCATCGGCCTGGCAGCGGATTTGTGGTTGATGGTCAGCCTCGATCACCTGGCGGTGTACCTGGGGTTGAGCTGGCTGGCGATTGGCGTGGTGTACCTGGCGGTGTTGACCGGCGGTTTCCGTCGGCAGCCGCCGGAGATGGATTTCCAGGAAGCCACGTAACACCCCCGTGTAGGAGCTGCCGCAGGCTGCGATCTTTTGATCTTGATCGTAAAAATCAAAGATCGCAGCCTGCGGCAGCTCCTACACGAGGCTTTTGATCTCGGCTGGCAGACATGTGATCCTTGGCGTTTTTGAGTCAAAGGCCCTCTGTTTATGTCGACGTTTTCCATGCCTGCCTCCGGGACCATCCGCATCGCCGCCGCCCTGTTGATCGGCCCTGGCGGCCGCACGCTGCTGGTGCGCAAGCGCGGTACCACGGCGTTCATGCAGCCGGGCGGCAAGATCGAGCCTCACGAGCTGCCGGTTCATGCACTGGCCCGGGAGCTGGAAGAAGAGCTGGGTCTGGACATCGACCCGGCGCAGGCCGTTTACCTCGGTCACTTTTCGGCACCGGCGGCCAACGAACCGGGTTTTGTCGTACACGCCGAGCTCTTTCAACTGAACATTGATTCGGATGTCACTCCGGCGGCGGAGATCGAAGAGGTGATCTGGATCGACCCGGCCACCGAGGGCGGTGTCGTTCTGGCGCCATTGACACGGGACCTGATCCTGCCGTTTTATCGAGCATCGCTGACTGCGATCGCCTGATCATCACGCAAAGGACCTCGCCCATGATCCCGCTCCAAGACCTGCTGATTTTTGCCGCTGCCGCGTTGCTGATGGTACTGACGCCGGGGCCGAACATGATCTACCTGATCTCCCGTTCGATCTGCCAGGGGCGCAAGGCCGGGGTGATCTCCTTGCTCGGCGTGGTCGCGGGTTTTTTCGTGCACCTGTTTGCTGCGGCCGCCGGTTTGACCGCCGTGTTCCTGGCGGTGCCGATGGCCTATGAGGTGTTGAAGTGGGCCGGTGCGCTGTACCTGTTGTGGCTTGCCTGGCAGGCGGTCAAACCCGGTGCGCGCTCGCCGTTCGAGGCGCAGCAGTTGCCCCCGGATTCGTCGCGCAAGCTGATCACCATGGGCTTTCTGACCAGTGCCCTGAACCCGAAAATCGCGGTGTTCTATCTGTCGGTGTTTCCGCAGTTCATCACGCCGGAGCATGGCTCGGTGTTCAGCCAGAGCCTCATCCTCGGCCTGACCCAGATCAGCGTCAGTTTCTGCGTCAACCTGCTGATCGCCATGTTTGCCGCGGGCATCGCCTCGTGGTTCGTTAACAATCCCACCTGGCTGGCGATGCAGCGCTATTTCATGGGCTTCGTGTTGTCGGCACTGGCGCTGCGGCTGATGCTTGAGCAAAAACGGATGGCCTGAACATGTGGATCGAGCGACTGGATGCCAGCCATGCCCTGGACTATCGGGCACTGATGCTCGAAGCCTACGACCTGCACCCGCAGGCCTTCACCTCGAGTGTGCGCGAGCGGGCGGCGATGCCGCTGGGCTGGTGGGAGTCGCGCCTGACGAGCAAGCTGGATGTGGTGCTCGGGGCGTTCGAGGACGGCCGGTTGGCCGGCATTGTCGGCCTCGCCTTCGAGCCTCGGGAGAAGGCCCGGCACAAGGTGACGCTGTTTGGCATGTACGTGACCGCCGGGGTCCGTCAGCGTGGGCTCGGTTATGAACTGGTTCAGGCGGCACTGGCCGAGGCGCAGCACCATGGAGGTTTGCGCCTGATCCAGTTGACCGTCACCGCCGGCAACGATGCCGCGTTCAACCTCTACCGGCGCTGCGGTTTCGTCCAGTTTGGCCTGGAACCGATGGCCGTGCGGGTGGGGGAGGACTACTTCGACAAAATCCACATGTGGCGCGAAATATAAGGATCACCGGGATCCCTGTGGGAGCGGGCTTGCTCGCGAAAGCGGTGTGTCAGGCAACATCAATCTTGAATGTTATGCCGCTTTCGCGAGCAAGCCCGCTCCCACATTTGATCGCATTTCAGCGAACTGCACTAACGCCGTCGAGCGTTGAAAACGACGTGTCCTTGGCCGTCAGCAAGAAGTCGCGCATGTACGGTGCATCGAGCATGTCGGCGCGGATCGCCGCATACAGCGTGGCGAACAAACCTTTCTCACCCAGCCGCTTGGCTTTCACATAACCCCGCGAGCTGTATTCGTGCAGCGCCCAATGGGGCATGCCGCACACGCCACGACCGCTGGCCACCAGCTGCATCATCATCACCGTCAGTTCCGAGGTGCGGACCTGGGCCGGTTCGATGTCGGCGGGTTCGAGGAAGCGGGTGAAGATGTCCAGCCGGTCCCGTTCCACCGGGTAGGTGATCAGGGTTTCCGGGAGCAAGTCTTCGGGGACGATATAGGCCTTGCCGGCCAGGCGGTGCTGGTTGGCCACCGCGAGCATCGCTTCATAGGTGAACAGCGGTACATAGGTGATCCCGGCCAGATCCAGCGGATCGGAGGTCACCACCAAGTCCAGGTCGCCACGGGCCAGGGCCGGCAGCGGGGCGAAGGAAAAACCCGAGGCCAGGTCCAGCTCGACTTCCGGCCAGGCATCGCGGAACTGGTCGATGGTCGGCATCAGCCACTGGAAGCAACTGTGGCATTCGATGGCCATGTGCAGGCGACCGGCGGTACCCCCGGCCAGGCGACTGATGTCGCGTTCGGCGGCGCGCAGCAATGGCAAGGTGGCGTCGGCCAATTGCAGCAGGCGCAAACCGGCGCTGGTGAAGCGCACCGGTTTGGTCTTGCGCACGAACAACGGCATGCCCATGCGCTCTTCCAGTTCCTTGAACTGGTGAGACAGGGCCGACTGGGTCAGGTGCAGGCGATCGGCCGCATCCACCAGGCTGTCGGCTTCGCGCAAGGCGTGCAGGGTCTTGAGGTGACGGATTTCAAGCACCGGAGGCTCCATGAGAAAAACTTGTAGATAAACCGAAAAGGTTGAGTTTGTCTCATGTTGATGTTGCTGTCCACGACGGGGCACATTGCGTGCCCCGTCGTTGTCATTTTACAGCGTGGAAAAGTGTTTGTTGCCCAGCGGTTTGCCGATGTCGCCGCGCCAGATCGCGTCGACCGTACCGCCACTGGCGGCCACGGCCTGTTGCCATTTCAGGCCGAGGTTGCGTTGTTCCGGCAGTTTCAGATGGCCTTTGACGAACTCACCGAATGCCGGCTGGGCCGAGGTGTAGTGGAAGTGCGCGTACCACAGGGTTTGCGCCGGTTCGCTGCGCAGGTCGCGCACCTCGTACTCCTGCAGGAAATCCCGTCGTCCGTCGGCGCGTTTGCCCAGGTCGCGCAAGCCACCTTCCTTGCGGATGTCCACCCTCTGTTGTTCAACCAAATAGTCCAGATAGCCTTCGGTCGGGGTTTTGCTGCTCATGCTTTGATTGATGCGCAAGGTACGCCCCGTGCTCAACATCTCATCCGCCCGCTTGCGCAGTTGCAGCGCTACGGCATCGGTGGGCGACAAGCGTTCGATGGCCTGGGCACGCATGGTCAACTCCGTGGCCTCGCTGCCCATCATGTGCTCAAGGTCGACCGGGAGCATGTCCTGCCGCGCATAGCCTTCGACTTTGCGGGTGTAGGCGTTTGCCGCCTCCAGCCTGTTCCTGGCTTCTGTCAGCAGTGGCCCGACATCGGTGGGCAGTTCCGGCTGTACGGAAGCCGTTGGCTCGCTGAGGCGATATTTGCCGCTGGAGCGCGGCAGCCAGGTTTCCGTGTGGCCATCGACCCCTTCGATGGTGATGCGCTTTTGTCGGGTGACGGCGTCGGTGCTGGCGATGCCGATCAGCAATTGGTTGTCCTCGGTCTCGAACAGTTGCTGTCCGGGCCGGCCTTCTTTGGGCACCACAGAAGGTCGCGTCTTGATGGCCCGGCGTGCAAAATCTTCAACCTTGTCCAGATTGTCCAGAAACGCGGTGACCTGTTCCAGGTCCAAATGCTGCGGATAGCCGAGGGTCCAGGCGCCCAGCTGACGCCGGAACTCGGTATAGGTGGCCAGGCAGTCTTCGAGGACTTTACTGCGCTGGCTGACGTTGGCGCTCACCTGGGGTAGCTGATGTTGCGTCAGCAGCGCGCGGCCGACCTTGTTGCGGGCTACTTTCAACTGCAATTGGAAGTACGTCCAGGACAGGTCGGTCACCGCGTCATAACGGGTGATGATTTCCAGGGTATGCGCCGTTTTCAGGTAGTAGTGATTGGCCTCGCTGAGTTTCTCATTCACGTTCGTCATGGCCTTCGCAATCTCCTTTTTTTGCGCCGGGTTAGTGATGCGGCGGTTCCAGCGATTGGCTTCCTCGACCGTCGCATGGAGCTGATCGAAGTCTTTGAGAAAGTTTTTGCGGACCTCCTTGCGTTGCGCCATGAACTGCAAGTGCGCGGCGGTATCGGTGATCGCTGTGGCATCTGACCGGGCGATCAGCTGATCGATGCGATTGAGGTGTTCCACCAGCCGTTCCTTGGCCAGGTTGATCCGCCGCACCGAACGGTCGACGATGATCCAGGCGCAGCGACTTTGGATGTCTTCGATCTGCACGCGTTTGCGGCCATGGCTATACAGCATCAGCTCATCGATATTCAGGTATTGGGCCTGGGCAAGGTCGATATCGTTCGCGCAGGCGACATCGGCACGGGAGCGAAGGGCTGGGCGGTGCTGGAGTTCGAGGCCGAAATAGTGCTCAAGCAGGGTGTTGCTGCTGCGGGTCTGGGTATCGAGCCGCGCCCTGTAGGCCTCTGCGGTATGGGTCAGGGTCAATTGCCGGCGCAAGGCGCGGTCGGTCCACCAGCGCGGCAGCCAGCGGCGAATGGCGGCAGGCCAGAGTGGGTCAAGCCCGTCGGCCATGTGCCCGAGCACCGCGCCACCGCCCACGCCTCCACCCTCGATCACGGTGCCGTACACCGCGTAGTGGGTGTTCCAGTGGCCTGACTCATCGAGGGCGACTGGCTGTTTGTAGGTCCGGCTGCTGGTGCCACTCAAGCGCCAGCGGGGTGGTTCGCCTTCCAGTTCGATGCGATAGATTCGTCCCTGGCTGAGCATGAAGTCGCCGTCGGCGTGGCGATACACGTTGCGATAAATGCCTTCGCTGCCCGGTTGCAGGTCCGCGAGGGAAATCGGTTTTTCATATTCATAACCCTTGAAGCGCTCCAGCGACCGCCGCGCCTGGGGTTGCGTCGATACCTGCAGGGCTCGCGGACTTTTGCCCAGCGCCCGCCACTGACGACTGCGCGTGGCGACGCGGGCAGTAGCAGGGGTGGCAGAGGTGCCGGGGAGAATGTCCATGGCCGCGTCGATCAGCGACAACAGCACCGCCTCCACCTCGGCCAGGCCATGGCCGACATCACCGCGCAGAAAGGCCGCCACCGCCAGGTTGGCGCTGTTCCAGGCGTCGTACAGGGCGATGGTCGTACCGACAAAGGGCAGCATGCCCACAGCCATTTTCAGGTAGTTGAACATTGCGCCGGACTTCAAGGCTACCTGCTCCAGGTACAACGCATCATTGGAGCGCGATGTCGCCCGATGGGCCTCCAGCAAACGGCCCATGTGTACATTCAGCAGATGCACCGCCAGGGAGGTGCTGGCTGGCCAGGGCGTACCGACGCCGATCAGCCCGTTGAAGTTTTTCAATAGGGCCTGGTTGATCCGACTGACGTGCTGGGCGACATCGCCCGTCAAGGCCCGGCCGGCCAGGTAGTTGACCATCGGGCTGCGCAGGCAATCGTTGAACAGGCGCATGCGTGCCTGTTCAAGGCTGTCGAACTGGCGCAGATAAACGCCGTCGGGGCTGTCGGGCAGATACAGCAGGGTCAGGCCGCTGACGTGCTCCACGATAAAGGTGACGCCGGACAACGTGCTCGGTCCCTGGGCGTGGGTGTCCTTGCCGCCCACGGTCAGGTGCGCGGGCAGCAACTCGATGCGCTTGCCGTCGCTGGCAAAGGCTTCACGGCTGTTGGCGTCGATGGCGATTTCCAGCACTTGCCGGCCGTTGGCATCGATGTCCTTTGCCAACTCGGCGAATTCGCCTTGCAGGCGAAGCATCAGGCGCCACGGCTCACTCAGGCATTCGCGCCGATATTCATTACCGAACGTCGATGTCGTCGAGGTGCCGAGGAACGTCTCGCGGATCAGCCTTTCATATTGCCCGGCCAGATCCAGCTCAGTGACCAGCTTGCGCAGCCAGGGCGTGGTGATGGCGCTTTTCAGTTGCAGCTGTTGTGCGGCGTCGGCACCGCTGACCTCGACCTGCATGAACGACAGCCGCCACCCCATTTCCTGATCGATGTTGCCCAGCGCCAGCTCACCCAGGGACAGCTTGCTGCGCTGCTCGCTGGCGAACAGCACATTTTGCTGAGGGGTGCCCGGAGCTGCACCTTCAATGACTACTTTGCGCCAGCTGGTTGAGTCCGGAACGTCGAGCAGCACCTGTACCGCTTGAGTGAGGTCGAAGTCCTCGCGCAGCCGGGCGTCGACAGCCTTGATGGCGAAGGCTTCCCGTGGCGGCAGTTCACGTTCGAGCCACGCGTGGGAGCGCTGCATCGCGCCGATCCAGGATTTGAACAGCGTCTTGAGCCGGTCACGCTGCACGGCGGGCAGTTCGCGATGCCACGACGGCAATTGAGCGGCCAGCGCACTGCTCTGGTTTTGCTCGACGATGCGTGCGTACACCCAGTCCCGGGCGGCGGATTGGGGGACGGTCAGGCAGGCGAGGGTCTGCTCGCGCAGTTTTTCCAGTTCGGCCGCACGCTGGCGGGTACGAGGCGGAACAGGATTGGCTGCAATGATCCGGGCCGCTTGTTGTTCACAGCTGTGGAGCTGGATTTGCAGGGCGTATTTAAATGGCGAGCCGCTCAGCGGCAAAACGTGCACGGCCAGGGCAGGGTCGTTGACCGGGCGTTTGAACAGCGATTGTTCCAGCAGCTGTCGAGAGGCAAACCGTTGCAGTCCACCGAAGCGTCCGGGCCAGTACAGCAACAGGCTGTCGGTCGAATTCGCCAGTAGCGCCGAGGGTTTGGCAAACAGCAGAACGCCGTCCAGTTCCTCGGTTTGCGTGCGGCGGGTGTCGCCTTCGGTGTCGGTTGCCGACAGTTCCAGCCGCGCGACCACCAGGTCGGCCGCTCGGGGCTGGTCGGGGGCATCCAGCACACTGATGAGCCATTGATGCTCTTCACTGTTGATCTGATTCAGGCTCAATTGCAGTTCGGCTTCGGCACGCAAACCGTCCTGGCGTGCCTGGAGCAGGTCGGCGTAATGCGGCCCAGGCTGGTGGCGCAGTTCCAGCCATTTGAGGCCTTCGGCGGTGTCCAGTAGTGCCGTCGCGGCGGCGTTGCTGGCCTGCTCGGCAGCGCTGAGTGCCTCGAGTTGCTGGTGCAGGCGTTGCAGACGTGGATCCTTGGCGTCACCCGCAAAGTCATCGCCGAGCAGACGCTCCAGGGCCGTCCGCTGTTGTGCCAGCGCGCGGTGACGCACGCCCAAGGGAATATCGGGACTGAGCTGGCCGAACAGGGCCGCGTCGTCGTCAGTCTCCACAAAGGGCAGGTCGGGGGGCGCGGCCAGTACGGCAGCATTGCCGGGCCGGTCGGCGGGGGCGACGGACAAGCGGGACAACAGGGCTTCGGCGCCAGTGCGCAGCACAGCCTTGTCGAGGACCGTGTAATCGACGCTGCCCTTGTCCATCGACAGTCGGGGCTGGTCGAACCGCTGTGGCTGATGCTCGGTCAGCCAGCGCTCCAGTTCAATCCGGCTTTGAAAGGTCATCCAGACGGATGAGTGTGAAGGCAGGTACAACAGCTGAGCGACCGGTTGATCGGTATCCCGGGTGATGACCAGCGCGCCCGACAGCGGGGCAGACAGGCCATTGTCATCTTTGAGACTCAGCTGTTCGACGTACACGGGGTGCTGGTCAGACGTTGGTGTTGGCGCTGGCGGGTCGATGAGCGCCAGTAAGGTTTTGATCTGCCCGGCATCGAGTATGCCTTGGGCAAACGCCCATTGGCTCGACGCCTCGAAATGCTGGCGATACAAGCGGATGGCTTGTTCCCGGCGCGAGCGATCGGTGCCGAGCGCACGTGCGCTCCACCAAGCGGTGTCGAGCCGGGCTTGCGAGCTTTGCGCCATGAGCCTGAGCCACTGCTCGCAGCATTCTTCCCAGCGTGCCGAGGCGCTCAGGCTCAGGCCTTGGTCCGGGTTGGCGGGCAATGGGTAGATGAGGCCGAAATCGGCCGTAAGGGGGGTGTTTTCGTCAACCATGACGATGAGTCTCCAGAAGACCGGGCCGTGCCGGCGGTGCGGGCATTAGGCGGCAGTCGACAGGAGGAGGGGCGGTACATAGTTATCGCGAAACCGGGTGTGACGCCGGATGACCGCCCGGCGCTCTTCATCAAACTGTCATGGAACTGTGGCAGCGCGCTTGAACAAACTTCATCAGACTCGCGCTCTACTGGGGTTCTGCGTTTTGGTGTTTTTCCATGGGTGCTGCATTCTTTTCACGAATCATGTTTCTGGCTGCGTTGTTGTTCGGCCTGCCGTCCCTGGCGGCCTCGCGTTGTGACGTCAATGTTCCGACCGAGCGGGTGGATCTGGTCCAGGTAAGCCTGACGTACCAGAGCATCGGTCGTACGTCGGATCCGGCCTTGCTGCTGGTGATGGGCCTGGGCGGGCAGTTGATCCACTGGCCGGACGAGGTGGTGGTCGCCCTGTGTCAGCAGGGGTTCCGGGTGATCCGCTATGACAATCGCGATGTCGGCCTGTCGACCTGGCGGCAAGCCCCGGCCGAAGCCAACCTGACGTTCGAAGTGCTGCGCTACAAACTCGGATTGCCGGTGTCGTCGCCGTACTCGCTGACCGACATGGCCGACGATGGCCTGGGCTTGATGGATGCCTTGCACATCGATCAGTTCCACGTGTTGGGCGCGAGCATGGGCGGGATGATCGCCCAGCACATGGCGGCCATGGCCCCGCAGCGGGTCGAGAGCCTGACCCTGATCATGACCAGCTCCGGGGCCGAAGGCTTGCCGGCGCCGAGTGCGGCGCTGGTGCAATTGCTGGCGCGACGTGGCGCACCGAACCGCGAGGTGGCCCTGGAGCAACAGGCCGACTTGCTGGCGGCGCTGGGTAGCCCGATGGTGACCGATGATCGTCAGGTGCTGTTGCATCAGGCGGCGCAGTCCTATGACCGGGCGTTCAATCCCGAGGGGGTAAAACGCCAGATTATGGCCATTCTCGCCGAGCCGAGCCGGGTCGCGCTGCTCAACCGGTTGCGGGTGCCGGCGCTGGTGGTCCATGGCACGGCCGACCCCTTGCTGCCGGTGATGCACGGGGTGCATCTGGCGGCGCATCTGCGGGGCAGTCAGTTGGTCTTGATTCCGGGTCTGGCCCATCGTTTCCAGGAGGCGTTCAAGGCGCCGTTGCTGGGGGCGGTGTTGCCGTACTTGCGCGAGCACCGTGAAGACACTTCGCACTGGGCGCAGATCGAGCCTGTGGCCGATCACAATCTCCTCTAACCCCCCCCGATCCCGTGTAGGAGCTGCCGAAGGCTGCGATCTTTTGATCTTGAAAATCAAAAGATCGTCCGAACGCGGCCCGAGCCTTCGGCAGCTCCTACAGGGGAGCGATCAGATCGAGTTCAATGGCTCAGGCCGTACTTTTTCACTTTGTCGAACAGCGTGGTCTTGGCCATGCCCAGTTCCTGGCTGGCCTGGGTCAGGTTGCCGCCGCTGCGTTGCAAGGCATCGCTGAGCAGGTTGCGCTCGAAGGCTTCCACCGCTTCGGCAAACGCCAGGCCTTGATTGCTGCCGCCGGCACCGGTTTTCTTGAACGCCGGCAGGCCCAGGGCAAAGCGCTCGGCCACGTTGCGCAGTTCACGCACGTTGCCCGGCCAGTCGTGGCTCATCAAGTTGGAAACGGTCTGGTTGTCCAGCTCCGGCACCGCGCGGTCGAAGCGCAAGGAAGACTGCTGCAGAAAGTGTTCGAACAGTTGCAGGATGTCTTCTCGGCGCTCGCGCAGCGGCGGCAGTTCCAGGGTCACCACGTTGAGGCGGTAGTACAGGTCGCTGCGGAATTCGCCGGCCTTGCTCGACTCGACGAGGTCGGATTTGGTCGCTGCGATGACGCGGCAATCCACCGCCACGCTCTGGTTCGAACCGAGGCGTTCGAGGGTGCGTTCCTGCAGTACCCGCAGCAGCTTGATCTGCAAGGGCAGGGGCATGCTTTCCACTTCGTCGAGGAACAATGTGCCGCCGTCGGCGTGTTCGATCTTGCCGATCCGCCGTTTGCCCGCACCGGTAAAGGCGTTGGCTTCGTGGCCGAAGATTTCGCTTTCGAAGAGGTTCTCCGGCAGGCCGCCGCAGTTCAAGGCGACGAACTGCTTGGTGTGCCGCCGACTGAAATCATGCAGGCAGCGCGCAACCAGTTCCTTGCCGGTGCCGGTCTCGCCTTCGATCAGCACGTTGGCCGACGTATCGGCGACGTTGGCGATCAGTTCCCGCAGGTTCTGCATGGCCGGCGAACGCCCGATGATCCGCCCTTCGAGGGAGTCGCGCTCGGCCAGTTGCCGGCGCAGCGACGACACTTCCCGCGCCAGGCTGCGTTGCTCGAGGGCGCGGCGAGCCACGTCCACCAGGCGCTCCGGGGAGAACGGCTTTTCCATGAAGTCGTAGGCGCCTTTCTGCATCGCCCCGACGGCCATGGAGATGTCGCCGTGGCCGGTGATCAGCACCACCGGCAGGCTGCGGTCGCGCTCCTTGAGCCGGGTCAGCAACTCCAGGCCATCGATGCCCGGCAGGCGAATGTCGCTGACGACGATGCCGGCGAAGTTGTCGCCGACCCGTTCCAGGGCTTCTTCGGCGCTGCCCACCCCGATGCAGGGAATGTCTTCCAGGGTCAGCGCCTGCTGGCAGCCGAGAAGCACATGGGGGTCGTCTTCGACGATCAATACACTAAGGTCGTTGTTCATATTGGCTCGGCGGGAGTGGGGCTTACCAACGGTAAACTGAGGACGAATGCGGTACCACCGCTGGCCGGGTGCTCGACACCCAGGTGACCGCCGGTGGCGGCGGCCAGGCTGGCGGAAAGGGTCAGGCCAAGGCCCAGGCCCTGTTCGCCGGGTTTGGTGGTGAAGAAGGGTTCGAACAGGTGCTTGCGCGCTTCGGCGTCGATGCCGTGGCCATTGTCACGCACGCGCAGCCGGTATTTGCCATCGAAGGTTTCGCCTTCGAGCCATAGCTCGGGTTTAGGCTGCGCTTGCATCGCATCCAGGGCGTTACCGATGAGGTTGACCAGAATCTGCTCCAGGCGGGTCTGGTCGATTTGCACCTGCACAGCGTCAAAATGGCGGTGCAATTGCAAAGGCGTGTTTTCCACCCGCGCGCCGTGCAATTGCAAGGCCGCGTCCACCGCTTTGCCGAGGCAGGCCTGACCCTTGTCGTCACCGCGCCGGGCGAACGAGCGCAGGCTGGCGGTGATGCGGCCCATGCGGTCGATCAGTTCGTTGATGGTCTTGAGGTTGGTACTGGCGACGTCGAGCTGGCCGCGCTCGAGGAAGCGCACGGTATTGCCGGACAAGGTGCGCAGCGCCGCCAGCGGCTGGTTCAGTTCGTGGGCGATGCTGGTGGACATTTGGCCGATGGCCGCGAGTTTTCCGGCTTGTACCAGTTCGTCCTGGGCGCGGCGCAAGGTCTCTTCGGCGTGCCGGCGTTCGCGAATTTGCCCCTTGAGCCGTTCGTTGCTGGCGCGCAGGTCGGTGGTGCGTTCGGTAATCCGACGTTCCAGCTGGTTGTTGGCTTCCTGCAAGGCTTCCCGGGCCGCGAGGCGAGTGGCGATCACCTTGCGCCGCTCGTTCCAGGCGATCAACAGAAAGGCGCAGAGGGCAAACGCCACGGCCACCAGAATCCCCTGGTTGATCGCTTCGCGGCGCAAGTCCTGGAGCGGCGTGAGCAGGGTGAAATTCCACGGCGTATCGCTCAAGGGCCGGGTTTGCGACAGGTAGCTGATGTTTTCATCGTCGGACACCAGTTCGCTGTTGGCCGGGAACGTGAGTTTTTCCACGCCTTCGGACAGGGTTTCCCGGGCCACCGGCTGCAGTTCGTTGAGCGGGAACCAGTAGTACTGCAGGCTGCGGGCAAGTTTTTCCTTGGTTTCTTCGCTCAGCGGCACCACCGATTTCAAGCGTCGAGCCGGATCGCTGGAGAGAATGATGATGCCGTTCTCGTCGCTGACGAAGGCTTCCAGCCGCGCGCGCTGCCAACGCTCTTCCATGGCTTCGAGGCGCACCTTGACCACCGCGACGCCGATGATCTTGCCGTGTTCTTCCAGGCCATGGGCCAGGTAGTAACCGGGTTCGCCGTTGGTGCTGCCGATGCCGTAGAAACGCCCCGGCTGACCGCGCACGGCGTTCTGGAAGTAGGCGCGAAAGGACAGGTCTTCACCCAGGTAACTGTCGACATCGCGCCAGTTGCTGGTGGCCATGACGCGGCCGGTGGTGTCCATCACGTAGATGGCCCGACTGCGGCTGCGCCGGTTCAGGCCTTCGAGGTAATCGTTAACCGTTTGCCGGTGTTCCGGGGTCGGGTCGGCCAGCAACTGCGAAACACTGGTTTCGAGCTCCAGCAGGCTGGGCAAGTAGGTGTATTTGCTGATTTCGCTTTCGACGGCACGGGCGTGCAGTTCCAGCTGACGCTGGCCGTTTTCGCTGAGGTTGCGAATGCCATAGTGCTCACTGATCCCGAAGCCGATATAGCCCAGGCCGATCATCATGGCGATGATCAGTGGCGGCAGGAACAAATGACGAACCAGACGGGGTTTCACGGCGAGTGATGGCGACGCTGCGCGATAAAGATTAGGGTCGCATTTCATCACAGATGCCTTGGGTCAACCACCACTACCGCCTTGACGCGTCCTTGTAGGAGCTGCCGCAGGCTGCGATCTTTTGATCTTGATCTTTTGTGACCGGACGTTCGCCAGAATCAAAAGCAAGATCAAAAGATCGCAGCCTGCGGCAGCTCCTACAGGGGCGGCGGTGTGGCTTTAGTGCTGCAGAATCTTGTTGAGGAAGTGCTGCGTACGCTCGGCACGGTGGCTGATGTCGCCGAAGAACTCTTCTTTCTTGCAGTCTTCGATGATCTTGCCGGCGTCCATGAAGATCACCCGGTCGGCCACTTTACGGGCGAAGCCCATTTCGTGGGTCACGCACATCATGGTCATGCCTTCGTGGGCCAGTTGCACCATCACGTCGAGCACTTCGTTGACCATTTCCGGGTCCAGCGCCGAGGTCGGTTCGTCGAACAGCATGACGATCGGGTCCATCGCCAGTGCACGGGCAATCGCCACGCGCTGCTGCTGACCGCCGGACAATTGGCCCGGGTGCTTGTGGGCGTGAGCCGAGAGGCCGACGCGCTCGAGCAATTGCAGGCCTTTCTTGGTGGCTTCTTCCTTGCTGCGGCCCAATACCTTGATCTGCGCGATGGTCAGGTTTTCGGTGATGGTCAGGTGCGGGAACAGTTCGAAGTGCTGGAACACCATGCCCACGCGTGAACGCAGTTTCGGCAGGTTGGTCTTCGGGTCGGCGATGGAAGTGCCGTCGACCACGATGTCGCCCTTCTGGAAGGGTTCCAGGGCATTGACGCACTTGATCAGGGTCGACTTGCCGGAACCGGATGGCCCGCACACCACGATCACTTCGCCTTTTTTGACCTCGGTGCTGCAATCAGTCAGAACCTGGAAGTCCCCATACCACTTGTTGATGCTTTTGATAGAGATCATACGGCGAACCTTTTTTGCAGACGCTTGACCAGCTGCGAGGCGGCAAAGCTGATGATGAAGTACACGAGACCCGCGAAAATCAGGAACTCATTGGAGCGGCCAATGATGTCGCCACTGGCGCGCGAAGCATTGAGGAAGTCCACCAGGCCGACGGCGTAGACCAGCGAGGTGTCCTGAAACAGGATGATGCTCTGCTGGAGCAACAGCGGCGTCATCTTGCGGAACGCCTGCGGCAGGATGATCAGGCGCATCATCTGGCCGTAGGACATGCCCAGGGCCTGGGCAGCGCCCATCTGGCCCTTGGGAATCGACTGCACACCGGCCCGGACGATTTCGCAGAAGTACGCCGCTTCGAACATCATGAACGCCACGATGCACGAGGCGAACGCGCCGATCGGGGTGTCTTCGCCGGTAATCCAGCGCAGCACGAACGGCACCGCCAGGTAGAACCAGGTGATCACCAGCAGCAATGGAATCGAGCGGAAGTAGTTGACGTAGGCACCGGCCAGGTTCGACAGCAGTTTGCTGTGGGACAGGCGACACAACGCCAGAATGGTGCCGAGGATGATGCCGCCGACCACGCCCATGGCCATCAGCTTGAGGGTCATGACCATGCCGTTCCACAGGCCCGGCAGAGACGGGATGATGCCCGAGAAGTCGAATTCCATCATTTACCCCCTACGGAGATCAGGCCCGGTACGGCGACTTTCTTCTCGACCAGGCGCATCAGCAACATCAGGCTCATGTTCAGGGTGAAGTAGATCAGCGTGGCCAGGGTAAAGGCTTCGAACAGGTTGGCGGAGAACTCGGCGGTCTGTTTGGTCTGCGCGAGCAGTTCCATCAAGCCGATCAGCGAGGCCACGGAGGTATTCTTGAAGACGTTCAAGAATTCCGAAGTAAGCGGCGGAATGATGATCCGGTAAGCCTGGGGCAGCAGCACATTCCAGTAGATCTGCGGCAGCTTGAAACCCATGGCGCGGGCCGCGGATTCCTGGCCTTTGGGCAGGGCCTGGATACCGGTGCGCACCTGTTCGCAGACCCGGGCGGTGGTGAACAGGCCCAGGCACACGACGACGCTGAGGAAGGCCGAGGTGGTCGGGTTCAGATCCTGCTTGTACCACTCTTGCAGGTCCGCCGGCAGCAGGTCGGGTACCAGGAAGTACCAGATGAACAGCTGAACCAGCAGCGGCACGTTACGGAAGAGTTCGACGTAGCAGGTGGCGATGCCCGATACGATGCGGTTCGGCACGGTACGCATGACGCCCAGGATCGAGCCCAGTGTCAGGGCGATGATCCAGGCCGCGATGGCGATGCCGATGGTCCAGCCCAGACCGGACACGTACCAGTCGAAATAGGTCTCGCTGCCCACGCCGGTGGACTTGAAGAACACGCCCCAGTCCCAGTTGTAATTCATTAGGGTCTCCCCTCAGTTCAATCGATGTACAAGTGCCCGCTTGGGGGAAGCTCCGTTCCCGCCTGATCTTGACGATCAGGCACACGCTCCCGGCTCGACAGCCACCGGTTCGAGTGTTTCCAGAAATACCAGCAGGAAGTGACCACCTCCTGAAAGGGCGGCGGCCCTCTCAGGAGATAAGGTTAGTCAGAAATCAGGACTTCTTGTCGTCAGCCGCTTTATCAGTCGGATTGGCGATCAGGGCCTTGAGCTCGTCGCTCATCGGGAAGTTCAGGTTCAGGCCTTTTGGCGGGATTGGCTGCATGAACCATTTATCGTAGATCTTGTTGATCTCGCCCGATGCGTAGGTGGCCTTGATGGCGTCATCCACAGCCTTTTTGAACGGCTCGTCGCCTTTGCGCACCATGCAGCCGTAGATTTCGTAGGACTGTGGAGTGCCGGTCACGGCCCAGTCGCTTGCCTTCTTGGCCTTGGCTGCTTCACCGGCCAGCAGGGCGTCGTCCATCATGAAGGCCACGGCACGGCCGGTTTCCAGCATCTGGAACGACTCGCCGTGGTCTTTGGCAGAGATGACGTTCATGCCCATCTGCTTGTCGGCGTTCATTGCCTTGAGGATGCGCTCGGACGTGGTGCCAGCGGTGGTCACGACGTTCTTGCCGGCCAGGTCAGGGAAATCCTTGTACTTGGAGTCTGCCTTGGACAGCAGGCGAGTACCGATTTCGAAGATGCCGACGGAGAAGTCGACTTGCTGCTGACGCTCGACGTTGTTGGTGGTGGAACCGCACTCGAGGTCCACGGTGCCGTTCTGCACCAGCGGGATACGGGTTTGCGAAGTCACCAGGTTGTATTTGACCTGGAGGTTCGGCATGTCGAGGTCTTTTTTCAGGGCTTCGACGACTTTCAGCTGGATGTCGTGGGAGTAGCCGACCGGTTTGCCGGAAGCATCCGCAATATAGGAAAACGGAATGGAGGCGTCGCGATGGCCCAGGGTGATGGTGCCGGACTCTTTGATCTTCTTCAGGGTGCCGGTGAGTTCGGCGGCGAAAACCGGAGTGCTGATCAGAGCGGCAGCAATGGCTGCGCCCAGGATATGGGGAACGATGCGCATCAAATTTTCCTCGACTTTGTTTTTTTTATGGAGCCAGTTCATCGGCCCTTTTGTGCTGCAAAACACCTGAGCGCTACGATGAGTGAGCGCAAAGGACATTCGTCGAAGAAGTGTAGAGCATGACTCGTGCCAGACCAGTCTGTATTGATCCAAGTATTGATTTATAAGGAAATAAAATTTTTATTGCGCTTGAATTTCAATGAGGCGATCCGGTTAACCGAACCGACCCGCAGGTCGCGTTCGGAAAACCGAATGGTGGCAGGGTGCTACCCGATCATCAGGTGTACTTGCGCTTGTCCGGCGCTGGCGGGAAGTACTGGTACAACCAGGTCTCACTCAGCGTGCGGTCGTTGGTGCGGATGAACAAACGCAGCTCCACAGGCTCCACGCTGTCATTGGTCGGGTACCAGTCAAACAGGACACGGTAACCCTTGATGTCATCGAGCTTGAGCACGCTGAAATCCTTGACCTCGCCATTCGAGCAAGTGACCACCGGCTCGATGCCCGCGCCCTCGGGCAGGCGGTCCAGACCGCCGCCGGTGAAGTCCACGGCAAAACGACGGGCCCAGACGGGCGGGTAATGCTCGCCCGGCGCCCAGCCTTCGGTGAAACCGCCCATCCCGGAACGGGTGGCGTTGACCCGCGCCAGCGGCGTGCCGACCGGTGGCAACGCGCTCCAGTAGAGCTTGTAGCCGTAGTTCAGCGAATCGCCGGCAGCCACCGGTTTCTTCGGAGTCCAGAAGGCGACGATGTTGTCCATGGTCTCGCCGGTGGTAGGGATTTCCAGCAGATCGACCGAGCCTTCGCCCCATGCGGTGGTCGGTTCGACCCACAGGCTCGGGCGGCGGCTGTACCAGTCGACGGTGTCCTGATAGCTGGCGAACTCGTGGTCGGTCTGCACCAGGCCGAAACCTTTCGGGTCCTTGTCGGCGAAGGCATTGAATTGCAGGGTCGCCGGGTTGTTCAGCGGGCGGCAGATCCACTCGCCGTTGCCGCGCCACATGGCCAGGCGGTCGGAGTCGTGGATTTGCGGGTGAATGGTGTCGCACATCCGGCGTTCGTGGGTGCCGCAGCTGAACATGCTGGTCATCGGTGCGATGCCCAGTTGATCGATGGCGGTACGGGCGTTGACGTGGGCATCGACCTCCATCACCACGCGCTCGGCCTGGCAGTCGATATCGAAGCGGTAGGCACCGGTGGCGCTCGGCGAGTCGAGCAGGGCGTAGACCACGAAGCGGGTGCTGTCCTTGTCCGGTGTCTCGAACCAGAACTTGGTGAAGTCGGGGAATTCTTCGCGTTTCTTGGCGTAGGTATCGATGGCCAGTCCGCGGGCCGACAAACCGTACTGGCCGGTGGCGTCCACCGCACGGAAATAACTGGCGCCGAGGAAGGACACGACGTCGTGTTTGTCCAGTTCCGGGGCCTTGAACAACTTGAAACCGGAGAAACCCAGGTCGCCCTTGAGCTGTGCGGTGTCGACCGTGGTGTTTTCATAGTTGAACAGCGACGGGCGGAAATGCACCTCGCGGGCCATCCGGGTTTTCGGGTCGACGCTGTACATGCGCACCGGCTGCTTGAACCCCATGCCGACGTGGAAGAACTGCACGTCCAGCTGACCCTTGAGTTCTTTCCACAACGAATGATTGCCGTCGTAGCGGATCGCATTGAAGTTCTGCGGCGTCATGGTCGCCAGGGTCGGCGGCAACTGTTGCTTGGTGTCCTGGTAGCGATTGCTGGCGAGCTGTTTGGCCTGGACCTTCAGCGCCTCGAAATCGAATGCGCTGGCCTCGCCATCAGCGGTGTCGCCGCTTGCGGCCCAGGCTTGGGCGGCCAACAGACCCGTGGCGGACAAACCGGTGTAGGCCGCGATGGCCATGGAGGCTTTGAGCAAGTTCCTGCGGTGCATAAATACAACCTGTCGTGAGCAATCCCGCGCCGTTCCTGGCACGTGCTGGATCAGAAAAAACGGTTCGGACATGCCTTCGGCCAAACGCAACGGACTGTAGAACAGATGCCCGACAGCTTAAACCGTTCGATTGCAGAGCAAAATTGATTGATGGCACAGCGCCGGTTCGGCAATGAAACAAGACATGTCGGGAAACAATTCCGACAGGGGTTTCTGATTTACAGGGCATTTCTGCTTTTTTCGACTAATTACTCTAAAAACCGCTTTTCAGCGCCCGGAATATTTCTATTCTGTGCACATGACCGGTTTATGCCCTTCGGACCGGTGCGGTTCAGCGGGCACCCAGCGGCTGCTGAAAAAGGGATAGGGCGATGCGGTTTTTGCAGTTTTCTTTGACGTATAGAGAAGGACATCGTCCATGTCGAAAGTACAAGGCATCACCGAAATGTTGGGAATCTTTCCATGCCTGGCCATCGGGCGACGCAGGCGCCGGCTTAATAACGAGGAAATGAAACTGGTGGAGCGGTATAGGGAGTTGTCGGAGAGCGACAGGATCGCGATGAGGTATCTGGTGGATGCGATGAGGAGTGTTTCGCGGTTTTGAAGCAGGGCGGGTTACCGTGAGAGCCATTTGGCTTTTACGGTAGCCAGATCCATCAACTTGCTGTGGCGAGGGAGCTTGCTCCCGCTGGGGCGCGCAGCGGCCCTCGCTTTACCTTTAAAACGAGGACTGCTTCGCAGTCCAGCGGGAGCAAGCTCCCTCGCCACAGGTCATGTATTCAAGCCCTGGAAGCCGAAGAAGGTCGCTGTCCGTGCATCAGCTCAGGCACATCACGCCACTTCACCCAGGCCTGTTGTTGCCAGTGCAGCAGCGGCACAGTGACGCCGGCCCAATGCACCGAACTCAGGCTCGGGCGGTTTTCCACAGGTGTGGCGCTGGTTTCCCGCATCATGGGTATGACTTCGTTGCTCAACCATTGGCGCAGGTTGCGGTTTTCCGGGACGAAATGGTGAACCAACAAGGCGTACATGCCTGATTCGCTGACCATCAGTGTTTCAACCGTTTTGCCGTCCTTGAGCAGACAGACGCTGCGACGTTGGTCGGGATCGAGTTTCAGGGTGAGGCGTTCATTGAGTGGTTTGCCCATCAAACGACCCAGATCCTGGACACAGAACCAGGCTTGGTTGTTTTGCATGAAGGCATGAAGGCATGGAGGAAGCGGTTGTGGCGGGTGAAGACGATGGGATCGAAATAGGGCAGAGGCGAGCTTTGAGGATGCATTGGCATGGCGCGATTTCCGTTTTGACTTGGAAAGTCGCCACCAACCCTTCGACAGGTTGGGTGGCGGACCGAGTGGCGTTCGAAGTCGGGACACTTCCAATCAAAACGGAAGCCGGAAGGCCCGCGCCACACGGCCCGCCATAAAACAGAAATGAGGCATAAAACAGCCACAGTTCTATGGGGGCACGCGAGCACCGTTTTGACTGATTCCGGCTTCGACTCCGGGTCGCTGATTTGGCAGCGACGGAATGAAGCCTATCGGTCAGGCGCTCGCGGCGCCAAGTCTACTCTGGCGACGCGTGTTGTAGGAATCGAGGGTTTTTCAGGAAGGCTGCGTCTGTAGGAATTTCCTGTTTTTGCACTGGACAAAACTCGCCCCGAGATCGCACTTGATCCCGGGGCGATTTTCATTAGTGACTAACCTTCCACGCATCGCCCGCCGGGGCGGTGCCGTGGTCATACGGCTTGGCGATCCACATGTAGAGCAGGCCCAGGCCAATCACGATGGCCGTGCTCAGTACCATGGCGTAGTTGATGTACCACGCGGCATCCGGTGTCCGTGGCCAGGCCATGTTGATAATGGCCCCGACACCATAGACCAGTGCGCCGATGTTCACCGCCCAGCCCCAGGCGCCGAGGGTGAATTTGCCGCTTGGTTTCCAGCCCTTCATGCGGGCGTACAGGGCCGCGAGCACGATCATCTGAAACGCCAGGTAGATGCCGATGGCCGCGAAGCTGACGATGGTGGCGACTGCATCCTGCAGGAAGAAGCCGAGGATGATGATCAGCGCCGGCAGGACACCGGAGACGAACAGTGCGGCAACCGGAACTTGCGTCGTAGGGGAAATCTTCTTCAGCAGTCGGCTGCCGATGACCATTTCGTCACGGGCGTAGGAATACAGCAGGCGACTGGCCGCCGCTTGCAGGCTGATGACGCAGGAGATGAAGGAAATCATCACCACGCCCATCACCACTTTCGAACCCACCGGCCCGAACGCGTTGTTGAGGATGGTGCTGACCGGGTCCTTGTCGGTGCCATTGATCACCGCTTGCATGTCCGGCACTGCGAGGATCAGCGCCAGGCAAGCGAACATCGCCGCGATGCCGCCGATGTAGATGGTCATGCGCATCGCCACCGGGATCTGCTTGCTCGGGTTCGGGGTTTCTTCGGCCACATCACCACAGGCCTCGAAACCGTAGTACAGGAACATCCCCGCCAGCGAAGCGGTGAGGAAGGCCGGCAGGTACGAGCCGTCGACGCTGATCTCGAAGGTGTTGAACAACACGCTGATGGATTGATGACGCTCGAAGATCAGCAGGTAAACGCCCACGATGACTGCGCCGACCAGTTCGCAGAGAAAGCCGAACATGGCGATGCGCGCCAGCACTTTGGTGCCGCTGAGGTTGACCAGGGTGGCGAACAGCGTCAGCACCAGGGCAATGACAATGTTGGTGTTGTTGTTCGGTTCAAAGCCCATCATCGCGGCCAGGTACGGGCCGGCACCCACGGCAACCGCCGCGATGGTCACGCACAGGGCGATGGAGTAGATCCAGCCGACCATCCACGCCCAGCGTTTGCCCACCAGGCGGCGGGCCCACGGGTACACGCCGCCGGAAATCGGGAACTGCGAAACCACTTCGCCGAAGATCAGGCACACCAGCAACTGGCCGCAACCGACCAGCAAATAGGCCCAGAACATCGGTGGCCCGCCCGCGGCCAGGCACAGGCCGAACAGGGTATAAACCCCGACGACCGGGGACAGGTAGGTGAAGCCCAGGGCGAAGTTTTCCCACAGGCTCATGCTGCGATTGAAGTTGGAGGTGTAACCCAGTTTGCGCAGTTGCTCGGCATCGCTGTCGGCAAGGGCTGCAGAGAGATCGGGTGATGCACTCATGTGTGATTGCTCCGGAAAATCGGCAGATTTCGGATGTCCGAAACCGTGGCGGGGCCTTGAGGGCACCGCCAGGATCGGTGGTTATTGTTTTTTGGTGTTGCGGTGAATCCTTGATGTAAATCGCCGACATCATCCTTGTGTCTGCTGAAAAGATCGCAGCCTGCGGCAGCTCCTATAGGGTGTACGGCGCTCTTTGTAGGAGCTGCCGAAGGCTGCGATCTTTTCGCTGTTAATGCTTGAACATCACATGCCGCACGACGGTGTAATCCTCCAACCCATACATCGACATGTCCTTGCCATACCCGGACAACTTCTGCCCGCCATGGGGCATTTCGCTGACCAGCATGAAATGCGTATTGACCCAGGTGCAGCCGTACTGCAAGCGCGCCGACATCCGATGGGCGCGGCCGACATCGGCGGTCCACACGGAGGAGGCCAGGCCGTAGTCCGAATCGTTGGCCCAACCCAGCACCTGCGCTTCATCGCTGAATCTGGTCACCGACACCACCGGCCCGAACACTTCGCGACGGACGATCTCGTCGTCCTGCTGGGCGTCGGCCAGCACCGTTGGTTCGAAGAAGAAGCCATTGCCCTCGACAGCCTTGCCGCCAGTGATCAGGCGAATGTGCGGCTGGGCGATGGCGCGTTCGACGAAACCGGCCACGCGGTCGCGGTGTTGTGCGGTGATCAGCGGGCCGAGTTCGGTCGACGGATCGTCCTGCAAGCCGTACTTGATGCTGCTGACGGCGGCGCCGAGTTTCTCGACGAATTTCTCGTAGATGCCTTCCTGGGCGTAGATGCGGCAGGCGGCGGTGCAGTCCTGGCCGGCGTTGTAGAAACCGAAGGTGCGGATGCCTTCGACGGCGGCGTCGATGTCGGCGTCGTCGAAGATGATCACCGGGGCCTTGCCGCCCAGTTCCATGTGCATGCGTTTGACGCTGTCGGCGGTGCTGGAAATGATGTTTGAACCAGTGGCGATCGAACCGGTCAGCGACACCATGCGCACTTTCGGGTGAGTGACCAGCGGGCTGCCGACGCTAGGACCACGGCCGAACACCAGGTTGAGCACGCCGGCCGGGAAGATGTCCGCCGCCAGTTCGGCCAGGCGCAGGGCGGTCAGCGGGGTCTGTTCCGACGGCTTGAGCACCACGGTATTGCCGGCGGCCAGGGCCGGGGCGATTTTCCAGGCGACCATCATCAGCGGATAGTTCCACGGCGCGATGGAGGCGATCACGCCCACCGGGTCGCGGCGGATCATTGAGGTGTGGCCGGGCAGGTATTCGCCACCGGCCGAACCGCTCATGCAACGGCTGGCGCCGGCGAAGAAGCGGAACACGTCGGCAATCGCCGGGATCTCGTCGTTCAGCGCGGCGCTGTAAGGTTTGCCGCAGTTGTCCGATTCCAGTTTGGCCAGCTCTTCGCCGTGGGCCTCGATGGCATCGGCGAGTTTGAGCAGCAGCAGCGAACGTTCTTTCGGCGGAGTCTGCGACCAGCTGTCGAAGGCGGTATCGGCGGCGCGCACGGCGGCATCGACCTGGGCTTCGCTGGCTTCGTTGATTTCCACCAGCACACGACCCAGCGCGGGGTTGAACACCGGTTGGGCAGGGCCTTCGCCGTCTTGCAGTTGGCCGTTGATCAAGAGTTTGGTTTGCATGGCTTTGTCCTCTTACAAGCTGTTCTTGTTTTTCTGTGGAAACCGGCCCCTGTAGGAGCTGCCGAAGGCTGCGATCTTTGACTTTTCTTTTCAAAAACAAGATCAAAAGATCGCAGCCTTCGGCAGCTCCTACAGGGGGATTGTTGTGGGTTATTCGGTTATTTCCCGCCACTGCCCGCAACGCTTTCGCCACCACGGGTCAGGTAATAGGCGCCGAGAATCGGGAGCATGGTCACGATCATCACCAGCATCGCCACGACGTTGGTCACCGGCACGTCCCGTGGGCGGCTGAGCTGATTGAGCAGCCACAGCGGCAGGGTGCGTTCATGGCCAGCGGTGAAGGTGGTGACGATGATTTCGTCGAACGACAGGGCAAACGCCAACATGCCGCCGGCCAGCAACGCCGAGCCGAGGTTCGGCAGGATGATGTAGCGGAAGGTCTGCCAGCCGTCGGCGCCGAGGTCCATCGAGGCCTCGATCAAGCTGTGGGACGTACGGCGCAAGCGGGCGATGACGTTGTTGTAGACGATCACCACGCAGAAGGTCGCGTGGCCGACGATGATGGTGAACATCCCCGGCTCGATACCCAGTGTCTTGAAGGTTGCCAGCAACGCGATTCCGGTGATGATCCCCGGCAGGGCGATCGGCAGGATCAGCATCAGCGAGATGCCCTGCTTGCCGAAGAAGTCCCGGCGGTACAGTGCCGCTGAAGCCAGCGTGCCAAGAACCATGGCGATCAGTGTGGCAATCGAGGCGATCTGCAACGACAGCTTGATGGCTTCGAGCACGTCCGGCCGGGAGAACGCCACGCTGATCCACTTCAGGGTGAAGCCCTTGGGCGGAAAGCTGAACGCCGCGTCTTCGGTGTTGAAGGCGTACAGGAAGATGATCAGGATCGGGAAGTGCAGGAACACCAACCCGCCCCAGGCGGCAATGCGCAGGCCTAATGAGGCTTTTTCAGAGTGCATCGAAGGCCCCCAGACGTTTGACGATGGACAGGTAGATGGCGATCAGCACGATTGGCACCAGGGTGAACGCGGCAGCCATTGGCATGTTGCCGATGGCGCCTTGCTGGGCGTAGACCATGCTGCCGACGAAGTAGCCGGGCGGGCCGACCAGTTGCGGCACGATGAAGTCGCCCAGGGTCAGCGAGAAGGTGAAGATCGAACCGGCGGCAATGCCCGGGATCGACAGCGGCAGAATCACTTGCATGAAGGTCTGGCGCGGCTTGGCCCCGAGGTCGGCGGAGGCTTGCAGCAGCGAGGGCGGCAGGCGTTCCAGCGAGGCCTGGATCGGCAGGATCATGAACGGCAGCCAGATGTAGACGAACACCATGAAGCGGCCCAGGTGCGAGGTCGACAAGGTGCTGCCGCCAACGCCCGGAATGCCCAGCACGAACTGCAGGACCGGTTCCAGCCCCAGGTGCTGCACGAACCACTGCGCCACGCCGCCCTTGGCCAGCAGCAGCGTCCAGGCGTAGGCCTTGACGATGTAACTGGCCCACATCGGCATCATCACCGCGATGTAGAAAAACGCCTTGGTCTTGCCCGTGGTGTAGCGCGCCATGTAGTAGGCAATCGGGAATGCGACGATGGCGCTGGCAATCGACACGACAATCGCCATGCCCAGGGTGCGCAGGATGATGTCGAAGTTCGACGGCTGGAACAGCGCGGTGAAGTTCGCCAGGGTCAGGTCGGGGGTGACCGCCATGGTGAAGTCATCGAAGGTGTAGAAACCTTGCCACAGCAGCACCAGCAACGAGCCCAGGTAGATCGCGCCGAACCACAGCAGCGGCGGTACCAGCAGCAGCGACAGGTAAAAATTCGGCCGGCGATACAGCAGATTGGAAAACCTGCGCAGCAGCGAGCCGCTGGCCGGAGATTGAGGAATGGCTACGGTGTTCATCTCACACCCCGCCTGCAAC
Source organism: Pseudomonas sp. PDM32 (assembly GCF_019219225.1). Lineage (NCBI taxonomy): Bacteria > Pseudomonadati > Pseudomonadota > Gammaproteobacteria > Pseudomonadales > Pseudomonadaceae > Pseudomonas > Pseudomonas sp. PDM32. The sequence continues at coordinate 151,578 of NZ_JAHUWE010000015.1, forward strand.
GGTGTCGTGCAACGGGATCATGGCTTCGCGTGCCCAACGTGCGCTGATGCGCTGACCGGTCTGGTGTTGCGCACTGGTGTCCAGCCACTGGTTGTTGGCCTTGCTGATGTTCAGGGTCTGGCCGTTTTCCAGTTTCAGTTCATAGCGGGTGGCGCTGCCCTGGTACTGGATATCGTGGAGCAAGCCGGTGACTTCGATTTCGTGGCTGGCCAGCGGGCCTTCGGCGAAACGCACGTGTTCCGGGCGAATCGAGAACGGCTGCGGATTGCCACTGATTTGCTTCGCCAGATCACCGCGGATCACGTTGGAGGTGCCGACGAATTCGGCGACGAAGGTGGTGGCCGGTTTCATGTACAGGTTGCGCGGGCTGTCGACTTGTTCGATGCGGCCCTTGTTGAACACCGCCACGCGGTCGGACATCGACAGTGCTTCGGTCTGGTCGTGGGTGACGAAGATGAAGGTGATGCCGAGCTGGCGTTGCAGTTTTTTCAGCTCGCTCTGCATTTGCTCGCGCAGTTTCAGGTCGAGTGCGCCGAGTGGCTCGTCGAGCAAGAGTACGCGAGGACGGTTGACCAGGGCGCGGGCCAGGGCCACGCGCTGGCGCTGACCGCCGGAGAGCTGCACCGGCTTGCGGTCGCCATAGCCGCCGAGGGCCACCATATCGAGCGCTTCTTCGGCGCGTTTCAGGCGTTCGGCCTTGCCCACGCCTTTGACTTTCAAACCGTAGGCGACGTTGTCGCGAACGTTCATGTGCGGGAACAGCGCGTAATCCTGGAACACGGTGTTCACGTCACGCTGGTACGGCGGCAGGCCGGCGGCCTCTTCGCCATGAATACGGATGGAACCTGCGCTCGGTTGTTCAAAACCGGCGATCAGGCGCAAACAGGTGGTCTTGCCCGAGCCGGAAGGCCCCAGCATGGAGAAGAACTCGCCGTCCTGGATGTCGATGGAAACCCGGTCTACGGCTTTCACTTCGCCGAATTGACGGGAAACGTTGGTGAACTGGACTGCAAGCGTCATGGTGCGGTGCTCCAAAAAGGCGCGTTTTCTAAAAATTTGAATCAGTTGTGGCATCGAAAAGATCGCAGCCTGCGGCAGCTCCTACAGGATTTGCAGAAGGCTTCGGGTCTTCGGCACCTGCGGTCGCTGTAGGAGCTGCCGCAGGCTGCGATCTTTTGATCTTGAGAAGAGGGCTTAACGACCGCCCATGATCGCGATGTAGTCCTGGGTCCAGCGGCTGTACGGCACGAACTTGCCGCCTTCAGCCTGCGGGGTTTTCCAGAAGGCGATCTTGTCGAACTGGTCGAAACCGTTGGTCTTGCAGCCTTCGGCGCCGAGCAGTTCGCTCTCCTTGCACGCCGCAGGGACTGCTGGCAACGAGCCGAACCACGCCGCTACGTCGCCCTGGACTTTCGGTTGCAGCGACCAGTCCATCCACTTGTAGGCGCAGTTCGGGTGCTTGGCCTCGGTGTGCATCATGGTGGTGTCGGCCCAACCGGTGGCGCCTTCTTTCGGGATGGTCGAGGCGATTGGCTGTTTCTCGTTCATCAGGCCGTTGACCTGATACGGCCACGCGCCGGACGCGACCACGCCTTCGTTCTTGAAGTCACTCATTTGTACGGTGGTGTCGTGCCAGTAACGGTGGATCAACGGCTGTTGGGCGCGCAGCAGGTCGAGCACGGCCTTGTACTGGGCTTCGGTCAGTTCGTACGGGCTCTGGATGCCCAGTTCCGGTTTGGCGGTCTTGAGGTACAGCGCCGCGTCGGCGATGTAGATCGGGCCGTCATAGGCTTGCACGCGACCCTTGTTCGGCTTGCCGTCCGGCAGGTTTTCGGCATTGAACAGCACGCCCCAGGTGGTCGGCGCGGTCTTGAACACGTTGGTGTTGTACATCAGTACGTTCGGGCCCCACTGATAGGGGGTGCCGTAGGTCTGCTTGTTGACCACGTACCAGGGTGCATCCTTGAGGCGCGGGTCGAGGTTTTTCCAGTTCGGGATCAACGCGGTGTTGATCGGCTGTACACGCTTGCCGACGATCAGGCGCAGGGAGGCGTCGCCCGACGCCGTCACCAGATCGTAACCACCCTTGGCCATCAGGCTGACCATTTCATCGGAAGTGGCCGCGGTCTTGACGTTGACCTTGCAGCCGGTTTCCTTCTCGAAACCGGTCACCCAGTCGTAGGCCTTGTCGCTCTCGCCACGTTCTATGTAGCCAGGCCAGGCCACAATATCCAGTTGGCCCTCGCCAGCCCCGACAGCTTTGAGCGGCTCGGCGGCCTGGAGGCTGGCACTGGCCAGCAGCGCGGTGGTGATTGCACTGAGCAGTGCGGTCTTGTGCGCGAACATGGGAATTCCCTCTTCTTTAATTATGGTCGGGGCAGTGTTTTGAACGTGGTGAAGCATGCCGTTGGTGGCTTGTTATTAGCGTAGTCAGAGATGCTCGCCATGGCGGGCCATGATGTGCCGCACCACGCTGTAGTCCTGAAGCGAATCGCTGGACAGGTCCTTGCCGTAGCCCGAACGCTTCAGGCCGCCATGGGGCATTTCGCTGACCAGCATGAAATGGCTGTTGATCCAGGTGCAGCCGTACTGCAGGCGCGCCGCGACCTGCATGGCCTTGTCGAGGTTCTGGGTCCAGACCGACGACGCCAGGCCGTATTCCGAATCGTTGGCCCAGTCCACCGCTTGTTCCAGTTCATCGAAACGGGTCACGGTGACCACCGGTCCGAACACTTCGCGCTGGACGATCTCATCGCTTTGCTTGCAGCCGGCCAGCAGGGTCGGCTGGTAATAGAAGCCGGCGCCGGAATGCACGGCCGCGCCGGTCACCCGCTCGATGTGCGGCTGGCCGAGGGCGCGTTCGACAAAGCTGGCCACGCGGTCGCGCTGGCGGGTACTGATCAGCGGGCCGATTTCGTTGTCGGCGTCGCGCTTACCGGCGAAGCGCAGGCTGCTGACGGCCGCGCCGAGCTCGGCCACCAGACGGTCGTGAATCCCGGCCTGGGCATAAATGCGGCAAGCGGCGGTGCAGTCCTGGCCGGCGTTGTAGTAGCCATAAGTGCGCACACCTTCGACCACGGCCTGAATGTCGGCATCGTTGCAGACGATCACCGGAGCCTTGCCGCCGAGTTCGAGGTGGGTACGCTTGAGGGTTTTCGATGCGGCCTGGAGGATTTTTTGCCCGGTGACGATATCGCCGGTCAGCGACACCATGCGCACTTTAGGGTGGCTCACCAGGTGGCTGCCGACGCCTTCGCCACCTCCGCAAACGATGTTGATCACACCCCGTGGCAGGATCTCGGCCAGCGCGGGTGCCAGGGCCAGGATCGACAGCGGCGTGTGTTCCGACGGCTTGAACACCAGGGTGTTGCCGGCGGCGAGTGCCGGGGCGATTTTCCACGCGGCCATCATGATCGGGTAGTTCCATGGCGCGATCGACGCCACCACCCCGATAGGATCGCGGCGCACCATGCTGGTGTAGCCCGGCAGGTATTCGCCGCTGAGTTGACCGGTCTGGCAACGCACGGCGCCGGCGAAGAAGCGGAACACGTCGACCGTGGCATTCAGGTCATCCTGACGGGCCAGGTGCAGCGGCTTGCCGCAGTTCATGGATTCGAGGCGGGCCAGCAGGTCGGCGTTTTTTTCGATGGCGTTGGCGATGTCCAGCAGCAGGTTCGAGCGTTGCTGCGGGGTGGTCCGTGACCAGCCGGCAAAGGCGCGGTGGGCGGCGAGGATGGCGGCTTCGACTTGCTCGGTGCTGGCTTCGGCGATTTGCGTGATGATTTCGCCAGTGGCCGGGTTGAGAATCGGCTCGACACAACCTTGACCGGCGACTAATTCACCATCGATCAACAATGCGGTGAACAACGGGGTCTGCGCGCCGGCCATTTTTCGGGTTCTCTTTTCTTGTGTGGCCATGGTGTTCCCAGTGGTTGGGACCCGGCCGTCTTATATAGATGTAACAAGACTAGTTCGCGGGCCCGAGGACAACAAATACTAAATACTGAAGGAGGCGTTCGATTAAATAGATGGCTTTCGCCCGCCATGGGGTTGTTCACGGGCGACTGTCAGGAACGGGTCCACCAGCGCCGGCCGGGCCGTGCCGCGACGCCAGGCGAGGCCGACATCCAGCGTCTGGCTGAGGTCGGCAATCGGCCGTGCTTCGATGATGTCGCCCTCCAGTGACCACGGGCGATAGGTCATGTCGGGCTGGATCGATACGCCCAATCCGGCGGCCACCAGGCTTCGCACCGCTTCGGTCGAGGCTGTGCGCAGGGTGATGCGCGGTTGCAGTGAGGCTGCGGACCACATGCGCTGGGCATTGCGGTCCATTTCATCGACGTTCAGTTGAATCAATGGCTCGCGGGCCACATCGGCGAGGTTGATGCTGTCGTGTTCCAGCAAGGGATGCTGGGCCGGCAGCCATAACCGGTGCGGCGAGTGGGTCAGCACTTCGGTCTGCAGAGCGTGACGGTCTTCGAGGTTGGAGAGGATCAGCACGCCGACATCGATCTCGCCGCTGACCAGCAAATGCTCGATGTACGGGCGTTCATCTTCCATCACGCGGATTTCCACGTTGGGGTAGGCGCGCTGGAAACGGGTGAGCAAGTCCGCCAGGTAATAACCGGCCACCAGGCTGGTCACGCCGACGATCAATTGCCCGGCGACCTGGTCGGTGCTCTGTTGCAGGCTGCGCTTGGCGTTATCCACCGTGGCCAGGATCAAGTGCGCCTGGCGCAGGAATTGATGGCCCTGGTGGGTCAGGGTCATGCCCTTGGCGTGGCGGCTGAACAGGCTGACGCCGATTTCCTCCTCCAGTTGCTGGATGGCCAGGGTCAGGGTCGACTGGGAAATGAACGCGGTTTGTGCGGCGGCGGAGATCGAACCGGTCTCGGCCACAGCGATGAAATGGCGGATCTGACGCAAGGTCATCATGGGGGAAGCACCCGGTGGGCTGTTTTTATCGATTTATTGGAGTGTATATCTTTTTTTTCGATGGTCAGCGCCAGGTGGCCTGGCGATGCAACATCTGGAAGCACTCTCGCCCACGGGGCGTCGGCACTTTCGATCTAGGCTGGTGCCCTTGGTTTCAGGTTAAACGTCCTGTGGAGGCAGCAAATGAACACCCGTGGATTGCTCGATCAACTACTCAGGTCCGGCCAGGACCTGCTGCAGAACAAGGCCGGTGGCTCACAGCAAAAGGGCGCGAGCGGTGGCACCGGTGCCCTCGGTGGTTTGCTCTCCGGCGCGAGCGGCGGGGCATTGGCGGCAGGGGCCATGGGCTTGCTGCTCGGCAGCAAGAAGGCCCGCAAGGTCGGCGGCAAGGTGGCGGTCTACGGTGGCCTTGCCGCGTTGGGCGTGCTGGCCTACAAGGCCTACGGCAACTGGCAGGCCCAGCAGGGCACAGCGCCGGAAACTGAACCGCAAACCCTCGACCGCTTGCCTGCCGCGCAAGTCGAGCAGCACAGCCAGGCGATTCTCAAGGCGCTGGTGGCCGCGGCCAAGGCTGACGGGCACGTCGACGAACGTGAGCGCGCACTGATCGAGGGCGAGTTCATCAAGCTCGACAATGACCAGGAGCTGCAACACTGGCTGCATGCCGAACTCAACAAACCGCTGGACCCCAGCGACGTCGCCCGTGCCGCGCGCACGCCGGAGACCGCCGCCGAGATGTACATCGCGAGTGTGATGATGGTCGACGAGGAGAACTTCATGGAGAAGTCCTACCTGGATGAACTGGCGCGGCAACTCAAGCTGGAACCGGGGTTGAAGGCTGAACTGGAGAAGCAGGTTCGCCAGGCTTCGATGTAATTGTGGGAGCTGGCTTGCCGGCGAAGGCGGTCATTCAGTCAGTAATCGGTTGTCTGACACGACGCTTTCGCTGGCAAGCCAGCTCCCACAGCGTCCTGGTTTCGGCCGCACCACATCCCCAATGGCCGATCCATCGCCCGATTCTACCCAATCACCCCTAACACCCCTTCCCTCAATTAGCGGACAGTCCCACCCAGAGCCCATCCCGCCTTTTTTCAACGGGATGAGAGGTGGCGTGCATCCGTCTTATAAATGAAACACCGCCCTCGGCTATACTCCCCGCATTTCGAATCAGGCCTGAGGATTGACTGTGAAGAACTGGACATTGCGCCAACGCATTTTGGCGAGTTTTGCGGTCATTATCGCCATCATGTTGTTGATGGTGGTCGTCTCGTATTCGCGGTTGCTGAAGATCGAAAGCAGTGAAGCGAGCGTACGTGAAGACGCGCTTCCCGGGCTGTATTACAGCTCCATGGTTCGCAGCGCCTGGGTGGACAGTTACCTTCGGACCCAGGAAATACTGGGATTCAGGGAAGGGCAGGGGTTGAGTGCTGAACAGGCGGAAAACTTCAAAACCTTCGAAACCCGCCTGCAAGAACAGATGAAGAACTACAACGACACGGTCACCACGGATGAAGACAAGGTCGAGTACGCCACCTTCATAAAGCTTCACGACGACTACAACAAAGTCCTGGCTGCGGTGCTCGACCTGCACAAGCGCAATCAGGCCGTCGAAGCGATCCGGTTGTTCAACGAACAATTGACCCCGGCCTGGACCGCGGGGCGCATGAAACTCAACGACATCATCAGCGAAAACAAAGCCGTGGCGGACCGGGATATCGCGGCCATCGATGACGCGGTGCTCACCGCAAAAGTCATCATGGGCATTTCCCTGGTGATCGCCGTGCTGGCTGCCGGTCTCTGCGGTCTGTTGTTGATGCGCGCGATCATGGCGCCGATGAACCGTATCGTGCAGATCCTCGAAGTCATGCGTACGGGCGATCTCAGCCGCCGTCTCAACCTGGAGCGCAAGGACGAATTCGGTGCGGTGGAGACCGGTTTCAACGACATGATGGCCGAGCTCACTTCACTGGTGTCCCAGGCGCAGCGCTCGTCGGTGCAGGTGACCACGTCGGTCACCGAGATCGCCGCCACCTCCAAGCAGCAACAGGCCACTGCCACGGAAACCGCCGCCACCACCACGGAAATCGGCGCGACCTCCCGTGAAATCGCCGCCACCTCCCGGGACCTGGTGCGCACCATGACCGAGGTTTCCACCGCTGCCGATCAGGCTTCCGTGGCTGCCGGCTCCGGGCAGCAGGGCCTGGCGCGCATGGAGGAAACCATGCACTCGGTGATGGGCGCGGCCGATCTGGTCAATGCCAAACTGGCGATCCTCAACGAGAAGGCCGGCAACATCAATCAGGTGGTGGTGACCATCGTCAAGGTGGCCGACCAGACCAACCTGTTGTCGCTCAACGCCGCCATCGAGGCCGAGAAGGCCGGTGAGTACGGGCGCGGTTTTGCCGTGGTCGCCACCGAAGTACGGCGCCTGGCGGACCAGACGGCAGTGGCCACCTACGACATCGAGCAAATGGTGCGCGAGATCCAGTCGGCGGTCTCGGCCGGGGTCATGGGCATGGACAAGTTTTCCGAAGAAGTGCGTCGCGGCATGTCCGAGGTGCAGCAGGTCGGCGAGCAGTTGTCGCAGATCATCCATCAGGTCCAGGCGCTGGCGCCGCGGGTGCTGATGGTCAACGAAGGGATGCAGGCCCAGGCTACCGGTGCCGAGCAGATCAACCATGCGCTGGTGCAGTTGGGTGATGCCAGCAGCCAGACGGTCGAGTCTCTGCGCCAGGCCAGTTTCGCCATCGATGAACTGAGCCAGGTGGCCGTCGGGCTGCGCAGCGGCGTTTCGCGATTCAAAGTCTGATGAGCGAAATCACGGCCAAGCGCTCTGCCGTGAAGCAGGCGCTGCATGCGTTGTTTCTGGTGTTTCGCATCGGCAGCGAGCGCTATGCCTTGAAGGCTGTCGAAGTGGCTGAAGTGCTGCCGCGCCTGCCCTTGAAGCCCATTGCTCATGCCCCCGCCTGGGTCGCCGGGGTGTTCGCCTATCGGGGCGCCGTGGTACCGGTGATCGACTTGAGTGCACTGACGTTTGGCGCGCCAGCACAAGCCCGTACCAGCACGCGACTGGTGCTGGTCAACTATCACCCGGATGAAACCGCCGAGTCGCAGTTGCTTGGGCTGATTCTGGAGCAGGCGACCGACACCTTGCGTTGCGATCCGGCGGACTTCCAGCCCTACGGCCTGGACAATCGCCAGGCGCCTTACCTGGGGCCGGTGCGCAAGGACGAGCAAGGTTTGCTGCAATGGGTACGGGTCAGTGATCTGCTGAACGATCAGGTGCGCGCCTTGTTGTTTCCTTCGCCGCCAATGGATCCGGCGCTGCTGCAGGAGCGGCCATGAACAGCGACCAGCGTTTTTTCGACTTTCTCAAGGAAACCATCGGACTCGACGTGACCTCGGTAGGACCGGCGATCATCGAGCGAGCGGTGCGCCAGCGCAGCATCGCTTCGCAAGCCGTGTCGGCCGATGAATATTGGCGCACCTTGCAGGGCTCACGGGACGAGCAACAGGCGTTGATCGAAGCGGTGATCGTTCCGGAAACCTGGTTCTTCCGGTATCCGGAGTCCTTCGCCACCCTGGCGAAACTGGCGAGCAAGCGTCTGGCTGAAATCAACAACCTGCGCGCACTGCGGATACTCAGCCTGCCGTGTTCCACCGGTGAAGAACCGTACTCAATCGCCATGGCGTTGCTCGATGCCGGGCTCAAGCCGCACCAGTTCAAGGTCGACGGCATGGACGTCAGCCCGTTGTCAGTGGATAAAGCCAGGCGAGCCTTGTACGGCAAGAATTCCTTTCGGGGCGACGACATTGCATATCGCGACCGCCATTTCATTGCCGAAGGCGACGGCTATCGCCTGGACCCGCGTGTGCAGGAGCAGGTGCGCTTGCAGGTCGGCAATCTGCTGGACCCGGCCTTGCTGGCCGGTGAACCGCCATTCGATTTCGTGTTTTGTCGCAACCTGCTGATCTATTTCGACCAGCCGACCCAGAAGCAAGTCTTTGAAGTGCTCAAGCGCCTGACCCACGATGACGGCGTGCTGTTTATCGGCCCGGCCGAAGGCAGTCTGCTGGGGCGTCTGGGGATGCGCTCGATCGGTATCGCGCAGTCCTTCGCCTTCAGTCGACAAGGGACTGCGGAGCCTGTACCCCTGCCGACATTCGTTCCAACCCCCTTGCCTGTGCCGCAACCGTTGCGCAATCGACCAGCAGCGCCGGTGCGCAGCCGTCCGTTCGCCGGTGTCGTGCCGCTGGCGCCTGTGCCGAAAACCTCTGGCACCGATACGGCCGCGCTGTTGGCCAACATCGCCGGGCTGGCCAACGAAGGCAAAAGCGCCGAGGCAAAAGCCGCGTGTGAAAGCTATTTGCGCAGTCATGAACCGGTAGCCCAGGTGTTCTACTGGCTGGGACTGCTCAGCGATGTGGCGGGAAATGTCCTGGAAGCCCAGGGCTTTTATCGCAAGGCGTTGTACCTCGAACCGCAACATCCCGAAGCGTTGATGCATCTGGCCGCCTTGCTGCAGGCTCAGGGTGACGCGGCGGGGGCCAGACGATTGCAGGAGCGTGCCGCCCGCAGCGCACGCGCCGCCGACAGTGAGCGTAAACGATGATCGCCTCCGACACCTTAAGCGTCACCCGGGATGCCCAGGCCATCGACGATTGCTGGAACCGCATCGGTATCCACGGCGACAAGTCCTGCCCGTTGCTTGCAGAACATATTCATTGCCGCAATTGTGCCGTGTATTCGGCCGCTGCGACGCGTCTGCTCGATCGTTATGCCTTGCAGCAGGAAGAGCGCGGGCCAGTGTCCGTCGCGCTCGAGAGTGAGGTGAAAACCCGCTCGTTGTTGATGTTCCGCCTGGGGGAGGAGTGGTTGGGCCTGGCCACGCGCAGCCTGGTGGAAGTGTCGCCGTTGCAGGCGATTCACTCTTTGCCGCACCAGCGCTCCCGGGCCTTGCTCGGCGTGGCGAATGTGCGCGGCGCGCTGGTCGCTTGCCTGTCGCTGGTGGAACTGCTCGGGCTCGACGGCACCGGCAATGTGGCACCGGGTGCGCGCGTCATGCCGCGCATGTTGATCATCGCGGCCCACGGCGGGCCGGTGGTGGTGCCGGTGGACGAAGTCGACGGGATTCACGCCATCGACGAGCATGTCCTCGATAGCGCATCGCGCTCGGGGGCCCAGGCCAGCGCCAAATACACTCGTGGCGTGTTGCAATTCAAAGGTCGCAGCCTGCGTTGGCTGGATGAAGAACAGCTGTTGTCCGCCGTGACCCGGAGCCTCACATGACCCCCGAGCAAATGCGCGACGCCTCTTTGCTGGAGCTGTTCAGCCTGGAGGCCGAAGCCCAGACCCAGGTCTTGAGTGCCGGCCTGCTGGCGCTTGAGCGGGATCCGACCCTGGCCGATCAGCTTGAATCGTGCATGCGTGCGGCGCACTCGCTCAAGGGCGCGGCGCGGATCGTGGGCGTCGATGCCGGGGTCAGCGTTGCCCACGTCATGGAGGATTGCCTGGTCAGTGCCCAGGAAGGGCGCCTGTTGCTGCGCCCCGAACACATTGATGCGTTGCTGCAAGGCACCGATCTGCTGATGCGCATCGCCACGCCGGGCAACAACCCGCAGGCCTCGGACATTGAGGCTTACGTATCCTTGATGGCACGCTTGCTGGATCCGACAGCGCCGCTGGTTGTGCCTGCCGAACCGGTCATGGCCGAATCGATTATCGCCGAGCTCATGCTCGAAGCACCTGCCCCCAAGGTCGAGCCGCCGACGTCTGTCGTCGAACCGCCTCCGGCGCCAGCCCCGCGCAAGACCAAACGCACCACCGAAAATGGTGAGCGTGTGTTGCGCGTCACCGCCGAGCGCCTGAACAGCCTGCTCGATCTGTCCAGCAAATCCCTGGTGGAAACCCAGCGCCTGAAGCCGCACCTGGCGACCATGCAGCGACTCAAGCGCATGCAGAGCAACAGCCTGCGAGCGCTGGAGAATCTCAATGTTCATCTCAAGGATCACGCCTTGAGCCTGGAAGCCCAGGAAGCCCTTGAGGATGCGCGGCGCTTGCTCGCGCAATCCCAGCAATTGCTCATGGAAAAGAACGCCGAACTCGATGAGTTCGCCTGGCAGGCCAGCCAGCGGGCACAGGTGTTGTACGACACGGCGCTGGCTTGCCGCATGCGGCCCTTTGCCGATGTGTTGACCGGGCAGGTGCGCATGGTCCGTGATCTGGGGCGCGACCTGGGCAAACAGGTGCGACTGGAAATTGAAGGCGAGAAGACTCAGGTCGATCGCGACGTGCTGGAAAAGCTCGAGGCGCCGCTGACTCACCTGTTGCGCAACGCGGTCGATCACGGCATCGAACTTCCGGAACAACGCCTGCTGGCCGGCAAGCCGGCGGAAGGTTTGATTCGCCTGCGCGCGTCTCATCAGGCCGGTTTGCTGGTGCTTGAATTGAGCGATGACGGTAACGGCGTGGATCTGGAGAAAGTCCGTCGCAGTATCGTTGAACGAAATCTGTCCCCCGCAGAAACCGCCGCGCAGTTGAGCGAGGAAGAACTGCTGACGTTCCTGTTCCTGCCCGGTTTCAGTCTGCGCGACAGGGTCACCGAGGTGTCCGGTCGTGGCGTCGGCCTGGATGCGGTGCAGCACATGGTCCGGCAGTTGCGCGGTGCGGTGGTGCTGGAGCAGACGGCGGGCGAGGGCAGTCGTTTCCATCTTGAAGTGCCGTTGACCCTGTCGGTGGTGCGCAGCCTGGTGGTGGAAGTCGGCGACGAGGCCTATGCCTTTCCGCTGGCGCACATTGAGCGCATGTGTGATCTGGAGCCGGTGGACATCGTGCAGGTCGAAGGTCGCCAGCATTTCTGGCACGAAGGCCGGCATGTCGGGCTGGTGGCGGCCAGCCAGTTGCTGCATCGTCCGGCCAGCCAGAGCAGCGGGCAAACCCTGAAAGTCGTGGTGATTCGCGAGCGCGATGCGATCTACGGCGTGGCCGTGGAGCGGTTTATCGGTGAGCGGACATTGGTGGTGCTGCCGTTGGATGAGCGTCTGGGCAAGGTGCAGGACATTTCCGCCGGGGCCCTGCTCGACGACGGCTCGGTGGTGCTGATCGTCGACGTCGAAGACATGCTGCGTTCGGTGGAAAAACTGCTCAACACCGGGCGCCTGGAACGCATCGCCCGCCACAGCAATCAGGTGGTCGAGGCGGCCCGCAAACGAATTCTGGTGGTGGACGATTCCCTGACCGTGCGAGAGTTGCAGCGCAAGCTGTTGCTCAATCGCGGATACGACGTGGCGGTTGCGGTAGACGGCATGGACGGCTGGAACGCGTTGCGTTCGGAGGATTTCGATCTGCTGATCACCGACATTGATATGCCGCGCATGGACGGCATCGAACTGGTTACGTTGCTGCGTCGGGACAATCGCCTGCAATCGCTGCCGGTGATGGTGGTGTCCTACAAGGATCGTGAGGAGGACCGGCGCCGTGGACTGGATGCCGGCGCCGACTATTATCTAGCCAAGGCCAGTTTTCATGACGACGCCTTGCTCGATGCAGTGGTCGAGCTCATTGGAGGAGCGCGTGCATGAGGATTGCGATCGTCAACGACATGCCCATGGCGGTGGAGGCCCTGCGCCGCGCCCTGGCATTCGAGCCGACACACGAAGTGGTCTGGGTCGCCGGCAATGGCGCCGAAGCGGTGCGCCTGTGCGCGCAGGACACGCCGGACCTGATCCTGATGGACCTGATCATGCCGGTGATGGATGGCGTCGAGGCCACGCGGCGGATCATGGCCGAGAGCCCGTGCGCCATTGTCATCGTCACCGTGGATCGCCAGCAGAACGTGCACCGGGTATTCGAGGCCATGGGCCACGGTGCGCTGGACGTGGTCGACACCCCGACCGTCGGCGCCGGCAATGCCCAGGACGCGGCTGCGCCGTTGTTGCGCAAGATCATGAACATCGGCTGGTTGATCGGCGACAAGGGCAATCGCCCACGCCCGGCGCCGGCACCGTTGCGCAGTTCGGGCTCACGCCAGAGCCTGATCGCCATTGGCTCATCCGCCGGTGGGCCGGCGGCGCTGGAAGTCTTGCTCAAGGGCCTGCCGCGTGATTTCTCTCCGGCCATCGTGCTGGTGCAACACGTTGACCAGGTGTTTGCCGCCGGCATGGCTGAATGGCTCGGCAGTGCCAGCGGCCTCAACGTGCGCCTTGCCGAGGAAGGCGAGCCGCCGCAAAGCGGCACGGTATTGCTGGCCGGCACCAATCACCATATTCGCTTGCTGAAAAACGGCACGCTGGCCTACACCGCCGAACCGGTCAACGAAATCTACCGGCCCTCCATCGATGTCTTCTTCGAGAGCGTGGCCAGTTACTGGAACGGTGACGCCGTGGGGGTTTTACTCACCGGCATGGGGCGTGATGGCGCCCAGGGGCTTAAACTCATGCGCCAACAGGGCTACCTGACCATCGCACAAGATCAAGGCAGCAGTGCGGTGTATGGCATGCCGAAGGCGGCTGCAGCCATCGACGCTGCCGTGGAGATTCGCCCGCTGGACAAGATAGCGCCACGATTGCTGGAGATTTTCGCCAAATGAGCACTTTTTTCCTCATTTCTGGCTCAGGTAGTACTCAGGTGACCGCACATGAATGAATTACAGCTCGACGACTTCAAGACCGACGAAAACGCCGCCATGGTGTTGCTGGTGGACGATCAGGCCATGATCGGCGAAGCCGTGCGCCGGGGCCTGGCGAACGAAGAGAACATCGATTTCCACTTCTGCGCCGATCCACATCAGGCCATCGCCCACGCGGTGCGCATCAAGCCGACGGTCATCTTGCAGGATCTGGTCATGCCCGGCCTTGACGGTCTGAGCCTGGTGCGCGAATACCGCAATCACCCGGCGACCAAGGACATTCCGATCATCGTCCTGTCGACCAAGGAAGACCCGCTGATCAAGAGCGCGGCCTTCGCGGCCGGGGCCAACGATTACCTGGTCAAGCTACCGGACAACATCGAACTGGTCGCGCGCATCCGCTATCACTCACGGTCCTACATGACCCTGCTGCAACGGGACGCGGCCTACCGCGCGTTGCGGGTCAGCCAGCAGCAACTGCTCGACACCAACCTGGTCCTGCAACGCCTGATGAACTCCGATGGCCTGACCGGGCTGTCGAACCGTCGGCACTTCGACGAGTACATGGAACTGGAGTGGCGCCGCTCGCTGCGTGAGCAGAGCCAGTTGTCGTTGCTGATGATCGATGTCGACTACTTCAAGGCCTACAACGACAGCTTCGGCCACCTGGAAGGCGATGAAGCCCTGCGCAAGGTCGCCGCGGCGATCAAGGACGCCAGTGCCCGCCCTTCGGACCTGCCGGCCCGCTACGGAGGCGAAGAATTTGCCCTGGTGCTGCCCAACACCTCCCAGGGCGGCGCGCGGCTTGTTGCCGAGAAGCTGCGCCAGACCGTGGCAGCCCTGAAGATCCCGCATAACTCGCCAACCGAAGGGTCGAGCCTGACCATCAGCATCGGCCTGTCGACCATCACCCCGAAAGCGGGCAGCAACTGCCGCGACCTGATCCTGGCGGCGGACAAGGGGCTGTATTTGGCGAAGAATAACGGGCGCAACCAGGTGGGGATTGGGTGACCACCACGCCCCTGTAGGAGCTGCCGAAGGCTGCGATCTTTTGATTTTGTTTTTTACAGGCAAGATCAAAAGATCGCAGCCTGCGGCAGCTCCTACATGTTTTCGTCGCAACCCCCCAACCATTCGCCCCTAAAGCCGCCAGGCGGGCTGCCGTGGCAGCTTGATTGCGTTATACTCGCCGGCTTTCAAAAGTTCGCCAACGAGTGCTGCCCGTCATGGAAATCAACCCGATCCTGAACACCATCAAGGACCTGTCCGAGCGCTCCGAAACCATTCGGGGGTATCTTTGACTACGATCAAAAGCATGAGCGTCTGACCGAAGTCAATCGCGAGCTTGAAGATCCGAGTGTCTGGAACAAACCTGAATACGCCCAGGAGTTGGGCCGCGAGCGCGCTGCGCTGGCGCAGATCGTCGATACCCTGGACGAACTGAACACCGGTCTGGCCGATTGCCGCGACCTGCTGGACATGGCTGTCGAAGAAAACGACGAAGGCGCAGTGGACGATGTCGTCGCCGAGCTGGCCCGTCTCGAGGAAAGTCTGGCCAAGCTGGAGTTCCGTCGCATGTTCAGCCACGAAATGGACCCGAACAACGCCTACCTGGACATCCAGGCCGGTTCCGGCGGCACCGAAGCCCAGGACTGGGCCAACATCCTGCTGCGCATGTACCTGCGCTGGGCCGACAAACGCGGTTTCGACGCGACCATCATGGAACTGTCCGCCGGTGAAGTCGCCGGGATCAAGGGCGCGACCGTGCACATCAAGGGCGAGTATGCGTTTGGCTGGTTGCGTACCGAGATCGGCGTGCACCGTCTGGTGCGCAAGAGCCCGTTCGACTCCGGCAACCGTCGCCACACCTCGTTTTCCGCGGTGTTCGTCTCGCCAGAGATCGATGACAAGGTGGAAATCGAAATCAACCCGGCAGACTTGCGGATCGACACCTATCGTTCCTCGGGTGCCGGTGGTCAGCACGTAAACACCACCGACTCGGCCGTACGTATCACCCACGTACCGACCAACACCGTGGTCAGCTGCCAGAACGAACGTTCCCAGCACGCCAACAAGGACACCGCCATGAAAATGCTGCGGGCCAAGTTGTACGAGCAGGAAATGCAGAAACGCAACGCGGCGTCCCAGGCGCTGGAAGACACCAAGTCCGATATCGGCTGGGGTCATCAGATCCGTTCGTACGTGCTCGATGCCTCGCGGATCAAGGATCTGCGCACCAACATCGAACGCAGCGACTGTGACAAGGTGCTCGATGGCGACATCGACGAATACCTGGAAGCGAGCCTGAAGTCCGGGCTGTAAGCAATGCAATACCGGATCGGCTGACTCCCCGCGATCCCATGTAGGAGCCGGCTTGCCGGCGATCCCCAGGCCGCAGGCCTGGGGGCAACGAACCCGTGATGGAATATTTAAAGACATGAGCGACCTAGAACTCGACCCGCAAGCCCTGCAACAGGAAGAAAACTCCCTGATCGCCCTGCGCAAGGAAAAGCTTGCTGCCGAGCGCGCCAAGGGCAATGCCTTCCCGAATGACTTCCGCCGCGAAAACTACTGCGATGCACTGCAGAAACAGTACGCGGACAAGACCAAGGAAGAGCTGGCAGAGGCTGCGATCCCGGTCAAGGTTGCCGGTCGTATCATGCTCAACCGTGGCTCGTTCATGGTGATCCAGGACATGACCGGTCGTATCCAGGTCTACGTCAATCGCAAGACCCTGTCCGAAGAAACCCTGGCCGCGGTGAAAACCTGGGACATGGGCGACATCATTGCTGCCGAAGGCACCCTGGCCCGTTCCGGCAAGGGTGACCTGTACGTTGAAATGACCAACGTGCGCCTGCTGACCAAATCCCTGCGTCCGCTGCCGGACAAGCACCACGGCCTGACCGACACCGAACAGCGCTACCGCCAGCGCTACGTTGACCTGATCGTCAACGAAGACGTGCGCCAGACGTTCCGCGTGCGTTCGCAAGTCATCGCCCACATCCGCAGCTTCCTGATGAAGCGTGATTTCCTGGAAGTGGAAACACCGATGCTGCAGACCATTCCGGGCGGCGCGGCAGCCAAGCCGTTCGAAACCCACCACAACGCGCTGGACATGGAAATGTTCTTGCGCATTGCGCCTGAGCTGTACCTCAAGCGGCTTGTTGTCGGCGGGTTCGAGAAGGTGTTCGAGATCAACCGCAACTTCCGTAACGAAGGCGTTTCGACTCGTCACAACCCTGAATTCACCATGTTGGAGTTCTACCAGGCCTACGCCGACTACGAAGACAACATGGACCTGACCGAAGAGTTGTTCCGTGAACTGGCTCAGCTGGTTCTGGGCAGCACCGACGTGCCGTACGGCGACAAAGTGTTCCACTTCGGCGAGCCGTTCGTGCGCCTGTCGGTGTTCGACTCGATCCTCAAGTACAACCCCGAGCTGACCGCCGACGACCTGAACGACATCGACAAGGCTCGCGCCATCGCCAAGAAAGCCGGCGCCAAGGTGTTGGGCTTCGAAGGCCTGGGCAAGCTGCAGGTGATGATTTTCGAAGAGCTGGTCGAGCACAAGCTGGAACAGCCGCACTTCATTACGCAGTACCCGTTCGAAGTGTCGCCGCTGGCACGTCGTAACGACGAGAACCCGAACGTCACCGACCGTTTCGAGCTGTTCATCGGTGGTCGTGAAATCGCCAACGCTTACTCCGAGTTGAACGACGCGGAAGACCAGGCCGAGCGTTTCATGGCCCAGGTGGCCGACAAGGACGCCGGCGACGACGAAGCCATGCACTACGACGCCGACTTCGTGCGTGCGCTCGAGTACGGCATGCCGCCAACGGCGGGTGAAGGTATCGGTATCGACCGTCTGGTGATGCTGCTGACCAACTCCCCGTCGATCCGCGACGTGATCCTGTTCCCGCACATGCGGCCGCAAGCGTAAGTGTTTCAACTAAAAAAGCCGCCTTTTCAGGCGGCTTTTTTATTGCCTGTCTGGTACAAACGTATCAACTTGTTACTTTCGTCTGAGAGGAAATACCTGTCGTGATTCGTGCAATGGCTCAAGAAGGTGCAGCGGGTATCGCCACTGCGGTCGCTGAAAGTGTTCAGTACCAGGGTCGCAAGGCCAGCCGACAGGGCAGTGAGCAGCGTCGACAGGACATTCTCGACGCTGCGATGCGCATTGTCGTGCGCGATGGCGTGCGCGCCGTACGGCACCGTGCGGTGGCCGCCGAGGCGCAGGTGCCGTTGTCGGCAACCACTTACTATTTCAAGGATATCGATGACCTGCTCACCGATACCTTCGCCCAATACGTGGAGCGCAGTGCCGCGTACATGGGCAAGCTGTGGGTGAACAACGAGGGCCTGCTGCGTGACATGATCGCCAGTGGCGATGGCAGCCCGCAGGCGCGCTCGAAACTGGCGGACGATATCGCACGGCTGATGACCGATTACGTTCACCGGCAACTGATCAATCGCCGCGAACACCTGATGGCCGAGCAGGCGTTCCGTCAGGAAGCGTTGCTTAACCCGCGCCTGGCCGAACTGGTGCGTTCGCATCAGCAAATCCTGTTGCAGGGCTCTTGCCAGCTGTTCCAGGTGCTGGGCTCGCGCGAGCCGCATCAGGATGCCAAGGTGTTGACGGCGATTATCGGCCGGATGGAATATCAGGGCCTGCTCAACGTAGACGAGCCTGCCGCCGAAGAGGAAATGCTCGGCATCCTGACGCGCTACATGCACCTGGTGCTGGCATCGGTGTGACGCGATCCCTGTAGGAGCTGCCGCAGGCTGCGATCTTTTGATCTTGTTTTTAAAGATCGCAGCCTGCGGCAGCTCCTACGGGGCGGCGGTGTATTCATAGGGAGTATTGAATGAAAGCCTGGCGTGTCGTTGTGATCGCCTTGTCGTTCCTGCTGCTCAGTGGCTGTCTGGTGTCCTTCAAGGAGCCGCTGCCTGCAAGCGACCCCGCGCCCAAAGGATTACTCGGCAAATGGACCAGCACCAATGCCTGGGGCGAAGCGCTCAACCTCGAACTGACCCGCATCGGCGACAATCGTTATCAGGCCGTCAGCTATTACCGGGCCAGGCCCGGGGCGCGGGAGGCCTATCCTTTCACGGTGTCGCGTCATGGCAGCCGCTGGTACCTGTCGGCGAAGGTGCCGGCGCAGTTCGGCGGGCATTTCACCCTCGGCGGTTTTGAGCTGACCGACAAACATGAGTTGGTGGTCTACAACCTCGACCTCGAACAGATCAACCAGGCCATCAAGCAGAACGCCCTGAGCGGTGAAAGCTTCCAGACCAGCGATGGTGATGGCGTATTGATCGACAGCCACATGAATCAAGTCACCGCCTACCTCGACGACCCGGCCAATTCCGATGTGTTCGTTGAAGCGGTGCGCTATCAGCGCCAGGCCAAAGCCAAATAACCGGCACCCACAGGTTTCTACAGGAGTTTCGCGTGGACGATTACCAACAGTCGATACGCATTTTGTCTGATCGCATCGTACTGGCACAGACGCCGATCCGCGTACTCGATGCGGTCAAATGGGACGACAACATTCGCAAAGGCTTCCTCAAGGCCAAGGGCAAGGAAATGCCGGCGGTGGACCGCGACTACTACCTCAACCGGCCGCTGGCGTTCGACTCCAGCAAAGTGAAGCTGGAGTTCCAGAACATCGAGCGCGACATCACCCGCCAGCTCGGCCAGTTCAACCCTGTCGGCCAGATCATGCGGCGCATGTGCAAGGAGTACCGCATGGTGGTGCGCATGCTCGAAGCGCGCGGCACCGAGGATTTCGGCCTGATTTCCCAGGAATTGTACGGCGCCGCGTCCGACGCGTTCCATGCCGGCGACCCGACTCTGTCCGACCTGGGCATGATGCTGTCCGAATACCTGAACAACATCGACGGTCGTGGCGACCTCAAGGACGAACCGAAGACGCTGACGGCCAAGAATGCGGTCGACCTGTTGCAGCACCGGTTGAACAAGGTGTTTGGCGAAGCCGAGGAAACCATTCGGGTGTTCGAGTCCGATGGCATCGTCGCCGATGCGGCGGCCGGCGCCGACTACATCAAGATCCGCTCCGACGCGATGTTCAACCAGCGCGATGTGCGCGCCCTGGAGGTCCACGAAGGGCTGGTGCACGTTGGCACCACGCTCAACGGCCTGAACCAGCCGATCTGTACCTTCCTGGCCAAAGGCCCGCCCTCGTCGACGGTCACCCAGGAAGGCCTGGCGATCCTGATGGAAATCATCACCTTCGCCTCGTACCCGAGCCGTCTGCGCAAACTGACCAACCGTACGCGTGCGATTCACATGGTGGAAGAGGGCGCGGATTTTCTGCAGGTGTTCGAGTTCTTCCGTGAGCAAGGCTTCGAGATGCCCGAGAGCTACAGCAACGCCAGCCGCGTGTTCCGCGGCTCGGTGCCGACAGGTCTGCCATTCACCAAAGACTTGTCCTACCTCAAGGGCTTCATCATGATTTACAACTACATTCAACTGGCCGTGCGTAAAGGCAAGCTGGAGCAGATTCCACTGTTGTTCTGCGGCAAGACCACCCTGGAAGACATGCGTACCTTGCGTCAGTTGGTGGACGAAGGCCTGGTGGTGCCACCCAAGTACCTGCCGGAACAGTTCCGCGACATGAACGCGTTGTCGGCGTGGATGTGCTTCTCCAACTTCCTCAACCACCTGAGCCTGGACCGGATCGAAGCGGATTACTCCAACATCCTGTGATGCCGTCAGAAGATCGCAGCCTTCGGCAGCTCCTACACTGGTCCCTGTAGGAGCTGCCGCAGGCTGCGATCTTTTACCGAAAGTCCTTCCCATCACTGCGAGGTTTCAACGGATGAGAATCCTCGGCATCCTCTGCCTTCTCCTGACCTTGAGCGGTTGCAGCTCGCTGCTGTTCTACCCGGAGCCCGGCCAGTTGTTCACCCCGGAAAAGGCCGGGCTCGAGTATCGCACCATCACCTTGAACACCGCCGATGGTCTCAAGCTGAATGCCTGGTGGCTGCCGGTGAAGCAGGGGGTTGAGGTCAAGGGCACGGTGCTGCACTTGCACGGCAATGGCGGAAACCTGCCCATGCACCTTGGCGGCAGTTTCTGGTTGCCGAAAAATGGTTACCAGGTGTTGCTTGTGGACTATCGCGGTTACGGCCTGTCCGAAGGCGAACCGAGCCTGCCGGCGATCTACCAGGACATCGATGCGGCGTTCGCCTGGCTGGACAAGGCGCCGGAGGTTCAAGGCAAGCCGCTGATCCTGCTCGGCCAGAGTCTCGGCGGCTCGATGGCCGTGCATTACCTGGTCCAGCACCCGCAACGGCAGAAACAACTCAAGGCTTTTGTCCTTGACGGTGTGCCCGCCAGTTACCGTAGCGTCGGTCGCTATGCGTTGAGTAATTCATGGGTGTTCTGGACGTTCCAGGTGCCGTTGTCGTGGCTGGTGCCGGACGGCGACAGCGCGATCAACTCCATGGCGCAGCTTAAAGACGTGCCGAAACTGATCTACCACAGCATCGACGATCCGATCGTGCCTCTTTCCAACGGCATCCGACTGTATCAAGCTGCGCCGCCGCCGCGGGTGCTGCAACTGACCCGTGGCGGTCACGTGCAGACGTTCGCCGACCCGGTCTGGCGTAACGTCATGCTGCGCTATCTCGATGACCCGCAGCATTTCAACGGCCTGCGCCGCCTGGGTGAAATTCCCAATTATCCGGCACCCCCGAATTCTGAAGATGAACCACCAGAGAGTCCGCAATGAGTGAAGAACGTAACGCCATCCCGCTGATCATCACCGGTATCTGCAGCATCCTCGGCACCGTCGGTGCCCTGTGGTGGTACGGCTACCTGCACTTCGCCAAGCCCGAGGATGCGTTGCTGCTCAACGAATTCACCATGCTCAAGACGATTCCGGGCGAAGACTACAAAGTCTCCCTGGAACCGGCCGCGCAAGTGGCGCAGTGCATCGATGGCGTGCTGGTGCTGTTTGACATGGAACAGAAAGGCCTGACCGGCGTGCTGGTCGACAGCAAGAAAAAAGCCGTGCGTTGCATGGGGCAGGAGACGCCGCAGAAGCTGGAGCAGTAACCCGGTTCCAACTAACAACTCAGATCCAATGTGGGAGCGGGCTTGCTCGCGAAGGCGGTGTATCAGTCAGCATTATTGCTGAAAGTTAAACCGCCTTCGCGAGCAAGCCCACTCCCACATTTGGTTTGTGTTGTGGCTGATTATTGGGTGTATGAACTCACCGCCGAACGTGGAATCACCGGCTGGTTGTCATTGGAAATCGTCACTTCCACCCGGCGGTTCATCGCCCGGCCAGAGGTGCTTGAGTTATCCGCCACCGGATACTCCTTGCCGTACCCCTGGGCAACGATACGCGCCGGGTCGACGCCCATCTTCACCAGGGCCGCTCGCACGGAATCCGCACGACGTTCCGAGAGCGACTGGTTGTGCGATGCCGTACCGGTGCTGTCGGTATAACCCTCGACAATCACTTTGCGGTCGGGGTTTTCCTGGAGGTACTGCGCCAGTTTGTTGATGTTCATCAGGCCGTTGGATTTCAGCTCGGCCTTGTCCGTGGCGAACAGCACATCCCCGAAGGTCACCAGCGTCCCGCGCTCGGTCTGCCTGGCGTTGAGGCTGTCCTTCAGTTGTTTGATCTGCTGATCGCGGCCTGCCAGGCGGGCCTCGGCCCGTTGTGCCGAAGTGTTTTTCAGATTGGCTTCAGCGGTGCGCAGGGCAATGGTCTGCTTGGCCACTTCAACCCGCTGGTTGGTCAGATAGGCAAGCTGGTCAACCTTGGCTGCGTCTTGCTTGTCCCTGTAGGCCTGGTCGGCCTTGTCCAGATAATCGCTGGCTTCCTTGGTTTCCAGGGCTGCGACTTTGCTGGCCTGCGGGTCGGCTTGCAGGCCGCTGTAGTTGGTGCGGGCCTGTTCGAGGTTGGCGTTGGGCGGCGTGGAGCAGGCCGCCAGGGCGATGGTGGCAGCCAGCAGGGTTGGGATCATCAGTTGAATGCGTTTCATGATTTCGTCCTTTTAGTCGAGTGGGAATGCGTGGCGCCGCGCCGCTTACTGAACGGTGCGCTGGCTTTCCTGACGCAATTCCTGAACGCCTTTCTGCGCGTCCTTCACGGATTGTTCGGCCTTCATCGCCTGGGCCTTGCGCTCTGCGACACGAGCGTCCCACTCGGCCTGTTCGGCAAGTGTCCGGGCCTGGTCATATTTTTTGTCGTGCATGGCGATTTCGGCCTGCTTGAGCTTGTCCTGGGCCGACTTCATTTCCACCGCGGCGAACTCGGTGCCGCCGGCGCTCACGGCGTCGTTGACGGCCGATTGGGTCACCGCGTATTGCTCGGTCGGCGGGTTACCGGCGCAACCGGCCAGGACCAGGCTGCTGCCAAGGGCCAGCGCCGCTAGCTGGAGGCCGCGTGAATGAGTGAACGAGGATGTGCCGGTTCGGGTTTTCATGGTCTTCAACTCCATTGGGCTAACTCCTGAAAAGCATTGAATCCATCCTGGGCAGGGCGCTGAAGCCATCAATTGCGGGGTGTTTTGAAACGCTCGTCCCAGGCGTGGTTACTTGGGTTGACCCGAGGCTTTTTTTGAAAGTTCAGAGAAATTAGCCGGCTATCGAAAAAACTTTGACCGGGTCGACAGGGCTCTAAGGCGGGGATTTACATGGTGCGAAGCGCTGTGCCGGGCCTTTTCCTGGCCCGGAGAAGCGCAATTTATGAAGTGAAATACAGTCCAGTGTGGGAGCGGGCTTGCTCGCGAAGGCGTAGTGTCAGGCAACATTGATATCGGCTGACACACCGCTTTCGCGAGCAAGCCCGCTCCCACAGGTTGTGTGGATAATCAGTGTTTCTGTTTGTCGTCCGGCACCGACATGTCGTGCAGATGCCGACGGGACAGCGCCAGAAAACGCGGGGTCGGCCCGATGTCTTCGTACAGCGGGTCGCCTTCTTCGTCAGTGGCGACCACGGTCGAGCCTTTCACGTACGGGAAGCTTCTTTCCAGCTCTTCGAGCGCGGCGCCGATCAGATCGCCGAGCAGTTCTTCGGGATGCCGCTTGGGGTACATCTCGACGAGCGCGGCCAGCCGTGCGGCAGACTCCACATCCAGATGAATCGAGTAGCCGGTGTCGGTCAGGCGACCCTTGGCGTTTTCTTCCCAGTGGTGGGCAAGCTCGCGAATTTTCATATTGACCTCATGGCGCGACCGCTCGTGGCGGGCAGGGTGAGTGTCCGGCATTGGCCGGCGACAGCCGTTGTACGGCTTATCTTCAGACTAGCCTCAACGGGCAGGGTTTGAAGGCCCTTCGTCGTCTTGCTTGTAAGAACCTGTCTGGGGCGGCACTCTCTAGGTTCCAAGCCGCCCGGATTTTTTGCTGGAGACCTGCTGATGACCGATATTGATGCACGCTTGCGCGAGGATGTTCACCTGTTGGGTGAGCTGTTGGGCAACACCATTCGTGAGCAATATGGCGACGGTTTTCTCGACAAGATCGAGCAGATCCGCAAGGGCGCCAAGGCGGATCGGCGCGGCTCCATGGACGCCGAGCTCAGCGCCAGCCTCAACCAGTTGAGCGAAGACGAACTGTTGCCGGTAGCGCGGGCGTTCAACCAGTTTCTCAACCTGGCCAATATCGCCGAGCAATACCAGTTGATTCACCGTCGGGAGGGGTCTCAGCCGGCGCCGTTCGAAGCCAGGGTGTTGCCCGAATTGCTCGCTCGCCTGCGCGCCGAGGGTCATGGTGCCGACGCACTGGCCCGGCAATTGGGGCGACTGGAGATTGAACTGGTGCTGACCGCGCACCCGACCGAAGTCGCGCGCCGCACGCTGATCCAGAAGTACGACGCCATCGCCGCGCAACTGGCGGCGCAGGATCACCGTGATTTGACCAGTGCCGAGCGCGAGCAGATCAAGACCACCTTGCAGCGCCTGATCGCCGAAGCCTGGCACACCGAGGAAATCCGTCGCACGCGTCCGACACCGGTGGACGAAGCCAAGTGGGGTTTCGCGGTGATCGAGCATTCGCTGTGGCAGGCCATTCCCAATTATCTGCGCAAGGCCGACCAGGCCCTGCACGCCGCTACCGGCCTGCGCTTGCCATTGGAGGCGGCGCCGATTCGCTTTGCCTCGTGGATGGGCGGCGACCGTGACGGCAATCCCAATGTGACGGCGGCGGTGACCCGAGAGGTTTTACTCTTGGCGCGCTGGATGGCGGCTGATCTGTACCTGCGCGATGTCGATCACCTGGCGGCTGAGCTGTCGATGCAGCAGGCCAGCGATGAATTGAAGGCCAAGGCGGGTGACAGCGCCGAACCTTACCGGGCTGTGCTCAAACAGCTGCGTGAACGTCTGCGCGCGACGCGCAACTGGGCGCACACCTCGTTGGCGACGCCCACGCCGGCACCGGCCGATGTGCTGCAAAACAACCGCGAACTGCTCGACCCGCTGGAGCTGTGCTACCACTCGTTGCACGAGTGCGGCATGGGCGTGATTGCCGACGGACCGTTGCTCGACTGCCTGCGCCGGGCGGTGACCTTTGGCCTGTTCCTGGTTCGACTGGATGTGCGCCAGGATTCGTCGCGACACACCGCTGCCATGACCGAAATCACCGACTACCTCGGCCTGGGGCGCTACGAGGACTGGAGCGAGGAAGAACGCATCGCCTTCCTGATGCGTGAACTGAACAACCGCCGGCCGTTGCTGCCAGCGTACTTCAAGCCCTCCGCCGACACCGCCGAGGTGCTGGCGACCTGTCGGGAAATCGCCGCTGCACCGGGGGCGTCCCTCGGTTCCTATGTGATCTCGATGGCCGGTGCCGCTTCCGATGTGCTGGCGGTGCAATTGTTGCTCAAGGAATCCGGCGTGCTGCGGCCGATGCGCGTGGTGCCGCTGTTCGAAACCCTGGCCGACCTCGACAACGCCGGCCCGGTGATCGAGAAGCTGCTGCTGTTGCCGGGCTATCGTTCGCGCCTGCAAGGGCCGCAGGAAGTGATGATCGGCTATTCCGACTCGGCCAAGGACGCCGGCACCACCGCGGCGGCCTGGGCGCAGTACCGGGCGCAGGAGCGACTGGTGGATATCTGCCGCGAACAGCAAGTGGAACTGCTGCTGTTCCACGGCCGCGGCGGCACCGTGGGGCGTGGCGGCGGCCCGGCCCATGCGGCGATCCTGTCGCAGCCGCCGGGTTCGGTGGCAGGGCGCTTCCGCACCACTGAACAGGGTGAAATGATTCGATTCAAATTCGGCCTGCCCGACATCGCCGAGCAAAACCTCAACCTGTACCTGGCCGCCGTGCTTGAGGCGACCTTGCTGCCTCCGCCGCCACCAACGCCTGAGTGGCGCCATTTGATGGACGAACTGGCCGCAGACGGTGTCAGCGCCTACCGTGCCGTGGTGCGGGAAAATCCGCAGTTCGTGGAGTATTTCCGCCAGTCCACACCGGAGCAGGAACTCGGTCGATTGCCCCTGGGCAGTCGTCCGGCCAAGCGCCGGGCCGGGGGGATCGAAAGCCTGCGGGCGATTCCGTGGATCTTCGGCTGGACCCAGACGCGCCTGATGTTGCCGGCCTGGCTGGGTTGGGAATCTGCCCTGAGCAAGGCACTGGAGCGTGGTGAAGGTGAACTGCTGGGGCAGATGCGTGAGCAATGGCCGTTCTTCCGCACCCGCATCGATATGCTGGAGATGGTCCTGGCCAAGGCGGATGCCGACATTGCCCGGTCCTATGACGAGCGTCTGGTGGAGCCGAATCTGTTGCCATTGGGTGCGCATTTACGCGACTTATTGTCGCAGGCGTGCACCATCGTCCTCGGCCTGACCGGGCAGTCGCAGCTACTGGCACATAGCCCGGCGACCCTTGAGTTCATCCGCTTGCGCAACACTTACCTCGACCCGCTTCATCTATTGCAGGCCGAGTTACTGGCACGTTCACGATTGCAGGACGTGGCGCAGGGCAGCCCGGTAGAACAGGCCCTGCTGGTGTCTGTCGCGGGGATTGCCGCCGGTTTGCGTAACACCGGCTAAGGTTTTCGCCATGGGGCCAGGCATCCGGCAGGTGAGGCGGATGCCGCCGCAGGACGGGTTGAAATGTACTGTCAGGCGACAGTTAATGTTGGGGTTGCGACTTGGGGAACCGTGCGCAATGGTCGCAGGAGGCAGCGGTTTCTCCGACTTTTGGCGTCTTGTGTGGGCGCAGCCTGCTGTGTATCTTGATCAGCCTTTGGCCGTTTGGGCGGCCACGACCCTTTTTTTGAGATTGGCCCCACGAGGCGAATCTGACGTTATCCATATAAAAAATTGAGGAGCACATCGATGCGCGTCATTCTGCTGGGAGCTCCCGGGGCCGGTAAAGGTACTCAGGCTAAGTTCATCACCGAAAAATTCGGTATTCCGCAAATCTCCACCGGCGACATGCTGCGTGCAGCGGTCAAGGCCGGCACCGAGCTGGGCATCAAGGCCAAGAGCATCATGGATGCCGGTGGCTTGGTGTCCGATGACCTGATCATCGCACTGGTCAAGGACCGCATCGCCCAGTCCGACTGCGCCAACGGTTTCCTGTTCGACGGCTTCCCGCGCACCATTCCCCAGGCCGAAGCCCTGGTGACTGCCGGCGTCGAGCTGGACGCAGTGGTTGAAATCGCCGTCGAGGACGAAGAAATCGTCCAGCGTATCGCCGGTCGTCGTGTTCACGAGGCCAGCGGCCGCGTGTACCACATCGTCTACAACCCGCCGAAAATCGCCGGCAAGGACGACATCACCGGTGAAGAGCTGGTACAGCGCAAGGACGACACCGAAGAAACCGTGCGTCATCGCCTGTCGGTCTACCACTCCCAGACCAAGCCGCTGGTGGAGTTCTACCAGACGCTGTCGGCTGCCAATGGCAAGCCGAAGTACAGCCATATCGAAGGCGTCGGTTCGGTTGAAGCGATCACCGCCAAGGTGCTTGCAGCCCTGAGCTGAAAAGTCTGATCCGCTGCATCATCCACGGCCCGCTTGCGGGCCGTAGTTGTTTATACTGACGCACTTTTTTCTGATCTCTCTTGTGGATACATCGATGAGCACCTTGCTGGCCCTGGACACCGCGACTGAAGCTTGCTCCGTTGCCTTGCTGCATGACGGCAAGGTCACGAGCCATTACGAGGTGATCCCGCGCCTGCACGCGCAGAAGCTGTTGCCGATGATCAAGCAATTGCTGGCCGATGCTGGCACCACACTGCAAGCGGTCGATGCCATCGCGTTCGGCCGTGGCCCGGGAGCCTTCACCGGTGTGCGCATCGCCATCGGCGTGGTGCAAGGCCTGGCGTTTGCCCTGGATCGCCCGGTGCTGCCGGTATCGAACCTGGCCGTGCTGGCGCAACGTGCATTGCGCGAACATGGCGCCACTCAGGTCGCTGCGGCCATCGATGCGCGCATGGATGAAGTGTATTGGGGTTGCTACCGCGAAACGGCCGGGGAGATGCGTCTTGTTGGCGCTGAAGCGGTACTGCCGCCGGAGTCCGCGGCATTGCCGGCTGATGCCGGCGGCGAGTGGTTCGGTGCCGGCACCGGTTGGGGGTATGGCGAACGTATCGCGGTCAGCCTGATTGGGCAGGACGCAGGCATGCTGCCTCATGCCGAAGACCTGCTGACCCTGGCGCGATTTGCCTGGGCGCGTGGCGAGGCGATCGTGGCTGACGAGGCGCAGCCGGTTTATCTGCGGGACAAGGTGGCGACGCCCAAGGCGCGTTGATTCACCCGATATTGTGGCAGGGGAGCTTTTGTGGCGAGGGGGCTTGCCCCCGTTGGGCTGCGAAGCAGCCCCTAAACCCGTCACCCGAGTTTTATCTGACATGCCACATTGAATGGATTTACGACTGCTACGCAGCCGAACGGGGGCAAGCCCCCTCGCCACGGTAAGCATTGCGGACGCAGCCAATCGTCATTTTCTAACCCCAGCTTTTAAACCTTTTGCCTTTTATGTGTTCTAGTTATCACTCGGCGGTTTGCGAAGTGGGTTTTGCGCCACTAAACTGCCATCACTGATTCCGAGTATGCACGTATGCGTATCGACGGCGTTTCCTCTCAGTCCTATCCCATCAAGCGCAAGCCACGCAAAGGCCGTGTGGTGGAAGACGACGCCATTGATATCGAAGGCGAGCTGGAATTCCCGACTGAAGAGCAGTTGGCTGCCCGTGCCGCCAAAGCCTCTGCGCAAAAACTGAGCAATCTTCCCGCCCGTCAGCAAGACATGATTTACCACCGTGCCATGAGCAAGAGCGTGGCGACGGCGCTGGCCAGCTACCTGAGTACCGCCGGTTTCGTCGATTGGGATGCGGATGTGCTGGGTCTCGACCTGTACATCTGATGTTGCTGCCGTATTACCTCGGTTGCCCGTCCTGGAGCGAGAGCGCCTGGCGCTATTACCTGTATCCGCCACACGCCCGACCCGCCGAGTTTCTTGATCTCTATTGCCAGGTTTTCAATGCCGTAGAAGGCAACACGACCTTCTACGCCAGTCCTGCTGCCAGCACCGTGCAGCGTTGGGCCGAAACCATGCCGCAGCACTTTCGCTTTACCGCCAAGTTCCCCGGCGAGATCAGCCACGGTGGCGATCTGCGGGAACAGCTGACAGCCGCCGAAACCTTCCTGCAATTGCTCAGTCCGCTGGGTGATCGGGTGTCGCCATTGTGGTTGCAGCTGTCGAAAAGCTTCACGCCCCAACGCTTGCCCGAGCTGGCCGGATTTATCGATGCCCTGCAGCGCCCGCTGGCCGTTGAAGTGCGCCATGGCGATTTCTTCGCCAAGGGTGACAGCGAGCGGATGCTCAATCGTCTGCTGCTGGATCGCGGTGTTGAACGCATCTGTCTCGATCCCCGAGCGTTGTTCAGTTGCACATCGACCGAGCCGTCAGTGCTTCACGCCCAATCGAAGAAGCCTCGGGTGCCTCCGCGTCCGGCGGCGTTCACGCAGTGTCCGCAGGTGCGTTTTATCGGCCATCCGGTGCTTGAGGCCAACGATCCGTTCCTGGAACCCTGGGTCGAGAAAATCGCGCTGTGGATCGAAGAAGGGCGCACGCCGTATATCTTCCTGCACACCGCCGACAACCTGCTGGCCGCGAAACTGGCGCAGCGTTTTCACGCCAGGCTGATGCGGCGTCTGCCTGGCTTGCCGGCGCTGCCTGAGCTATACAGAGAACCCGCCGCCGAGCAACTTGGCCTGCTCTGAGGCGGATTCTTTCCCCCTCTTCAGGAGCCTGCCAAATGGATGCGCAAACCCTTCGAGCCCAGGCGTTCAAAGCCCTTCACGAACGCTCCGGCGCTTTTGTGATTCCCAATCCGTGGGATGCGGGTTCAGCGAAGATGCTCGCCAGCCTCGGCTTCGAGGCGCTGGCGACCACCAGTGCCGGTTATGCCTTTTCCCAGGGCCGTGCCGATGGCGGCTTGAGCCTCGACGATACCCTGATGAACGTTCAGGCGATTGTCGCCGCCACTGAACTGCCGGTTGCCGTGGACCTGGAAAACGGCTTTTCCGACAACCCGGCCGACTGCGCGAAAAGCATCTTGCGCGCGGCAGAGGCCGGAGCCGTCGGGGGTTCGATTGAAGACGCCACCGGCCGCGAAGAAGGCCCGATCTACTGTTTCGACCAGGCCGTGGCGCGCATCGAGGCCTCTGTGGCTGCCGCTCGCAGTTTGCCATTCCCCTTCACATTGACCGCCCGGGCCGAAAACTTCCTGCATGGCAATCCTGATCTGGCCGACACCATCCGCCGCTTGCAGGCATTCGCCGAGGCCGGTGCCGATGTGCTTTACGCACCTGGTCTGCGCAGCGCCGAGGATGTGCTGGCGGTGGTGCGCGCGGTGGCGCCCAAGCCGGTGAATGTGTTGATGTCGGGCGGCTTGAAGCTGACGGTCGCGCAGTTGGCTGAAATGGGCGTCAAACGCATCAGCGTCGGTTCGGCGCTGGCGTTGGCGGCCTATGGTGAATTCTTCCGTGCTGCCGAAGAAATCCAGACATCAGGCACGTTCGGCTTCACTTCGCGGTCGATGCCGTACCAGAAGGCCAATCAGTTTTTCAAAGGCTGAGGGTCAGGCGGCGATGCGCAGGTTTTGCAGGACGATCGGGCGCGTCCAACCATTGTCGAAATCCAGTTGTTTCTGCTGTTCGATCCGTTCTTCCGGGGAGAACGGCGGGAACGGCTTGTCGAGCAGATCGAGTTCGAATTCGGCAATCGGCAGGTGCAGGGGGCGCGGTTGCGGGGCAGGGCCGGCTTCCGACAGTGGCTGACCGGCGTTGAGCACGAGCGGGCGAACCCAGCCGCTGTCGAAGTCCTGTTGTTTTTGCTGGGCGACGATTTCATCCGCCGGGAACGGTGGGAATGGCTTGTCGGCCAGGTCCATTTCGAATTCGGCAATGGGCAGGAACAGAGGCTCTGGCGGGCGGACCTCGGTCTCTTTGATGTCACACTCACGCTGGGAAACGATGTGTTCCAGCAGATCGCTGCCAACGGTCGGCTCGACCGGGCTTTCGAGATCGACCGGTGGGAAATTCAGCGATTCAGGCAGCACATCACCCGACTGATCGGCCAGCGCACGGGCAAAGAAATCCTGCCAGATGTGACTGACACCACTCAGTGCCTGGGTATTTCGCAGGTTGTAATTGCCGTAGGGCGATATAAAACCTGTGATTGTGGGTTGAATGTCTGACATTTCTCTCGGTCGACGCTCAGCTCTGGCAAAATGCTCGATAGTTTTGTTATCGGCAGTTTTTGCCGATCATTAATTTTTTGAGCGTGTTTTCCGATGATTGATCAACCCGCGGCCTGCCGCATCCATGTCCAGGCGCTGGACGCGGCTTTCGAGTCACAAGCCGAGCAATGGGCCGAGCGCCTGGGCTTGCCGATGCAAGTGGCGGACGGCGAATTTGCCTTGCAGGTGGGTGACCAGGGTTTGCAGTTGCAACAGCTGGGGCCGGACGCGCCGGGGCCGGTGCGGGTGGATTTCGTCGAGGGTGGTGCGGCCCATCGCCGGTTGTACGGCGGAGGCAGCGGGCAGATGATCGCCAAGGCTGTAGGTGTTGCCCAGGGCGTGCGCCCGCGGGTACTGGATGCCACGGCAGGGCTGGGCAAGGACGCGTTCGTGCTGGCCAGCCTCGGTTGCGAGATGAGCCTGATCGAGCGTCAGCCGCTGATCGGCGCCTTGCTGGAGGATGGCCTGGCCCGTGGCGCGGAGGATTTCGATGTGGCGCCGATCGTGGCGCGCATGCGGCTGCTCAAGGGCAACTCGATCGAGGTGATGCGCAACTGGGAGGGCGAACCGCCGCAGGTGATCTATCTGGACCCGATGTTCCCGCACCGAGAGAAAACCGCGCTGGTGAAGAAGGAAATGCGCCTGTTCCGGCCGCTGGTGGGCGATGACCCGGATGCGCCGGCCTTGCTCGAAGCGGCGTTGGCCCTGGCCAGCCACCGGGTGGTGGTCAAGCGCCCGCGCAAGGCGCCGTGCATCGACGGGCCGAAGCCGAGCCATGCGCTGGATGGCAAGTCGAGCCGGTACGATATTTATCCGAAGAAGGCTTTGAAGCCTTAAAAGATCGCAGCCTTCGGTGTAGTGGTTCATTTTTTTTGAACCGCTCTGTAGGAGCATTAAGCCGCCTGTTGCTCATACAGCGCAGGCGGCAAGTTGTTCGAGGCAGAGTGGCAACGACGATGGTT
>NZ_JAHUWE010000016.1:0-173374 GCF_019219225.1 Pseudomonas sp. PDM32
GGCCAGGGCTTCGCCGGCTTCTTTGCCGAAGCCTTGCACGATGTTCAGCACGCCCGGTGGCAGCAGGTCGCCGATCAGTTCGACCAGCACGGTGATGCCCAGCGGGGTTTGCTCGGCGGGTTTGAGCGCCACGCAGTTACCGGCAGCCAGGGCCGGGGCGAGTTTCCAGGCGGCCATCAGGATCGGGAAGTTCCACGGGATGATCTGCCCGACCACGCCGAGGGGTTCATGGATGTGATAGGCCACGGTGTTGCCGTCGATTTCGGCAGCGCTGCCTTCCTGGGCGCGGATGCAGCCGGCGAAGTAGCGGAAGTGGTCGGCGGCCAGTGGGATGTCGGCGTTGAGGGTTTCGCGCACGGCCTTGCCGTTGTCCCAGGATTCGGTGATTGCCAGCAGTTCGAGGTTCTGTTCGATGCGGTCGGCGATTTTCAGCAGCACCAGCGAGCGCGCCTGGGCGGACGTGGCGCCCCAGGCATCGGCGGCTGCGTGGGCAGCGTCCAGGGCCTTGTCGATGTCTTCGGCCGTGGAGCGGGGGAATTCGGCAATCGGTTGGCCATTCACTGGCGAGGTATTGGTGAAGTACTGACCTTTGACAGGCGCGACGAACTCGCCGCCGATGTAGTTACCGTATTTGGCTTTGAACGAAACGATAGCGCCTTCAGTACCGGGGTGAGCGTAACGCATGGTGGTCTCTCCTTGCTTTTGTGCTTATAGGGAGTCGCGCATGTGCGCTTGCTATAAGCGTAGAGCAAGGGGCGGGCCAGCGCGTTGCAGCTCAGGCAAATCAAGGCCTTGCGCATTTTTTGTCGGACGGATGGAGTGCGCCTGTGACGCTTTCGGTACAGCTGGCGTGACACTTTGTACCGTTTCTGGCGCAGCGTGTGACTGAGCGGTCTTGCCAGCATTGCAATGCAGGCCCGGCTGGAGGATGCTCGGGCAATCACAAGGACTGACGCTGCATCACCCCTGTAGGAGCTGCCGCAGGCTGCGATCTTTTGATCTTGAAAAAATCAAAGTCAAAAGATCGCAGCCTGCGGCAGCTCCTACAGGGAGCGTGTAAACCTTTCGGGGGGAGAACAATAAGAAATGCACGACAACCATTTGAGTCGCCATGCCCAGCAGGTTCTGACCGTCACTCAGGGCAAGGCCCACTTGCATGGCCCTGGCAGTGATCCGTCCATCGCCCGCTCCTGGCTGCGCTGCCTTGAGGACTATCACCTCGACCCGGCCCTGAGCATTGCACCAACGGTGCTGGAGCATGGGCGTGTCCTCGAAAGCCGCGAACGCTTGCAGCAAGTGCTGCACATCGCTGGCAATGAAATGACCAGCCTGCACCAGCAACTCTCCGGTGCCGGCCATGCAGTGCTGCTGACCGACGCCCGCGGCGTGATCCTCAATTGCGTCACCGCGCCTGCCGAACGACAGATTTTCGAGCGTGCCGGGCTCTGGCTCGGTGCCGACTGGAGCGAGGCCTGCGAAGGCACAAACGGTATCGGAACCTGCCTGGTGGAGCGTCAGTCGCTGACCATCCATCAGGACGAACACTTTCGCGGCCGCCACACCGGCCTGACCTGCTCGGCGAGCCCGGTCTTCGATCCCCATGGCGAATTGCTGGCGGTGCTCGACGTGTCGTCGGCGCGGCGCGATGTGTCGCGGCAAAGCCAGTTCCACACCATGGCGCTGGTCAATCTGTCGGCGAAGATGATCGAGAGCTGTTACTTCCTGCGCTGCTTCGACAATCAATGGTTGCTGCGTTTTCACTTGCAGGCCGAGTCCGTCGGTTTGTTCAGCGAAGGGTTGCTGGCGTTCGACGGAGAAGGGCGCATCAGCGCGGTCAATCAGAGTGCGCTGAACCTGCTGGGACACATTCGCGGCGGCTTGCTGGGTAAGTCGGTGGAAGCGTTTTTCGATTGCTCTCTCGATGAGTTGCTGGGGCGGGCGAGTATCAATGCCGCGGCCAGTTGGCCATTGCGTACCCGTGATGGTCGCAAGTTGTTCGCGGTATTGCGCGGCGAGGCGCGGCGGTCACTGCCGATTCCGATGGAGCCTGCTCCCAAGGCCGCACCTGCACCGCGCCTGTCGGGCATTTGCCTGGATGATGTGGCCTTGCAGGCGGATTTTCGCAAGGCCTTGCGCGTCTACGAGCGCGACGTGCCGCTGCTGATCAACGGCGAAACCGGGTCCGGCAAGGAGGCCTTCGCCAAAGCGGTGCACCACGCCAGCCAGCGGGCGGAAAAAGCCTTCGTCGCCCTCAATTGCGCGGCCATTCCCGAGAGCCTGATCGAAAGCGAGCTGTTCGGTTACCGTGGCGGCAGCTTCACCGGCGCACGCAAGGAAGGCATGCGTGGCAAGTTGCAACAGGCCGACGGCGGGACCTTGTTCCTTGATGAAATCGGTGACATGCCACTGGCCCTGCAGACGCGATTGCTGAGGGTGCTTGAGGACCGGCAGGTGGTGCCGATCGGTGGCGAGCCGGAAGCGGTTAACGTGCGGATCATCAGTGCCACCCACCGTAATTTACTGGATCGCGTGCAGGACGGCAGTTTCCGCGAGGATTTGTATTACCGCCTCAACGGGCTGGAAGTCGCGTTGCCGGCTTTGCGTGATCGCAGTGACAAATCGCAGTTGCTCGATTTTTTACTGGCCGAAGAGGCGCACGGAGAATCGGTGTTGATTGACGGGCCGGCACGCGAGGCTTTGTTGGGATTTGCCTGGCCAGGCAACGTGCGCCAGTTGCGAAATGTGTTGCGTACTCTGGCAGCCCTGTGTGAGGACGGACGGATCGGTCTGGACGATTTGCCGGCCATGATTCGTTCGGCCAGGCCGGCGATGGCGCCGGCTGTCGAGGAGCCATCGGAGCATCCGCTGGAGGATGCTGAGCGGCTGGCGTTACTCAGTGCGCTGGAGCAGACGCGCTGGCATATGACGCATACGGCGGAGCAGTTGGGGGTCAGTCGAAATACCCTCTACCGGAAGCTGCGTAAACACGGTATTGCCCGGTAAACCGGGTCGCGGCTATTCGCGAGCAAGCCCGCCCCCACAGGGTCTATGGGGTCTTTGTGGGAGCGAGCCTGCTCGCGAAGGCGTCTTCAGATCTGAAACATCAGGTGCGATTTTCCCTACCCTACGCTAACCTGCGGCCATGTTTTAAGAGGTCGACTAATGCACATTCATATTCTTGGTATCTGCGGCACTTTCATGGGGTCAATGGCGGTTCTGGCCAAAGAACTGGGCCATCACGTGACGGGCTCCGATGCCAACGTCTATCCGCCGATGAGTACTCAGCTGCAAGCCCAGGGCATCGAGTTGACACAAGGCTATGACCCGGCGCAACTCGATCCGGCTCCTGATCTGGTGGTGATCGGCAACGCCATGTCCCGGGGCAACCCGGCGGTGGAGTACGTGCTGAACAAAGGCCTGCCGTACGTGTCCGGCCCTCAATGGCTGGCGGATCACGTGCTGCAAGGTCGTTGGGTGCTGGCCGTTGCCGGTACGCACGGCAAAACCACCACCAGCAGCATGCTGGCCTGGGTGCTGGAGCATGCAGGCATGGCCCCGGGCTTCCTGATCGGCGGCGTACCGCAAAACTTCTCGGTGTCCGCGCGCCTGGGTGATACTCCCTTCTTCGTCATCGAAGCCGACGAGTACGACAGTGCGTTCTTCGACAAGCGCTCCAAGTTCGTACATTACCGCCCGCGCACCGCAATCCTGAACAACCTTGAGTTCGATCACGCGGACATCTTCCCGGACCTGCCGGCCATCGAGCGGCAGTTCCATCACCTGGTGCGGACCATCCCGAGTGAAGGGCTGGTGATTCATCCGACCACTGAGCCGGCGTTGCAGCGCGTTATCGAGATGGGCTGCTGGACGCCGGTGCAAACCACCGGTGCTGGCGGTCAGTGGCAGGTGAAACTGCTCAGTGAAGATGGTTCGAAGTTCGAAGTGATGTTCGAAGGCGTCACCCAGGGTGTGGTCGAATGGGACATGACTGGCCAGCACAACGTCGCCAATGCATTGGCCACTTTGGCCGCTGCGCGCCACGTCGGCGTGGTGCCATCCATGGGTATTGCCGCATTGAGGGCATTCAAGAGTGTGAAACGCCGGATGGAGAAAGTCGCGGAAGTCCGTGGCATCACCATCTATGACGACTTCGCTCACCACCCGACCGCCATCGCCACCACGCTGGACGGCCTGCGCAAGCGCATCGCCGATGCACCCTTGATCGCGATCATCGAGCCACGCTCCAACTCTATGAAGCTTGGCGCGCACCGTGACGGATTGCCGGAAAGCGTGGTCGATGCCGATCAGGTGATTTGGTACGCACCCGCCAACCTCGGCTGGGACCTGGCGGGCACTGCGGCACTGTGCACTGTGCCGTCGATTGTCAGCGATTCCCTTGAGGGCATCATCGATCGTGTGAAGAGCCAGGCCCAACCCGGCACTCACGTGGTCATCATGAGCAACGGCGGCTTCGGCGGCCTTCACGGCAAGTTGGCCGAGGCACTCAAATGAACAACGGCCCGGATCGCATCACCCTGGCGATGACCGGCGCTTCAGGCGCCCAGTACGGTTTACGCCTGCTCGACTGCCTTGTGCGGGAAGATCGTGAAGTACACTTCCTGATTTCCAGGGCTGCGCAGTTGGTGATGGCGACCGAAACCGACGTCACTCTGCCATCCAAACCGCAGATGATGCAGGCGTTTCTCACTGAATATACGGGGGCCGTCGCCGGGCAGATTCGGGTGTACGGCAGGGAAGACTGGATGTCGCCGGTGGCCTCGGGTTCCGGCGCGCCAGCGGCGATGGTGGTGGTGCCGTGTTCCACTGGCACCTTGTCGGCGATCGCTAGCGGCGCTTGTAACAACCTGATCGAGCGTGCCGCGGATGTGACGCTCAAAGAGCGTCGCCAGCTGATTATTGTGCCTCGCGAGGCGCCGTATTCGAGCATTCACCTGGAGCACATGCTCAAGTTGTCGAACATGGGCGTGACAATCCTGCCGGCATCACCGGGCTTTTATCATCAACCGCAAACCATCGACGACCTGATCGATTTCGTCGTGGCACGGATCCTTAACCTGCTGAATATTCCACAGGACATGCTGCCGCGTTGGGGCGAGCATCATCTGACCAGCGATGAGTAAGTTGCTGGTGATGGTGCTGGCACTGCAATTGGCCGGGTGCGCCACGGTGCGCACCCTCGATGCGGGCAAGCCGGGGGCGCCGGTGGTGTACGCCGGGACACGGCTGGATTTGTATGCGATGAATGGCGGTTGTTGCGCGATGGACCGTTTCGGCGCGCAAGCGCCGAGCTATCCGGGCGTTGATCTGCCGGCCAGTGCGTTGCTCGACACACTGCTGTTGCCGTTGTCGGTGTTGACGGTGATCGGGGTGAGTTTTCAGGCAACGGGTGGGTTGTAAGGGCGCGTTGTGGCGAGGGTGCTTGCCCCCGTTTGGGCTGCGGAGCAGCCCCAAAACTGGCCATCTCCATTTTTCTGATACACCGCGAGTTCCATATTTACGACTGCTACGCAGTCGAACGGGGGCAAGCCCCCTCGCCACAGGGTCCGCGGATTACTTGCCGAGTTTGCGCAACTCATCCGACTCGACAATCCGCACGCCATCCTGCTCTTCGAGCGCAAGACGCCACATGGCGCGGGCCAGTTGGCAGGCTTCGATGCCGTGGTATTTACCGGGGATCAGGCGTGACAAGGGGCCGGCGACTTTCTCCGCCAGGCGCGGCTCAATGCGATCACCCAACAACAGCGAAGGGCGGCAAATAGTCAGCTGCGGCCAGTTTTGCGCGCGCAATGCGTACTCCATCTCGCCTTTGACCCGGTTGTAGAAAATCGAGGATCGGCGATCGGCTCCCAGGGCACTGATCACGATCAGGTGCCGTGCGCCCATCTCCCGTGCGCGCTTGGCGAATGCCACCACCATGTCCAGGTCCACTGCGCGAAACGCCTGCTCCGAGCCGGCTTGCTTGATCGTGGTGCCCAGGCAGCAATAGGCGATATCGACCCGCCCGTTCAGTTGTGGCAGGAACGCCGTCGGGTCGCCGACCGGGTTTTCCAGGTGCGGGTGTTTGGCCAGTGGCCGGCGCGAGGGGGCCAATACCCGAGTAATCGTTGGCTCGCTGAGCAAGCGATCGAGCAGGTGTTCACCCGTCAAACCGGTGGCTCCGGCGAGCAGCACGTGCTGAGGCGTCAAGTACATAGTGTTTCTCCCTTGATACTGTTCAGCTTAGTTGCTGTTTGCATCCTTGCTTTGCATGGATGCACTTTGCAACGCTTTTCGTGCCTGTTGTTTGCGCAATAGCTGCCAGTGCGAGAGGACGGTTTTCGGTGCCCATATCTGTGGTTCGGATGCTTCGAAGCCGTCCGCCAGCTCACGCTCGGCGACAGTGGCCTTGGCCTGTTTGAAGGCTTGTTCCAGATCATCGGTCTGGTTCAGGGCCTGGACGAACAGGGCATCGCCGAAGTAGGTAAAGTTGGCCTCCTCCGAGCAGCCGAAGGAGACGCGGTCAGCCCGCGAGGCCGTCATGATCAGGGTCCGTTCATCCTTGAGTGCGGGAATAAAACCGCCGGAGTAGCAGGACGAAATCACGATGACCTTGTCGCGGTTTTTCAGCGGGGCGAGAACAGCGGCCAATTCGTCGGCTGGCAGATCGGCCAGTTCCATGCGCGGCTGGTCCAGTACCAGTTCGTGTTCGCTGGTGCCATGGCTGGTCAGGTAGATGAAAATCAGGTCTTCCGGACCGCTGCGTTCGGCCAGTGCCAGGGCCGCGCGACGCAGGTTCTCCCGGGTAGCCATCGGGCGGTCGGCGAGGTGATCACGATGGTTCACCAGGCGGATCTGGCCGAAGGCGCCGAAACGGGTGGAGAGCATATTGGCGACGTAGTCGGATTCGCGCAGAAACACGCTTTGCTTGCCATCACCGCCCAGGGTCAATGAATACAGCTCCACTGCAGGGGTGGAGGGCGGAATGTTGGCCAGCGCAGCGTCGAGCAAGCGCCCCTGTGCCAACAGACCGAGCTCGAGCGTGTCAGGCAAAAGTTTGCCCTCGGCGTCGCGCACGCGCTGGCCATTGATCCAGGTGCCGCTGAGCACGGTGCCATCGGTCAGCACCAGCGTGCCACGCCCTTGGTAACTGTCGTTGTCGAACTGGCCGGTATAAAAGCTGCCGTCGGCGA
Source organism: Pseudomonas sp. PDM32 (assembly GCF_019219225.1). NCBI lineage: Bacteria > Pseudomonadati > Pseudomonadota > Gammaproteobacteria > Pseudomonadales > Pseudomonadaceae > Pseudomonas > Pseudomonas sp. PDM32. The sequence continues at coordinate 7,191 of NZ_JAHUWE010000016.1, forward strand.
GGTTCAGCCGGCCCTGGCCGGAAAAGCGCCAGTCGTTGAAGTGGCCGATGTAGTGGCTGCCGTCAGTGCCGATCAACTCGCCCTTGCCGTTCAGCGAGCCTTCCTTGAACTGGCCCAGCCACACATCGCCGTCGGCGTTTTCGTAGCGGCCTTTGCCGTGCAGTTGATTGTTCTTGAAGCTGCCGACATAGATGTCGCCATCGGCACTGTTGAACGTGCCGTTGCCTTCCAGCTGGCCGTCGACAAAGTGCCCGGTGAACTGATTGCCGTTGCCGTCACCGCGCTGGCCTTCGCCGTTGGGTTTGCCGTGGGCGAATTGGCCCTGATAGGAGCTGCCGTCTTCGAGTTCGAGGCGACCCAGGCCAGCGTATTGATCGGCCTTGAATTCACCGCGGTAACTCATGCCGTTTTCTTTGAGCGTGCCTTCTCCGTCGCGACGGCCAGCCTTGAAGCCGCCACTGTAGCTGTTGGCGTTGGTGGTCAGTGCTCCCTGACCGTCGAACAGTCCCTGATTGAACTGCCCGCGATAGACTTCACCATTGCTGCCATGCCATTCACCCTGGCCCTGCCACTGGCCTTTGTCGAATTCGCCGGCGTACCAACTGCCGTTCGGGTAGTCGATGCGACCCTTGCCTTGCAGCAAGCCATTGACCAGGTCACCGCGATAGCGTCCGCCGTCCGGCAGGCGTGCGTCGGGGGGCAAAGGTGATTCGCCGTCGCCGCAAGCGGTGAGCATCAGGGTCAAGGCAAGGAGTGCAAGTGGGCGCATAGCGGATTCCGGGCAATTAGGCGAGGGAGTATGCCGCAGCCATGTGTCCTTATATAGGGCGAGGTACCGCAAGAGGGCGCGAAACAGCAGGAGCTGCTTCGCATCCCGGAAGGTTTACACGAAGCACAGGGACAGGGGTTCGGCGATATACGCCGGCTTGTCCGAGCCTTCAATTTCCAGGGTGGTGGTGGCCTTGAGCAGCCATTGGCCGGGTTTCTTCTCGATGACTTCGGTCAGGTCGACCTTCAGCCGCACCCGCGAATTGACCTTGACCGGCTGGATGAAGCGCACGCTGTCGAGGCCGTAGTTGACCACCATCTTCAGGCCTTGGGGCATGACGAGGATGTCTTCCATCAACTTCGGAATCAGCGACAACGACAGAAAGCCGTGAGCGATAGTGCTGCCAAATGGCGTTTGCGCGGCCTTGACCGGGTCGACGTGGATGAACTGAAAATCCCCTGTGGCTTCGGCGAACAGGTTGATGCGGTCCTGATCGATGGTGAGCCATTCGGAACGTCCAAGTTCCTTGCCGACATAATCTTTGAGCTCTGCAACTGGAACATAGGGCATTGAGACTCTCCTTGGGTTCATCGGTTTTATAGTTTTGAGTTGGGGGGATTTGACCTCCCGGCTTACCACTTTAGATCAACATGGCTGAACGTCGCGGTCAACTGGCCATGCTTTTGGCGAATGCCGGTCTATAGCGCGAGCATGCTTATAATGCCAAGCCAATGCGGGTGACGGATTTTGCGGGAGATCTTTGATGTTGTTACGGGGCCTGACGTGGCTGGTGCTTTTCCAATTGCTCGGCACGGCGATCAATCATTTGTTTCTGCCTGTGCTGCCGGGGCCGATTGTGGGGTTGCTGCTGTTGCTGGTGTACCTCATCTGCCGGGGACAGGTCGGCGAGCCACTGAATTTGGCGGCCGGCAGTCTGCTGCGCTACCTGCCTCTGCTGCTGGTGCCGCCGGCCGTGGGCGTGATGGTGTATGCCGCTGACATCGCGGCGGACTTCTGGGCCATCGTCGGTGCGCTGGTGTTGTCGCTGTTGCTTTCGATGGCCTTCGCCGGGGTGCTGATGCAGCGCATGGTCAAGCGCCATGCGCACTCCGAGGACAACCCATGATCTTCGACTGGCACGGCGCCTGGGCCTCGGTGATTCACCATCCATTATTCGGCATCGGTATCACCCTCGGCGCCTATCAACTCGTCCTTGCGGCATTCGAGAAAACCCGCTGGATCTTTTTGCAGCCGGTGCTGGTCTCCATGTTGCTGGTGATCGGTGTGCTGGTGGGTTGCGGCCTGACTTACGCCGAGTACCGCAAGAGCACCGAGATCCTGAGCATCCTGCTCGGTCCGGCCACTGTTGCGCTGGCGGTGCCGCTTTATCTGAACCTGCGACGGATTCGGCAGTTGTTCTGGCCGATATTTACTACGCTGGTGATAGGCGGGGTGGTGGCCACGGGTATGGGCGTGTTGTTGGGCTGGTGGTTCGGTGCCGAGCACATGATCCTGATGACCATGGCACCGAAGTCGGTGACGTCGCCGATTGCGATGCTGGTGGCCGAACAGATCGGTGGGGTCGCGGCGCTGGCAGCGGTGTTCGTCCTGATTACCGGGGTGATTGGGGCGATTTTCGGCCCGGCCCTGTTGACTCGCCTCGGTGTGCACAGCCCGGAAGCCAGGGGTATGGCACTGGGCATGACGGCCCACGCGGTCGGTACGTCGGTGGCACTGCAGGAAAGTGAAGAGTGCGGCGCCTTCGCGGCGCTGGCGATGAGCCTGATGGGTGTGGCCACGGCGGTTTTCCTGCCGCTGGCGGTGTCGATGGTCGTGTAAGGAAATGTTTATGAGTCTGCCGCTTTTTCCGTTGAACACAGTGCTGTTCCCAGGTTGCATCCTCGACTTGCAGATCTTCGAAGCGCGCTATCTGGACATGATCGGCCGCTGCATGAAGCAGGGTGGCGGGTTCGGCGTGGTGTGCATCCTCGATGGTGAGGAAGTCGGAATCGCCCCGGCCGGCTACGCGTTGGTGGGCTGTGAGGCGCTGATCACCGATTTCAAACAGCAGGACAACGGCCTGCTGGGGATTCGGGTCCAGGGCGGTCGGCGCTTTCACGTTTTGCGTACCGAAGTGCAGCGGGATCAGTTGACCGTCGCCGAGGTCGAGTGGCTGGAAGACGAGCCGGAGCAACCGCTGCAGGATGAGGATGCCGACCTGGTGGCGTTGCTCAAGGCCCTGGCGGAGCACCCGATGGTCGAAGCCTTGAACATGGGCACGGAAGCGACCGGGCAACAGTCACTGGCCAATCAGTTGGCGTACCTGTTGCCTTTCGCCGAACTGGACAAGATTGACCTGTTGCAACTTGATGATCCGCAACAACGATTGGATGCGATTCAGGCATTGTTGGACGAATTGCAGGGTGAGTTGTTTGCCTGATTAATTATGGAAAGTCGGCGCTTGTTCGGTTGAGTGCTGTTATTTGGTTTGTTCTTGAATTTGTTGGTCGGTTGTTTTTGCGGTGGTCGGTTTGTTTTGTGGGTCTTTGTATTGACTTATAATAAGTTATGGATGGGGTTTGTGTTGATTGATAAAGTTGAGGTGGTTATATTTGCTTCGCCTGCATGAGGCAGGTATTGCATATATAAGGGAATATTTGATGAAAGATTTAACTGACGATGAGCGTGCGTTGTGGGGTTTTTGCTTTACTCGGTCCATGTTGCGGTATATTAACGGAAACACACCGGGTGGCGAAGTTGAGTTTGCGGCGGATTCGGCGGTGAGTGTGGCGACTGCGCTGATCCTGGCGCGACGTTCGCCTTCGAATGTTGCACGCGATAGTTTTGAGCAGCGGCTCTGGGATGATTATGCCGGGGAGGCAATGGTCAAGTTTACTGAGATTCGTTGGAAACTTGAAAACAATATTGCCCTTGCTGGCAAAATTGCAAAGCAAATCGAAGTGGGTTTAATGACGTATCGTGCTGTTGATGGCGAGAACTTGCCAAGTTTCCCGATCGGCGGCTAAGACTCAATGTAATCTGTCAGGTTGGGCTGTTACTTGATGTCGGTGCGCTTCCTGATATCACTGCTGTGATAGGGTTGTCCGCCCAGAAGTTGTTTGCCTGGCATTATTGAAAAGATCGCAGCCTTTGGTCGCTTCTACAGAGTGAATGCTCATACAGGTGCGACTGAGGGCTGGGATCTTTTGCTTTATCTAGTACGCATATCGCAACATCGTATGCGGCAAATGCCGCAACACGAAGAACCCGAACAATGCTACCAAGGCTGGGAGCACCAGCCACCAGACCTTGGGCGGCAAGGCGTTGAGCGGTTCCTTGCGCTGGATCAGCCACAGGCTGGCCGCACAGACACACGCCGCCAGCATTGCGCCAGCCAATACATCTGTCGGCCAATGCGCACCGAGGTATACCCGCGACAGCGCAATAGCCGTCGCTGGCAGGCATCCCACTAATAACCAGGTCAGGCGCATCCGGGGCGGTTGCCCGCGGCCGGCCAGAACGGCGAGGGTGAGGAACAGCGCGAAAGACCCTGACGCGTGGCCGCTGGGCATGCTGTAGCTGGTGAGCGGGTCGCTCAACACTTCGGGGCGCAAGCGGGCGAAAAAGTACTTGGTCGCGGTATTGGCCAGTGCCGTGAAGAGCAGTGTGCTGCCCGCGAAAATCGCGTGCCGCCATTGACGCGTCAGCAACAGCAAACCGGTCAGCAGCGCACTGAACAACAACATGTTGCGGAATTCGCCGATCAGCGTGAAGACCACCGCCACTTCATCCAGCAACGGTTTACGATGCTCCTGCACCAGCGTCATCACGCCTTGATCGAGTGCGGACAGGTGCGAATATCCGATAAACAACCCCGCCAGAATCAAAAGACTCATCCCGGTAATGAACAGCGTCGCGCGACGATGCCGGCGCAGGCTGCTGGTCGCGCTCAAGCCGATCATCAGAGCAATGCTGCCGACAACAACCCCGGCCTGGAACCAGAAGCCTTCGGGCAACGGCAAGCGGATTGCTGCGCCCGTGGCCCAGCCGGGCATCAGATAAGCCACCGACCACCCCGCACCGGCCAACAGGCTGACAGCGAAGAAGCGCGGGAAAGGCATGTCGCACATTCCGGCCACCATCGGCAGCATTGGCCGCAGGGGGCCGATAAAGCGCCCAACCAGCAGGCTGGCGATGCCGTAGCGCTGGAAATATGACTCGGCCCCGGCGATCCATTCCGGATGATGGCGCAAGCCCGGCAGGCGCCGGATGTTCTGATGGAAGTGCCGCCCCAGAAAATACGAAACGACGTCACCCAGCACACCGGCGATGAAACCCAGCGAGAGCGTCTCACTGAGTGTCAGTGCACCACTGCCTGCCAGTACCGCCACGGCAAACAACAACACCGTGCCGGGAACGATCAGCCCGGCAATCGCCAGGCATTCCACAAAGGCTACGATGAATACCGCTGCTGCCAGCCATTGCGGGTTGACCGCCAACCATCCGGTCACGCTATCGAGCCATGGGCCCATAAAAACCACTCCATCAAATGTTCAATTGCTTCCAGGGGGTATGTGCAACTTTGAATACGCCACTAACCCCTGTGGGAGTGGGCTTGCCCGCGAATGGGGCCTTTCAGTCAAAATTGACGTCGCCTGACACTTCGCCTTCGCGGGCAAGCCCGCTCCCACAGAGGGTTCTATTTGCATCAAGTCTGAGTCAATTTCAGGACAGTACAAAATAATCGCGACCTTCGACTTGCCCCCGACGTAGCGGATTGCGCGTGCAGTAAGCCGCGTAGGCTCCGTCGACGAAACGGTACATCAGGTGTTCATCGCGTCCGTGGGGGATGCCCAGTCGTGTAGTCTGGATGATATGGGCGGGCGTCTGGCCGACATGTTCCACCAGCAGCACTTCATGGTCGAAGCGTTTGGCGTCCCACACCGGCACTTTCAGGCCCAGCGCCTTGCAGAGCAGGGTTTGCCCGGCGCAGAGCTTTTGCGATGGGCGAGGGTGGCCTTGGGCATCGGGATTGTTCAACAGCATCTGTGCCAGGCTGGCCGGCCCGCTCAGTTCATCGACCCACGGATAGGCGGACTTGATCAGCACGGCGTTGCCGGGCCCTTGGGCGCTGAAATTGAGTGAATCGCCGCCCCGGGCGTAATACATATAGATGTGGCCGCCATCCAGAAACAAAGCCTTACGCTTTTCTGTGTAGCCGAGGGACGCGTGGCTGCCTTTTTCCGCGCAGTAATAGGCTTCGGTCTCGATGATCCGGGCGCTGAGCCACAGGTCGCCCACTCGATGGCGAATGACTTTGCCCAGTAAGTCCCGGGCCAGAATTTGTGCGTCACGGTCGAAAAACGCATCCGGGAGGGCCGCGGGCAGGCTCATGGCGGACGCTCGAACAGTCAGGTTGGACATGATGGCCGGCATTTGTCAGGGCTGAATGAGTCGTGATGATAACAATTTGCAGCTTAATCCCGGCTGAACGTCGGCAAATACCCCTCCATTTCGACCATCCGCCCGTCACCGCTGTTAGTCCCGGGACGCGACAGCTATAATCTGCCGCTTTACTCTTTACCAAGACCTTATCAAAGACCACGCCAGACCATGACTGAGTCCGTTCTTGACTACATGACCCGCCTGGGTCGCGCTGCCCGCGAAGCCTCCCGCGTGATCGGCCGTGCCAGCACCGCGCAGAAAAACCGCGCCCTGCAGGCCGCCGCCAATGCGCTGGATGTGGCTCGCGCCGAGCTAACGGCGGCCAATGAGCTGGATTTGGCCGCCGGTCGCGCCAATGGTCTGGAACCGGCCCTCCTTGAGCGTCTGGCGCTGACCCCGGCGCGTATCGACGGCATGATCGTCGGCCTGCGCCAGGTGGCGGCCCTGCCGGACCCGGTCGGCGCGATCCGCGACATGAGTTTCCGTCCGTCCGGTATTCAGGTTGGCAAGATGCGCGTGCCACTGGGCGTGATCGGAATCATCTACGAGTCTCGACCGAACGTGACCATCGATGCCGCCAGCCTGTGCCTGAAGTCCGGCAACGCGACCATCCTGCGTGGCGGTTCCGAGGCCATTCATTCCAATCGTGCCATCGCCGCCTGCATCCAGCGCGGCCTGGCCGAGGCCGATCTGCCGGCCGCGGTGGTGCAAGTGGTCGAAACCACGGATCGCGCTGCCGTCGGCGCGCTGATCACCATGCCTGAATACGTCGATGTCATCGTGCCCCGCGGCGGCCGTGGCCTGATCGAACGCGTCAGCCGTGACGCCCGCGTACCGGTGATCAAGCATCTGGACGGTATCTGCCACGTTTACGTGAGTGAACACGCCGACCTGGCCAAGGCCCAGCGCATCGCGTTCAACGCCAAGACTTACCGTTATGGCATCTGCGGTGCCATGGAAACGCTGCTGGTGGATCAAACCGTCGCCAAGGATTTCCTGCCGGCGATGGCCGCCCAGTTCCGCGAAAAAGGCGTCGAGCTGCGCGGTTGCGAGCGTACCCGGGCGATCATCGATGCCGTACCGGCCACCGAGGAAGACTGGAGCACCGAGTATCTGGCGCCGATTCTGTCGATCCGCGTGGTCGACGGCCTGGAGCAGGCCATCGAGCACATCAACCATTACGGCTCTCACCACACCGATTCGATTGTCAGCGAACACCAGGGCGACACCCGGCGTTTCGTGGCTGAAGTCGATTCGTCGTCGGTGATGATCAACACCCCGACATGCTTCGCCGATGGCTTCGAATACGGATTGGGTGCCGAGATCGGCATTTCTACTGATAAGCTGCACGCCCGTGGCCCGGTGGGCCTCGAAGGACTGACCTGCGAGAAGTACATCGTGGTCGGCGACGGGCAGCTGCGCGGACAGGAGCCGGTCTGACTTGGGCGACATCGACCCGTCAGCCCCGGTCACCGTCAGCGAGCCAATGCCTCGCCGCATTGGCGTGCTGGGCGGAACGTTTGACCCGGTGCACATCGGCCATTTGCGCGGTGCACTGGAAGTCGCCGAAACCCTGGCACTCGATGAGCTGCGCCTGACACCCAGTGCCAGGCCGCCCCATCGGGACACGCCGCAGGTGTCGGCAAAAGACCGTCTGGCGATGGTCGAGTGCGCGGTGGCCGGTGTGGCGCCGTTGGTGGTGGACGCCCGCGAATTGCAGCGGGACAAACCGTCCTACACCATTGATACCCTGGAACTGATGCGCGCCGAGCTGGCCGTGTCCGACCAGGTTTTTCTGCTTTTGGGCTGGGACGCTTTTTGCGGCCTGCCCACTTGGCACCGCTGGGAAGAGTTGCTCCAGCATTGCCATATCCTGGTGTTGCAACGCCCGGATGCCGACAGCGAACCGCCGGATGCCTTGCGCAACCTGCTGGCAGCGCGCTCGGTGAGCGACCCGCTGGCCCTCAAAGGGCCGAGCGGACAGATTGCATTCGTCTGGCAGACACCGCTCGCGGTATCCGCCACCCAGATCCGTCAACTGCTGGCCAGCGGTAAGTCGGTACGTTACCTGGTGCCCGACGCGGTCCTGGCCTACATCGATGCGCACGGACTCTACCGTGCGTCGAACTGAATAGGAGTGCCTCAAGGCACGTGGCAACAACGTGTATTGAAGCGCCCGAACAAACGAGCAAAACGAGTTTTATATGACGAGCAACAACGAAAGCAAAGTAAAACGCAAAGGCACATTCAAGAGCGCCCCGCTGCCGGAAAAGGTCCTCGCCGCCGAGCCGCCTAAGGGCGACGAGCTGGTCAAGATCGCCGTAGCCGCCCTGGAAGACGTCAAGGCCCAGGACGTGCTGGTGATTGATGTTCGCGACAAGCAGAGCATCACTGACTACATGATCATCGCCACCGGTACCTCCAACCGCCAGATCGGCGCGATGCTGGACAAGGTTCGCGAGGCTGTCAAAGCCCTGGGCATCAAGCCGCTGGGTGAAGAAGGCAAGGGCGACAGTGATTGGGTGCTGCTGGACATGGACGACGTGATCGTTCACATGATGACCTCCAACGCCCGTCAGTTCTACGACCTGGAGCGTTTGTGGAAAGGTGCCGAGCAGAGCCGTGCGGCCGATGGCAAGCACCACAGCCCTGAAGTTGGTCACGAGCACTTCAACAAGCTCAACAAAGACCAGGAATAAGGGATCGCTGTGCGACTGCGACTGATCGCCGTCGGTTCACGTATGCCCAAGTGGGTGGAAGAAGGCTGGCATGAATATGCCAAGCGTCTTCCGTCCGAGTTGGCGCTGGAACTGGTGGAAATACCGCTCAATACCCGTGGCAAGAACGCCGACGTGGCCCGTTTCATCCGTCAGGAAGGCGAAGCCATGCTGGCCAAGGTCGGGCCGAACGAGCGCGTTGTCACCCTCGAAGTCCATGGCAAACCCTGGAGCACCGAGCAGCTGGCGGTCGAACTCGATCGTTGGCGGCTGGATTCGCGCACCGTCAACTTCATGGTCGGCGGCCCCGAAGGGCTGGCGCCGGAAGTCTGTGCCCGGGCTGACCAGCGCTGGTCGTTGTCGCCGCTGACCTTGCCGCACCCGCTGGTGCGGATTCTGATCGGCGAACAGTTGTACCGTGCCTGGACCGTGCTGTCCGGTCACCCATACCACAAGTAGTTTTGCGCTCCCATGACCCAGCCGATCCGCATCAAGGACCACGAAAAAGACGCCCGTCTGGTGCGTGGCCGCGTCGTGTTCGGGGCCATTGCAGTGGTGGCGCTGATTGGCGTGCTGATCGCGCGCCTGTATTTCCTGCAGGTGATCCAGTACGAGTACCACTCGACCCTGTCGGAAAACAACCGCGTCCATGTGCAGCCGATTCCGCCAACCCGTGGCTTGATTTTCGACCGCAATGGCGTGGTGATCGCCGATAACCGGCCCAGTTTCAGCCTGAGCATGACCCGCGAGCGGTCCGGCGACTGGCAGCAAGTGCTCGACGTGATCGTCGAAGTACTGGAACTGACGCCTGAGGACCGGGTGGTCTTCGAGAAGCGCATGCGCCAGGGACGTAGGCCGTTCGAGCCGGTGCCGATCCTGTTCGAGCTGACCGAAGAGCAGATCGCGCGGATCGCGGTGAACCAGTTCCGCCTGCCCGGGGTAGAAGTGGTCGCGCAATTGGTTCGCCACTATCCCCAGGGCGCGCACTTCGCGCACTCCGTGGGTTACATGGGGCGGATCAACGAGAAAGAGCTCAAGACGCTGGACCCGGTCAGCTACAGCGGCACCCATCAGATCGGCAAAACCGGCATCGAGCGTTTCTACGAGCCGGAACTGCACGGTCAGGTGGGTTACGAGGAAGTCGAGACCAATGCTCGGGGCCGCGTATTGCGTGTGCTCAAACGTACCGAACCGGTTTCCGGCAAGGACATCGTCCTGAGCCTGGACATCAAATTGCAGGAAGCCGCCGAAGCCGCGCTCGGCGGTCGTCGTGGTGCGGTGGTGGCCCTGAACCCGAAAACCGGCGAGGTGCTGGCAATGGTCAGTCAGCCGAGTTTCGATCCGAACCTGTTCGTCACCGGCATCAGCTCCAAGGCCTATTCCGAGTTGCGCGATTCCATCGACCGGCCGCTGTTCAACCGCGTACTGCGCGGTCTGTACCCGCCGGGTTCGACCATCAAGCCAGCGGTGGCGATTGCCGGCCTGGATTCCGGCGTGGTGACGGCGTCGACCCGTGTGTTCGACCCCGGTTACTACATGCTGCCCAACTACGACCACAAGTACCGCAACTGGAACCGTACCGGCGACGGCTTTGTTGATCTCGACACGGCGATCATGCGTTCCAACGACACCTACTTCTACGACCTGGCCCACAAGCTGGGAATCGATCGGTTGTCGTCGTACCTGAGCAAGTTCGGCATCGGCCAGAAGGTGTCTCTGGACATGTTCGAGGAATCGCCGGGTCTGATGCCGACCCGCGAATGGAAGCGAGCGACCCGCCGCCAGGCGTGGTTCCCGGGGGAAACGCTGATCCTCGGGATCGGCCAGGGCTACATGCAGTCGACCCCGCTGCAATTGGCCCAGGCCACGGCGCTGGTCGCCAACAAAGGCATCTGGAACCGTCCGCACCTGGCCAAGACCATCGAAGGCGAGAAACCGGTGGATGAGAACCCGATGCCGGACATCATCCTGCGCGACCCTTCTGACTGGACCAAGGTCAACCACGGCATGCAGCAGGTCATGCACGGCGCCCGCGGTACGGCGCGCAAGGCTTCGATCGGTGCGCAATACCGGATTGCCGGCAAGAGTGGTACGGCCCAGGTGGTCGCGATCAAACAGGGCGAGAAATACGACCGCTCCAAGGTTCAGGAACGCCATCGAGACCACGCCTTGTTCGTTGGCTTCGCGCCGGCGGACGACCCGCAAATCGTGGTGTCGGTGATGGTCGAGAACGGTGAGTCCGGCTCCGGCGTCGCAGCTCCCGTGGTGCGTCAGGTGATGGACGCCTGGCTGCTGGACCAGGACGGCCGCCTCAAAGCCGAATACGCCACCCCTACCAGCGCGGAGGCCACGGCCCGTGATGAATAATTTTGATCGCATGCTCTCCAGTGAGGATGTGATGCGTCGTCGCGCGACGCTGCTGCAACGCATGCACATCGATGGCGTGTTGCTGATTTTGCTGCTGACCCTGGCCGCCGGCAGTCTGTTCGTGCTGTATTCGGCCAGCGGCAAGAGCTGGGACCTGCTGGCCAAACAGGCCACTTCGTTCGGCATCGGCCTGGTGTCGATGATCGTCATCGCTCAGTTCGAGCCGCGCTTCATGGCTCGCTGGGTGCCGGTCGGCTATGTGATCGGCGTGCTCTTGCTGGTCGTGGTGGATGTCATGGGGCACAACGCCATGGGCGCCACGCGCTGGATCAATATTCCCGGCGTGATTCGCTTCCAGCCTTCGGAGTTCATGAAGATCCTGATGCCGGCAACCATCGCCTGGTATCTGTCCAAGCGCACCTTGCCGCCGCAGCTCAAGCATGTCGGCATCAGTCTGATGCTGATCGGCATCCCGTTCATTCTCATCGTGCGGCAACCGGACCTCGGCACTTCGCTGCTGATCCTGGCCGGCGGCGCTTTCGTGCTGTTCATGGGGGGGTTGCGCTGGCGCTGGATCCTCAGCGTGCTGGCTGCCGCCGTGCCCGTGGCGGTTGCCATGTGGTTCTTCATCATGCACGACTACCAGAAGCAGCGAATCCTGACATTCCTCGACCCGGAGAGCGATCCGCTCGGTACGGGCTGGAACATCATCCAGTCCAAGGCCGCCATCGGCTCCGGTGGTGTGTTTGGCAAGGGTTGGTTGCTGGGCACCCAGTCGCACCTGGACTTCCTGCCGGAAAGCCATACCGACTTCATCATTGCCGTACTGGGTGAAGAGTTCGGCCTGGTAGGGATCTGTGCGCTGCTGCTGATCTACCTGCTGTTGATCGGGCGGGGCCTGGTGATTACCGCCCAGGCGCAGACATTGTTCGGCAAGTTGCTCGCGGGCAGCCTGACCATGACGTTTTTTGTTTATGTTTTCGTCAACATCGGTATGGTCAGTGGCCTGTTGCCGGTGGTGGGGGTGCCGTTGCCGTTCATTAGCTACGGAGGAACTTCGCTGGTGACGCTGCTGTCAGCGTTTGGGGTTTTGATGTCGATCCATACCCATCGCAAGTGGATCGCGCAGGTTTGAATAAGGTGAAATTTTCAATGCAAGTAATGCGTGGCTGGGCGACTCGATTTGCGCCATGGGTCGGCCTGGTAAGCATCCTTGGCAGCGTGCAGGAAGCGTTGGCCGGCGACTACGAAGGCTCACCCCAGGTGGCCGAATTCGTCGGTGAAATGACCCGTGACTACGGTTTCGCCGGCGAACAATTGATGGGCGTGTTCCGCGAAGCCGAGCGTAAGCAGTCGATTCTGGACGCCATCTCGAAACCCGCCGAACGGGTCAAGCAGTGGAGCGAGTATCGCCCGATGTTCATCACCGACGCGCGCATAGCCCGGGGTGTGGACTTCTGGCGTCAGCACGAAGCGGTGCTGGCCCGTGCCGAGCAGGAATACGGCGTACCGGCCCAGGTCATTGTCTCGATCATCGGCGTTGAAACCTTTTTCGGCCGAAATACCGGGAATTTCCGGGTGATCGATGCCTTGTCGACGCTGGGTTTCGACTATCCTCCCCGTGCCGAGTTTTTCCGCAAGGAATTGCGTGAGTTCCTGCTGCTGGCCCGCGAAGAGCAGGTCGATCCGTTGACGCTCAAAGGCTCCTACGCTGGCGCAATGGGCTTGCCGCAATTCATGCCGAGCAGTTTCCGCGCCTACGCGGTGGATTTCGACGGTGATGGGCATATCAACATCTGGACCAACCCGGACGATGCCATTGGCAGTGTCGCCAGTTACTTCAAGCGTCATGGCTGGGTCGCCGGCGAACCGGTGGTGAGCCGCGCCGATGTCCGTGGCGATCAGGTTGACGAAGGTTTGACCGCAGGCATCGAACCGACGAAAACCGTCGGGGAGTTGCGAGCCCTGGGGTGGTCAAGTCATGATGCGCTGCGCGATGATATGCCGGTTACTGCTTTCCGCCTGGAAGGCGACAATGGCCCCGAGTACTGGATGGGCCTGAAGAATTTTTACGCGATCACGCGATATAACCGCAGCGTGATGTACGCCATGGCCGTACATCAACTGTCTGAACAGCTGGTCCAAGCACGGGGCGTCAAGTAATGCGGGCATTGCCTATCAATAAACCCCTGAAGCTGATGGCATTCGCCGCGTTGGCAGTGATGGTCGCCAGTTGTTCGACCAGCCGCGCACCGACCCAGAAGTCCACCACCGCCGTACGCGCGACGCCGGGGCTGGACATCAACCGTGCCCACAAGGATGGCGCGCCATGGTGGGACGTCGATGTGTCGCGCATCCCGGACGCCACGCCGACCCTGCACACCGGCCCCTACAAGGCCAACCCATACACCGTGCTGGGGAAGACTTACTTCCCGTTGCAGGAATCCAAGACCTACGTGCAGTCGGGTACGGCGTCCTGGTACGGCACCAAGTTCCACGGTCAGAACACCGCCAACGGTGAAGTGTATGACCTGTACGGCATGAGTGCCGCGCACAAGACATTGCCACTGCCGAGTTACGTCCGGGTGACCAACTTGGACAACAACAAGAGCGTGATCCTGCGAGTCAACGACCGCGGTCCGTTCTACTCGGACCGGATCATCGACTTGTCCTACGCTGCCGCGAAGAAACTCGGCTACGCCGAAACCGGCACGGCGCGGGTCAAGGTCGAAGGCATCGATCCACAGGCGTATTGGGCGGCCAAAGGCCGTCCGGCACCATTAATGCTCAACGAACCGAAAGTCGCGCAGAATAGCGCGCCGGCGATCACGGCTTCGGCGGGCACCGTCGAGCAATGGACACCACCGCCGCAGCAACACGCCGCTGCGGTAGTGCCCGTGCAGCTCGATGCAAAAAAAAACGCTTCTGTACCAGCCTCTGGCCAGTATCTGCAGGTGGGCGCGTTCGCCAACCCGGACGCTGCAGAGCTCCTGAGATCCAAGCTCAGTGGGATGGTGAGCGCTCCGGTGTTCATCAGCTCGATCGTGCGCAATCAGCAGACCCTGCATCGGGTTCGCCTGGGGCCGATCGGATCGCCGGGTGAAATCCAGCAGGTGCAGAACAGTGTGCGCCTGGCCAACCTTGGTTCGCCAAGTGTGGTCACGGAATAAGCAACACGTAGAACTTGATTGACGATTCACCAGCGATTGGGGGGTGAATCAGGTTGTTGGCTCGTTGAAGAACAAAAGCCCGGCAAGGGTTACAGAGTGAGCAACTGAACACGCGATGACTCGTTAGAAAGTCATCTGATTAGTTTTGCCCTAGGGCAGTTTCCATTAGCGATTTCGAGAGACGGATGAACATCACCACCTTTGCCAAACGCCTGTTCCTGTTAGTCCCGCTGCTCCTCTCACCTGCTGCTTTTGCGGCCGAGATGATGCCGTCGCCACCACAATTGGCCGCCAAGGCCTACGTGCTCATGGATGCCAGCAGCGGCAACGTGCTGGTCGAGAACAACGGTGACCAGCGTCTGCCACCGGCCAGCTTGACCAAGCTGATGACCGCGTACATTGCGACTCTGGAAATCCGTCGTGGCCAGATCGGTGAAAACGACCCGGTGACCGTCAGCGAGAACGCCTGGCGCACCGGTGGTTCGCGGATGTTCATCAAGGTGGGTTCGCAAGTCACTGTCAGCGACCTGCTGCACGGCATCATCATTCAGTCGGGCAACGACGCCAGCGTCGCGCTCTCCGAGCACATCGCCGGCAGCGAAGACGCCTTCGCCGACCTGATGAACAAGACCGTCGCCGATCTGGGCATGACCAATACCCATTTCATGAACCCGACCGGCCTGCCGAACCCTGAGCACTATTCGTCGGCTCACGACATGGCTGTGCTGGCCCGTGCGATCATCCACGAAGACCCGGCTCACTACGCGATCTACTCGCAGAAAGAGTTCTTCTGGAACGGCATCAAGCAACCCAACCGTAACCTGCTGCTGTGGCGCGACAAGACTGTCGACGGCCTGAAAACCGGCCACACCGACGAAGCCGGCTACTGCATGGTGTCCTCGGCCGTACGTGATGGCATGCGCCTGATCGCCGTGGTGTTCGGCACCAACAGCGAAGTGGCCCGTGCCGCCGAAACCCAGAAGCTGCTGACCTACGGTTTCCGTTTCTTCGAAACCCAGACTTTCTACCAGAAGGGTACCGAACTGGCTCAGGCTCCGGTCTGGAAAGGCGCCACCAACCAGGTCAAGGCCGGTCTGGCTGAAGACCTGACCATGACCCTGCCAAAAGGCCAGCTGAAAAAGCTCGCCGCCAGCATGACCATGAACCCTCAACTGGTTGCGCCAATCGCCAAGGGTGACGTGATTGGTAAAGTCGAAGTCAAACTGGAAGACAAGGTGGTGCACAGCGCCGACCTGATCGCTCTGGATGGAGTCGAAGAGGGTGGTATCTTCCGTCGCATGTGGGATAGCATCCGTCTATTCTTCTACGGCTTGTTCAACTGATAGTGTGCTCCTGCAAGGCCCCGTGCTGATCCGGCGCGGGGCTTTGCCGTCGCCACGGCTTACGCTTACGAGGCCGTTACGCCATGACCGATACCGAAGTAAAGGCGCCAAAGATCGAATTCCCTGCCACTGATTATCCAGTCAAGGTGATCAGCGACACGGGTGTGGGCAACAAGGACAGAATCATCGACATCGTCAGCAAGCACGCCAAGATCAACGACGAGCGTATTGACGAGCGCCAGAGCAGCAACGGCAAATACACCACCATTCAGTTGCACATCGTCGCGACCGACCAGGACCAGCTGTACAACATCAACAGCGAACTGCGGGCCACCGGTTTCGTGCACATGGTGTTGTGATGTCCGGCACGCTGGGCTTTCGCGAGCTCGGCCAGATGGCTTACGAGCCGGTCTGGCATGCCATGCAACGCTTTACCAACGAACGCGGCACCGATGTTGCCGACGAGGTCTGGCTGGTGGAACACCCTGCGGTGTTCACCCAAGGTCAGGCCGGCAGAGCCGAACACTTGCTGCTTCCCGGTGATATTCCGGTGGTGCAGGTCGACCGTGGTGGTCAGGTGACCTACCACGGCCCCGGCCAGTTGGTGGCTTATCTGCTGCTGGACGTGCGCAGGTTGGGGTTTGGCGTGCGCGATCTGGTCAGCCGGATGGAGCAATGCCTGATCGAGCTGCTGGCCAGTTACGGTGTCACCGCCGCGGCCAAGCCCGATGCACCGGGTGTCTATGTCGACGGGGCGAAAATCGCCTCCCTGGGTCTGCGGATCCGCCACGGCTGTTCCTTTCATGGCCTGGCCTTGAACGTGGACATGAACCTGGAACCGTTTCGACGGATTAATCCCTGCGGCTACGCCGGGCTGGCGATGACCCAGCTGAGCGATCACGCAGGATCGATTGAATTTGCCGAGGTAAGTGCCCGGCTGCGCGCGCAGCTCGTCAAACACCTCGACTATGCTGAGCAGACGACCCTTACGGGCGGAATCGACTGATATGACTACTGATGCAGTGCAAACCATGATCCCGACGCTCGATGTCACCGAGCGCCCGGCCCCGCGTCCCAAGGTTGAAGCCGGCGTCAAGCTGCGCGGCGCCGAGAAGGTTGCACGCATCCCGGTGAAGATCATTCCGACCACCGAACTGCCGAAGAAGCCGGACTGGATTCGTGTGCGCATTCCGGTTTCGCCGGAAGTCGACCGTATCAAGGCCCTGCTGCGCAAGCACAAGCTGCACAGCGTGTGCGAAGAAGCGTCCTGCCCGAACCTGGGCGAGTGCTTCTCCGGCGGCACCGCGACCTTCATGATCATGGGAGACATCTGCACCCGTCGTTGCCCGTTCTGCGACGTCGGCCACGGCCGTCCGAAGCCACTGGACGTCAACGAACCGGAAAGCCTGGCCATCGCCATTGCCGACCTGCGCCTGAAGTACGTGGTGATCACTTCGGTAGACCGCGACGACCTGCGCGACGGCGGTGCCCAGCACTTTGCCGATTGCATCCGCGAAATCCGCAAGCTGTCGCCGAATGTGCAGCTCGAAACCTTGGTTCCGGACTATCGTGGCCGCATGGACATCGCCCTGGAAATCACTGCCGCCGAGCCGCCGGATGTGTTCAACCACAACCTGGAAACCGTGCCGCGCCTGTACAAGGCTGCGCGCCCGGGTTCGGACTACCAGTGGTCGCTGACCCTGCTGCAACGCTTCAAGCAGATGATGCCGCACATTCCGACCAAGTCCGGGCTGATGCTGGGCCTGGGCGAGACCGACGAAGAAGTCATCGAAGTCATGAAGCGCATGCGCGAACACGACATCGACATGCTGACCCTCGGCCAGTACCTGCAACCGTCCCGCAGCCACTTGCCGGTGCAACGCTTCGTGCACCCGGACACCTTCGCCTGGTTCGCCGAGGAAGGCTACAAGATGGGCTTCAAGAACGTTGCCTCGGGTCCGTTGGTGCGTTCCTCGTATCACGCCGACGAGCAGGCCAAGCTGGTCAAGGCCGAGCTGATGTCGTCCTGATCTGCGCAAGGAAATGAAAACGCCCGCACGGTGTTCAGCCTTGCGGGCGTTTTTTTGCCCGGCCTACGGCACTGGCCGCTTTTTCCTGCAACCCGCGGGGCAACTGACCCTCTTCAGTTTGTCCCTGTTCCTGACTACTGTGTGCTGACGTGTTTACGCAGGGAGATTCACGAATGACCGCTCGACCGACCCACACCCTTTGCCCCCATGCTCCCGTCCCCGCACTGCCGTCGGAAGGCATGATTGGCGTTATCGCACCCGCCGGTCCCGCGACGCTGGACACCGACAAGGCGGTGCAATGGATGTCTGCCCGAGGCTACTCACTAAAAGTGTTTCCCGGGGTCTACGAGAAAGACGGCTACCTGGCCGGCAGTGACGACGTGCGGCTCAATGATCTGCACGCAGCGTTCGCGGATCGTGACGTCGATGCCATCATCTGCCTGCGCGGAGGTTATGGCACGCCCCGGCTGCTTGATCGCATCGATTTCCAATTGCTGCGCGACAACGCCAAGCCATTCATCGGCTACAGCGACATCACTGCCCTGCATTTGGCGATCAGTCGTTATGCCGGCTTCGTGACATTTCATGGTCCATTGCTCAACGCCGACCTGCTGGGTGGCAAGCAAATACCAACGGAGTCTTCCTTTTTCAACATGCTCCGCGGGCAGGTGAGGGCGGGCTCGGTGCTGGCACATCCGGTGGCCTACCCGCTGACCTCGATCGAGCCGGGCGTCGCTCATGGGCGCTTGCTCGGAGGCAATCTGGCCATGATCGCCGCGACCATGGGCACGCCCTACGAGATTGATGCCGAGGGCGTCATTCTGTTGATCGAGGACATCAACGAGCCGTTGTATCGCATCGACCGGTTGCTGGCACAGCTGCGGCTGGCGGGCACGTTGCAGAAGCTGCGCGGCGTGTTGGTCGGGGATGTGGCGGGGGTGGAGGTGGCCGCGTTGGAGAGGTTGCTCAAGCAGACATTCGAGTCATTGAAGATTCCGGTGTTGTCCGGGTGGCGAAGCGGGCATTGCGACCCGAATCTGACGTTGCCCATGGGGGCGTTGGTCAGGCTGGATGCGGGGAATAAGGAATTGATGTTGGAGCAGGATGTGGTAATCAGGTAAGACGCGAACATATCGAAAAGATCGCAGCCTTCGGCACCTGTAGGCGCTGCCGAAGGCTGCGATCTTTCGCTTTTAGCGGTTACGCAACCCTTCCAGCAACTTGTGCGTCGGATACCCATCTGCTGGCCAGCCAAACGACTGCTGGGCGCTGCGGATCGCCTTGCGGGTGTTGGCGCCAATGATCCCGTCAGCGGTGCCAGCGTCGTAATTTTGCGCGCTCAGCAGGTTTTGCAGCTCGATCCGCTCGGTACGGCTCAGTGGCAGGTCATCCTTGGGCCACGTGCCACTGATCAAGCCCGCACCATTGAAGCGTTCCGACAACAGGCTCACACCCAGAGCGTAGGACGACGAGTTGTTGTATTTGAGTATCGCTCGGAAGTTATCGAGCACCAGGAACGCCGGGCCACGGTAACCGGCCGGCAGCAGCAGGGCTGCGGACAATTGCTCGGAGCCGGCCGGGACCTGGCCACCGTTGGACAGGGTAATGCCCAGTTGCCGCCATTCAGCGACGCTCTTGCGAATCGTGCCGTCGGCCAGCAGGTAGTTGAACCCGCTCGGCAGCTGGACTTCAAAGCCCCATGGCTGGCCTCTCTGCCAGCCAGAACTCTGCAGGTAGTGCGCGGTAGACGCCAGGGCATCGGCCGAGCTGCTCCAGATATCGCGACGCCCGTCACCATCGAAGTCCACGGCATGGGTGTTGTAGGTGGTCGGGATGAACTGGGTCTGGCCCATGGCGCCGGCCCAGGATCCCAGCATCTTCTCGGGCTCGATATCGCCTTGTTGAAGGATTTGCAGGGCGGCAATCAATTGCGCGTGGGCGAAACCGGGGCGACGGCCTTCGTAGGCCAGGGTCGCCAGCGAGTTGATCACCGACTTGTTGCCCTGGAACTGGCCAAAGTTGCTTTCCATGCCCCACACGGCCACCAGGGCCTGACGATCAACGCCATAACGCTGCTCGATGCTTTGCAGGGTGTCCGCATACTGGTTGATCAACGACTGGCCTTTGCGTACCCGCAGCGGCGACAAGGCGCCATCGAGGTATTCCCACACCGGCTTTGCGAATTCCGGTTGGCTGCGGTCGGCACTAATCACACTGGGGTCGAAGCTGACATTGGTGAAAGCGCGATCAAACAGATCGGCGCGGATACCCGCGGCCAGGGCATCCTTGCGGAAACCTGCCTGCCATTCGGCGAATGTCTGGGTTGGCTGGATGTCGAGGTTCTCACCCGTAGGAACCACAGGCGGAACAACCGCCGGGGCGGTGGCGACAGGAAGCGTCTGAAGCGGCTGAGCGTCGGCTGCGGTCGGTTTTTCCGCACAGGCGACAAGCAAAACAAGGCTGGAGGCAGCGATCAATTGGCGTAGGTGCCAACGATGGGGAAGACAAAAGGGCATGCACGGGTCCAGGGAGTACGAATCAGGTACAGACCTTAACATGTTGAAGGGGTGTTCTGCTTTACGCAGCCAGAAAGTAAGAAGCCTCCCAGTTGTCAGACTGGAAGGCTTCGCGGCGGTAACTACCCTTGCCCTTGGCTGGACGTTCCTGGCGGCTGCGGAACAATGGCTGGGCGATGATGGATTTGGCCTTGTTGGGGCCATGCTTCGATGGCTTTTTGCTCATGATCGGGTCTCACGGGTAGGTGGGTGTTGCGGGGGAAATAATCTGCCGAAGTCGGGGTTATGTCTATAGGGCAGATGGAAGCGGGGTTTGTAGGACGGAAGATCAAAAGATCGCAGCCTGCGGCAGCTCCTACATGAGAATGCGATCCCTTGTAGGAGCTGCCGCAGGCTGCGATCTTTTGATTTATTCGGCGGGCAACGACAATCTCTGGCCGGCCATCAACAACGTCAACCGGCTCAAGCTCATCCACGGCGAACCCGCCGCCTGGCCCTTGATCTGCGCGTCGATGCGTTGCGCTTCCAGCAGCAGTTGCGCCCAGCGTTGTGCCGAGTAGCGTTGCAGGGCTTTGCTCATCAACGGTTTACGTTTGTCCCAGACCGGAGGTTTGGCCTGGCTGAAGGCCTTGTCCAGCGGCGTCCCCTGGCTGTATTGCAGGGAAATATTAGCCAGCAGGCGCAGCTCCCGGGCCAGGGCCCAGAGAATCACCGGTGGCTCGACGCCTTCGCCGCGCAAGCCTTCGAGCATGCGCAACGCGTGGGCCGCTTCACCATTGAGCACCGCATCGGTCAGGCCAAAGACGTCGAAGCGCGCACTGTCGGCCACCGCTGCCTGCACGGTTTCAACGGTGATCTGCCCCCCTTCGGCCATCAGTTTGAGCTTTTCGATTTCCTGGGCGGCGGCCAGCAGGTTGCCCTCGACCCGTGCTGCGATCAGCTCAACAGCGTCCTGGCTGGCGGACAGCCCGGCCTGGGACAGGCGTTGGCGGATCCAGCTGGGCAACTGTGCGACATCGACTGGCCAGATCTGTACGAACTGAGTCTGCTGTCCTTCGACCAGCGCTTTGCCCCACTTGGTTTTCTGTGCACTGCCATCGAGTTTCGGCAAGCTGATCAGCAGCACGGTGTCGTCAGCCGGGCGCGAGCAATACTCGATAAGCGCGGCAGCACCTTTGTCGCCAGGCTTGCCGGAAGGCAGGCGGAGCTCCAGCAGACGCTTTTCGGCGAACAACGACATGCTGGCACCGGCTTGCAGCAAGGTCCCCCAGTCGAAATTGGCGTCGGCGGCAAATACCTGGCGTTCATCGAATCCCTGCTGACGGGCGGCAGTGCGGATGGCGTCGGCCGCTTCCTGACACAGCAGTGGATCATCGCCGCTGATGATGTAGACGGGCGTAAGGGCGCCTTGCAGGTGTTTGGCGAGTTGGGCGGGGGCGAGCTTCATAAGGGAGGGCGAACGGGGCGCCTGAGCGCCCCGTAAGTCTTACTGCTGCGGCAGTTCGACAGGCGACTGGCGCGGGGTTTCCGCTTCAGCCTTTTGTGCCGCTTCCAGTGCCGCGGCGTCAGCCTTGGCCTTGGCTTCGGCAGTCTGCTGCAACTGATCCAGTTGGCCCGGGGTCAGTTGTTCCAGACGCAGCATCATGCGTTGAACCATCTCCCGGCGGCCTTCTTCACGGGCTGTTGCGGCTTCTTGGTCGGACCCCACCAGGTTGCTGCCATCGTGCATATAGACTTTCTGCACTTCAAGCTTGTCGCTCAACAATGGCAGGCCACCGCGACCACGGATGTCGTAGCTCAGCACGGTGGTGATCTGGTACTCGCCGGTACTACTGGCGCCTGCGTAGCTGAGGATGCGCTGGCTTTCCTGCTCATTGGTCAGCACCAGTTTGTACGGTGCGCCGGTATAGACTTTGACGCCGCTACCTTCCAGTACCCGACGCAACTGGGTCACGGTTTCGCCATAAGCGTTACGGGCGCTCAGGTCGAGTTCCTTGATCGCCAGTTGGTTGGTGCCGGTGCCGCGCAGCTGGAAACCGCAGGCGCTCAGCAGAACCGCGAGGCCCATCACCAGCAGATTGCGTTTGATCATCTTGTTGCTCCCCTTGAAACCATGTGGGCCGATCAAGCGGCCCGAAAGGTTTTACTCGGCGCCAGGCTCACCTGGCGCCTGATCCAATTAGCTGGCGACGATATTGACCAGTTTCCCGGGCACTACGATCACTTTACGAATGGTCAGACCGTCGACGAAGCGCAGGACGTTCTCGTTGGCACGGGCGGCGGCTTCGACTTCTTCACGGCTGGCACTGGCCGGCATGTCGATGTGACCACGCAGCTTGCCATTGACCTGAATCACCAGTTGCAGGCTGTCCTGTACCAAAGCGCTGTCATCCACTACCGGCCAGCCGGCGTCGATCACAGGATCAGCGTGGCCCAGTCGATGCCACAGCTCGTGGCTGATGTGCGGCGTGATCGGGGCGAGCAGCAGGGTCACGGTTTCCAGGCCTTCCTGAACCAGCGCGCGATCCTGTTCGGTGCCTTGTGCGGCTTTCTCCAGCACGTTCATCAGCGTCATCACCTGGGCGATGGCGGTGTTGAATTTGTGGTTCTGGCCGACGTCCTGGCTGGCCTGCTTGATGGCCAGGTGGATCGAGCGACGAACGGCTTTCTGCTCGTCATTCAGGCTGGCGACGTCCA
This sequence comes from Pseudomonas sp. PDM32, assembly GCF_019219225.1. NCBI lineage: Bacteria > Pseudomonadati > Pseudomonadota > Gammaproteobacteria > Pseudomonadales > Pseudomonadaceae > Pseudomonas > Pseudomonas sp. PDM32. Next base: position 30,245 of record NZ_JAHUWE010000016.1, read on the forward strand.
GTTTGCCCGGCAGGCCCTGAGTGACGTGCGCTTGAGCCAGGCGCCAGACGCGCTTGAGGAATCGGTGCGAGCCCTCTACGCCGGAGTCGGACCATTCCGCGCTCATGTCAGGTGGCGAGGCGAACATCATGAACAGGCGGCAGGTGTCTGCACCGAACTGGTCAATCATCGACTGTGGGTCGACGCCGTTGTTCTTCGACTTGGCCATCTTCTCGGTGCCGCCGATTTCCACCGGCAGTCCGTCCGCTTTCAATTTGGCGCTGATAACCTTGGCCTTGCTGTCGCGCTCGAGCTCGACGTCCGCCGGGTTGAACCAGGTGTAGGCGCCATTGGCTTCGCGGCGATAGTAGGTCTCGGCGATCACCATGCCCTGGGTCAGCAGATTCTTGAACGGCTCGTTGGAGCTCACCAGGCCTTCGTCGCGCATCAGCTTGTGGAAGAAGCGCGCGTACAGCAGGTGAAGAATCGCGTGTTCGATACCGCCGATGTACTGGTCAACCGGCAGCCAGTGGTCGGCCGCCGATTTTTCCACCAGGCCGCCTTCAAAGTGTGGCGAGGCGTAGCGGGCGTAGTACCACGAGGACTCGACGAAGGTGTCCATGGTGTCGGTTTCACGCTTGGCCGGCGCGCCGCATTTAGGGCAGGTGCACTCGTAGAACTCGGGCATGCGCGCCAGTGGCGAACCGGCGCCATCCGGCACCACGTCTTCGGGCAGCACGACCGGCAGTTGATCTTCCGGTACCGGCACGTCACCGCAGGTGGTGCAGTGGATGATCGGGATCGGGCAGCCCCAGTAGCGCTGACGACTGATGCCCCAGTCGCGCAGGCGGAACTGGGTACGCGAGGCGCCCAGTTCTTTCTTGATCAGCGCGACTTCGATGGCGTCGAAGGCGCCCGCGAAGTCGAGGCCGTCGAACTCGCCGGAATTGATCAGGGTGCCGTGCTCGCCGTAGGCATCTTGCCATGGCGCGGGGTTGGTCTCACCGGAACTGGTGCGCACGACCGATTTGACCGGCAGGTTGTATTTGTGGGCGAATTCGAAATCGCGCTCGTCGTGGGCCGGAACCGCCATCACCGCGCCATCGCCGTAATGCATCAGCACATAGTTGGCGACCCAGACCGGCAGCTTTTCGCCGGTCAGCGGGTGTTCGACGAACAGACCGGTCGGCAGGCCTTTTTTCTCCTGGGTGGCGACGTCGGCTTCAGCCACGCTGCCACCCTTGCATTCAGCGATGAACGCTTGCAGCTCGGGATTGTTCCGGGCGGCCAGGGTGGCCAGGTGGTGCTCGGCGGCCACGGCGACGTAAGTCGCGCCCATTAAAGTGTCCGGACGAGTGGTGAAGACTTTCAGTGCACCGGTTTCGCCGATGGAGTCGACGTTGTACGGGAACTGCACTTCCATGCCGCGAGATTTGCCGATCCAGTTGCGCTGCATGGTCTTGACCTGTTCAGGCCAGCCGGTCAGTTCGTCGAGGCTCTCCAGCAGTTCATCCGCGTAGGCGGTGATCTTGAAGTAGTACATCGGGATTTCGCGCTTCTCGATCAGCGCGCCCGAACGCCAGCCGCGACCGTCGATCACCTGTTCGTTGGCCAGGACGGTCTGGTCGACCGGGTCCCAGTTCACGGTGCCGCTTTTCTTGTAGATCACACCTTTTTCGAACAGGCGAGTGAACAGCCATTGTTCCCAGCGGTAGTAATCGGGCTTGCAGGTGGTCACTTCGCGCGACCAGTCCACCGCCAGGCCCAGGCTGCGCAGCTGGCTTTTCATGTAGGCGATGTTTTCGTAGGTCCATTTGGCGGGCGCTACGTTGTTCTTCATCGCGGCGTTTTCCGCCGGCATGCCGAAGGCGTCCCAACCCATCGGTTGCAGAACGTTCTTGCCCTGCATGCGCTGGTAGCGGGAGATCACGTCGCCGATGGTGTAGTTGCGCACGTGCCCCATGTGTAGCTTGCCGCTGGGGTAAGGGAACATCGACAGGCAGTAGTAAGTCTCCTTGCCTGGCTGTTCACTGACTTCAAAGGACTTTTGCTCGTCCCAGAACGACTGGGCGGCGGCTTCGATTTCACGGGGCTGATATTGTTCGTGCATGGCTACTTTTGAACTGAATAGGGGTGGCCTAATCCTCTTCAATGCAACGCTGGACGTTGAAGCCGCCTCATTGGCGTTTTCGGTGTCCAGCCGAGCTGGAAGTGGAGTTACAGGAAGCGCCGTAGCATACATGACCGCGCTCCACCGAGGGAAACCCTGATTGCTGCCACACGTCCTGCGAAAACCGCTGCGAGGGCCGTTGGTCGCGGCGTTCAGCCGGTTTGTTCATGGAAGCTAAGCTCTAACTGGGGAGTAGGTCATATCTTCCAATGAGGTGAGGGATGGTTGAGTCACAGCAAAAAGCTACAAAACCGGAGCTATACGAAAGGCTGATCGATCGTTTGGCCTTGGCCCTGGAAGCGGCAAGGACCGCTGGCCGGTTGCGCGACGAACGCCCTCTGGAGCTGGAACTGCGCGGCCTGAGTGCCGCAGAGTTTGCACTGGTCAAGGCGTATCTGGATCGCAGTGAACGTGAGACGCACGGATGCTTGTCAGAAGCGGTAAAGCAGCTCGACGCACCACGTTCAGCCAAAATCATCTGGCTCAAGGACAAGGTTCCCGGCAGAGACGCGGTAAAGGTCCGGTCTTTGCAGTTCAAATAGAACACGGTGCCATGCTCCTTGAATTTTTGAAGCATATTCCTTCCATATTGATTGTCGCATTGCGCCAACCCACTTAGGCTTCGGGCATCTCCAGGAGATGCTCGATGCCGTTCCGTTATTTCGTAAAACAACTTCTTTTGCCGCCCGGCATTCTATTGCTGCTGCTTTTGCTTGCCTGGTGGTTGCGCCGCTCAAGGCCGAGGCTTTCCGGTGTGTGCTTTGCTCTGGGCCTGGGTGGTTTCTGGCTGATGAGCCTGCCGGTGGTTGTGCAATGGAGTGCCAGTCTGCTCGAGCGGGAGCCGCCGCTTGCCCGCAGTGAGTGGGCAGTCCTGGGGCAGCGTGCGGATGCGATCGTGGTCCTCGGTTCGGGGCGCGAGCGCGGTGACGTGGCCTGGGGCACCGACCAGCCCACGGGTGTCGGTCTGGAACGCCAGCGCTTTGCCGCGCGGCTGGCCAAGGCTTCCGGATTACCGGTACTGACCAGCGGCGGCCTGCATTACGGCACACCGCCCAGCGAGGCGCAGATGATGGCTGACGCCTTGCGTGACGATTTTGGCTTGAGCGTGCGCTGGCAGGAAGGGCGCAGCCGCACGACCTGGGAAAATGCGCAGTTCAGCGCCGAGGTGTTGCTTCCCCAGGGCATCAAGCGTGTGGTGCTCGTGACTCAGGCCTGGCATATGCCACGGGCGGCCTGGAGTTTCCGCAAGGCCGGTTTTGAGGTGGTGCCTGCGCCGGTAGGGTTTCTGGGCGGCGATAACGCGCGGCCGCTGGGTGGCTGGATGCCGGAGTTCAAGGCGATCTGGCAGAACGGGCAGTTGATGAACGAGGCGGTGGGGCAGGTCGGTTATTCGTTGTTTTATCGATGAAGTTCAAAAGATCGCAGCCTGCGGCAGCTCCTACAGGCATTCCAAATGTAGGGGCTGGCGCAGGCTGCGATCTTTTCTAGACGGTCTTGGCCATCCGGCTGGCAATCAGCGCCCAGCCAAACAACAACACGCAGACTATGAGCAATGGCCATGAGCGCCATTCCAGGTACGGCGTCAGGTTGTGCATCGGCACCACTTCGCCATACAGGATGCCACGTTCGAACTGCGGGATCTGATCGGTAATCTGGCCGAACGGGTTGATCAGGCCGGACACGCCGTTGTTGGTGGCGCGGATCATCCAGCGGCCGGCTTCGAGTGCGCGCATCTGTGCCATCTGCAGGTGTTGCAGCGGGCCAATGGAGGTGCCGAACCAGGTGTCGTTGCTGATGGTCAGCAACAGGTCGCTGCGGGCGGCAAGGCTGGCGGCGAACTCCGGATAAACCACCTCATAGCATATGAACGGCGCGATCTGATAACCCTTGGCTTGCAGCAGCGGCTGGTCAGCCGGGCCGCGAGCGAAGTCCGACATTGGCAGATCGAAGAAGGCGATCAGTCCGCGCAGGATGTCCTGCAAGGGAACATATTCACCAAAGGGCACCAGTTTTTGCTTCAGATAAGTGCCGTCGCCTTCACCGGTCACGGTGATGCCATTGAAGAAACGCTTCTCGTGGCGTACTTCCATTCGGACCGGGACACCGGTGATCAACGCCGATTTACGTTCGGCCGCGAAGTTGCCCATCATGTTCAGGTAGCCCTCGGCGGACTCCTTGAGCACCGGGATCGCCGTTTCCGGCCAGATGAGCAAGTCGACGCGTTTGGAGCTGAAGCTCATGTCGCGGTACAGCGCCAACTGCGCGTTGAGCTGCGCCGGATCCCACTTCATGCTTTGTTCGATGTTGCCCTGAATGGCGGCGACGCTCAGTGGCGGGCCCGAAGGGCTGGTCCAGGCGTGGTGCTTGAGCGCCATGCCGACCAGCCATGGGCCGACCAGCAGCAATACACCGGCAGCGATGAAGCCTTTGCGCCCCGTGCGAACCAGGCGCAAGCCGTTGTAGATCAACGCCGCTGTCAGTGCCAGGGTAAAGGAAATCAGCCACATCCCGCCGAGGGGCGCGAGCCCGGCCAGCGGGCCGTCGAGCTGGCTGTAACCGGAATACAGCCACGGGAAGCCGGTGAGGAACCAGCCGCGGAAGGCTTCCTGGGCGACCCACAGCGCAGCGAAGGCCAGGGCGTCGGCCAGCGGCGCCTCATTGCGGCGCAGCCAGCGCGCCCAAATCCAGGCGGGCAGGGCAAAGAACCAGGCAATCGCCGCCGTGAACAGCAGCATCAGGAAACCGGCGAGCAACACCGATGCGCCGCCGAAATGGTGAATGCTGTAGTAGATCCAGCTGGTGCCGGCACCGAACAGGCCGAAACCGAAACACCAGCCGCGCCCCAAGGCTTGACGTGGGCTCAGTTCGCGCAGGCCGGCATAGAACAGGCCGACGGCGAGCAATGCCAGTGGCCAGATATCGAACGGCGCCAGGGCCAGGGTGGTGATTGCACCGGCCGCCACGGCCAGCAGGTTACCGGGCCAGCCGGGGCGGGTTGTCCAGCGCATTTCAATCCTTAGCGAGCAATGGGCGTCAGGCGAAGCAAGTGAATCCGACGGCTGTCGGCGTTCAGGATGCGGAAGCGGTATGGGCCGATTTCAGTGATTTCGTTACGTTTTGGCAGATGCCCGAACGCACTCATCACCAGACCGCCAACGGTGTCGAATTCATCGTCGGAGAACTCGCTGTCGAAAAACTCGTTGAAGTTCTCGATCGGCGTCAGGGCCTTGATCAGGAAATCACCGCTCGGCAGCGGCTTGATGTAGCTGTCCTCTTCGACATCGTGTTCGTCTTCGATGTCGCCGACGATTTGTTCCAGCACGTCTTCGATGGTGACCAGGCCTGCCACGCCACCGTACTCGTCAATGACGATGGCCATGTGATTGTGGTTGGCGCGAAACTCGCGCAGCAGCACGTTAAGGCGCTTGGATTCCGGCACGAAGGTGGCTGGACGCAGCAGATCCTTGATGTTGAAGCTGTCGCCGTTCTCCTTGAGGATCAACGGCAGCAGGTCCTTGGCCAGCAACACGCCCATCACGTCATCGTGGCTTTCGCCGATGACCGGGTAGCGCGAGTGGGCCGAGTCGACCACGGCAGGCAGGAACTCGCGGGGTGTCTGGTTCGCCTTGATGCTGACCATTTGCGAGCGCGGGACCATGATGTCCCGCACCTGCAAGTCAGCCACCTGGATGGCGCCTTCGACGATGGCCAGCGCTTCGCTGTCCAACAGTTTGTTCTGGTGTGCATCGCGCAGCAGCTCCAAAAGCTCCTGGCGGTTTTTCGGCTCGTGGGCAAAAGCCTGGGTGAGCTTACCCAGCCATGACTTCTGCCCGTTGCTCGATCGATCTTCGCTCATAGCGATTACTCTGAATCCTTTGTTGTTTCTGTGGGGGATGAATCGGTCTCGTCGTCCGCGTACGGATCGGGAAAGCCCAGTTCTGCAAGCAACGTTCGTTCCAGTGCTTCCATCTCTTCGGCTTCGTCGTCATCAATATGGTCGTAACCAAGCAGATGCAAGCAGCCGTGAATCACCAGGTGTGCCCAATGGGCCTTGAGTTCCTTGCCTTGATCCCGGGCCTCACGCTCGACCACCGCTACGCAGATCACCAGATCGCCCAGCAGCGGGATGTCGAGGAATTCATCCGGCACATCGGCCGGGAATGACAAGACGTTAGTTGCGTAATCCTTTTGCCGCCAGGTGTGGTTCAGCTCGCGTCCTTCGGCTTCGTCGACCAGGCGAATGGTCATCTCCGAGTCGGCGCTGCGCTGGCGCAAAGCCAGTTCGCACCACTGGCGGAACTCGGCTTCGCTGGGGGCGGGGGCTTGGGTAGCGATTTGCAGGTCAAGCTCAAGCATCGCGGCGGCTATCCTTGGCGGCTGCATCATCGGCCGCACGGGTTTCGAAGCGCTCGTAGGCCTCAACGATGCGCTGTACCAGCGGATGGCGCACGACGTCCTTGGGCTGGAAATGGGTGAAGCTGATCCCCGGCACTTCCTTGAGCACTTCAATCACATGGTGCAGGCCGGACTTGGTGCCGCGTGGCAGGTCGACCTGGGTGATGTCCCCGGTGATGACGGCCGTGGAGCCGAAGCCGATCCGGGTCAGGAACATCTTCATTTGCTCGACCGTGGTGTTCTGGCTTTCGTCAAGAATGATGAAGCTGTTGTTCAGCGTACGGCCGCGCATGTAAGCCAGCGGCGCGACTTCGATCACCTGGCGCTCGATCAGCTTGGCGACGTATTCGAAGCCGAGCATCTCGTAGAGTGCGTCGTAGAGCGGGCGCAGGTACGGGTCGATTTTCTGCGACAGGTCGCCGGGCAGGAAGCCGAGTTTTTCACCCGCTTCGACCGCTGGGCGCACCAGCAGGATGCGGCGAATCTGCTCGCGCTCCAGTGCATCCACCGCGCAGGCGACGGCCAGGTAGGTCTTGCCGGTACCGGCCGGGCCAATGCCGAAGTTAATGTCGTTACCGAGGATTTCTTTCACGTAGCGCAGCTGATTCAAGCCGCGGGGGCGAATCATGCCTTTTTTTGTGCGCAGCGCCACGGACGGTTCGGCGGGGGAGTGATTGTCCAGCTGTTCCACTGCAGATTCCTGCAGGAACAGGTGCACCATGTCCGGCGACAGCTCGGTACCCTTGGTTTCCCGGTACAGGCGGCGCAGTAGGTTTTCCGCGGAGGTGGTGTGTTTGGGCTCGCCGATCAGCTCGAACTGGTTGCCGCGATTGCGGATCTCGATGGTCAGGCGTTGTTCGATCAAGCGCAAATGCTCGTCGAATTGCCCGCACAGATTGGCGAAGCGGCGAGCTTCAAAAGGCTCGAGGATGAAACGATGTGGTTCTATGGGTGCGTTCAAGGTCGTATTTAGCCGCCCTGGGGCAATTGAGATGAAATCAAGGATAACGCCAGTGGCGCGGGTGCGAAAGCTCTTAAAGTTTCTAATCTTCGAGACCGCCAGGATCGCAGCCTTCGGCAGCTCCTACATGGCGATGCATTCTTGTAGGAGCTGCCGAAGGCTGCGATCTTTTGGTGTTACTGAATCAGCGAACCCCGCAGCGAATGCGGCTGCGCGGCATCGATGTGCACGTCCGCGAACTGGCCGATCAGGGTCGGATTGTCGCAGCGGAAGTTGACGATACGGTTATTCTCGGTCCGGCCTTGCAGCTCGCCCGGGTCTTTTTTCGAGTAGTCGGTCACCAGGATCCGCTGGATCGAACCGACCATTTGTCGGCTGATCTCGAAACCTTGCTGGTTCAAGCGATGCTGCAGGGCATTCAGACGCTCTTTTTTCAGCTCTTCAGGGGTGTCGTCGGCCAGGTCGGCGGCCGGAGTGCCCGGGCGTTGGCTATAGACGAACGAGTAGGAAAAGTCGAAGCCGACGTCGGCAATCAGCTTCATGGTTTGCTCGAAGTCTTTCTCGGTCTCGCCCGGGAAGCCGACGATGAAGTCCGAGCTGATGCAGATCCCCGGTACGGCGGCGCGCAGCTTGCGCAGTTTGGATTTGTATTCCAGCGCGGTGTGGTTGCGCTTCATCGCGGCGAGGATGCGGTCCGAGCCCGACTGCACTGGCAAGTGCAGGTGCTTGACCAGTTCCGGCACATCGGCGTGGGCCTGGATCAGGCTGTCGGAGAACTCCAGCGGATGCGACGTGGTGTAGCGGATGCGGTCGATGCCATCGACGGCGGCAACCACGCGGATCAGCTCGGCCAGATCCGCCAGGCGCCCGTCATGGGTGAGGCCGCGATAACCGTTGACGTTCTGCCCCAGCAGTGTCACTTCGCGCACGCCGTTTTCGGCCAGGTGAATGATCTCGGCAATCACGTCGTCGAACGGCCGGCTGACTTCTTCGCCGCGGGTGTAGGGCACCACGCAGAAGGTGCAGTACTTGCTGCAGCCTTCCATCACTGACACGTAAGCGCTCGGGCCGTCGATGCGCGGCTCGGGCAAATGGTCGAACTTTTCGATTTCCGGGAACGAGACATCGACTTGCGGCAGCCTGGTGATGCGCGCGGCGTCGATCATTTCCGGCAGGCGGTGCAGGGTTTGCGGGCCGAACACCACGTCGACGTACGGCGCGCGATCGCGAATGGCGGCGCCTTCCTGGCTGGCCACACAACCGCCGACGGCGATCACCATCTCCGGGTTGGCCAGTTTCAGTTCGCGCCAGCGCCCGAGCTGGGAGTAGACGCGGTCCTGCGCACGTTCGCGGATCGAGCAGGTGTTGAGCAGGATGACATCGGCGTCTTCAGCGCGCGCGGTGACTTCCAGGGCCTGGTGTTCGCCCAGCAGATCGACCATGCGCGAGCTGTCGTACTCGTTCATCTGGCAACCGTGGGTTTCGATGTAAAGCTTCTTGGCCATGGATAGAGTCATCACGTGATTCAAAGAACCGCGCATTATAGGGAACATGAACCCAGGTTCCTACCGCTGCGCGTCCGGCGGCTATGCTATAGTTTGCGCCCTCTTTTTTATCCCTCGATGTGTTACTCGCCCACCATGACCAAACGTGAAGCTCCAATCTACAAGGTGATTTTCCTCAACCAGGGCCAGGTGTTCGAAATGTACGCCAAGCAGATCTATCAAAGTGATCTGTGGGGCTTTCTGGAAGTGGAAGAGTTCGTCTTTGGCGAGCGCACGCAAGTGGTCGTCGATCCGAGCGAAGAAAAGCTCAAGGCTCAGTTCGAAGGCGTGGTGCGCAGTTTTGTGCCGATGCATTCGATCGTGCGTATCGACGAAGTCGAGCGTCTGGGGACACCAAAAATCAGCGAAGCCCGCGGCGCGGTCGGCAATGTCATGCCGTTTCCGATGCCGATGCCTGAGAAGTAAGCCTCAAGATCGAGTCGCCCCCATCTCGAGCAGGCTCGCTCCCACAATTAACCGCGTTTCCATGAGGGAACCCGGTCAACTGTGGGAGCGAGCCTGCTCGCGATAGGGTCAGTCAGAACACGGCAATAATCAGGGAAGCGGCGCAAAAGGCGTACGCCCATCGGCGCTCTGCAGCTCCATCAGATACTTACGGAAAATTTGCCCGAGCACCTGGGTGGCAAGCTCCAGTTCTTCGCGGGGCATTTTTTCGGTGACTTCGTCAGCGGTGTCCAGTGCATCTTCGGCACCGTTGACGGCTGCCATCTTCAGCAGGATATACGCCTGAACGTTATTGGCCGGTACGCCTTCGCCGTGGAAGAACATGGTACCGAGCTTGAATTGCGCCTGGGCGTGGCCTTGCAGCGAGGCCTTTTCGAAATAGCTCAGGGCTTGATTGAGGTCACGCGGCGCGTTTTTGCCTTCGTAGTAGAACTCACCCAACTCGTATTGCGCTTGCGCATCCCCTTCATCCGACGCTTTCTGGCAGGCGGCGATCGCCTGTTCCAGGTCTTGCGGCTGGGTATTGAGGGTGCAGCGACCCATCGCTGGGATCAACAACGAGTTGCCGCCTGCTTGTGCGTGCGCGAGCAGGGGCTGAAGAAGCAACAGGCAGCCCAGTGCAAGGGTGCGGCCGGTGCGGTTCATGGGAATCGACTTACCTCTGAAGGGCGCGCGGACCCATCGAGGGATCCAATAAGCGCGCATTATGAAATAAGCAGGGCCAACCTTACAAAGTCTTTACTCGTTTTTCTGCTGCGCGGGAAATATATCTCCCGTTTTGCGGAGGATTTTTGCTGAAAGTGTAGGAATGAAGGCGGGCGTGTAGGTGAAAGCTGACGCTGGCAATGGCCAACGTCAGCGCTACAGCGTTATTTCAAGGCAGCGAAGGCACGCTCGGCGGCGTCCAGGGTCAGTTTCAGTTCGGCTTCGCCGTGGGCGATCGAAGTGAAACCGGCTTCGAAGGCACTCGGTGCCAGGTACACGCCACCTTCGAGCATCAGGTGGAAGAAGCGGCCGAACAGGGCGGCGTCACTGGCCATCACGTCATCAAAAGTCACGATGTCGTCGGCGCCGCTGAAGTACAGGCCGAACATGCCGCCGGCTTGTGTGGTCACGAACGGAATGCCCGCCGCATCGGCGCGCTGTTGCAGGCCGTCGAGCAGGCGAGTGGTGTAGTCGGTCAGCTCGGCGTGGAAGCCCGGACGGCTGATCAGACGCAGGGTGGTCAGGCCGGCGGCCATCGCCAGGGGGTTACCGGACAGCGTACCGGCCTGGTAGACCGGGCCCAGCGGGGCGATGCGTTGCATGATTTCACGCTTGCCGCCGAAACAGCCGACCGGCATGCCGCCACCGATGATCTTGCCGAAGGTGGTCAGGTCCGGCGTCACGCCGTAGTACGCCTGGGCACCGCCGAGGGCGACACGGAAACCGGTCATCACTTCGTCGAAAATCAGCACCACGCCGTGCTTATCGCACAGGGTCCGCAGGCCTTCGAGGAAACCCGGTGCCGGCGGCACGCAGTTCATGTTGCCGGCCACTGGCTCGACGATGATGCAGGCCACGTCCTGGCCGACTTCGGCGAGCATGGCTTCAACGGCGTCGATGTCGTTGAACGGCAGGGTCAGGGTATGTTTGGCGAACGCTGCCGGTACGCCGGCCGAACTCGGTACGCCCTGGGTCAGTGCACCCGAGCCGGCCTTGACCAGCAGGCTGTCGGAGTGACCGTGGTAGCAGCCTTCGAACTTGATGATGCTGTCGCGACCGGTGAAGCCGCGGGCCAGGCGAATGGCGCTCATGGTCGCTTCGGTGCCGGAGCTGACCATGCGCACCATTTCCATCGACGGCACGAGAGAGCAGACCAGGTCGGCCATCTGCGTTTCCATCTCGGTCGGCGCGCCGTAGGACAGGCCGTGCTCCAGCTGCTTGCGCACCGCGTTCAGCACATCCGGATGGCTGTGGCCGAGGATCATCGGGCCCCAGGAGCCGACGTAATCCACATAGCGCTTGTCGTCTTCGTCGGTGACGTAGGCGCCTTCGGCGTGCTTGAAGAACAACGGCGTGCCGCCGACGCTCTTGAACGCGCGAACCGGCGAGTTCACGCCACCGGGAATGTGTTTCTGGGCATTGGCAAACAGCGTTTCGGAACGAGACATGATCGGGTTCTCAGATTTTAAGTAATTCGTTAAAGGCGCGGGCACGGCGGGTGACTTCGGCCGTGCTCTCGGCGCCGAACAGACCATGCACCACGGCCAGCAGATCGACCCCATGGGCCACCAGCGGAGCGGCGTTGTCCAGGGTGATGCCGCCGATCGCGCAGATCGGCAGGTGCAGTTGCTTGCGCGCCTGGTCGAGCAGTTCGAGGCTGCAGGTCGGTGCGCCGGGCTTGGTGTTGGAGTTGAAGAAGCGGCCGAAGGCGACGTAACTTGCACCTTCTTTGGCCGCCTGTTCGGCCAGTTCGAGCTGCGCGTGGCAGGTTGAACCGATGATCGCCTGACGTCCGAGCAGTGCGCGGGCCGGGGTCAGCGGGCCATCGGTCTGACCCAGGTGTACGCCCACATTGAGGCGCGCGGCCAGTTCGGCATCATCGTTGATGATCAGCTGGGTCTTGTAGCGTTCGCACAGTTCGCGCAAGGCTTCGGCTTCACGCAGGCGGCGGGCCTCGTCACTGCTTTTATCGCGGTACTGCAGCAAGGTGACACCGCCTTCCAGCGCCGCCTCCACGTACTTGAGCAACTTACCGTCCAGCAAATGGCTGTCGGTAATGGCGTACAGGCCACGTAGTTTCATCGGTCAAGCCTCACCGCATTACAAATGGAAGTTACGAACAGAAATCCAGCGGCAGGCGGCGCGGCACAAACTGGCCTTTGCCCAGCTGCTCGGCGTCACGCAGGGTGCGCCATGTGTAGTTAAGCGCGGTCTGCACGGCGCTGGCGAGGTTTTCACCCTGGGCCAGACGACCGGCCAGTGCGCTGGCCAGGGTGCAACCGGAACCGTGATAACTTCCGGGCAGGCGCTGGCAGGTAAAGGTTTCGCGCAGGCCGTCGCGGCTGTACAGGCGATTGTGGATTTCGGTTTCGTCGCCATGGCCGCCGGTGATCAGTAGGTGTTTGACGAACGGCAGGAGTTTTTCAGCGCACTCGTCCGCGGTGCCTTCGGGCAGTTCGGCGAGGATCCGGGCTTCGGGAAGGTTGGGAGTGGCAATGATCGACAAGGGCAGCAGGCGTTCGCGCATGGCGTAGCCGACTTCGTCCTTGCCCAGGCGTCCACCGCCGCCGGCACGCAGCACCGGGTCGCAGACCACTGGCAAATGCGGGTGCGCCGAAAGCAGTTCGACCACGGTGTCGACCATTTCCAGGGAACCGAGCATGCCCAGTTTGACCGCCGCGACTTCGGAATCGTTGAGCACGGCATTGGCCTGGGCCAGTACCCACTCACGGTCGAGGACGCGGAAGTCAGTGACATTGACGGTGTCTTGCACGGTCAGGGCGGTGACGGCCGGAGCCGCATGGCAACCCTGAGCGAGCAGGGCTTCGATATCTGCCTGCAAGCCGGCGCCACCACTTGGGTCGTGGCCGGAGAGACAGAGGACAACGGGGCGAGAGCTGTAGATATTCATGGTGCGCGAGCTTACCACCAAACAACGTTTTTCGGGTGTGCGTGCACTTCGGTGTGAGGCGTAGAAAAAGGCAAAAGATCGCAGCCTTCGGCAGCTCCTGCAAGAAGGGCGGATCGACGCAAACCTGTAGGAGCTGCCGAAGGCTGCAATCTTTTGATCTTTTGCCCAAAACAAACAGCTCTATCTCAAAAAAGCCTTCGCTGGAACGCCCGTCCTAGAGCCTTTTCATGAAAGATTTCAATGGTGTTTAATGGCCATCAACGGCTATGCTAGAGTGGATCCAAACCAATAACAGGTGATACCGGTTTTACGTCTGCTCAAAAGGAATGGGGGGCTTCCTGACAGAACCGGACAGGCCACGCTGGGGCTTCAATGCGCTATTTGCTGATGTTGCTGTTGTGTTTGCCCCTCCTGGCAGGCGCCGTCGAGTTCGATGAGTTTACTCAAAGCCTCCCCTTGGGCCGAACCCTGCAGGTCTATGAGGACGCGGGTGGTCAGGCGACCATCGCGGATATCCGCGCGCAAGCGGCGGCCGGTAACTTCAAGGCGCACAACAAAGACACACTCAACGCTGGTTACTCGCGCTCGGTGTTCTGGCTGAAAATCGACCTGCATTACCGACCGACCGATCCGGCGGCGCAACGGACCTGGCTTCTGGAACTGGCCTATCCACCCCTCGATCATCTCGATCTCTATTTGCCCGATGCGGCCGGCAACTATCAGTTGGTCAGGCAGACCGGCGATGCCTTGCCCTTCGCCAGCCGCGAGATTCGTCAGAACAACTATCTGTTCGACCTGACGTTCAAAGCCGACCAGGCCGAAACACTATTCCTGCGCTTGCAAAGCGAAGGCTCGATCCAGGCACCGGTAACCTTGTGGTCGAGCACCGCCTATCTCGAAGAGCAGCCCGTGCGCCTCTACGTACTGGGGCTGATCTACGGCGTGTTGCTGGGGATGCTGGTCTACAACCTGTTCATCTACCTCAGCGTGCGCGATACCAGCTACCTCTACTACATCTTCTATATCGCCTCGTTCGGCTTGTACCAGCTGTCGGTCAACGGCGCGGCAGTGCAGTATTTCTGGCCGGACAACCCTTGGTGGGCCAACGCCGCGACGCCGTTTTTCATCGGCTGCGCGGGGTTGTTCGGCAGTCAGTTCGCCCGCAGTTTCCTGCAAATGGCTACCCACATTCGCTGGCTCGACCGCTTGCTGCTGGCGTTGGTTGCCTTCGGTGCGCTGGTGGTCGGCCTGTCTTTGATGACCAGCTACGCCCTGGCGTTGCGCCTGGCCACGGCCCTGGCGCTGACGTTCACGGTGGTGATTTTTGCCGCCGGGATCTTTGCCTGGCTGCGGGGCCTGCGCGTCGCGCGGTATTTCATCATTGCCTGGTCGGCGTTTTTGCTCGGCGGTATCGTCAATACGTTGATGGTGCTGGGATACCTGCCGAATGTGTTCCTGACCATGTACTCCAGCCAGATCGGCTCGGCCATCGAAGTGGCGTTGTTGTCCCTGGCCCTGGCCGACCGCATTAACGACATGCGCGAGCAGCAGGCGCAGACGCTATTCGACGCCGGCCAGAAGCTTGAAATCCTCAACCAGCAACTGGCGCGCAGTAACAAGCTCAAGGACGAATTCCTGGCCACCCTGACCCACGAACTGCGCACGCCCATGAACGGTGTGATCGGTTCGCTGGAATTGATGCAGACGGTCGAAATGGACCCGGAGCTTGAGCAGTATCAGCAGACGGCTTCGGGGTCGGCGCGGGACATGATGCGCATGGTCAACGGTATCCTGACCCTCACCGAACTGCAGGCCGGCAAACTCCAGACCTCGGCCGACAGTTTCAGCTTGCGCCGCATGGTCGAGGCGCTGCGCACGCAGTTCGAGGGCAACGCTTCGAGCAAGTCGCTGGACTTCAAGGTCGACGTCGCATCCGGAGTGCCGGATCGCTTGCACGGCGACAACACCAAGATCGCGCAATGCCTGGAGTGTCTGCTGGACAACGCCATCAAGTTCACCCGGGTCGGTGGCCTGGCCTTGCGGGTGACCGGCAAGGCCGTTGAACCCGACCGGCTGGCGTTGACCTTCGCGGTGATCGATACGGGCATTGGCTTCACCGATCTGGGAGAGGCCACGATGTATCAACGGTTCTTCCAGCTCGACGGTTCGATGACCCGTGAATACGGTGGCCTGGGTGTTGGCCTGGCGATTTGCCGGCAGTTGGTCGAATTGCTCGGTGGACGCCTGACGCATCGCTCCGAGCCAGGACGCGGCAGCCGGTTTCAGCTGGATGTGGAAGTCGGGCTGCCGGTGACCGAACGCCCGCTGGCGCCCTTGATGCCCCGGGATTTTTCGCGCCTGCGCCTGCCGCAGGATTGTGCCGTGTTGTTGGTGGATGACAACAGCATCAGCCAGTTGGTGATGCGCGGCATGTTGCTCAAGCTGGGTTTCCGCGTGCGTACGGCCGACGGAGCCGATGTCGCGCTCGATCTCCTGCAGCGCGAAGTGTTTGACGCGGTGCTGGTCGATTGTCAGTTGCCGCGTCAGGACGGTGAGTCGCTGTGCTGCCAGATCCGCGCGTTGCCGGGCTATGCCGAGCTGCCGCTGTTCATGATCGCCCTGGGGGGTGACCGTGAACGCTGCCCGACCGGCGCGTTGATCGATTACCTGAGCAAACCGGTGAAATTCGAAGACTTGCAGGCCGCGCTCTACCGTCGGGTGCTCTGCTCGCAACAGGGCGAAAGCGCCGACAGTTAGGCGGATATGACACTTTGTTCGACTGAGGGGCGGTGCTTAACTGAAGTCCCTTGGCCGACCAAAGGAGCCCAGTCATGAACCTGCATCAGTTTGCCGAAACCCACGAAGTCACCAACCAGCCACCGTCACTGGACGGCGCTAACCTCTACCGCATCGACTTGCCATTGCAGGAGTGGTCGCGGCGGTTCGGGGCCGGTTGGGCCGAATCGCGGATCGACGCTTACGGCGCGCTGGCCGGTGGCCCGCTGATGGAAGCCGGGTTCCTCGCCAATCAGAACAAGCCGGTGTTCAACAGTCATGACCGCTTTGGTCATCGCATCGATCTGGTGGAATTTCATCCGGCCTATCACCAACTGATGCGCACGGCAGTCGAGCACGGCTTGACCTCGCTGCCTTGGGCGCACCCGCAGGACGGTGCTCATGTCGCCCGCGCCAGCATGTCGTATCTGCACAGCCAGGCCGAAGCCGGCAGTGGCTGCCCGTTGACCATGACCTTCGCCAGCGTTCCGGCCATGCGTCTGCAACCGGACCTGGCGCAAAAGTGGTTGCCGAAAATCCTCGCCACCGAATACGACCCGCGCAACGTCGGCATGGCCCACAAGGCCGGGGTCACCATCGGCATGGCCATGACCGAGAAACAGGGTGGCACCGATGTGCGGGCCAATACCACCAAGGCGTATCCGGTTGGAGCCAGCGGTCCGGGCCAGGCCTATGAGTTGGTGGGGCACAAGTGGTTTTGCTCGGCGCCGATGTGCGACGCCTTCCTGACACTGGCGCAGACCGACAAGGGCCTGACCTGTTTCCTGCTGCCGCGCCATCGCCCGGACGACACACGCAATCAGTTCTATATCCAGCGCTTGAAGAACAAGCTCGGCAATTGCTCCAACGCTTCGAGCGAAGTGGAGTTTCGCGGCGCACTGGCGTGGATGATCGGTGAAGAGGGGCGTGGCGTTCCAACGATCATCGAGATGGTCGCCATGACCCGCTTCGATTGCATGGTCGGTTCCAGTTCGCTGATGCGTCAGGCGTTGACCCAGGCCAGCCATCATTGTGCTCATCGTTCGGTCGGCGGCAAATTGCTCAGCGAGCAACCGTTGATGCAGAACGTGCTGGCGGACCTGGCGCTGGAAAGCGAGGCCGCCCTGGCCTTGAGCCTGCGTATGGGCCGGGCGCTGGATCATCTGGACGACTCGCAGGAAGCCAGGTTCGCCCGGCTGGTAACGGCGGTGGGCAAGTACTGGATCTGCAAGCGGGCGCCGGCCATGATCAACGAAGCGGCCGAATGCATGGGCGGTGCGGGTTATGTCGAAGACAGCATTTTGCCGCGGCTTTACCGCGAGGCGCCGGTGAATTCGACGTGGGAAGGTTCCGGCAACGTGCAGTGCCTGGACGTGCTGCGTGCCCTGTCAAAAGAACCGGGCGTGCTCGATGCACTGTTCAGCGAGTTGGGCGATGGCCATGGCGACCAGCGCCTTGCCGCGCACATCCAGCAATTGCAGGCAGCCTTCAAGGACACCAGCGACATTCAGTACCGCGCCCGGCAACTGACTGAAGACATCGCCTTGGGGTTGCAGGCCAAGTTGCTGCTGGAAGCCGGGAATTCGGTGGTCAGTGATGCCTTCATCGCCAGTCGCCTGGACGGTGGCGGCCGAGTGTACGGCGCGTTGCCACGCGGCCTGGACGTGGAAGCGATTGTCGCCCGATCGACCCCGCAGGGTTTCTGATCCCAGGTGCAGGACGCCACTGGACCAATGTGGGAGCGGGCTTGCTCGCGAATGCGGTTTCACATTCAACCTTGATGTGACTGACAGGCCGCTTTCGCGAGCAAGCCCGCTCCCACATTTGATCTGCGGTGTGTCCCGGGGTTTGTGTAGCAATCACTGTTCCCGTGAAGCGACGATGCAGGCAAGATGAAGGTCTGCAAGTCAGAACACAGGATGCTGATCGTGACCGAAGCTTTTATTGTCGTTCAAACCGCCGAGCAAGCCGTGGATCGGCTTGCACTCTTGCACAATCGTGCAACCACCGCGCTGAGTCAGGCGCTCAAGCGTTACCTCAAGGACCGCGTCGAGCCTGATGCCGAGCAGCGGGCGTTGTTCCGGTATCCCGAGCTGCGCCTGACCTACCTTTGCCAGGGCGAAGTCCCGCAGACCACGCGTGCCTATGCCAAGGTCCAGCTGCCGGGCACCTACAGCGTCACCGTCACCCATCCGTCGGCTTTCCGTAAGTACCTGCTGGAACAACTGGTTCCGTTGATGCACGACTTCACCGTGACGGTGGAAGTCGGTGTCAGCCAGCAGAACATCCCGTATCCGTATGTGGTCGAGCAGGGCGATGAACTGGGAGGCTCCGGCGTCACCGCCGCCGTGCTGGCGCGGGTATTCCCGAGTACCGACCTGTCGGCCGCGACCGACGGCATTGCCGACGGTTTGTACGACTGGGAAAACACCGATCCGCTGCCGCTGGCCCTTTTCGATGCCGCACGGGTGGATTTCTCCCTGCGCCGACTGGTGCATTACACCGGCAGCGACTGGCGCCATGTGCAGCCGTGGATTCTGCTGACCAACTACCACCGCTATGTCGACCAGTTCATCGTCCACGGCCTGGAACAATTGCGCCAAGACCCGCGCTTCGTGCGCATGGTGCTGCCGGGTAACGTGATCATCGAAAAAAGCATGGATCACGGCGAAGCGTCGGCGATTGCCGCCGGCGTGGTCTGGCACCGTTACCAGATGCCGGCCTATCACCTGATCGCCAGTGACGGCCACGGCGTGACCCTGGTCAACATCGGTGTCGGCCCGTCCAACGCCAAGAACATCACCGACCACCTCGCCGTTCTGCGCCCGCATTGCTGGCTGATGATCGGCCACTGCGGCGGCCTGCGTCAGTCGCAGACGATTGGCGACTACGTGCTGGCCCACGCCTACATGCGCCGCGACGGCATTCTCGACCGGGTCGTGCCGCCGAACATTCCGATTCCGGCCCTGGCCGAAGTGCAACTTGCGCTTCAGCAGGCGGCGGCCAACATTACCGGTGAGAAGGGCGACGAACTGAAAAAACGCCTGCGCACCGGTACCGTGCTGACCTACGACGACCGCAACTGGGAGCTGCGCTGGGCGCAGGAAAGGCCGCTGATCAACCTGTCTCGCGCCGTGGCGGTGGACATGGAAAGTGGCACCATCGCCGCCCAGGGTTATCGTTTGCGGGTGCCGTACGGCACGTTGCTCTGCGTCTCGGACAAACCGCTGCACAGCGAAATCAAGTTGCCGGGCTCGGCCAACGCCTTCTATGAGCGCGCGGTCAGCCAGCACTTGAAGATCGGTATCGAAGCGGTGGATCTGTTGCGCACCGAGCTCAACTCACTGCACTCGCGCAAACTGCGCAGCTTCGACGAGCCGCCGTTCCGCTAACGGTAGTCGTGGTCATTTGACGGTTGGGGCACTAGCATTGGCAGCCCTGACCGTTAGATGTTTCCATTCTCATGTCTCGTCCTCCTCAACGTCCCGTTTCCCGCCGCCCTGGCACGAAACCGTCGCCTGCAGCCCCGCGCCGTGTCGCCAAGGCGCCACCGGCCGAGCCGAAGCTGATCCTGTTCAACAAACCTTTCGATGTGCTGACGCAATTCAGCGACGGCGAAGGGCGCGCGACGCTCAAGGACTACATCGATGTACCGGGAATCTATCCGGCCGGACGGCTGGACCGCGACAGCGAAGGCTTGTTGCTGCTGACCAACGACGGCCAGCTTCAGGCGCGAATCGCGGACCCGAAGCACAAACTGGCCAAGACCTATTGGGTACAGGTCGAAGGCGAGCCGAGCGCCGAGCAATTGCAGCGCCTGCGTGACGGCGTCGAATTGAATGACGGCATGACCTTGCCCGCCGAGGCGCGGCAGCTGGACGAGCCCGAGCTATGGCCGCGCAATCCGCCGGTGCGCTTTCGCAAAAGCGTGCCGACCAGTTGGCTGGAGTTGGTGATTCGCGAAGGGCGCAACCGGCAGGTGCGGCGCATGACCGCTGCGGTCGGTTTGCCAACCTTGCGCCTGGTGCGGGTCAGAATCGGTGACTGGACGATCGAAGGGCTCGATCAGGGCCAGTGGAAAGAAGTACCGGCGCGCTTATAAGGCGCCGGATTCGATCAGGCCGATCACCACGCTCTTGATGATGAACGCGGCCACGCCCAGGCCCAGCACGAAGAACAGGATGAACGAGCCAAAGCGCCCGGCCTTGGACTTCTTCGCCAGATCCCAGACGATGAAACCCATGAAAATGATCAGGATCGTGACCAGACCGGTCATCATCCACTCTTCAAAGACTGCAGGATCCATCGAACATCTCCAGCGCGGGCGAGGCTAAAAGGGCGCGAAGATTATACGCCTCGCTGACTGCGTACTGTATTGACCTGCGTCGGTGTGTCGCACCTGTGGCGAGGGGGCTTGCCCCCGTTGGGCTGCGTAGCGGCCCTGAAATCTGCAAGCAGGTTATACCTGACACACCTCATTTGCTGCGTTTGCGACTGCTTCGCAGCCGAACGGGACGGTGCGGCGATCCGACAAACCCCCTCGCCACAATCAGCTGCGCAGATGAGTCAGAGGCAGTTCGGTGCTGTTCAAAACCTGGTTCAGCACAAAACTCGAACGCACGCTGGTCACGCCTTCAATCCGGGTCAGATGCCCGAGCAGCAGTTTCTGGTAGTGATCCATGTCCGGCACCACGACCTTAAGTTGATAGTCGGCATCCATCCCGGTCACCAGGCTGCATTCGAGCACTTGGGGCAAGGTGCGAATGGCCGCTTCGAAGTTCTCGAAACGTTCCGGCGTATGACGGTCCATACCGATCAGCACGTAGGCCGTCAGGCTCAGGCCGAGCATTTTGCGGTCGAGCAGGGCGACCTGACGGGAAATGTAGCCGTCGTCCTCGAGTTGCTTGACCCGCCGCGAACACGGCGAAGGCGACAGACCGATGCGCTCGGCCAACTCCTGGTTGGAGATGCGTGCGTCGCGCTGCAATTCCGCCAAAATACTCAGGTCGTAACGATCGAGCTTGCTCATCAATCAGTCCTTTGTCGTAACTATTGCGGCAGATTATGTATCCGGGGTTAAAAATTGCGCAAGTGATGTTTAATTGAGCAATCTTCGCAATCCTCTGTCGGTGCTCACGGCCTATTCTTATCACCAGAATCACTGCTCGGACAAACAGTCCAGTGCGGCTCGCCCAATCAGGCCCGCCGCGGTCGCCACCCCCACCGGGGATGTGCCGGCCCCCGAGCTACACACTGTCCAGAAGACGGCGTGAGGTGAGCCGGCGCCACAAGCGTTGAGCCAGGACGAAGTTCTCCAAGGGGAGGCCGACGGGTCTCCCCTTTTTCTTGCGTGGAATTTGACCCTCCCGGCCTCAATAAATAAGTTGCGTGACTGATAACCTGTCGCAGAACCGGCCACTGCTTTCCCAGTCTTACGTACAGGCCCTAACCCGCAATGAGGATAAGCATGAAATCGCGCATCTGGCGTTTGGCCGGTGTTGGTTTGCTGTGTGTCAGTGTCACTGCGCAATCGCTGGCCGATGAGCAGCAAAACCGTGGCCATGATGGCGGGCAGCACGGTCAGGACGGGCATCAGGGTGGTCACCAGGGGGGTGGTCAGGGCCATGGCAACAACCAGCCACGCCCGCAGAACGGCCCGCCACAGAACCCGCCGCGTGCGCAGAACAACGACAGCCGCCAGTACGAGCACAACGGCCAGAATCAACATCAGAACAATAGCCAGAGGCAGCCCCCTCCAGCGCCGGATTTCAACAGCCCGGTTCGCTCACCGCCGCCACCACCGCAGGCACCGGCCACTGACATGCCGATTCAGCCGCGCCCCGACACCGTGCGCCAGACGCAGCCGCCGCAGCGCCATGACTACCAGGATCAGCACTACCAGGATCAACCGCATCGCAACGATTACAATCAGCGCTGGAAGGGCTATATCGGTGCGCCGACCAATGATAATCACTGGGACGGACGCCCGAGCGGACACGGTAACGGCTGGGGGCCAGGTCCCAGGTATCGCCCCGGCCAGGTGATCGATCGCTTCCCCGAACGTAACTTCCGCGTGCCTTACCGTGGCATGGATTACTACTATTCCGGTGGCTACTGGTATCGCCCGCTGGGTCCGCGTTATGAGGTGGTAGAGCCACCACGCGGGATTCGCGTCAGCTACCTTCCAGATTATGCCGAGCAGGTGTGGATCGGCGGGGCGCTGCTGTTCCTCGCGGCCGGTTCGTATTACGCCTACCAGGAGAGCACTCGGGATTACGTCGTGGTCGAGCCGCCGGTTGGCCAACCGCAGTCGCCTCCCCCGGCCGCCAGCAATGGATATGACGTGGAGGCGTACCCGGCCAACGGCCAGTCGCCGGAGCAGGTCAGTCGCGATGGTTACGAGTGTTATCAATACGCGGTGCAGCAGAGTGGTTTCGATCCACGCACCGCCACCTACCAGCCAGACCCCTCGGTGGTGCAAGTCTACCGACAGGCCCAGGGCAGTTGCCTGAGCAGTCGTGGTTATCAGGTGAACTACTGAGCCCGAGCGGTTTTAATCACTTCCTGCGGGTCTGCGTGCACCAGCACTTCAGCTCGCGGGTAGGCGGTGTGAATGGCGGCGGCCGCCTGATCGCTGATGCCGTGGGCGACTGACAGCGTCAGTTCCCCCGGTAGCTCCAGATGCAACTGCACAAACCACTGGTTGCCGGAGATCCGCGTGCGCAGGTCATGGGCACCCAACACGCCGGGCACGCTGCACGCCAATTCCAGCATGTGCTGGCTGACCTCCGGCGGCAGTTCTTCATCCATCAATACCGCAAAGCTCTCCCGGGCGATCTGCACTGCGCTCCACAGAATGTAGGCGGCGATTCCAAGACCGAACCAGGGGTCGACCTGATGCAGTCCAAATCCGGCCAACACCAGCGCGATCAGAATGCTGCCGTTGAGCAGCAGGTCCGAGCGGTAGTGCAGGGAGTCGGCGCGCACCGCGTTGGAGCCGGTGGCCTTGACCACCCGATGTTGAAACATCAACAACGCCAGAGTCAGTACGAGGGACAACACAATCACGCCGATACTGATCCACGGCGCGCCGACCGGTTCGGGATGTTTGAGCCGATCATAGGCCTGCAGCGCAATCAGTACCGCACTGCCGCCGATGAACAACGCCTGGGCCATGCCCGCCAATGACTCGGCCTTGCCGTGCCCGTAGCGATGATCATTGTCGGCTGGGCGCAGGGCGTAATGCACCGCCAGCAGGTTGAGCAATGACGTGACACCGTCGAGTGTCGAGTCGGTGAGCCCGGCGAGCATGCTCACCGAGCCGCTCAGCCACCAGGCGATGGCTTTGGCGACAATCAATGTGCACGCCACCGCCACCGAGGCACGGGTCGCCAGCCGCAGCAGGCGGGCGTGTTCGGAGCTGGAGGTCATAGTGGCCATCGTTCCTTGAAGAGTCCTTTCGCGTGTAGGGATTACGCGGCCGGTTGCAGGCCGAACATCGCCAGTTGCTGAGCGCTGCCTTTGCTCTGGATCAGGCGTGGATCGTCCAGCGGGAAGCTGCGGCCCAGCTCGCTTTCCAGAATAGTCTGCAACTTGCGGTTATCGACCTGGCCGTCGGGGCCGATGGCGTCCTTGAGTTTTTGCGGATCGACCTGGGCGGTCTTGCCCGGTTCGAAATAAATCGCGCCGGTGGCGAAGTCCACGGCAAACGCGATCAGGCCGGGGATGATGTAGAACAGCAGGCCCACGGCATCGAGCGCGGCGATGGCCGGGTCGATCTTGCCTTCGATCTGGCCACGGCGGTCGGGGTAGAAAATCGACCCGCAGGCGGTCACTTGAGTCAGCAAGGTTGCGACCAGAACACCGCCAATCAGGCGAAAGGGAGCACGCATATGAAATCTCCTGAGTAGAACGCCAAGAACGTTACTGGTTAGAGCCCAGACTACGACAAACAGTTCGCCGTTATACTCGCGCCTCTGTTTGGGAGCCAGCATGATTTCTTTGCCAATCGATGAAGTTTTACCCGCCCTGCGTGAAGCCCTCGCTACACGCCACGAAGCCGTGCTCGAAGCACCGCCCGGCGCCGGTAAAACCACCCGCGTACCTTTGGCCCTGCTCAACGAGCCGTGGCTCGCAGGGCAGGCCATCCTGATGCTCGAACCCCGCCGCTTGGCCGCACGCGCAGCGGCGGAGCGGCTGGCCAGTGAGCTGGGGGAAAAGGTCGGTGAAACCGTGGGCTATCGCATTCGCCTCGACAGCAAGGTCGGGCCCAATACCCGCATCGAAGTGGTCACCGAAGGCATTCTCACCCGGCGCTTGCAGGATGACCCGGCGCTGGAAGGCGTGGGTCTGCTGATCTTCGACGAATTCCACGAGCGCAGCCTGGACGCTGACCTGGCCTTGGCTCTGAGCCTCAATGGCCGTGAACTGTTTCGTGACGACCAGCCGCTGAAAATCCTCTTGATGTCCGCCACGCTTGAAGGCGAACGCTTGGCCGGGTTGCTCGACGACGCACCGATCCTGCGCAGCGAAGGGCGCATGTACCCGGTGGCGATGCGCTGGGGTCGGCCGTTCCAGGCCGGTGAATTCATCGAGCCGCGCCTGGTGCAGACCATCCTTGAAGCCTTGAACGACGAGACCGGCAGCGTGCTGGTGTTTCTGCCGGGGCAAGCGGAAATCCGCCGCGTGCATCAGCAATTGGCCGATGCCTTGGGTGACAACCCACAGGTTCTGTTGTGTCCGTTGCACGGCGAACTGGACCTGGCGGCGCAACGGGCGGCGATTGATCCGGCACCGCCGGGTAAGCGCAAAGTGGTGCTGGCCACCAACATTGCCGAAACCAGTTTGACCATCGACGGCGTGCGCGTCGTGATCGATGCCGGGCTGGCGCGAGTACCGCGTTTCGACCCGGGCAGCGGCATGACCCGTCTCGACACCCAGCGCATTTCCAAGGCCAGTGCGACCCAGCGCGCGGGCCGGGCCGGGCGTCTGGAGCCCGGTGTTTGTTATCGCCTGTGGTCCCAGGACCAGCACGAGCAACTGGCGGCTTATGGCAGTGCGGAAATCCTCTCGGCGGACCTTGCCGGGCTGGCCCTGCAATTGGGGCGTTGGGGTGTGACACCCGGGCAACTGGTGTGGCTTGACGTGCCACCGGCCGCCGCTTATGCACAGGCTCAGGATCTGCTCGAACGCCTGGGTGCACTGGACGGTGAAGCGCTGACCCGTCACGGCCAAGCCATGGCCGAACTGCCGGCCCATCCGCGTATCGCGCATTTGCTGTTGCGCGGCCAGGCGCTGGGTCTGGCGGAAATGGCGTGCGACGTCGCCGCACTGCTCGGCGAACGCGACATTTTGCGTGGCGCCGGGGCGGACTTGCACAGCCGACTGGTATTGCTGTCTGGCGAAGAACGCGCCGCACGTGGCGCGCAGGGGGGCGTGCAACGCGCACGGCAACTGGCGCGCCAATACCGTGGTTACTT
Source organism: Pseudomonas sp. PDM32 (assembly GCF_019219225.1). Classification (NCBI taxonomy): domain Bacteria; kingdom Pseudomonadati; phylum Pseudomonadota; class Gammaproteobacteria; order Pseudomonadales; family Pseudomonadaceae; genus Pseudomonas; species Pseudomonas sp. PDM32. Next base: position 55,629 of record NZ_JAHUWE010000016.1, read on the forward strand.
GCGCGGCAAAGCCTCGGAGCCGGTCAGCGATCCTGATCATCCCCGCTGGCTCGGTGCATTGCTGGCGTTGGCCTATCCCGACCGCGTCGCCCAACAACGGCGTGCCGGTGGCGCGGAGTATCGCTTGGCCAACGGACGTGCCGCGCTGTTCGCCGAGGCCGACAGCCTGATGAAGCAGCCGTGGCTGGTGATCGCCGATCTGGGCAGTCGCCAGGGGCAACGCGAAGAGCGGATTTATCTGGCGACGGATTTCGATCCGGCGCTGTTCGACTCAGTGCTGGCCGAGCAGGTGCGTTGCGTCGATCAACTGGATTGGGATGAGCGCGAAGGTGTGCTGCGGGCCGAGCGTCAGCGCAAGGTTGGTGAATTGATCCTCAGCCGTGAACCGCTCACCGGCCTCGACGAAAGCGCCCGCAGCCAGGCGCTGGTGAATCTGGTGCGGCGCAAAGGCCTGGAGCTGTTGCCATGGACCCCGGAGCTGCGTCAGTGGCAGGCACGAGTAGCGTTGTTGCGGCAGCTGGACCTTGCCGGCAAGGGCGAGAGTGAGTGGCCGGATGTCAGCGATGCAGCGTTGCTCAAAAGCCTGGAACACTGGCTGATGCCGTATCTGGGTAAAGTGTCGCGTCTCAGTCACTTCGCCAATCTGGACCTGTCGAGCATCGTCCACAACCTGCTGCCGTGGCCGCTGCCGCAGCGGCTGGACGAGTTGGCGCCGCATCATTTGAGCGTGCCGTCGGGCTCGTCGATTCGCCTGGACTACAGCGAACAGCCGCCGATTCTGGCGGTGCGTCTGCAGGAGTTGTTCGGCCTGGCCGAAACCCCGCGCATTGCCGGCGGGCGGCAAGTGGTCAAGCTGCACCTGCTGTCCCCGGCTCGGCGGCCGGTGCAGGTGACACAGGACCTGGCGAACTTCTGGCGCAGCACCTACGCCGAAGTGAAGAAGGATTTGAAGGGGCGGTACCCGAAGCATTACTGGCCGGATGATCCGCTGGTGGCCGAAGCGACTGCGCGGATCAAACCGCGTAAATAGCGGTTAACACCGTACTCTGTGGCGAGGGGGCTTGCCCCCGTTCGGCTGCGAAGCAGTCGCAATACATTGCATGCGGAGGATCTGACAGAACGCGGTAACAGGTTTTGGGGCCGCTTCGCGACCCAACGGGGGCAAGCCCCCTCGCCACAGGGGATCAGTCTGAGCTTTCGGACTTGGCGGTCAGTTGCTCGCGGCAATAGTCGGCGAACAGCTGCGCCGGCTTGGTCAGTTGCCCGCGCTTGAGCCAGGCGGCCACCAGCCCGGAGCCGGTGACGTCTTCGGCGATGTCCACGCACACCACTTTCTGCCCGTCGTAGGTGCACTCCGAATGTGGTTTGGTCACCAGGATCGAGAAACCAAAGCCTTGTCCGACCATGCCGCGCACCATCTCGATCGATGGCGAGCTGAAGGCAATGCGCGGGGTCAGGTCCAGCTCTTCGAACAGGCTGACGAAATAGGTCCGGCTCGGCTGCACGTCCAAAAGAATCATCGGCTCCAGGCATAGGTCCCGCAGTGAGACTTGTGCCTGCTGGGCAAAACGGTGATCGGCCGGCAGCAGCGCATAAGGCCGTTGCGCCGGCATCAAGGGTTCGGTTGCGATGGTGCCGTCGAGATCGTGCTCATAGAGGATCGCCAGATCGAAGGCGCCGGAGGTCAGGCCCTGCACCAGTTCTTGCTGCTCGCCGTCGCGGATGCGGATTTCCACTCCCGGGTACAACGCCGAAAATCCGGCGATCAATTGCGGCAGGTACAGCGGCGCGACGGTTTCGAAGCAGCCGATATCGATCTGCCCGGACACCACATCGTTGTCGGCCAGGGCGTTCTGCTCGAACTCCTTGGCCATACGCAGCAGTTCCTGGGCCTTGCGGTAGAAGCGTGCACCACTGGGCGTCAATGACACGCCCTGGGCGTGATGGCGAATCAGCAATTGCACACCGAAGCTGTCTTCCAGCCCTTTGATGGCCGTGGAGATCGACGGCTGGGCGATGTACAGCTTGCGCGAGGCCTCGGCGACGCTGCCGCACTCGACGGTGGTGATGAAGTATTTCAGTTGACGCAGATTGTAGGCAGCCACAGCAGACCTCGGGGGAGAACGAATCAGGCATCCAGGCAATTTGCGCGCCACCCCTATCCGCTCGGGTAGCGATTTGTTGTGGTTGAACAATAACCACATGCTGCGCCAGAAGGGAGATTGGCTACGTAGTTTTTTCTTGGCCTGCGAACACATTTTTACTGGTTTTCCACCGCTCGGGCCTGAGCGACTATCCAATACACAAGAATGTCCTCTGGAGCATCCGAACGTGTTCGAGCTTGAGTATTGGCAACGCAAAGCCGCTTCCCTGCGGTTTCCCGACCAGGCCGTGATCGATGGCCAGCGCCGAGCTGCGCAATCGTGGCAGACTTTCGCGGCGATCAACCCCGCCACCGGGCAATGCCTGGCCAATGTCGCGGCCTGTGGCGAGGAAGATGTGAATGCGGCGGTGCGCAATGCGCGGCAAGTGTTTGAAGCCGGCACCTGGTCGGCACGTTCGCCGACCGAACGTAAACAAGTGCTGCTGCGCCTGGCCGACTTGATCCTCGAAAACCGTGAAGAACTGGCGCTGCTCGATTCGCTGAACATGGGCAAGCCCGTCACGGATGCCTACAACATCGATGTGCCGGGTGCTGCCGGGGTGTTCCGCTGGTACGCCGAGAGCCTCGACAAACTCTACGATCAGGTCGCACCGAGTGCGCAGAATGTGCTGGCGACCATCACCCGCGAAGCCCTTGGCGTGGTGGCTGCCGTGGTGCCGTGGAATTTTCCGCTGGACATGGCCGCGTGGAAACTCGCCCCGGCCCTGGCCGCGGGTAACTCGGTGATTCTCAAGCCGGCCGAGCAGTCGCCGTTTTCGGCCTTGCGTCTGGCGGAGCTGGCGCTTGAGGCTGGTGTGCCTGCGGGTGTGTTGAACGTACTGCCGGGCCTGGGCGAGCAAACCGGCAAGGCCCTCGGCCTGCACCCGGACGTCGATTGCCTGGTGTTCACCGGCTCCACTGAGGTCGGCAAATATTTCATGCAGTACTCAGCCCAGTCGAACCTGAAACAGGTGTGGCTGGAGTGCGGCGGCAAGAGCGCGAACCTGGTGTTCGCCGATTGTCAGGACCTGGATCTGGCTGCCGAAAAAGCCGCGTTCGGCATCTTTTTCAATCAGGGCGAAGTCTGCTCGGCCAACTCGCGATTGCTGGTACAGCGCTCGATTCATGACGCGTTCGTGGAACGCCTCAAGGCCCAGGCTGAACGCTGGTTGCCGGGCGATCCGCTGGACCCGTCGAGCGCCGCCGGTGCCATCGTCGACAGCCGTCAGACCGCGCACATCATGAAGTTCATCCAGCAGGCCGAGCAGCAGGGCGCGACCAAGGTTTGTGGCGGTCGGCAGTCGATCTTCAACGGCTCCGACAACTTCATCCAGCCGACGATCTTTACCGGCGTGACGCCGGACATGCCGCTGTTTCGCGACGAAGTATTCGGCCCGGTTCTGGCCGTCACGGCGTTCGACGACGAGGCCCATGCATTGCAATTGGCCAACGACAGCGTCTACGGTCTGGCGGCTTCGCTGTGGACCGACGACCTCAACCGCGCCCACCGCGTGGCGCGACAATTGCGAGCGGGCACGGTGTCGGTCAACAGCGTCGATGCACTGGACGTGACCGTACCCTTTGGCGGCGGCAAGCAGTCCGGTTTCGGCCGCGACCTGTCCCTGCATTCATTCGATAAATACACCCAGTTGAAGACCACCTGGTTTCAATTGCGCTGATAACAAAACGGAGAACAGGCGATGACCACACCACGTGAAACCCGCGACTACCAGGCCGCCGACGCTGCGCACCACATCCATGCGTTCGTCGATCAGAAAGCCCTCAACGACGAGGGGCCACGGGTGATGGTCCGTGGCGAGCGCCTGCACCTGTGGGACAACGATGGCCGCCGTTACCTCGACGGCATGTCCGGGTTGTGGTGCACCAACCTCGGTTACGGGCGCAAGGACCTGGCGGCCGCGGCGAGCCAGCAACTGGAACAGCTGCCGTACTACAACATGTTTTTCCACACCACCCACCCGCAGGTGATCGAGCTCTCCGAGCTGCTGTTCAGCCTGCTGCCGGGTCACTACAGCCACGCGATCTACACCAACTCCGGCTCCGAGGCCAACGAGGTGTTGATCCGCACGGTGCGTCGCTACTGGCAGGTGCTCGGCAAGCCCGAGAAGAAGATCATGATCGGCCGCTGGAACGGTTACCACGGTTCGACCCTGGCCGCGACGGCGCTGGGCGGCATGAAGTTCATGCACGAAATGGGCGGCATGATTCCGGACATCGAGCACATCGACGAGCCGTATTTCTTCGCCCACGAAGGCAACCTGACGCCAGCCGAATTCGGTCTGCGCGCGGCCCGGAAACTGGAAGCGAAGATTCTCGAACTGGGTGCGGACAAGGTCGCAGGCTTCATCGCCGAACCCTTCCAGGGTGCCGGCGGGATGATCTTTCCGCCGGAAAGCTACTGGCCGGAAATCCAGCGCATCTGCCGCAAGTACGACGTGCTGCTGTGTGCCGATGAAGTGATCGGCGGCTTCGGTCGTACCGGCGAATGGTTCGCCCACGAGTACTTCGGATTCGAGCCGGACACCCTGTCCATCGCCAAGGGCCTGACCTCGGGTTACATCCCCATGGGCGGCTTGATCCTGTCGAAGAAAATGGCCTCGGTGCTGGTGGAGCAGGGCGGCGTGTTTGCCCACGGCCTGACCTATTCCGGACACCCGGTGGCGGCGGCGGTGGCGATTGCCAACCTCAAGGCCCTGCGCGATGAAGGCGTGGTGACGCGGGTCAAGGACGACATCGGCCCGTACCTGCAACAGTGTTTGCGCGAAGTGTTCGGCAAGCACCCGTTGGTGGGCGATATCCAGGGCACCGGCATGGTCGCGGCGCTTCAATTGGCTGAGGACAAATCCACTCGCAAACGCTTCGCCAATGAGAACGACATCGCCTGGCGCTGCCGGACGATTGGCTTTGAAGAAGGGGTGATCATTCGTTCGACATTGGGCCGGATGATCATGGCGCCGGCGTTGATTGCCAGCCGTGAAGAGATTGACGAATTGATCGCCAAGACCTTGAAGGCGGTGGATCGTACGGCGCAGGAATACGGCCGGCTCTGACATTCTCGCAAGGGCAATAAGCATAAAAGATCGCAGCCTTCGGCAGCTCCTACAGGGGATCGTATTCCAATGTAGGAGCTGCCGAAGGCTGCGATCTTTTTGCTGTTCTCAAGCTTTGCACCGACCTCGGGCATCCCCGCCCACAACGCCCTTTCGCAGTGCGCGCTAACGAGTTTTTTCATCGTTCGCATCCACATATTTCCTCATTTTCCTAATCCCGCCCTTGGGCCAACATCGATCTCGCCAGCCCGCCGAATGCTGCCCGCCGAAGGGTCCCTCAGAGACCACAGGTTGCAGCCGATTCAGGGCTCGCCGTACTGCCCATGACAAAACTAAATCAACAGCTTTGGGAGTGCTCCATGATCAAGTCCTTGCTTACGCGCGTTGTCCATCCACTGGCGGTCACCGCCATCGCCGCGACGGTCGCCACCAGCGCCCAGGCCGGCACCCTGTCCATCGGCCATACCACCTGGGTCGGCTACGGTACCCTGTACCTGGCCCAGGACCTGGGCTACTTCAAGGAAAACGGTTTGACCGTCGAATTGCCGGTGGTCGAAGAGGCGGCGATGTACATGGCCGCACAAGCGTCCGGCGAATTGTCCGGCTCGGCGTCGACCATCGACGAGGTGCTCAAGTACCGTCCGCAGTTCTGCTTCAAGGCCGTCGCCGCGCTGGACGACAGCCATGGTGGCGACGGCGTGCTGGTGGGCAAGGACGTCAAGAGCCTGCAGGAGCTCAAAGGCAAGGCCGTGGCGGTCAACGAAGGGTCGACCTCGCAATTCTGGTTGTCGTATCTGCTGAAAAAGAACGGCATGAAAATGAGCGACATCACCGTGCAGAACATGACGGCTGACGATGCCGCCACCGCGTTCATCGCCGGTCGCGTACCCGCTGCCGTGACCTGGGAGCCGCACTTGTCGATGGTGCGCGACAAGCAACAGGGCAAGGTGCTGGTCGACAGCAGCAGTACACCGGGGGTGATTGTCGACGTGGTGGCGCTGAACTGCACCGTCATCGAAAAACAACCGGAAGACGTCAAGGCACTGGTGGCCGGTTTGTACAAAGCCGTGCAGTACACCAAGGATCATCCGCAGGAAGCCTACAAGATCATGGCCAAGGGTGTCGGCGGGTATCTGGCCGATCCGAAGGAGCTCGAAGCGGCCGCCCAGGGCGTGCGTTTCTACGATCAGGCCATGAGCGAAAAACTGTTGGGCGCGCCGGGCAAGCCGGGTGACAGCGCACCGCTGATCAAACTGGCCAACGAGACCGCCAGCGAGCTGCAAGGCAAACCCTACAACGTCAGCAATGACGACCTGATCGACAACCGTTTCGTCACCCCGCTCTAGGAGGCTGCATGTTCAAGCGCAATTCGTGGCTGAGCCGCTGCATCACGCCCAAGACCGGTCTGCCGGTCTCGGTGATCTGGAGCGCGAGCGGCCTGGCCTGGGTGCTGTTGGTCGGTCTGTGGGCCGGGTTGTCCTACGGCGGTGTGGTGCCGGGCATGTTCCTGCCGACGCCGGGCGCGGTGGTCGAGGCCGCCGTACGCCTGGGTCGCGATGGCACCCTCGGCCAGCATGTGTGGGCCAGCGTCGAAGTGGTGATGGTCGGCTTCATCGTGTCGTCCCTGGTGGCGGTGCCGCTGGGGCTGTTGATGGGCAGCTTCCGCATCGTCCAGGCGTTCCTGGAGCCGATGGTCAACTTCATTCGCTACCTGCCGGTGACTTCGTTCGTACCGCTGTTCATCCTGTGGATCGGCATCGGCCTGGAGCAGCGGGTCTCGGTGATCATTTTCGGCGTGTTCTTCCAGCAACTGGTGATGATCGCGGACGTGTCCAAAGGCATCTCCAAGGACCTGATCAACGCCTCCTACACCCTCGGTTCCAATCGTCGCGATGCGGTACTGCATGTGATCGCCCCGGCTTCCCTGCCAGGCGTGCTCGACACCCTGCGGGTGACCATGGGCTGGGCCTGGACTTACCTGGTGGTGGCTGAACTGGTCGCCGCTTCCAGTGGCCTGGGCTACCTGAGCCTCAAGGCCATGCGCGGCTTCCAGGTGGATGTGATTTTCCTCGCCATCGCGATCATCGGCCTGCTGGGCCTGGTCACCGATCAACTGTTCCGCTTCCTTCGTCTGAGGATTACCGCATGGGCTCAGTAACCGCCGCCACTCATCGTTTTGTCGCCCCTCAGGCTGCCCCGGTGAACGCACCTCGGCTGCAGGTGGACAAGGTCAGCCTGCGTTACCAGAAACCGGATGGCGGGACCTTTACCGCGTTGGAAGAAGTGTCGTTTGAGGTGCCGGACCAGCAATTTGCCGTACTGGTGGGGCCGTCGGGTTGCGGTAAATCGAGCCTGCTGTACCTCACCGCCGGCCTGGCCGAACCGACGTCGGGGGAGATCTACGTCGGCGGCCAACAAGTGGAGGGCCCCGGCGCGGATCGCGGCATGGTGTTCCAGAGCTACACGCTGTTCCCGTGGCTGACCGTGCGGCAGAACGTCGAGTTCGGCCTCAAGCGGCGCGGCATGCCGGCGGCGCAGCGCAAGGATATTGTCGACTACTACGTCAATGAAGTGGGCCTGAGCGGCTTTGCCGACAACTACGCCAAGCAGTTGTCCGGCGGGATGATGCAACGCGTCGCCATTGCCCGCGCGCTGGCCAACGACCCACAGATCCTGTTGATGGACGAACCCTTCGGCGCCCTCGACAGCCAGACGCGCCTGCAAATGCAGCAGTTGTTGCTGCGGGTGTGGGGCAACAGCAAGAAGACCGTGTTGTTCGTGACCCACGACATCGACGAGGCGATTCTGCTCGGCGACCGGGTTTACGTCATGGGCGCCAGGCCGGGGCGGATCAAGCAGATCCTCGATGTGCCGATCGAACGACCGCGCAACCTGGACATGGTCATGGAGCGTTCGTTCATCGAGATGAAGCGCGAGATCTTCGGGCTGCTGCATGATGATCTGGAGGAGGTGCACTAAGTCAGGTTTGCACAGACCCTGTGGGAGCGGGCTTGCTCGCGAAAGCGGTGTATCAGACAACATTGATGTCGGATGTACTGGCCTCTTCGCGAGCAAGCCCGCTCCCACAGGATTTGCATCTGACTTGAGTGAGTCGCTACGGCGCAACCGGCAACAGGAACCGCGCAATCACCGGCAAGTGATCGGAGATACGCAACGTATCGTCCTGCCGCACCATGGCCTCCACCCGTTTGATCCGCGGACTGTAGAACAGGTAGTCGACGGTCCGGTCCGGGCCGTTCAGCCCGGGGTCGTTCGGATAGTGGGTCAGCCAGCGGTCGCGGTCGATCCCGCTGGCTTCGTTGTTGGTCGGGATCATCGGGTATTTGTCCCACAGCAGGTGCAACGGGCTGTCGGCGGAGTAGGGTGCGCGTTGCGCATCGGACAGGCGTCGATACTGACCCAGGGGCAACAGGTTGAAATCCCCGCCGATCAACCACGGCGTGCCACGGCTTTCGAGTTTATCGAGGGTCCTGGCCACGGCGTTCACCTGGTTTTGCAGGGTGTTGTCGGCTTGGGTCGCACGCTCCAGATGGGTATTGAGCACCGCCATCTGCCCATCGTCACTCAACGGCAAGTAACTCACCAGCAAGGCGTTTCTGGGTTTGAACTGGCGGCTGAGCGGATTGCCCGAGACAACGGGCAGTTGCAGGCGCTGGGCATGTTCGATCCGGTAACGGCTCAGGGTTGCCAGTTGCCGGCCGACGCTGCCGAAGATATGCGGGTCCGGGATGAAATCGGCCTTCCAGTCGAAAGCGCTGACGTTGCAGGGGTACAAATCGGCGAGCCGCTCCTGCAGCAGTTTGAACTGGTGCTGGTAATCGCTCGCCTTGGCGCCGTCGTCCATCTCCTGCAACAGCACGATGTCCGGTTGTTCGTCGCGAATCACCCGCGCCACTTCGTCGAGGCTGAAGGCAATGTCTTCCGCTGTGGGGCGTTCGTCGGTACCGGCGGCCAGGTCATTCCAGAACACGTAACGCTTGCCGGCCAGGAACTGGACGTTCCAGGTCATCACTTTCAGTGCCTGCCCGGGAACCAGGGTGGGTGCCTGGGGACTGCAACTGACGGGCAACTCTTCTTTGGCGTCGGGGCGCCAGGTCAGGCTGTAGGTTGTCACGGCGATCAGGCCGATCACGATCAGCAGGCCCAGCAGGGTGTGGCGCAGTAGACGGGTCATGGCTCGGCTTATTGGCGTTGCAAAATTGTTCCCGAGCATACCCGAGAGCAATGGGCGCACCCAAGGTCAGAGCGAGTTGTCATTGCTCTCAGGCAACGGGTTGATCAGCATGAACAAACGGAACAGCACCACGCTGGTAAACAGCTGCAGGAAACTGTGGGCGCTGTCGATCAGCAACGAGATCACCGGGTTCTGCGGTTCAGGGTACACCGCCAGTGTCGCCCCCTTGAGCAGCCACAGCGGGCCCATCACACACAGAATGCACAGCAGGATGCGCAGGAAGTGACCTTGGGTCATGCGCAGGCTTTCCTTCATGGCCGCCAGCGGCGCCATGCCGCGCAACACCAGCAGATATTCGCCAAACGCCAGGGTCACCATCAGATAGATGCCCGGCAGGAAATACAGCGACAGGCCCAGCAGAATCAGTACGGTATTGAGCGCCGTCAGCAGGGCGAAGCGTGGCCACAGGCTCGCCGCCATCGCAAGCAGGTCGCGGTTGCGCGGCGATTCGCCCCGGCTGCGGGCGTCAAGAAACAGAATCAGCGCGGCGGTGTACAGCGGGTACACCAGCAAGCCGACAATCACGCTGATGCCGGGGAAACTGTCCGGCTCCGTGGAGTGGTCGACCACTTGTTGCAGCAGCGCCTCAAAAATGACCAGCGGCAGGCACAGTTGCACGATCTGGCCCAGATTGCGCTTGAAGAAATACAGGGAGTCACGCAACACATCTAACGGATTCATCGGTTGGTATCGCAGGTTGAAAGCAGTGGTCCACTTTAACCGATCAAGTGCCGGGAGACGCAAACGTAAACGTTCAGTAAAGGTCATTGAAACAGTTTGTTTCAGCCTCCATTAAGGTCGGGCACCTTATCCTCATTGGATAAAGGCAACGATTTTCCCGGCAATCTACGAGGTCGCCATGAACAGCGAAGAACAAACCCTGATCGATGGACTGTTTTCCCGGCTGCAACAGGCCGAAACGGACTCAGCCCCGCGCGACGCCCAGGCCGAGGCGCGGATCAAGGAGCACCTGACGCGCCAGCCTGCGGCAGGATATTTCATGACCCAGGCGATTCTGGTGCAAGAGGCAGCGATCAAGAGCCTCGATGAGCAGAACCAGCAACTGACCCGGCAAGTCCAGCAATTGCAGGCCGAACTGCAACAGGCCAAGGCCCAGGCGACCCCGGCTCCAGCGTCGAGCGGCGGTGGCTTTTTGTCGAGTATCTTTGGCGGCGCTTCCCGTGATCCACAACCGGCACCGACCCAGAGCTCGGCGCCATCGAGCGGTGGCTGGCGTGAACCGGGGCGCTCGTCGTTCGGTTCGCAAGCGCCACAGCAGAACTTCGGTGCCCCGCCACAGAATTTTTCACAGCAGGGCTATGCCCCGCAGCAGCAAGCACCGGCAGCGGCCGGCAGCAGTTTCCTCGGTGGTGCGCTGAAAACTGCCGCTGGCGTGGCGGGTGGCGTGATGCTGGCTCAAGGCATCAGCAGCCTGTTCCATCACAATCAGCAACCGGAAGTCGTCGAAGTCATCAAGGAAGAGCCGGCCCAGGTCAATGACCAGGGCAACAATGGCTGGGGCGATGACCAGCGCATGGCCGGCAATGATTCCTGGAGCAATGATCAGGGCGGCTTCAGCGACGCTGACTACAGCGATGACTCGTTGTTCGGCGGCGACGACGATTCCTTCGTCTGACACCCAGTGGCGAGGGGGCAAGCTCCCTCGCCACATAGCCGATTATTCGCGGAACCATCCTCTGGGCTGGCATACTGGGCGACCTTTCGGGCCTGGTGCCTGATTCAGCCTTGAGGAAAGCCGGTGAAAAAAATCGCAGTGTTCGCCGATGTCCAGAACCTCTACTACACCGTGCGTCAGGCTTATGGTTGCCACTTCAACTATGCCGCGCTGTGGGCTGATATCAGCCAGCAGGGCGAGATCGTCGAAGCTTATGCCTACGCCATCGACCGTGGCGACAGCAAACAGCAGCAGTTCCAGCAGATCCTGCGTAACCTCGGTTTCACCGTGAAACTCAAGCCGTTCATCCAGCGCAGCGATGGTTCGGCCAAGGGTGACTGGGACGTTGGCATCACCCTCGACATCATGGATGCCGCCGACCATGTCGACGAGATCGTGCTGGCCTCTGGCGATGGCGATTTCGACATGCTGCTCGAACGCATTATCAGCAAGCATGGTGTGCAAGCCGTGGCCTATGGCGTGCCAGGCTTGACGGCCAACTCGCTGATCCGCGCCGCCAGCCGCTACGTGCCGATCGAAGGCGCGTTGTTGCTCAAGAATTGATTTTTACGGAGTTGAAACAGGTTTGGAACGCATCGCAGTCATCGACTTTGAAACCACCGGGATCTCCCCGAGCAGCAGCTGCCGAGCCACGGAAATTGCCGTGGTGATCCTTGAGCAGGGGCGCATCGTCGAGCGTTACCAAAGCTTGATGAACGCCGGCGTGCGCGTCCCGGCTTTCATCGAGCAGCTCACCGGCATCAGCAACGCCATGCTGCGCACCGCGCCGTCGGCGGAGCAGGTGATGAACGAAGTGAATGAGTTCGTCGGCACCACACCCTTGCTCGCGCACAACGCCGCGTTCGACCAGAAATTCTGGGACTTCGAACTCGGGCGAATCAAGCGCACCCGTTTGCAGAACTTCGCCTGTTCGCTGCTCTTGGCCCGCCGTCTGATGCCCGCCGCGCCGAACCACAAACTCGGCACCCTCACCACGTTTGCCAACCTGCCGCACACCGGCAAGGCCCACCGGGCCATGGCCGATGCCGAGATGGCGGCCAACCTGACGGCGCACCTGGAGGAAGAGTTGCTCCAGAAGCATGGCCTGCGCGAGCTGTCCCATGACTTGCTGTGCAAGTTGCAGAAGGTCCCGGCGGCGAAGGTGGGTGAGCATCTCAAGCGCTATCGCTGATCCCGAACTCACCACAAATCCCCTGTAGGAGCTGTCGAGTGCAACGAGGCTGCGATCTTTTGACTTTGATTTTTTAAGATCAAGATCAAAAGATCGCAGCCTCGTTGCACTCGACAGCTCCTACAGGGGGGAGTTATTTGCCGTTGCCTTCGATATGCCCCAACGGCACTCGCTTCTCTATCGCACTCGACAACACGATCGACGTCTTGCTGAACCCGAACGTGGCGATCCGGTTGATCAGATCCTCCAGCTCCGGCATCGAGCCCACCGCGGCTTGCATGATCACGCACGGATCGCCGGTCACCCGATGGCATTCGGTCAATTGCGGGATTTTGATCAGGTCGTCGTAGGCCTTCTGGTTGCCGTGCTGGTTCAGGCGCAGTTCGATCACGCACTGGATCGGCAGGCCGAGCTTGGCCATGTCGACCTTTGCCTGATAGCCGGTGATTACGCCACTGGCTTCGAGCTTGGCCACGCGCTCGGCCACCGCCGGGGCGGACAGGTTGACCTTGCGTGCCAGGTCGGCGTAGGACGCGCGACCGTTTTCCAGCAGGGCGCTGAGCAGCATGCGGTCGTATTTGTCCATGGTGCGACTCCTGAAAGTGGTCGACTTTCGAAAACACGGTTTATAGCGCTGAACTCCGTGTTTTGAAAAGTGTACTGGCGCTTTAAACAGGTTTTGTAACTTATTTTCCGTCACCAGCCTTTCTAGAATAGCCGTTCACTTGTCCTTGCCTGTGAGCTGCCCCCATGTCCGGCCTTCGTCGCTTTCCCTTACCTTTGATCGCTGCCTTTTTCGCCTTGTACGTGATTTGGGGCTCGACTTACCTGGTGATCCGTATCGGCGTGGAATATTGGCCACCGCTGCTGCTCGCCGGCATCCGTTTCGTCATTGCCGGGATCTTGATGTACGCCTTCCTGCGCTGGCGCGGGGCGCCGGCACCGACCTGGGCACAGTGGAAAGCCGCCGGAGTCATCGGGATTTTGCTGCTGGCGTGTGGCAACGGCGCGGTCAGTGTGGCCGAGCACACGGGCGTGGCCTCCGGGGTGGCGGCTTTGGCGGTGGCGACGGTGCCGCTGTTTACCCTGCTCTGTGGGTATTTCTGGGGTGCGCGCAATACCCGCCTGGAGTGGGCCGGGATTGTGCTCGGGCTGATCGGCATAGCCATGCTCAACCTGGGTTCCAACCTGCAATCGAGTCCATTGGGTGCGGCGTTGCTGATCTTTGCGGCGGCGACCTGGGCGTTTGGCTCTGTTTGGAGCAAACATTTGCCGTTGCCTCAGGGCGCGATGGCCAGCGCTGTGGAAATGCTGGTGGGTGGCGTAGTGCTGCTGATCGCCAGTGCGGTCAGCGGTGAACACCTGGACAAGGTGCCGCCCATCGAAGGTTGGGCGGCCCTGGCGTACTTGACCGTGTTCGGCTCGATCATCGCCTTCAACGCTTACATGTACCTGTTGAAGCACGTGCGCCCGGCGGCTGCTACCAGTTATGCCTACGTCAATCCTGCGGTGGCGGTGTTGCTGGGGATCGTGTTCGTCGGCGAGACCATCGGCATCGAAGAAGCGCTGGCGATGGCGGTGATCATCAGCGCCGTGGTCTTGATTGGCCTACCGCAGTGGCGTCGCGCGCCAGAGCGGCCGGTGGTGACGTCGGCAGTACCGACAGAATCCCGAGTGAATTAGGGTAAACTGCGCGGCATTGCATCTTGTTTTGCACACTTGTTTGAACAACCCGCGCAGAATTTTCCTACGGTACTCCCATGACTTTCGCCACCCTTGGCCTGATCGAACCCTTGCTGCGCTCCCTTGAGACGCTCGGCTACCAGACTCCGACGCCGGTTCAGGCGCAAGCTATTCCGGCGGTGCTGGCCGGTCGCGACCTGATGGCCGCCGCCCAGACCGGCACCGGCAAGACTGCCGGTTTCGCCCTGCCGCTGTTGCAACTGCTGGCCATGGAAGGGCCGAAAGTCACCGCCAACTCGGTCCGCGCGCTGATCCTGGTACCGACCCGCGAACTGGCCGAGCAAGTTCACGAGGCCGTGCGCCAGTACGCCGAAAATCTGCCGCTGCGTACTTACGCGGTGTACGGCGGCGTCAGCATTAACCCGCAAATGATGAAGCTGCGCAGCGGTGTCGACCTGCTGGTGGCAACCCCGGGCCGCTTGCTCGACCTGTTCCGCCAGAACGCATTGAAGTTCAACCAGCTGCAAACCCTGGTGCTGGATGAAGCCGACCGCATGCTCGACCTGGGCTTTTCCGAGGAGCTGGCGAACATTTACCGCGCGCTGCCGAAGAAACGCCAGACGCTGCTGTTCTCCGCGACCTTCTCCGATGACATCCGCCTGCTGGCCGGGCAGATGCTCAACGACCCGCTGAGCATCGAAGTCAGCCCGCGCAACGTGGCGGCCAATACGGTCAAGCAATGGATCGTGACGGTGGACAAGAAGCGCAAGCCGGAACTGTTCGTGCACCTGATGCGCAAGGGCAAGTGGAAGCAGGTACTGGTGTTCGCCAAGACCCGCAATGGTGTGGACGCGCTGGTGGAAAAACTTCAGGGCCTGGGCATCAACGCCGACGGCATCCACGGCGACAAGCCCCAGGCGACTCGCCAGCGCGCACTGGACCGTTTCAAGGCGAGTGAAGTGCAAATTCTGGTCGCCACCGACGTGGCCGCCCGTGGCCTGGACATCGAAGACTTGCCGCTGGTGGTCAACTTCGACCTGCCAATCGTCGCCGAGGACTACATCCACCGCATCGGTCGTACCGGCCGTGCGGGCTCGACCGGCGAGGCGATTTCCCTGGTGTGCGCCGACGAAGTGAATTTGCTGTCGGCCATCGAGATGCTGACCCGCCAGACCTTGAAGCGGCAGAACGAGCCGGACTTCGAGCCGGAGCACCGCGTACCGGACACCGATGCCAGCGGTCAGGTGATCAAGAAGCCGAAGAAACCGAAGAAGCCCAAGGCTTCCGGCGGTGGCGGTGGTAAGCGCAATCTTGGCAAGTGGGTGGATAGCGGAGAGGTTGCGCCGGCGGAGCCTTCGATCAAGCCAGTGCGCAAGGTGCCGGTTTTCAATACCGGGCCGCGTAAGCGCAAGCCTTAAGATACGCAGCGTTAATTAAGCCGCCTTCGCGAGCAAGCCCGCTCCCACAGGGGATTTGTGTCATGCACAAATCCCCTGTGGGAGCGGGCTTGCTCGCGAAGGGCGCGCCTCGGTCTTCAGCCCTCGCGCCGCAACCACTCCACCATCCCCAACCCCGCCGCTCGCCCACTGGCAAAACACGCGGTCAGCAGATAACCGCCCGTCGGCGCTTCCCAATCAAGCATTTCCCCGGCGCAAAACACGCCAGGCATTTGCTTGAGCATCAAGCGCTCATCCATCGCCTCGAACAACACACCGCCCGCGCTGCTGATGGCCTCGTCCAGCGGACGGGTTTTCACCAGTGTCAGTGGCAATGCCTTGATCGCCTTGGCCAGCAAGGCCATATCGGCAAAGCAATCGGCGCTGGTCAGTTCACGCAACAGCGCCGCTTTTACCCCATCGATGCCCAACTGACTGTGCAGATGCTTGGCCATCGAGCGTGAACCTCGTGGTTTGCTCAACGCCGCCAGAACTTTATCCACAGGCCGGCCCGGCAGTAGGTCCAGATGAATCGTTGCCGAACCTTGCTGGTTGATTGCATCGCGGATCGGTGCCGACAGGGCGTAGATCAAACTGCCCTCGATCCCGGTGGCAGTGATCACACATTCGCCGAGCCGGGGCACATCATCATTGAGACCGATGGCGATATTTTTCAGCGGCGCGCCGGCGAATTTACTGACCATCAATTCGCTCCAGGCCTGCACCTCGAAGCCGCAATTGCTCGGTTGCAACGGCGCCAGTCCTACGCCGTGCTGCTCCAGTGGCAGCATCCATGCACCGTCCGAGCCCAGGCGCGACCAACTGCCACCACCGAGGGCGAGCAGGGTGGCATCGGCCTGAACGGTTTTTTCGCCTTCCGGGCTGTCGATGCGCAAACCGCCATGCTCGTTCCAGCCGAGCCAGCGGTGGCGGGTGTGGATAACTACGCCGGTGTCGCGGAGGCGCTTGAGCCAGGCGCGCAGAAGCGGAGCGGCTTTCATGTCGGTGGGGAACACCCGGCCGGAGCTGCCGATAAAGGTTTCGATGCCCAGGTTGTGAATCCACTGGCACAACGCATCGGCACCGAAGCCGCGCAACAGTGGGGCGATTTGCGGGGCGCGTTCGGCGTAGCGCGAGAGAAACGCCGGGTAGGCTTCGGAGTGAGTGATGTTCATGCCGCCGACACCGGCCAGGAGGAATTTTCGTCCAACCGAAGGCATGCCGTCGTACAGGTCGACCTTGATTCCGGCCTGGCTCAGCACTTCAGCGGCCATCAAACCGGCAGGACCGCCGCCGATGATGGCGACGTGAGGGAGGAGGGCTGGTGAAGGTTGAGTCATGGGATGCACTGCGGTCTGGCGGGATAAGCCGGGCATTCTACCAGCCAGAATCCCTGTGGGAGCGGGCTGCTCGCGAAAGCGGAGTGTCAGTCGAAATCCATGAATCTGATGCACCGCCTTCGCGGGCAAGCCCGCTCCCACAGGGTTCGGTGGTGTTTGCCAGTGCTGGTTAAAAAACAACCACCGCTCTGTAGCCTTTACACCGTGTGGGCTGCAGGCCCTTTCACTCAGGTTATCCACAGGCAGCTCCACAGGCATTGTGGGTAAAGCATCCACAACTCAGTGACAGCCTGATGACTGCCAGACGCGCTGCGCGCTGTGATGGAGGATGCCGTGGCGCCGGGCCAGGGCCTGGCGGTCCTTGCTGTAGCCGCCGCCGATCACCCCGACTACAGGGATGTCGCGGCCCAGGCAATGGCGCATCACGCTTTCATCGCGGGCGGCGACGCCTTCGTCTGTCAGCTTCAGATAACCCAGGGCGTCGTCCTTATGCACATCGACCCCGGCGTCATACAGCACCAGATCCGGTTGGTAGAGCGGCAGCAGGTAGTTGAGCGCATCGTCCACCACCTTCAGGTAGTCGGCATCGCCCATACCGTTGGGCAGCGGAATGTCCCAGTCACTTTCGGCTTTGCGCGCGGGAAAGTTCTTTTCGCAGTGCAGGGAAACAGTTACCGCTTCCGGAGTGTGGTGCAGGATTCGTGCGGTCCCGTCGCCTTGATGCACGTCGCAATCGAAGATCAGCACCCGGTTCACCCGACCACTTTCCAGCAGGTAGTGGCTGATCACCGCCAGGTCATTGAAGATGCAGAACCCGGCCGGGTAGTCGTAATGCGCATGGTGGGTGCCGCCCGCGAGGTGACAGGCCAGGCCATGCTCCAGCGCCTGCTCGGCCGCCAGCAGCGAGCCGCCGACTGCGCGCACCGTGCGCCGGGCCAGGGCTTCGCTCCAGGGCAGGCCGAGGCGGCGCTGGTCTTCGCGGGACAATTCGCCACTCATGTAGCGTTCGATATACGAAGGGTCATGGGCGAGGGCGAGAATGTCCGCCGGACACAGATCCGGGCGCAGCAGGTCGGCGTCGCGGGTCAGGCCGCTGTCCACCAGGTGATCGCGCAGCAGGCGGAACTTGTCCATGGGGAAGCGGTGATCCGCCGGAAATTCGGGACTGTAGTCTTCGTGATAAATCAGCGGCAGTGGCATGGTCATTTCATGTAGGAATGAGAGAAGGATCCTACCAGCGTTGTAGACTGGCGACATTGTAATGGAGGGGCGGGGCACGATGGAGCCAATACTGGAGCTTGAAAGCGCTCGGCTGCTGTTGCGCCAGTGGCGCGATGAAGATTTGGCAGACTTTGCGGCGATGTGTGCCGATCCGCAGGTGATGCGCTATTTTCCAGGCACCTTGAGCCGCCTGGAAAGTGCGTCATTGATCGGGCGAATCCGTGGTCATTTCGCCGAGCATGGTTATGGGCTCTGGGCCTTGCAGCGAAAGGACTCTGGCCAGTTCATCGGGTTTACCGGGCTCAATGTGGTCGGATTCGACGCGCCATTCACTCCCGCGACGGAAATCGGCTGGCGCCTGGCCCGCGAGCACTGGGGCCTAGGTTACGCCAGTGAAGCGGCGTGGACCGCTCTGCGCTGCGGGTTCGACCGCTTGCCGCTGAAAGAGGTGGTGGCCTTCACGACGCAAACCAACCTGCCGTCAGAGAAAGTCATGCAGGCCATCGGCATGCACCATGACCCGGCGGATGACTTCGATCACCCGCGACTCGAGGCCGATCATCCGTTGCGTCGGCACGTTCTGTATCGCATCAGCCGCGAACAATGGCTGAAAACCTTGCATGGATAAGCTGGCACGGACGTTTACAATGGCCCCATGCTGGCCCGGGCCGGAAACTGAATCGACCGTTGCAGCCAAGACTGCGCGGCAATGTTTTGCGTGAGGAGAGTCTGAATGAGCCAAGTGTTGGAAGATCTGGTCGACTTGCTGACCCTGGAACCGATCGAAGAAAACCTGTTCCGCGGCCGTAGCCAGGACCTGGGTTTTCGTCAGCTGTTCGGTGGCCAGGTACTCGGCCAGTCGCTGTCGGCGGCGAGTCAGACGGTAGAAGAGGCGCGCCATGTGCATTCGATGCACGGCTATTTCCTGCGTCCGGGTGATGCCGGTTTGCCGGTGGTGTATCAGGTTGACCGGGTGCGTGACGGCGGCAGTTTCAGCACGCGCCGGGTGACGGCGATCCAGAAGGGTCACCCGATCTTCACGTGCAGTGCGTCATTCCAGTACGACGAGGAAGGCTTTGAGCACCAGAGCAAAATGCCGGTTGTGGTTGGCCCGGAAAATCTGCCTTCTGAGCTGGAAATCACCCAGCAGCGCGCGCACCTGATTCCCGAGAAAATGCGCGAAAAGCTGTTGTGCCCCAAGCCGATCGAATTCCGCCCGGTGACTGAAAAAGATCCCTACAACCCGCTGCCGTGCGATCCGGTCAAGTACGTCTGGTTCCGCGCCGACGGGGCCTTGGCCGATTCGCCGGCGCTGCATAAATACCTGCTCGCCTATGCATCGGACTTCGGCTTGCTGGTCACTTCGATGCAGCCCCACGGCAAGTCGGTCTGGCACAAGGACATGCAAGTCGCCAGCCTCGATCACGCACTGTGGTTCCACCAGAATCTGCGTGCCGATGACTGGCTGCTCTACGCGATGGACAGCCCGTGGGCCGGCAACTCGCGCGGATTCTCCCGAGGCAGTGTGTTCAACCGCGCCGGACAACTGGTGGCCTCGGTCACCCAGGAAGGCTTGATCCGTCACCGCAAGGATTGGGCGTGAGCCTGGCTGACGTGCGTCACTGGGTGTTCGACATGGACGGCACCCTGACCGTGGCCGTGCACGACTTTGCGGCGATTCGCGTAGCCTTGGCGATTCCTGCCGAAGCCGACATCCTGACCCACCTCGCCGCACTGCCGGCCGATGAAGCCGCTGCCAAGCATGCGTGGCTGCTGGAACACGAACGGGACCTGGCCCTCGGTTCGAAACCGGCGCCGGGCGCGGTGGAGTTGGTGCGCGAGCTGGCCGGGCGCGGTTATCGCCTGGGCATTCTCACGCGCAATGCCCGGGAGCTGGCGCATGTCACGCTGGAGGCCATTGGCCTGGCCGACTGCTTTGCGGTCGAGGACGTGCTGGGGCGTGATGAAGCACCGCCGAAGCCGCATCCGGGCGGGCTGCTGAAACTGGCCGAAGCGTGGAGGGTGCCGGCAAGCGAGATGGTGATGGTCGGTGATTACCGCTTTGATCTGGATTGCGGACGGGCGGCGGGGGCGCGCACGGTGCTGGTGAACCTGCCGGATAACCCGTGGCCGGAATTGACCGATTGGCATGCGGCGGATTGTGTCGAGTTGCGGCAGATGCTGTCGGCTTGAGGAAATGGTTGGCTGATCTGACGCCTTCGCGAGCAAGCCCGCTCCCACAAGGGATTAGTGAACGACACAGATCCAGTGTGGGAGCGGGCTTGCTCGCGAAGAGGCAGGCCCAGGCACTACAAGAGTCATTCCCCAAACAATGCCTTCTGCCCCTCCGGCGAGGTAAACATCCCGTCCCCGCTGTGCCCGACTCCGGGTACTTCAATCAGTTGCTGCTTCAACCCTTGCGGTTGCAGCCGCTTCAGATAATCAAAGTAAAAACGCCCGCGCGCCAATCGGTACGGCCCTTGCGCCATGGCCTCGCAGCTCTTGTCCAGCGCCGGATGATTCGGGTCTGTGTCCTGCTGGCCCAGTAGGTAAACGATGTCACGCTTAAGGTACTTTTCCTGCAGTTGTGCGGGCGTTTGTCCTTCGGCGTAGGCGGGCAAATCCGCTAGCCCATACTTCCAGCGATTGAATTGCGGGCAACCGGCGTGGCTGAACGCCACGGGCCGGCGCTCATCGAAATAGGCGTAGGACGACGGGTTGGCAATCACGTATCGAACCTGTACGCCGGCTGACTCGAGGGCTGGCTGATCATGACCGAGCACTGCATAGCGCTGAACCACCTGCGCGCCACCGGAGTGCCCGGCGATGACGATTTGCTTCACATCCGGAAACTGCTGGCGGTCACCCAAGCGAGCGATGATTTCGTCGAGCGCCGCATAGGAACTCAGCCGAAACGGTGCCGTGGATTCGCCCCCGGACATCCATTCATTGCCTTGCCAGCGCAATACCGTGTCGGCCACCGGATGAGCCGCAACATCGGTTTCATTAAGGAATTGCGGGGCGATCACCAGGGTCGTTGCGCTTTGCCCGGCCAGTTCGGCCGAGTGCTCACCGCTCTGCAGATAGGTTTGCGCGTTGCGCAAGCGACCGTGGAGGATGATCAGCACCCGTTCTATTTTTGCCGGGGCGGGGCTGATGCCCACCGCGATTTCACCTGATTTCAACAGCAGGCGTCCGGGACTGAGCTCCTTGACCTCATGCTCGGCGGCCTGGGACGTTGCGCAAGTAAACAGAACAACCAACAACCACTTCTTCATTTACAGATTTTTCGTCGCAAAGGTATCGCACTGGCTTACCTGGCCTTGGGCGAAACCGGTTTTGAACCAGCGCACCCGTTGCGCCGACGTACCGTGGGTGAACGAGTCCGGGACCACGCGGCCCTGACCCTGTTGCTGCAAGCGATCGTCACCGATGGCGTTCGCTGCGTTCAGTGCTTCTTCGATGTCGCCCGGTTCCAGCCAGTTCAGGCGTTTCTGCGCATTGTTGGCCCAGACACCGGCCAGGCAATCGGCCTGCAGTTCCTGACGAACCAGCAAACCGCCGTCGCCTTCCATCTGCCGGCCTTGTTGGCGGGCTGCCTGGATTTTTGCGGACACTCCAAGCAGGGTCTGCACATGGTGTCCGACTTCGTGAGCGATGACGTAGGCCTGGGCGAAGTCGCCCGCGGCGGAAAAACGTTGGGACATTTCCTGGAAAAACGCCATGTCCAGGTAGACCTTCTGGTCCGCCGGGCAATAGAACGGCCCGGTGGCCGAGGTGGCCAGACCGCAGGCCGAATTCACGCGGTTGCTGAACAGCACCAGGGTCGGCTCTTTGTATTGACGGCCGGCCTGCTGGAATATCGCGCCCCAGGTGTCTTCAGTGTCGCCGAGGATCGAGCGCACGAACTCCGCGCCTTCGTCATTGGCCGGTGGTGCCTTGCGGCTCTGGTTAGTGGCGGGTGCCGATTGCTGGCCCATTTGCCCGGTCAGTTGTCCGAGGATTTGCAGCGGATCCTGGCCGGTGATCCAGCCGATGCCGACGATCAGCAGGATCGCCGTCAGGCTCAGGCCCTTGCCCCCGCCGAAGCGCATCCCGCCGCCGCCACTGCCGACATCATCACCACGGGCATCGACCACGTTGTCGCTGCGTCGGCCTTTTTTCCATAGCATGTGCGAATCCTCTTCTGTTCCGGGTCACGAGCCGTGCGATGAGTGTTGCTGCCAAGTGGGAGCCGCGCCAGTCCGGTCGTCAGACTGCCGGTTGAGCGACTGGTTCCACATTTTGCTTCGTGGGGCTTCTCTTCTAGAATCAGCCAAATTTTGTTTGGGACATACCATGGCTGGCAGTCAGATCGAACGTGTCTTCAGCGTGCTGGAAAGCCTGACCGGTGAACCGCAGGGTTTGCCGATGCAGACGTTGGCCGAGCAACTGGGAATCCCTAAAAGCGCGACTCATCGTTTGCTCGCTGAACTGATTCGCCTGGGGTACGTGCGGCAGAATCCGGACAACCTGCGCTATCACCTGTCGACCAAGTTGGTAGCCATGGGCTTTCGATACTTGTCCGGCAGCGGCGCGGATATCATCCAGCCGGTGCTCGATCGTCTGGCCGGGGAAACCGGTGAGCTGGTGCGTCTGGGGGTGATCCAGGGGGAGCGCCAGGTGTGGATCGCCAAGTCCCAGGGGGCCCGTTCCGGTCTGCGCTACGACCCGGACATGGGGCGCGATGCGCCTTTGTTCTACACGGCTTCCGGGCACGCGTGGCTGGCGTGCATGAGCGATGCCGAGGCGCTGTTGCTGGTCGAGCGGCAAGGGACCGAGTTGCCTCAAGACGTCGGGCCTAATGCACCGCGTTCGAATATTGAACTGCTGGAGCGCTTGCGTCTGGCGCGGGAGCAGGGTTATGCCTGGGTCGAGGAAAGTTCGGCGGTGGGCACCTCGGCGATTGCCTCCGTGGTGCGTCATCCACTGGATGGCCGGGTCATCGGCGTGCTCAGTATTGCCGGGCCAAGTGCGCGAATGCCCGGCGCGCGATTGCATGAATTGGCGCCGACCTTGTTGGAATATGCCGATGAGCTTTCACTGGCGAGCCAGGCATCAGAGTTGTTCAGTTGAACCTGAAGTCTGCTTGAATAAACAGTGTGCGGTATTCGCCCACTTTCTTGAGTCGTAGATTTCATAAAATGGAACCAGGTTCTAAATTATTCATGTCTCGCCTCAACCCATAAAAGGACTTTGTCTTGACGTCGCCCAGCAGTACCCCGCTTTCCGGCGTCAATCAGCCCTTCAAAGGGATCCTGCTGATCGTTGTCGCGACTTTCCTGTTTTCCAGCCACGACGCCTTTTCCAAATACCTCTCCGGTTTCTATCCCATTGTCATGGTGGTCTGGGCGCGTTACGTGGTTCACACCTTGTTGATGGCCGGGATTTTCCTGCCGCAGTCCGGGCTGCGAGTGCTGCGTACCAAGCGGCCATTTCTGCAATTGATCCGGGCATTGTGCCTGCTGGGCACCAGTCTGTTTTTCACCACGGGGCTGATGTACATCCCGTTGGCGGAGGCCACGTCGGTCAACTTCCTGGCGCCGGTGTTGGTGACCGCGCTGTCGGTGCCGCTGCTTGGCGAGCGTGTGACGCGGGGGCAATGGCTGGCGGTGATCTGCGGTTTTATCGGGGTGCTGATCATCGTTCACCCGGGGGGAGATCTGTTTACCCCGGCAGTATTGCTACCGTTCTGCTCGGCGCTGTTTTTCTGCTTCTATCAACTGCTGACGCGCAAGCTCAGCGAGATCGACAGCCCGACCACCAGCAACTTTTTCGCGGGCCTGTGCAACACGCTGGTGATGAGCGCGCTGGTGCCGTTCTTTTGGCAGACACCGACCCTGGTGCATGGCGCAATGATGCTGGCGCTGGGGGCCTGCGGGATGACGGCGCACCTGTTCCTGACCCAGGCGTTCCGACTCGCCGCACCGGCGCTGCTGGCGCCGTTCAGCTATTGCCAGATCATCTTCGCCGGCCTGCTGGGCTGGCTGCTGTTTTCCCACACGCCGACACTGACCACCATGCTCGGCATTGCCGTGATCTGCTGCAGCGGGTTGGCAGCGGCCTGGCAGCAAAGCCGCCGCTAAGCTGCGGTAAAACGCAGGCAAAAAAAAGCGCAGACCCGAGATCGGGCCTGCGCCGAGGGAACATCAGTCTTCTACTTTCGGAATCTTGCGCGGTGCCATGAAGTACATCCAGGTCAGCGCAATGAAGTACATCGCCGGAATCAGTGTGAACAGCACGGTGTAGTTGTTGTTGGTGACGGTCAGGATATGGCCGACCAACTGGGTCATGAACATCCCGCCAATCGCGGCACACATACCGCCGAAGCCGAATACCGTGCTCATCATGTGCTTGGGCGTGTAGTCCATCACCAGGCTCCAGATGTTTGCAGTCCAGGCCTGGTGCGCGCCGATGGCCAGGGAGATGGCGGCTACGGCGACCCACAGATTGCTGGAGCCGGCCGCCATGACCACGCCGATGATGCAGCAGGCGAACAGCAGCATCGACATCAGCCGCGCCTTGATCGGGTTGACGCCGCGACCGATCAGGAACGAGGAGAGGATGCCGCCGCCAACGCTGCCGAAGTCGGCGGTGAGGTAGATGATGATCAGCGGAATGCCCATCTGGGTGACGTTGATGCCCAGGTTGTATTGCTGATTGAGGAACGGCGGCAGCCAGTACAGGTAGAACCAGAACACCGGCGCGGTCATCGAATAGGCGAGGGCGAAGGCCCAGGTGCCGCGCATGCGCAGGATCTTCGAGAACGGCACGCGGGTTTGTTCCGGTTCGACTTCGTTCTGGATGTAGTCCAGTTCCGATTGTTTGACGCTTGGATGCTCTTCCGGGTTGAAGTACTTCAAGGCCCAGCACACCAGCCAGATCCCGCCCAGTGCCGACATGCACAGGAACGCGGCCTGCCAGCCCCATGCGTGGAGGATCAGTGGCAGCAACATCGGGGTGAACATCGCACCGACGTTGGTCCCGGCATTGAATATCCCGGTGGCCACGGCGCGCTCGCCGGCCGGGAACCACAGGCGGGTGGTTTTCACGCAGGCCGGGTAGTTGGCGGCTTCGGTCAGGCCGAGGATGAAACGGCAGACCATGAAGCCGGCCGCCGAAGTGGCCAGGCCATGGGCGCCGGTCGCCAGGCTCCAGAGCAACACGGCGCAGAAAAACACGCGCTTGACGCCGACCCGGTCGATCAAGCGGCCTTGCAGCACGAAGCCGATGGCGTAACCGACCTGGAACCAGAAGTTGATGTTGGCGTAATCCATCGCCGTCCAGCTCATTTCCTTGGCCAGGATGGGCTGCATCACACCCAGTGCGGCGCGGTCGATGTAGTTCAGGGTCGTGGCGAAAAACACCAGCGCCAGCATGCCCCAACGGGTTTTACCGACCGCCATGGCGCCGCGGATCTTGTCGCCGATACCACCGGCAGTGACGCTCATGGCCGGAGCCATGCGTGAGCTTTGGGAAGGAAGCATATGTACCACCCGTTTTTTGAATTTGTTATTTGGTGTTTTGGACATCGCGGCCGGTGCTGCGAGTCCGGACTCAATGTGGGGTCGATGTTGGGCAGTGGACAAAAAATCGTCAATTCGCCAACCACCATTTTGTTCGATAATCGAACACAAAACTAACCGGATAGTACACTTTGAATTGCTGTGCGGGATCGCCAGGCCAATAATTTACCCAGGACAAACGCTACCCCCTGTAGGAGCTGCCGAAGGCTGCGATCTTTTGATTTTGCTTTTTCAAGATCAAAAGATCGCAGCCTTCGGCAGCTCCTACAGGGATCGGGCGTGCGATGCCCCCTAACAAGATGGTCCCCATTACCGGGAGTCGAATTATGCAGCGTTCCATTGCCACCGTATCCTTGAGCGGTACCCTGCCGGAAAAACTCGAAGCCATTGCCGCCGCCGGGTTCGACGGTGTGGAAATCTTCGAGAACGACCTTCTCTACTACGACGGCAGCCCACGGGAAATCAAACAGATGTGCGCCGATCTCGGGATCGCCATCACCCTGTTTCAACCTTTCCGTGATTTCGAAGGCTGCCGGCGTGATCGGCTGTCGCGCAACCTGGAACGCGCCGAGCGTAAATTCGACCTGATGCAGGAACTGGGCACCGACCTGGTGCTGGTGTGCAGCAACGCCTCGGTCGACTCCATCGGTGATGAACAGATTCTGGTCGACGATTTGCGCCTGCTGGCTGAACATGCCGGGGCCCGTGGTCTACGCATCGGTTACGAAGCGCTGGCCTGGGGCAGGCACGTGAACACGTATCAACAGGTGTGGAACATCGTGCGTCAGGCCGATCATCCAAGCCTCGGCGTGTTGCTGGACAGCTTTCACACCCTGTCGCTCAAAGGCGATCCGAGCGCTATCGCCGAGATTCCCGGCGACAAGATCTTCTTCGTGCAAATGGCCGACGCGCCAATCCTGGCCATGGACGTGCTGGAGTGGAGCCGGCATTTTCGATGCTTCCCGGGTCAGGGTGAGTTCGACTTGCCGGGGTTCCTCGCGCCGATCATCCAGAGCGGCTACACCGGGCCATTGTCGCTGGAGATCTTCAACGACGGCTTCCGCGCCGCGCCGCCACGGGCCAATGCCGCCGACGGCTTGCGCTCGTTGTTGTACCTGGAAGAGAAAACCCGCGAGCGTCTGACGCAGGAAGCCAAGCCAATGGCCAGCCCTGAGATTCTGTTCGAAACACCCAAGGCCAGCGAGTACAACGGCATCGAGTTTCTCGAATTCGCCGTGGATGAAAGCCTCGGCGCCAAGCTCTCCCATTGGCTGGAGCGACTGGGTTTCGTCAAGGCCGGGCAACATCGCTCCAAGAGCGTCAGCCTGCTGCGCCAGGGCGATATCAACCTGATCCTGAACTCGGAGCCTTACTCATTCGGCCACAGCTTTTTCGAAGCCCACGGCCCTTCGCTGTGCGCTACGGCGGTGCGTGTCAAGGACAGCGCCAGTGCACTGGCTCGTGCCGTGGCCTACAAGGGCCAGCCCTATCGCGGACTGGTCGGTCCCAACGAACTGGAGCTGGCGGCGGTGCGTGCACCGGATGGCAGCCTGATCTACCTGGTGGATCAGCACGCCGATGTTTATGGCACGGACTTCAATCTGTACCCGCAAGCGCCGGTCAGCGGAGGCCTCAAGCGCATTGACCACATGGCCATGGCGCTGCCGGCCGACAGCCTCGACAGTTGGGTGCTGTTCTACAAGAGCCTGCTGGATTTCGAGGCGGACGATGAAGTGGTGCTGCCGGATCCTTATGGTCTGGTGAAGAGCCGTGCCTTGCGTAGCCGCGACAGTTCGATCCGCCTGCCGCTGAACATTTCCGAGAACCGCAACACCGCGATCTCACACGCGCTGTCGAGTTATCGCGGCTCCGGAGTGCATCACATCGCCTTTGATTGTGATGACATCTTTGCCCAGGTCAGCCGTGCAAAAGAGGCGGGCGTGCCGCTGCTGGATATCCCGCTCAACTACTACGATGATCTGGCGGCGCGCTTCGATTTCGACGATGAGTTCCTCAGCGAACTGGCCTACTACAACGTGTTGTACGACCGCGACGCCCAGGGCGGGGAGCTGTTTCACGTGTATACGGAGCCGTTCGAGGGGCGGTTCTTCTTTGAAATCATCCAGCGCAAAAACGGGTATGCCGGCTACGGCGCGGCCAACGTGGCGGTGCGGCTGGCGGCCATGGCCAAATCCCGAAGCGGATCCACCCGTCAGGCCAAGTTGTAGGAAATTCGTAAACACGGGATTAAACGTGGGCCGCGCGGCTTCCTTCACCGTGCCGCGCAGCCCATAATCGCCAGCCTGTGCAGTGATGGCCGTGAGCCCGCAATGACAATGACTTCAGAACTCCCCGCAGCCTCCGTAGAACCCGGTACCGAGCCGCGCAAGAGTCGCAAGAACAACCCGGAAAAGACCCGCGAAAACATCCTGCAGGAGGCGATTGTCGAATTCGTCCAGCAGGGGCTTTCCGGGGCCCGCGTCGATGCCATCGCCGAGCGCATCCACACCTCCAAGCGCATGATCTACTACTACTTCGGCAGTAAGGAGCAGCTCTACGTCGAGGTCCTGGAAAAACTCTACGGCGATATCCGCAGCACTGAAAGCCGTTTACACCTGACCGAACTGGCACCGGTGGAAGCGATTCGGCGGATGGTTGAGTTCACATTCGATCACCACGATCGCAACGTCGATTTCGTGCGCATCGTCAGCATCGAGAACATTCACAACGCCGAGTACGTGAAGCGCTCCGATGCGATCAGGGCGATGAACAACACCGTTCTTGATTCCCTCGATGTAATCCTGCGTCGGGGCGTTGAAGAGGGCGTATTCCGCGCGGGCCTGGTGCCGCTGGATGTGCATCTGCTGATCAGTTCGTTCTGCTTTTATCGCGTCTCGAACCGCCATACCGTGGGTGAGATTTTCCAGATCGACTTGCCGGATGAGCGCATCAAGCAGCGTCATCGGGAGATGATTTGCGAGTCGGTGCTGCGTTATTTGCAGGCTTGAAAAGATCGCAGCCTTCGGCAACTCCTACGTCATCGCATTGATCTGTAGGCGCTGCCGAAGGCTGCGATCTGTTGATCTTCAGTCATTCATGCCCTGGAAATGCTCAAGCATTCTCTGGGCATCCGGCACCACGCCGCTGAACAACTCGAATGCCTTCACCGCCTGAAACACGGCCATGTTGCCGCCGTCCAGCGTCCGGCAACCGAGGGCGCGGGCGTTGCGCAGCAGTTCGGTTTCCAGTGGGAAGTAGACGATCTCCGCCACCCACAACTCGGCTCGAAGCAACTCGACCGGCACCGGCATGCCCGGCAGTTTTTTCATGCCCATCGGCGTGGTGTTCACCAGGCCGTCAGCCTGGGCCAAGGCGCTTGGCAGGTCATACCCGGCCACCGCCAGAGCGACACCGAAATGCTGGTTGAGGTTGTCGGCCAGATCCTGGGCGCGGCGGATGTCCACGTCAAAAATGCTCAGTTGCTGTACGCCTTCGCTCAACAGGGCGTGGGCCACCGCCGCCCCTGCGCCGCCGGCGCCCATCTGGACGACACGTTCAACGGCAACGCCTTTCAGACCCCGTCGGAAGCCTTCGGCAAAGCCCAGGCAATCGGTGTTATGGCCGATGCGTTTGCCATCCTTGAGCACCACCGTGTTGACCGCACCGATACCGCGGGCCTCCGGTGAGAGTTCGTCCAGCAGCGGGATGATTGCCTGCTTGCAGGGAAAGGTGATGTTCAAGCCGGTGAAGTTCATGCGCTCGGCAGCCATCAACAGGTCGGGCAGGGCGTTGCTGTCGAGTTTCAACTGATCAAGGTCAATCAGACGATAGAGGTAGCGCAGCCCTTGGGCATCGCCTTCATGTTCGTGCAAGGCCGGTGTGCGGGAAGCCTGGATGCCGGCGCCGATCAGCCCGGCCAGTACCACGTTGTTCTGAGTCACGGCGATCACCCCTTCAAACGATGACTGAAGTGTTCCAGCGCCAGGCGATAGCCGTGACTGCCGAAGCCGGCCATCACCGCCGTTGCAATAGCGGATACGAACGAGTGGTGGCGGAAGGGCTCACGGGCGTGCACGTTGGACAGGTGGACTTCGATGACTGGCAGCTCGCTGGCGACCAGGGCGTCGCGGATGGCGACCGAGGTGTGAGTCCATGCGGCGGGATTGATGATGATCCCGGCGCAGCGACCGCGGGCCGCGTGAATCCAGTCGAGCAATTCGCCTTCATGGTTGGTCTGGCGAAACTCCACCGCCAGGCCGAACTCATCGGCGGCGCGTCCGCACAGGGCCGAAATGTCTGCCAGGGTTTCGTGGCCGTAAGTCGCCGGTTCACGGGTGCCGAGCAGGTTCAGGTTCGGGCCGTTGAGCACCAGAACGATAGGGGACATCGGAATCTCTCCACTTTTTATTGTTGGAATCGGCCAGGTTTCAGCCTGTGGAGATAAATTGTACTAACTAGTTAATCCGGTCAATTGAAGAGAAGGTACGCTGGCGGTTTGTGGGCGATGATCGGACACTTTCTGTGTTCAGCGCGGCAAATGTTCCACCAGAAAATCAATGAACGCCCTCAAGCGCAGCGGTACATGCCGACTTTGCGGGTACAGCAGGGTGAAGGGGCGCGAGCGCCCGCCATAGGGCTTGAGCACTTCCACCAGTGAGCCGTCGGCCAGTTCCTTTTCCACGATAAAACGATAGGTTTGAAACAACCCTGCCCCGTGTTTGGCCAGCGTCACTCCGCCCAGTACATCATCGGAGCAACTGAGGTTGCCCTCGGCCAGAATCTCCCGGGGCACGCCTTCATCGTTGAACAACCAGGCAATGCGCCGGCCGCTGCTGGGCAATTCATACTGAATGCATTCGTGGTGTTCGAGGTCGTCGAGGGTTTGCGGAATGCCGGCCTGTTTCAGGTAATCGGGGCTGGCGATCAGCACCAGGGCGGCATCCTCCAACGGTCGGGCGATCAGGCCGGAATCCGGGATGGCCCGCACGCGAATCGCCATGTCGTAGCCTTCGCCGACGAAATCGATGTTGCGATTGCTGATATGCGACTCGACTTTCACCGCGGGATAACGCGCCCGGAATTCGGGCAGCAGCGGCAGGATTCGATGATGCGCGTAGGTGGTCGGAATACTGATGCGCAAAGTACCGGACGGCACTTGCTGCTGGCCCATGACCTCGCGTTGGGCCTCGACCAGTTGCGCAAGGGCCTGGCGACATTCTTCGTAGTAACGGCGACCACTGTCAGTGAGCTTCACGCTACGCGTGGTGCGCGCGAACAGGCGCACGCCCAGGCGTTCTTCCATGCGCGACACCGATCGGCTCACGGCAGCGGGCGTGACACCTGCCACCAGCGCCGCGGCAGTAAAACTGCCAGCCTCGGCGGCCAGGCAAAACAGCTCGATGCTGCCCAACTGAAGATCGTCGAATTGTCGCTGCATGATTGATTACACCAAGGATCAGATGAAGAAGCTGAATCAGTATTTATCAGGTGACAGCGCTGTAAAGAAAGGATTTCTTACCAATTCGCGTGGTGTTCCGCAGGTCCGGGAATTGCCGGGACGCTAGCCTGAGGACAGAAGAAATGATTCGGCTGCCAAGGCCAGCGGTCGGATTTTCCAGGGAATGTCGGATTCTCGGATTTAAAAACCTAACGGATGGGTTAGCATGAAGGTATGCAGTTTCAAGGGACTGTCGGTAGTGATCATGTTGCGAGATGAGCATTGTCCGCCTCATGCGCATGTGGAAGCGGGTACGTGGAGTGCAAGATTCAGGTTCAGCTTTTGGCACAACGGTGTCGAACTCTGGGATGTCGTTCCGCTATCGCGTCGGCCACCATTGGCGATGCTTGAGGGTTTGCGCCAATCGCTCAAGCAACCTGCCCATCTGCGACGCGCCCGCGGCATCTGGTGGCGAAAACTACAAACGGCCTGTCTTGATAATCAACTCTGGGACTGGCAAAGCAACGAAGTCGTTGTGGTGAAAAGGGTTGTCAGCACGACCAATATGATTGGATCGGCTTGCTACGTACCTGAATCGAACAAGACATTGCTGTCCCTGATCGGTGCACAGGAAGGTGTGGAGATCGAGTTATGAAAACGATAAAAGCCAAGGTTCAGGCCGATAATCCCGTAACGGAAAGTAGCCTGGACAAGGCCATCGAACTTGGTGAGTTACGTAGGAAAAATAGCCTGCAAGCGACAGCGGTTGCCTACCTGGCTCCCTGTCTGGCAGTGCTCTTCGAAGATGGCAGCGGCGTACTGTTGCCCGTGGCCAACTATCCGGAGTTCGATGATTTTGAGCTGGAGGACTACGCCAGCCTGACTGTCGGCTATGCGGGGACTGCACTGTGCCACGAAGGCAAGGACCTGCATGTGTCCATCGCCGGGATGATTTCTGCGAGCAAGCCGCTGATGGCCATGGCGACCTCGGTCGTCGCTTCGCGCAATGGTCGCCAGAGCAGCGCCGCAAAGTCTGAAGCCGCGCGGGCCAACGGCAGGAAAGGCGGGCGCCCGCGCAAGGTCGATGTTGTCGTGTAAGTACCCATAAAAAAGCCGTCGTGAAGACGGCTTTTTTTTATGCCTGGCAGATGCCATCAACGCCGGGTCAGCATCACCCCGGATTCCATGTGATGGGTCCACGGGAACTGGTCGAACATCGCGCACCGGCTGATGCGGTGGGTGTCGTGCAGTTGGGCGATGTTGGCTGCCAGGGTCTCCGGATTGCAGGAGATGTACAGGATGTTGTCGAAGCGCCGGGTCAACTCGCAGGTGTCCGGGTCCATGCCGGCGCGGGGCGGGTCGACGAACACGCTGCCGAACTCATAGCTCTTGAGGTCGATGCCGTGCAGGCGGCGGAACGGACGCACTTCGTTAAGGGCTTCGGTCAGCTCTTCGGCGGACAAGCGCACCAGGGT
Organism: Pseudomonas sp. PDM32; assembly: GCF_019219225.1. Classification (NCBI taxonomy): domain Bacteria; kingdom Pseudomonadati; phylum Pseudomonadota; class Gammaproteobacteria; order Pseudomonadales; family Pseudomonadaceae; genus Pseudomonas; species Pseudomonas sp. PDM32. The sequence continues at coordinate 88,122 of NZ_JAHUWE010000016.1, forward strand.
GACATTATCCACCGCGTTTTCGCTGAGATTGCTCAGCGCCGCGTTGACCGAGGTCTTGCTGATTTCGGTGGCCAGCACTTTGCGCACGCGGGTGGCGAGCGGCAGGGTGAAGTTGCCGTTGCCGCAATACAGCTCCAGCAAATCATCGGAGCGATCCCCGAGTGCATCGTATGCCCAGTTGAGCATCTTCTGGTTCACCGTACCGTTGGGCTGGGTGAACGCGCCTTCCGGTTGGCGGTAACTGAAGGTGCGACCGCCGACGTCCAGTCGCTCGACCACGTAATCGTGACCGATGACTTCGCGCTTGCCCTTGGAGCGCCCGATGATGCTGACGTTCAGGTCCGTCGCCAGTTTCGAAGCCGCCGCATGCCAGTGCTCGTCCAGCGGGCGGTGATAGCAGAGGGTGATCATTGCGTCGCCGGCCAGCGTGGTCAGGAATTCCACCTGGAACAGCTTGTGGCTCAGAGGCGCACTGGCTTGCCACGCTGCCTTGAGCTGCGGCATCAACTGGTTGATGCGCAGGCTGGCGATCGGGAACTCTTCGATCAGGATCGGCGTGCGTTTGTCTTCCTGGGAAAACATCGCGTAATGCCGCTCGCCGGCCTCGCGCCACAGGCGGAACTCGGCGCGCAGGCGGAAGTTTTTCAGCGGCGAATCGAAAACGGCCGGCTCGGGTGCATCGAACGGGGCCAGCAGGTCACGCAAGCGCGTGACCTTTTCTTCGAGTTGAACGGCATAGGTCTGGGAATCAAAAGTCATGCGTTGAACCAACCCAGCTTGATCACGAACAGAATCGACAGGATCACCAGCGCCGGGTTCAGCTCACGGCCACGACCGGACATCAGCTTGATGGCGGTCCAGGAAATGAAACCGAAGGCGATGCCATTGGCGATGGAATAGGTGAACGGCATCGCCAGCGCGGTGATCACCACAGGCGCTGCAACGGTGATGTCGTCCCAGTCTATTTCGGCCAGGCCGGATGTCATCAGCACGGCGACGAACAGCAGGGCCGGCGCGGTGGCGAAGGCTGGAACACTGGCGGCCAGTGGCGAGAAGAACAGCGCCAGCAGGAACAGGATCGCGACCACGACGGCGGTCAGACCGGTGCGGCCACCGGCACTCACGCCAGCGGCGGATTCGATGTAGCTGGTGGTGGTCGAGGTGCCCAGCAGGGAACCGGCCATGGCAGCGGTGCTGTCGGCGATCAGCGCCCGGCCCATTTTCGGCATGTGGCCGTCCTTGCCCATCAGACCGGCGCGCTTGGCAACGCCGATCAGGGTGCCGGAGTTGTCGAACAGGTCGACGAACAGGAACGCAAAAATCACGCTGACCAGACCGATGTCCAGTGCGCCCTTGATGTCCAGTTGCAGGAAGGTCGGGGCCAGGGACGGCGGCATCGACATCACGCCGCCGAACGGGGTGAAGCCCATCACGATCGAAACGATGGTCACCACCAGAATGCCGATCAGCACCGCGCCGCGCACGGCGAGGGCTTCAAGCGCGACAATCAGGGCAAAACCGAGGGTGGCGAGGATCGGAGCCGGTTGTTTCAGGTCACCGAGGCCGACCATGGTCGCCGGGTTGCTGACCACGATACCGGCGTTGTGCAGGGCGATCAGCGCCAGGAACAGGCCGATACCGGCAGCAATGGCCGAACGCAGTGGCAACGGGATGCTGTTGATGATCCATTCACGGATGCGGAAGATCGACAGCAGGAAGAAACACACTGCCGAGATGAACACCGCGCCGAGCGCCACTTGCCAGGTATGGCCCATGTGCAGGACCACGGTGTAGGTAAAGAAGGCGTTCAGGCCCATGCCCGGTGCGAGGGCGATCGGGTAGTTGGCGATCAGGCCCATGACGGTCGAGCCGATGGCAGCGGCCAGGCAAGTAGCGACAAACACCGCGCCCTTGTCCATGCCGGTCTCGCCGAGGATGCTCGGGTTGACGAACAGAATGTAGGCCATGGCCAAAAAGGTCGTGACGCCCGCCAGAATCTCGGTCCGCACGTTGGTGTTGTGTGCCTTGAGTTGAAACAGCCTTTCCAGCATGTCTGCTCCCCGTGGCGCGCCGGGCGCCGTGAATGTATCGACCTCAACAGCAAAGCACAGGCAGCAGAACGCGCCTGGAAATTACTGTGGGCCGGAAAAAGCCGCGCATCATACCAGTAGCTTGGGCATATGGCTGCTTATGGCGGTGATCGTCGTCGATGTTTTGCGACAAAGCCAAGTGCGCCATACTGCGCGCTGGTTTTTCGGGGTGGAACGTACTGCATGAAAAGGCGTCTGGTTAGCGTGTTCGGCGTATTGATGGCGTTGCTTCTCGGGGCGCAAACGGCCACGGCGGCATCGGCGCCGCCGTTGAGTCAATTGAAAGTGCTCAAAGTCGCTTCGCCGTCCTGTGGCGTTGAAAATATCGACGAAGGGCAAACCCGGACGCGCTGCGATCACAATGGCCCGAACATCACGGTGTACGTGCTGGAAGTGGGTTACGGGCGTGAGGCCCATGTCGCCCTGGACGGTTTTGAGGTGAACGGCACGCGTACGCCGGTCTGCGCGTTCAAGAACGGCAACCTGACCAGCTGCACCCCCGGGGAAAAAAACGTCGGCTATTTGTATGCACTCGATCTGGCTGGCAAACAGGAAGGCACTCTGACCTTCAGCAATACCTCGATCAATGCGCCCGGCAATACGATGTCGACGCAGCTTTACATCCAGTAGCCACATGTCTCGAACAAGGCGCGGGAAAGCTGACTACGCTTAAAAGATCATTCCGTGGACAGTACCCGATGACCTTTAGAGCCTTGATTGCCCTCGCCGAGGGTACCGATGACCTGCAAACCGTGACCCTGATCGACGTACTGCGCCGCGCCAAGGTAGAAGTGGTGGTGGCCAGTATCGAAGGGCGGCGCATGCTCACTTGCGCCCGCGGCACTCGGCTGACGTCCGATGCCATGCTGGTGGACTTGCTGGCGCAGCCTTTCGACCTGATTGCCTTGCCGGGTGGCGCGGTGGGGGCGCAGCACTTGGCAGCCCACCAACCCCTGCAACAATTGATCAAGGATCAGGCGGCAGCCGGTCGCCTGTTCGCCGGCATCGCCGAAGCGCCCGCCGTGGCGCTGCAAGCCTTTGGCGTTTTGCGTCAAAGGCGCATGACCTGCCTGCCATCGGCCAGCCATCAACTGTTGGGCTGTAACTTCGTCGATCAACCGGTAGTGGTCGATGGCAACTGCATCACCGCACAGGGCTCGTCTGGCGCATTGGCATTTGCCCTGGCACTGGTGGAGCAACTCTGCGGTAAAGCCACACGTGCGGCGGTGGCGGGGGAGTTGTTGGTTTAGCCTGCTTGGACTTTTGCCTCTTCCTTCTCTTCATCTTTAGCCACGTGCATGCGATCGCGGCTGGCCAGGGTCGGGAACAGTTTGACCCATACCCCGGTCACCACCAGCGTGCCGATCCCGCCCATGACCACGGCTGGCACGGTGCCGAACCAGTGGGCCGTCAGGCCCGATTCGAATTCACCCAACTGGTTCGAGGCCCCGATGAACAGACCGTTCACGGCGCTGACCCGGCCGCGCATTTCGTCCGGGGTTTCCAGTTGAACGAAGGAGGCACGGATCACCATGCTGATCATGTCTGCCGCGCCCAGCACCACCAACACTGCCAGGGAAAACCAGAACGAGGTCGACAGGCCGAAGGCGATGGTCGCCACGCCGAAGATGCCCACGGCGCTGAACATCACCCGCCCGACATTGCGCTCCACGGCAAACCGCGCCAGGAACAGCGACATCAGCAACGCACCCACGGCCGGTGCCGAGCGCAACAGGCCCAGCCCCCACGGGCCGGTCAGCAAGATGTCCTTGGCGAACACCGGCAGCAGTGCCGTGGCACCCCCCAATAGCACCGCGAACAGATCGAGGGAGATCGCCCCGAGAATGTCCGGACGACTGCGGATGAAGCGGATGCCCGCGAGCAGTGAATCCAGTGTGGCCTTGCCCTTGTTCAGCGGCGTCTGCCGGGCCGGCAGGTTGAGCATCAGCGAACAGGCGATGACATACAGCAGCACCGTCGGGCCATACACCCAGACGCTGCCGAAGGCGTAGAGCAAACCGCCGAGGGCCGGGGCGACGATGGTGGCTGATTGCTGGGCCGATTGTGCGGCGGCCACCGCCCGGGGAAACAGTGAGCTGGGCACGATGCTTGGCAGCAGGGCCTGGGTGGTCGGCATTTCAAAGGAGCGCGCGGCGCCGAGCAGGAAGGCCAGGATAAAGATCATTTCCCGAGTGACATGGTCGGTTGCGCTGCCGATGGCCAGCGACAGGGCGATCAATGCCTGCAGGGACTGGCAGATCGCCGCGACCCTGCGCCGGTCATAGCGGTCGGCAACGTGCCCTGTGTGCAGCATGAACAGCACGCGCGGGGCGAATTCGACCAGGCCGACCAGACCCAGGTCGAGCACATTACCGGTCAATTGATACAGGTTCCAGCCGATGGCCACGGTGAGCATCTGGAAGCCGCTGGCAGTAAAGATCCTGGCCAGCCAGAACGCGAGAAAAGGGCGATGGTGACGTAACAGCAAGGGCTCTTGGCTGGGCATCTGCGGGGAAATCTGGGGAGAGGGGAACAGCGAGATTATCACCAACCTGTAACAGAAAGTTGCCATGACAAAAAATTTAGTTAGCCAGACATCGATTTTCCTGTGGGAGCGGGCTTGCTCGCGAAGGCTGAGTGTCAGTCAACATTGATGTTGAAGCTGATGCCCCCTTCGCGAGCAAGCCCGCTCCCACAGGAAATGTATTTCAGCTCGTGACCAAGGCCATGAGGCAACTTGTCACGCGGCAATAGACCACGCGGTTCATCCCCGAAATTGGGACTACTCTTTCAACGTTGATTGATCCAGATCAAAACCCGCAAAAGGAATTGATCCGGCGGCCGCAAGGCCAGACTCCCTGCGTTGTGATGCGTGCAAAAAAAGAACAAACAGAGATTCGCCACACTCCATATCCGTGGGGGCCGTGGGTGCAGGCTTCCGGCCAGCAGCCGTACTACCTGACAGAGGAAGACTTATGTTCGGTTTAGAGGCACTTGATCTCGCCCGAATTCAGTTCGCGTTCACCATCTCGTTCCACATCCTGTTTCCGGCCATCACCATCGGCCTGGCGAGTTACCTGGCGGTACTCGAAGGCCTGTGGTTGAAAACCCATAACGACACCTACCGTGACCTCTACCATTTCTGGTCGAAGATCTTTGCCGTCAACTTCGGCATGGGCGTGGTTTCCGGCCTGGTCATGGCCTATCAGTTCGGTACCAACTGGAGCCGCTTCTCGGACTTCGCCGGATCGGTTACCGGGCCGTTGCTGACCTATGAAGTGCTCACGGCGTTCTTCCTCGAGGCCGGGTTCCTGGGGGTCATGCTTTTTGGCTGGAACAAGGTCGGGCGTGGCCTGCACTTCTTCGCCACCGTGATGGTCGCCATCGGTACGTTGATCTCGACCTTCTGGATTCTCGCCTCCAACAGCTGGATGCAGACCCCGCAGGGCTTCGAGATCGTCAACGGGCAGGTCATCCCCACCGACTGGCTGGCAGTCATCTTCAACCCGTCGTTCCCGTATCGCCTGATGCACATGGCCACGGCGGCGTTCGTAGCCACGGCCTTCTTCGTGGGTGCCTCCGCGGCCTGGCATTTGCTGCGCGGCAAGGACAACCCGGCGATCCGCAAAATGCTCTCGATGGCCATGTGGATGGCGTTGATCGTCGCGCCGATCCAGGCGGTCATCGGCGACTTCCACGGCCTCAATACACTTGAGCATCAGCCGGCGAAAATCGCCGCGATCGAGGGGCACTGGGAAAACAAGGGTAACGAGGCGACTCCGCTGATCCTGTTCGGCTGGCCGGACATGAAAGAGGAGAAAACCAAATTCGCCGTCGAGATTCCGTACCTGGGCAGCCTGATCCTGACCCACTCGCTGGACAAGCAAGTCCCGGCGCTCAAGGAGTTCCCGCCTGAAGATCGGCCAAATTCGACCATTGTGTTCTGGTCGTTCCGGATCATGGTGGGCCTGGGCATGCTGATGATCTTCACCGGGTTGTGGAGCCTGTGGCTGCGCAAGCGCGACACCCTCTACACCTCGCGGCCGTTCCTGTACCTGGCGTTGTGGATGGGGCCCTCAGGTCTGATTGCGATCCTCGCCGGCTGGTTCACCACCGAAATTGGCCGTCAGCCTTGGGTGGTCTACGGCCTGATGCGCACGGCGGATGCGTCGTCCAACCATAGCGTCATGCAGATGAGCATCACCCTGATCCTGTTCGTCGTGGTGTATTTCGCCCTGTTTGGCGCCGGACTTGGCTACATGATGCGCCTGGTGCGAAAGGGGCCGAAGATCGACGAAGGCAAGGAAACCAACGACGGAGGTCCCGGCCAGAAACGCACACCGGCCCGTCCGCTGTCCGCCGCCGACGACGATCACGCCGATGCGGGCCACAGCCTGACCAAGGAGATTTGAATCATGGGTATTGATCTTCCGCTGATCTGGGCCGTGATCATCATCTTCGGCATCATGATGTACGTGGTCATGGACGGTTTCGACCTGGGCATCGGCATTCTCTTCCCGTTCATTCCGGGCAAGACCGATCGCGATGTGATGATGAACACCGTCGCCCCGGTCTGGGACGGCAACGAGACCTGGCTAGTATTGGGGGGGGCGGCGTTGTTCGGCGCGTTTCCGCTGGCCTATTCGGTGGTGCTTTCCGCGTTGTACCTGCCGCTGATCCTGATGTTGATCGGGCTGATCTTTCGCGGCGTAGCCTTCGAGTTCCGCTTCAAGGCCAGGGACGACAAACGTCACCTGTGGGACAAGGCGTTCATCGGTGGCTCGATCACCGCGACGTTCTTCCAGGGTGTGGCACTCGGTGCGTTCATCGATGGGCTGCCGGTGGTCAATCGGCAGTTCGCCGGTGGTTCACTGGACTGGCTGACACCGTTCACGATGTTCTGTGGCGCGGCGCTGGTGGTGGCCTATGCGTTGCTCGGTTGCACCTGGCTGATCATGAAGACCGAAGGCAAGTTGCAGGAGCAGATGCATGACCTGGCACGGCCATTGGCCTTCGTACTGCTGGCGGTGATCGGCATCGTCAGCATCTGGACTCCGTTGGCCCACGCGGAAATTGCCGCACGCTGGTTCACCATGCCGAATCTGTTCTGGTTCATGCCGGTGCCAATTCTGGTGCTGGTGACAATGTACGGATTGATCCGTGCCGTGGCCCGCAATGCGCACTACACGCCGTTCCTGTTGACCCTGGTGCTGATCTTCCTTGGTTACAGCGGGTTGGGCATCAGCCTGTGGCCGAACATCATCCCGCCGTCGATCTCGATCTGGGATGCCGCCGCACCGCCGCAAAGCCAGGGTTTCATGCTGGTGGGCACGCTGTTCATCATCCCGTTCATCCTGGGCTACACCTTCTGGAGCTACTACGTGTTCCGCGGCAAGGTCACTCATGAAGACGGTTATCACTAGCCCTGTTGTGGGAGCGAGCTTGCTCGCGATGGCGTCGGATGCGACGCCATCAATCTTGAAGAGGATTGACGTTATGGCAGCCAAACATTCCCTGCACGACATTGAAAAAGCCGAAAAAAAACCGCTGTGGCAGCGGCTCGGCTGGTTGGCCCTGATCTGGGTCGGCAGCGTGGGTGCCTTGTTCATTGTCGCCAGCCTGATGCGTTTGTTCATGAACGCGGCCGGTCTGACGACGCACTGACATCTCCCCCGCAGCCTCAAGGCGCGGATTTACAACCCTCCGACCGGAGGGTTTTTTTTGCCTGTTACTTTCGCGCCTTGAGGATCACGAATTTCGGATTGGCTGCCACTTGCTCGACGCCACGGAACAAACGCGCCAGCTTGCTGTGGTAACCCAGGTGACGATTGCCGACGATGTACAGCGCGCCGCCCACAACCAGCGCCTCGCGCGCTTGCTGGAACATCCGCCAGGCCAGGAAGTCGCCCACGACCTGTTGCTGGTGAAACGGCGGATTGCACAGCACCACGTCAAGCGATTGCGGTTCCTGGCCGGCCAGGCCATCGCCGGCACGTACGATCACTTCCCGTTCACCCAACGCTGCGTGCCAGTTTTCGGCGGCCGACTGCACGGCCATGAATGATTCGTCCACCAGCGTGTAGTGGGCCTCGGGGTTTTGCAGGGCGCTGGCGATGGCCAGGACACCGTTGCCGCAACCGAGATCGGCGACCCGCGCCGAGCCAAGGTTTTTCGGCAGGTGTGGCAAAAACGCCCGGGTGCCGATGTCCAGGCCTTCGCGGCAAAACACGTTGGCGTGGTTGAGCAGTTCGATAGTCGGTTCGTCGAGTCTGTACCGCGTCGGGTAAGGCGACACAACCGGGGTTTTGTCTTCTGCCGTGGCAATCAATAACCGCGCCTTCTTCACCGCCAGCGAGGCTTGTACGGGGCCGATGTAGCGCTCCAGCAAGTCGCCCGCCGCCCGGGGCAGGTGCTTGATCATGGCCGCGGCGATCACTTGGGCGCCAGGTGCCAGTTGCCCTTGCAGACGGATCAGTTGCTCTTCCAGCAATGCCAGGGTTTTCGGTACGCGGATCAGTACGCAGTCGAATGGCCCGACAGGTGCCTCGCTGGCGGGGACGCTCGGTACCGCATCAAACGCCAGGCCGTTGCGCACCAGGTTCTTTTCCAGGCCCTGCAAGGCCAGGAACGAATCACCGCTGCTGACCACCCGCACCTTGCCCGCCAGGCTGGCCGCCAACGCGCCGAAACTGTCGTTGAGCACCAATACCCGCATCTCGGCCGTTGGCTGCTGCTCGGCAAGATAATTGAGCAGGTATTCATCAGCCGCATCGAAAGCTTGCAACGGTTCATTCTGCTGTTCTGGCTGGCGGATCAGGTCGAGGCTGGCGAAGGGTGTTTCGAGCAAAGGCATGGGGCGGGGCTCTGGGTAATCAACGGTTGTCCCGCTGCCCTGAGGCGTTGGCGCGGGCGGAGCCGTCCGAGTGTACTGCGTCGTGAAGGTCTACACGCCATCACTCAGGAGGGACCGCAAATGGTACGTTTTTTTTGATCGGATTACCCGCAGGTTTTCCCGCTGTCGGGCGCTTTCAGATGGCTCCGGAGCGGTTCGCGGCCATGACTGCCGCCATCTTGTTGTTGACGCCGAGCTTTTCGATAGCCCTGTGCACATGAAAGTTGATCGTGCGTTCACTCAAGTTGAGGATCCTGGCAATTTCATAAGCCGTCTTGCCATCGGCCGACAGTTTCAATACTTCGATTTCCCGCCGTGACAAGGAGGGGGCGTTAGTATGAACCGGTTTTTTTGGTTGCATCCCGATCGCCAGGGCGTGCAGGTGGCGACTGATGAACACCGAGAATCCAAGATTTTCGTACAGCTCATAGGCTGAAATCGGGCAATGGCTTCGGGCTAGGCTGAGAATGCTGCGCAGGCCGCTTTCTTCATCGTGGATTGCTTGCGACCAGCCATGGGCCAAGCCTTGCTGTTGCAGCAGTTGCCATAACCACGGGGTTGCGCAGAAGAGCTCTTTGCTCCAGAGCACGGGTAGCATGGAGTGATTGCAATAGGCCGCTACGGGGTCAATCTCTCTGGCGTTGCTTTGTTCATACTGTGTGTTCCAGTCGTGTGGATAGTTGTTCAGGTTGACGGGGCAGCAATCAGTGCGACTGTTCGCTGAAATGGTTGAAAAGGCACAAAATTTATATCCAAGGTTCCTGACGAAATTCAGTGATATTCGATAGGCCGTATTAATGTCCTGTGTTTGAGAAAGCAGTTGAAGCTGTGACTCCTTCCAGATTTCCATATACGGGGTCTCCAACAGTATGTTTCCGGAGGGTGCTTGTTTTGGATCCGAGATCCGGCACGTGACGGAGTGTAGGACATATCCGACAATTGTAGTTCGACGATTTTGCTCTTTTAACGGCTGAAAAAGTGTGTGCCAGGTTCTTAAACCGTGTGTTAAATATTAAATGCCATTTGTCATTTTATATTGTCTGGTGTTTCTCATATCGAATAATCAATAAGTTGCACACTCAATAACACTACAAAATGTCTGTGTTTATGCTGCCGTCTTTGCGGGACACTGAGGTATCTATTGATTGGAGCCTTCCATGTCCGTCAGCGAAGAAAAATTTACCCGTCAGACCTTGCTCGAGGTTCATCCGTTGACCCCGAACCTGTTTACCCTGCGTGCCACACGGGATGCGGGGTTTCGTTTTCGGGCGGGGCAGTTTGCCCGGTTGGGCGTCACCAGGGCTGATGGCAGCACGGTATGGCGCGCCTACTCGATGGTGTCCTCACCCTTTGACGAGTTCCTCGAGTTCTTTTCCATTGTCGTGCCGGGTGGTGAGTTCACCAGCGAGCTCAGCCGGCTGGTCGTTGGCGACAAATTGCTGGTCGACCGCCAGGCCTTTGGTTACCTGACGCTGGACCGTTTTGTCGATGGGCGCGATCTATGGCTGTTATCCACCGGAACCGGCGTGGCGCCGTTCCTGTCGATACTGCAGGACTTTGAAGTCTGGGAGCGATTCGAGCGGATCATCCTGGTGTATAGCGTTCGTGAAGCCCGGGAACTGGCTTATCAGGAACTGATCGCGGGGCTGACGCAACGTGACTATCTGGCCGAGTACGCACACAAACTGCAATTCATCACCACGGTCACTCGTGAACAGCATCCGGGCTCATTGAACGGGCGGATCACCACACTGATTGACAGTGGCGAACTGGAGCGCGCCGCAGGTGTTGCGCTGACGCCTGAACACTCACGGGTCATGCTGTGCGGCAATCCGCAGATGATCGATGACACGCGCAAGCTGCTTAAACAGCGGGACATGCACTTGAGCCTCAGCCGGCGACCCGGTCAGGTGGCGGTGGAAAACTTCTGGTAAAAAAAACGGCGCCTCGAAGGCGCCGTTTGATGCGGGGGCGGTCAAGGCCGGTTGTTCTGGGCCTTGAGCAAGTCGCGGATCTCTCCCAGCAACTCTTCTTCCTTGGTTGGAACCGGCGGCAGGCTCGGAGCCACGGCCTCTTCGCGCTTCAGGCGGTTGATGGCCTTGACGCCGACGAAGATCGCGAGGGCGACGATGATGAAGTCGATGATGGTCTGGATGAATTTGCCATAAGCCAGCACCACCGCCGGAGTCGCACCCTCTGCTGCCTTGAGCGTTATGGCCAGGTCACTGAAGTCCACACCACCGATCAGCATCCCGATTGGCGGCATGACCAGGTCACCGACAAACGATGTGACGATCTTGCCGAAGGCTGCGCCGATGATGATGCCGACGGCCATGTCGACCACGTTGCCTTTGACCGCGAAGGCCTTGAACTCGTTTAGCACGCCCATAGGTTATTTCCTTGTTACAGATGAGGTTGATGAACGCAGTGTAAATCAGCCAATCGCATTCTGCTCGAATCAACGGTCTGCCGAGCTTGCCAGCAATCGATCCGGGTGGTCATGGAGAACTCGTCGATTGATCTCATTTGTGGGCCGGCCAGCCCTTCTGCGGCGGTTCGCTTACGGCTTTTTTCAGCGATATGACTTCGCTGTGTGAGCGAACCAGGTTGAAGTACCCTCCTTGAGTTGGGATGTTGAAATTGTTCGGGTAATTGTTAAACAAAAAAGTCGGTGTTGAAAATTAATTGCAGTTGCAATGCTGTTAACTGTTTCGTTAGTTTGGGGTTCTCTCTATGTGAGCGTTTTTGAAGTTGTGCATCAGGTGTATAAATGAATAAAGCTTGTATAGGTTTTTAAAGGGGTAGTAAGGCATGTCTCAAGTGTTTGTTGAGTATGTTGGGTAAAAACTTATACAAGGATTTATCGCGGTCTTATTTCAAAAAAGTACGAATAGATTATGGCTATTTGAAATCATCCAGAAGATTGCAAATATCTGGCCGCACTCGCGTGCCTCAGCTGAGCTATCATCGCGTTTTTTTCCGGGAGTTCCGATGGCCAAGGCCAAGCGCATGTACGGCTGCACCGAGTGCGGCTCAACCTTCCCCAAATGGGCCGGGCAGTGCGGTGAATGCGGGGCCTGGAACACGCTCACCGAAACCATGGTGGAAAGCGGCGGGGCAGCCGCCCCCAGCGGTCGTACCGGCTGGGCCGGCCAGCAGGCGCAGATCAAGACGCTGGCTGAAGTCAGTGTCGAAGAAGTTCCGCGCTTCTCCACTGCTTCCAGCGAGCTCGACAGGGTTCTGGGTGGTGGTCTGGTGGATGGCTCGGTGGTGCTGATCGGTGGCGATCCGGGCATCGGCAAGTCGACCATTCTGCTGCAAACGTTGTGCAACCTCGCCAAGAGCATGCCGGCTTTGTACGTCACCGGTGAAGAGTCCCAGCAGCAAGTGGCCATGCGTGCGCGACGCCTGGGGTTGCCTCAGGATCAACTGCGGGTCATGACCGAAACCTGCATCGAAGCCATCATTGCCACGGCCCGCCAGGAAAAGCCCAGGGTGATGGTGATCGACTCGATCCAGACGATCTTTACCGAGCAACTGCAATCGGCACCGGGTGGTGTATCCCAGGTGCGTGAAAGCGCGGCGTTGCTGGTGCGTTATGCCAAGCAGAGCGGTACGGCGATTTTCCTGGTGGGCCATGTCACCAAGGAAGGCGCGCTGGCGGGGCCTCGGGTTCTGGAGCACATGGTCGACACTGTGCTGTATTTCGAAGGTGAGTCCGACGGGCGCCTGCGTTTGCTGCGGGCGGTGAAGAACCGTTTCGGTGCCGTCAATGAACTGGGCGTGTTCGGCATGACCGACAAGGGCCTGAAAGAAGTCTCCAACCCTTCGGCGATTTTTCTGACCCGTGCCCAGGAGGAAGTCCCGGGCAGTGTGGTCATGGCGACGTGGGAAGGCACGCGGCCGATGTTGGTGGAGGTACAGGCGCTGGTGGACGATAGCCATTTGGCCAACCCGCGGCGGGTCACGCTGGGGCTGGATCAAAACCGGCTGGCGATGTTGCTGGCGGTGCTGCACCGTCATGGTGGCATTCCGACCCACGATCAGGACGTGTTTCTCAACGTGGTCGGCGGGGTCAAGGTGCTCGAAACGGCGTCCGACCTGGCATTGATGGCAGCGGTGATGTCCAGTTTACGCAACCGGCCGCTGCCTCACGATCTGCTGGTGTTCGGCGAAGTGGGGCTTTCCGGTGAGGTGCGACCTGTGCCGAGCGGTCAGGAGCGTTTGAAAGAGGCTGCCAAGCACGGCTTCAAGCGGGCCATCGTGCCTAAGGGCAATGCGCCGAAGGAGGCGCCACCGGGGTTGCAGATTATTGCCGTAACCCGTCTGGAACAGGCCCTCGACGCACTCTTCGAATAACGCCTGTCTCCCTGTGTAGGAGCTGCCGAAGGCTGCGATCTTTTGATCTTGCATTTTCAAGATCAAAAGATCGCAGCCTTCGGCAGCTCCTACAGGGAGGTGCGTTCAAATTTCGATCAGTGCACCCAACTCTCGCTCGAGTTCGACCTCGTCGGCCAGGTTGAGCTCGATCAGTCGCCGCAACCGTTCTATGGATTCCAGGCCGATGTGCAGGCAGACAAAGCCGAGTTGGCCATGGTCATCGTGGGCCAGTTGCGCATCCATGATGATGTCGACGTCTTCGCTCAGATGAATGTCGACCAGAAAATCCTGCTGCGGATTGCCCAACCACGGATCGGGTCGCTCGATCAGCACCCCCTTGAGCGATAGATCAATCAACTGCACCGGCCAGGTGAACTCACCCTGACTCAAGTCAGTTCGGGCATCGAACGCAATACGTTTGAAGCGGCGACGGTCGGCAGGGTGCTCGCTCATGGCACGGTCCTCGTAGATGTACGCTGACTATAGACCTGCATTCTTCAAGGCTGCCAGCGCTGGCCGGTGTCCAGACCTATGTCGGGGTATGGTCTTTGCCGTCAGGAGCGCTAAACTCGGGGTGGCTGTCTTTCTTGTCCACTCTGGCTGGAATAATAAAATGAAAAATAATAATAGCCCGCTACGCCATCTGCCCTGGCTGGTGCTGGCAATCGTAGGTGCGTGCGCCCTGGGTGTCGTGGCATTGCGTCGAGGCGAGGCAATCAATGCCTTGTGGATCGTGGTCGCTGCCGTCGCCATCTATCTGGTCGCCTACCGTTACTACAGTCTGTTCATCGCCAACAGTGTCATGCAACTCGATGCGCGACGGGCCACTCCCGCCGTGATCAACAATGACGGTCTGGATTACGTTCCGACCAATAAACACATCCTCTTCGGTCACCACTTCGCCGCCATCGCTGGCGCGGGGCCGTTGGTCGGCCCGGTGCTGGCCGCGCAGATGGGCTACCTGCCCGGCACGCTGTGGCTGATCGCCGGCGTGGTGCTGGCCGGTTCGGTGCAGGACTTCATGGTCCTGTTCATGTCCACCCGCCGCAACGGCCGCTCCCTGGGCGACATGGTCCGTGAGGAAATGGGCCGCATCCCCGGCACCATCGCGCTGTTCGGTTGCTTCCTGATCATGATCATCATCCTCGCGGTGCTGGCGCTGATCGTGGTGAAAGCCTTGGCCGAGAGCCCGTGGGGGATTTTCACGGTGATGGCGACCATCCCGATCGCGATGTTCATGGGCATCTACATGCGCTACATCCGCCCGGGCCGCATCGGCGAGATCTCGGTGATCGGCGTGCTGTTGCTGCTCGGCTCGATCTGGCTCGGCGGGCAGATTGCCGCGGATCCGGTGTGGGCCAAGGCGTTCAGCTTTACTGGCGTAGAAATCACCTGGATGCTGATCGGTTACGGTTTTGTCGCGGCGGTGTTGCCGGTGTGGCTGATCCTGGCACCCCGTGACTACCTGTCGACCTTCCTGAAAATCGGCACCATCGTCGCCCTGGCCATCGGCATCCTGGTGACCATGCCCGAGCTGAAAATGCCGGCCCTGACCCAGTTCATCGACGGCTCCGGCCCGGTCTGGAAGGGCGGTCTGTTCCCGTTCCTGTTCATCACCATCGCCTGTGGCGCGGTGTCGGGTTTCCATGCGCTGATCTCTTCCGGGACCACACCGAAACTGCTGGATAACGAAACCAATGCCCGCTACATCGGTTACGGCGGCATGCTGATGGAATCCTTCGTGGCCATCATGGCCATGGTCGCCGCGTCGGTGATCGAGCCGGGTGTGTACTTCGCCATGAACAGCCCGGCGGCCGTGGTCGGTGGTGATGTGGTGGCCGTTGCGACAGCCGTCAGTAACTGGGGCTTCGCCATTACCCCGGAAGCCTTGCAGGCAGTGGCCCATGACATCGGGGAAACCACCATCCTGGCCCGTGCCGGTGGTGCGCCGACCCTGGCGGTGGGGATCGCACAGATCCTGCACAGTGTTCTGCCGGGCGAGAACACCATGGCGTTCTGGTACCACTTCGCGATCCTGTTCGAAGCGCTGTTCATCCTGACCGCAGTCGACGCCGGTACCCGTGCCGGGCGCTTCATGCTTCAGGATTTGCTCGGCTCGTTCGTGCCGGCCCTGCGCCGCACCGAATCCTGGACCGCCAACCTGATCGCCACCGCCGGTTGCGTGGCCATGTGGGGTTATCTGCTGTACCAGGGCGTGATCGACCCGCTGGGCGGCATCAACACCTTGTGGCCGCTGTTCGGTATCTCCAACCAGATGCTGGCCGGTATCGCGCTGATGCTCGGCACCGTCGTGCTGATCAAGATGAAACGCCAGCGCTACATTTGGGTGACCCTGGTGCCAGCCATGTGGTTGCTGATCTGCACCACCACCGCCGGCTTCATCAAGCTGTTCGACGCCAACCCGGCGATCGGCTTCCTCGCTCTGGCGAAAAAATACAGCGATGCCTTGGCTAGCGGCCAGATCCTCGCCCCGGCCAAGGACATCACGCAGATGCAGCACGTAATTTTCAACGCCTACACCAACGCCACGCTGACCGCGCTGTTCCTGTTCGTGGTGTTCAGCATCCTGTTCTATGCGCTCAAGATCGGTATTTCCGCCTGGGGCAGCAAAGAGCGTACGGATAAAGAAGCGCCATTCCAGGCTCTGCCGGAAGCGTGATCGAGGATTTGCATCATGTTCAATGACCTGAGTCGCCTCGGTAAATACCTCGGTCAGGCCGCGCGCCTGATGGTCGGCATGCCCGACTACGACAACTACGTCGAGCACATGCAGACCAGGCACCCGGACAAACCGGTGATGAGCTACGAGATGTTCTTCCGCGAACGTCAGGAAGCCCGTTACGGTGGCAAGGGCGGGCCGAAGTGCTGTTGATCTTGTGGGAGCGAGCTTGCTCGCGATGGACGTCAACGATAACGCGTGCTGTCTGAATGCTCGCGTTATCCTTGCGTTCATCGCGAGCAAGCTCGCTCCTACAGTTGTTTTTGCGTTTCCATTTCCAAGGAGAACCCGTTTGTCCTCCCCCATCCCGGTCACGATCCTCAGCGGCTTCCTCGGCGCCGGCAAGACCACCCTGTTGCGTCACCTGCTCAAGGCCGAGCACGGCCTGAAAATCGCCGTGATCGAGAATGAATTCAGCGACGCCGGAATCGATACGCAGTTGTTGGGCGATGAGCCGGTACAAGTAATGACGCTCTCCAACGGCTGCGTCTGCTGCACCATCCATACCGACCTGACCAAAGCGCTTTATCTGTTGCTCGAACGTCTGGACCAGGGCGATATCGCCTTCGACCGCCTGGTGATCGAATGCACCGGCCTGGCCGACCCGGCACCCGTGGCGCAAACCTTCTTCATCGATGAAGAACTGCGCGAGCGCTACATCCTCGACGGCATCATCACGCTGGTCGACGCGGCACATGCCGACTCGCACCTGACCCAGACCATCGCCCAGGCGCAGATCGGTTTCGCCGACCGCTTGCTGGTGAGCAAGCGCGATCTGGTAGACGAGCCGACCTTCAGCGCGTTGAGCGAGCGCCTGACCCGCATCAACCGTCGCGCCCCGATCCGCGTGGTCGACCACGGCAAGATCGACCTGGCCGAATTGCTTGACGTGCGCGGTTTCAATCTCAACGCCGACCTCGGTGGCGGTGTGAGTTTGCGACCGGTCAGCCAGGCACCGTCCATTGATCGCATTTCCAGCCTGGTCCTGCGCACTGAAAAGCCGCTGGATATCGACAAGCTCAGCGAGTTCATGAACGAACTGCTGGAGGCGCATGGCAAGCAGTTACTGCGGTACAAAGGCGTATTGAGCATCCTCGGTGAACCACGGCGCATGGTGTTTCAGGGGGTACTGAAGCTTTATGGGTTCGACTGGGACACCGAGTGGGCTGAAGACGAATTGCGTGAGAGCGTGATCGTGTTCATTGCTGACGATTTGCCGGAAGAGAAAATTCGTGAGGGGTTTGCACGGGTGGCGGCGGACTGAGGTTTTTATGGCGTCTTTGAGGACGCCATCGCGGGCAAGCCCGGCTCCCACAGGTTTCTGGTTGAACAGCTCATCCTCGAACACTGTGGGAGAGGGCTTGCCCGCGATGCAATCTAGCCGGCAACACAATGTTCACGGGTTGTATTGAGCAGTGTCTGTTCCAGATGATCCAGATGCCGGTTAATCAGCATGGTCGCTGTCGCAGTATTTCCACATTCAACAGCATCAACAATCGCCAAATGATCCTGCCAGGCACAACAACTGTGCATCTGCTCCTCACACTGCGCAATCGCCAACGAAGTCAATGGCACAAGGCTCTCAAGAAAATGCGCTAGCGGCGCATTTCCCGCCATTTTTGCCAACTGCAAATGAAACTCGCCCGACAAACGAATCGCCCGGCCACGCTCGGCGCATTGACGCTCTTTTTCGACCAGTGTCCGCAGGCGCTTCAAGTCTTGCGCGCACGCTCGCTGAGCCGCCAGGCGCAATAGCATGATCTCGGCCAGTCGCCGGGCATGCAGTGTCTGCCGGGTCTGCTCGGCATCGGGCTCGGTGACGCGGGGACGATGGTTGGCGCGAAGGAGGATGATGTGCTGATGGGACAGGCGCATCAGCACCTCACGCATGTCGCTGCGCCTTGCACCGAACATCAGTGCAAGGCTTTCTTCCGTAAAGCGACTGGCCGAATGGATGCGCTGTTCGAAAATGGCCTCGAGGACCCGCGAATACAGATCATCCACTGAAGGGCGGACGGGCAGGGTGGCGAGTGTTTGTGGCGAGGCGAAGCTGTTCATGGCCGATCTCCAGTTCGAAGAGGTTTCAACTGCCGAGGTTGTCTTCCGGGATGTTCAGTTCGATACCCATGCGTTGGCCTTCGCGCAGAATGTGCCGGCGCATCTCGGCGCTGGCCTGGGCGCTGTTCTTGCTGCGGATGGCCCGCACCACGGCTTCGTTTTCTTCAAGTCGCTCGGCCAGATGCTCCGGTGAGTTGCGCAACACTTCGGCGCTTTGCTTGAGGGCATTGCTGGTTTGCTGCACCACGCTCTGGAAGATCGGGTTCGACGTCAGCGTGAACAGTTCTTCGTGGAACGCAATGTAGGCGTTTACGCCCGCTTCACTGTCATTGGCCTCCAGGGCTTCGCGCATGTCCATCAGGGTCAGGCGCAGTTGCCCGACCTCCTTGCTGCTGATGGACTGCGCGACGAGGCCGACGATGAATGGCTCAAGGGTGTAGCGCAGTTGCAGCACGTCTTCCAGGCTCGCTGCGGCCACCGCGTTGTCATGCGCCTGGTTGTCGGCGAGATTGGCTTCGAGCACCACCACGCCTTTGCCCGGCATCGAGCGCACCAGTCCGAGGGTTTCCAGAACGATGACGGCTTCACGCAGGCTCGGACGGCTGATACCCAGTTGTTCGGCCAGTTCACGTTGCCCCGGCAGCATTTCGCCGGAGCGCCACTGACCTCGAGCCAAAGCGGCCCGAAGTTTTTCTACCACTGAGTTGACGACGGTTGATGAGGTAATCACTTGTTCGCTCCATGAGCCGTGCCCGCGGTCGGCAGGCACGGCGGTCATTCAGAATTCTTTGGCTGCCGCTTGAGCAACCGGTTTTCTCGGCTGAAAGGTGTAACCGGCCTGACCGGAAAGTACCTTGTTCGCCCGCTGCACATCGATGTCCTTTTCCCACCGCGCGATGGCCACGGTCGCCACACAGTTGCCAATCAGGTTGGTCAGCGCCCGACCGATGCCCATGAACCAGTCCACGGCCAGCACCAGTACCAGACCCACCACCGGAATTGCCGGAATGGCTGTCAGGGTGGCCGCCAGAATCACCAGCGCCGAGCCGGGAATACCGTGGGCGCCTTTGGATGTGATCAGCGACACCAGCAGAATGGTCAGCAGGTCAGTCATGGCCAGCGGCGTGCCGGTGGCGTTGGCGATGAACACGATGGCCAGGGTCAGGTAGATCGAGAAGCCGTCGAGGTTGAACGAGTAACCCGTTGGAATCACCAACCCGACCGTCGAACTGCCGATGCCCAGGTGTTCAAGCTTGCGCATGATTTGTGGCAGCACCGCGTCGGACGAAGCGGTGCCCATGACGATCAGCAGTTCTTCGCGCAGGTACTTGAGCAACGGCCACATCTTCAAGCCGGAAAGGCGCATCACCAGGCCGAGAATCAGGGCCACGAATGCAACACAGGTCAGGTAGAAGAGGCCGACCAGGCTGCCCAGGTGCTGCAGCGAGTCCAGGCCATATTTGCTGGTGGTGAAGGCGATCGCACCGAATACACCGATCGGTGCCAGTCGCACGATCATGCCCATGATGCGGAAGATCACGTGGCTGAGCTCATTGATCAGCCGCGAAATACCCGATGCCGCCTCGCCCACCAGATTCAGTGCACTGCCGAACAACACAGAAAACAGCAGGACTTGCAGGATATTGTTATCGGCAAAGGCACCGATCACCGAAGTCGGAATCAGGTCCATCAAGAACTGGGTAGTGGTGTGCATGTGCTGACTGCGCTGGGCAATATCGCCCATGTCGGCTGCGGAAAGCTGCTCCAGGTGAATGTTCGCGCCGCTGCCGATACCGGTGCTGAAGGCGAACACCAGGCCAATCACCAAGGCGATGGTGGTCAGCACTTCGAAGTAGATCACCGATTTCAGACCGATGCGCCCGACCTTTTTCAGGTCGCCGGCACCGCTGATGCCGCTGACCACCACGCAGAACACGATCAAGCCGATGAGCATCTTGATCAGCTTGATGAAGCCGTCGCCGAGGGGTTTGAGTTGGGCGGAGTATTCGGGAAGGGTCAGACCGCAGACGATGCCGAGCACCAGTCCGAGAACCACTTGAAGGAAGATTGAACGCGAGCACCATCTGAGCATGGGAGGAATCCTGGTCGGTGTCCTGGCTGCGGTGTGCGGGGCACATCAGATTCAGGACTTAATTATTGTGGTCTTACCGGTATGTCCAGTGCGGGTGCAGTTTAGGCGCTGATTTTGATGGGTCGCAAGCGAAATTTACAAAATTGGCATGACCGGTCATACCAGTTGGGCGGAATGCACGGTCTTGAGCGGTGCGGGAAAAATCGGATGCCGATTTTTTTGAGAATATGGGTGAGGCTGCCCCGAGAGGCAGCCTGCGGGCGACGTTATGTAAGCCGCTTTTGATGGTGTTTGTTCGAGCGTTATTGTGGGTAAAATCAGGTTCGAGGTGCTTTTCTTTCAAGGATAGTCAGGATGAAAGTAATTTTTGAGCGCTCTTCAGTTTTTCCAAGATAAACATAGGGCGAGCCATTTACTTTAAGTCCGCCCATGTAATGTTTGTCTTCTATTTTTAGTGAGATTTGTGAGTGAGTCGCCGGTAAATTATCCAGTGTAACCACTGCGCCTTGATGATTGAGAAGTGTAAAGGCTGTTGGTTCGTCAGTGTCTGAATCCATGGCTTCAAAGGTATCAATCCAGTTCTCGCTGATGATCCGATTATAATAATCACCCTTGTTTTTTATTGTAAGTATGTACCCGTCAGCGGTATGCAGAAAGTGCAGTTTCAAACTTGTCACTTCACCGATCTGCTCGTTGGGGCGTATTCCGAGCAGGTGGGAGTGGTCCTGAGGCTGCGGTCTGCCGATGAAAGAGCCTCCGCTGAACAGTCTGATGGTGGCCATCGCCGGTTTGCCGTGGAGCAGTTCAAGAACATTCACCTTATGGTCAAACATTCGCAGTATTGCGATGAAAGATTTTTCAATATTGCCATTCATGATGTAACCCATTCGTTATTGGTTGATGATTGAAGCGGGTTTTAGAATAAGCAGTTTTTGTTGGTTGAGGGTGCCGTGTGTGTTGCAAGGGTTTAAGTTTGCAAGTGGCAGGGTGTAATTTTTTTTTGCCTGGGTGTTGTGGTGCTGTTAGTTGGTTGTCTTGCGGGTATGAGTCGCTAATTAAACTCCAGGCAATAAAAAACCGGCCATCTCTGGCCGGTTTTCATTACTGCAGTTTAGCGGGGCTGATTAAGCGCCGTACACCGGCAGCTTCTTGCAGATGGCCTTGACCTTCTCACGAACGGCATCGATCACCGCTTCGTTGTTCAGGTCAGCCAGGATGTCGCAGATCCAGCCGGCCAGTTCCTTGCACTCTGCTTCCTTGAAGCCACGAGTGGTCACGGCCGGAGTGCCGAAGCGCAGGCCGGAGGTGACGAACGGGGAGCGTGGATCGTTTGGTACGGAGTTCTTGTTCACGGTGATGAACGCTTTGCCCAGAGCGGCGTCGGCGTCTTTACCGGAGATTTCCTGCTTGATCAGCGACAGCAGGAACAGGTGGTTCTGAGTACCGCCGGAAACCACGTCGAAACCGCGCTCGATGAATACGCTGGCCATGGCCTGGGCGTTTTTCACCACTTGTTGCTGGTAAGCCTTGAACTCAGGCTGCAGCGCTTCCTTGAAGCAGATCGCCTTGGCTGCGATCACGTGCTCCAGCGGGCCGCCCTGGGCGCCCGGGAATACTGCGGAGTTCAGCTTCTTCTCGATGTCGGCGTTGGCGCGAGCCAGGATCAGGCCACCACGTGGACCGCGCAGGGTCTTGTGGGTGGTGGTGGTCACGACGTCAGCGAATGGAACCGGGTTCGGGTAGACGCCAGCGGCGACCAGACCGGCCACGTGGGCCATGTCGACGAACAGGTACGCGCCAACCTTGTCGGCGATTGCACGGAAACGCGGGAAGTCGAGGATCTGCGAGTAGGCAGAGAAACCGGCCACGATCATTTTCGGCTTGTGCTCAACGGCCAGGCGCTCGACTTCGTCGTAGTCGATCAGGCCATTGGCGTCGATGCCGTACTGGATGGCGTTGTACAGCTTGCCCGAGGACGAAACGCTGGCACCGTGGGTCAGGTGACCACCGTGGGCCAGGCTCATGCCCAGGATGGTGTCGCCAGCAGACAGCAGGGCCAGGTAAACGGCGCTGTTGGCTTGCGAACCGGCGTGCGGCTGAACGTTGGCGTAGTCGGCGCCGAACAGCTCTTTGGCACGGTCGATAGCCAGCTGCTCGACGATATCTACGTACTCGCAACCACCGTAGTAGCGCTTGCCCGGATAACCTTCGGCGTACTTGTTGGTCAGTACCGAGCCTTGAGCTTCCATCACCGCAGGGCTGGTGTAGTTTTCCGAAGCGATCAGCTCAATGTGCTCTTCCTGGCGCTGAGCTTCTTGCTCCATGGCGGCAAAGAGATCTGCGTCGTACTTGGCAATAGTCAAATCACGGCTGAACATGGCGGTCCTCAGGGATCGGGGGCGGAAAAGGGGGGCATTCTAACCCAATGGGTTTTAGATGGCATATGAAACGGCATCATGTCGCAGACAAGTGGCGTTCATGACCTCAAGGTCAAAAAGATCGCAGCCTTCGGCAGCTCCTACATTGAGTTTCAGTCAAACATGAACAGCGCATCATTGCTGAACTGCCCTTCGAACCGCCCCGCCGGCATCGGCCGGCCGAACAGATAACCCTGCACCTCATCGCAGCCGTGCTCGCGCAGGAAGTCGAGCTGTTCATGGGTCTCGACACCCTCGGCGATCACCGCCAGGTTAAGGCTGTGGGCCATGGCGATGATCGCCCGGGCGATCTGCGCATCCTGTTCGCCCGACGGCAATCCGTCGACGAAGGTACGGTCGATTTTCAGTACGTCGATCGGGAACTGCTTGAGGTAGTTGAGCGATGAGTAACCGGTGCCGAAATCGTCGACTGCAATGCTCAGGCCGAGGTTCTTCAGGCCGTCGAGGATCTGCATCGCTTCGCTGACTTCGCGCATCAGGATACTTTCGGTGAGTTCCAGTTCCAGGCACGCCGGCGGCAGGCCGGTTTCCTTGAGGATGGTGGCGATTCGCGTACCGAGCTGGCCGTCGGAGAACTGCCGCGCGGAGATGTTCACCGACACCTTCGGCACCCGTACCCTGGCCTGATGCCAGGCCTTGAGTTGGCGGCAGGCTTCGCTGATCACCCAGTCGCCGACATCCACCACCAGCCCGAGCTCTTCGAGCACCGGAATGAAATCCCCCGGCGGCACCAGCCCGCGGCGGGGATGACGCCAGCGCAACAGCGCCTCGGCACCGGTCAGGCGCTTGCCGTCGCCGCTGAACTGCGGCTGGTAATACAGCACGAATTCGTTCTGTTCCAGGGCATGGCGCAAATCGCTTTCCAGTTCCAGTCGCTCCAGGGCGCTGGCGTTCATGTCCGCCTGATAGAACTGGAAGTTGTTCTTGCCGCGCTCCTTGGCGTGGTACATCGCGGTGTCGGCGTTCTTCATCAACTGGCTGAGTTCGTTGCCGTCCTGTGGACTCAGGGCGATGCCGATACTGGCCGTGACGAAGAACTCGCGGCCCTCGAGCACGAAGGGTTTCACCAGGCTGGCGAGAATCTGTTCGGCCACGTGAATGGCCCGGTTCAGGGCGATCTCCCGGTTGGCTCGCGGTTGCAGGAGCAAGGTGAATTCGTCACCGCCCATGCGCGCCACCGTGTCGTCATCGTCTACGCAACCGAGCAGGCGCGTGGCCATCTCCTTGAGCATGCGGTCGCCGGCGGCGTGGCCCAGGGAATCGTTGATCGGCTTGAAGCGATCGAGATCGAGGAACATCAGCACCACCCACGACTTCTGCCGTTCGGCCGATTGCAGTGCCGTGTGCAGACGATCCTGAAACAGCGTGCGGTTGGGCAGGTGGGTCAGGGCGTCGTAGTAGGCGAGGCGATGAATCCGCTGCTCGCTGGCCTTGCGCTCGCTGATGTCGCTGAAGAAACACACATAACTGGCCAGGTCGCCTTCGTCGTCGAGTACGGCGGTAATCCCGACCCAGGCCGGGTAATGCTCGCCGTTGCGGCGCTTGAGCCAGACTTCGCCTTCCCAGGTACTGTGCTGGCCCAATTGCTTGAGCACATAACGCAGGTGGGCTTCCTGCTGATCGTCCACGGTCAGCATGTTCGGCAACTGATCGAGCACCTGCTCCACGGCATAGCCGCTGACACGGCTGAAGGCTTCGTTGGCCTGGACGATGTAGCCGGCCGGATCGGTGATCAGGATCGCCGAGGTCGAGTGCTCGAATACCGTGGCGGCCATGCGCAAATCTTTTTCGGCCCGGCGTTGCTGGCTGATGTCGCGGCCGACGCCTAGTACGCCTTCGAACGTCCCGTGTTCGTCCCAGACCAACACCAGGCGCAGTTCGATGGGGATCTTGCGCCCGTCGGCCCGCAGGCAATCGAACAGGAACAGTTGGGTTTGTACCTGGCTGCGTAACACCGCCAGTTGGTCCGGCTGGTCCAGCGCCTTGCTGACCCGGTCCATCAGGTGGTAGATGCCGGTCAGTTGTTGGGGGTTGGCGATGGTCGATTGCCAGCCGTTCTGGAAAATCCACTCGGCGTCATAGCCCAGCACGGCTTGCACCGAAGGGCTGACGTAGTTGAGGTTAAGGCGGCTGTCAGTGGAGAAAATCACGTCGCTGATGCTTTCGGCGAGCATGCGATAGCGCTGCTCGCTGTCGCGCAGGGATTCGCTGGCTTCGATCTGGTCGGTGATGTCCTTGGCCACGCCGATGATCCGTGTGACCTGATCCTCGTTGTCCCGCGCCAGTGCCTGCTCGCGAATCTCGAAGCGTCGCCACAGGCCGTCCCGATGGCGGAAACGCAACTGACACTGCATCAACTGGCGATAACCGGCCTGGCGCTGGACCTGGCGGGAGCGGTGGTAATAGTCGGCGTCTTCGGGGTGCAGGAGGATTTCCCAGAAGTATTCGCCCATCTGGTGCAGTTCGGTGCGGTTGTAACCCAGCGTCTGGCCCAGATGGTGGTTGCTGTAGATCATGCGCTGGCTGATCACATCCTGCACATACAGATGGTCCGGTACGGTGCGCACCACGTCCGACCAAAACCCTTCGCGCTCTTGCAACGACAACTCGATGAGCTTGCGGCTGGTGATGTCGGTGATGCTCAAAATCACCGATTTATAATCGTCCTGGGTTTGCGGCAGGCGCAGTACCAGCCACAGGTGTTGGTCGCGACCGCCGGCATCCTGCAATTTGATTTCCAGCTCAAGCTGTTGCTGCTGATTGAGCACTGCATCGAGCACCTTGTTGCCGATGGCGGTGCCGTCCAGCGGATGGCCGTCGATCAGCAGCTTCCAGGCTTTATTGGCGTTATCGACATTGAGCAACTGCAGTGCGACCTGGTTGACCTCGGTGATCCGCAGTTCCTGCACCAGTTGTCGGCGTTTTTCCGGGATCGCCAGCCACGCTTGCAGTTGTTCGCTGTCCTGCAGGTGTGCCTTGTCGAAAAAGCTCTTCAGCCCGGACATGTCGAGGACACACAAGGCCACACCGGTGCCTTCGAAAATGTCCTGATAACGCCGGCGGCCTTCATTCAATTGGCGTTGACGCCGGCGCATGTTCAGCAAAGCGATGAACGGCAGCATGGAAAACGCCAGGCCCAGCAGGCATTTGCCGATGAACGCCGGCAGCAGTTCTTCCAGTACGCGCTGACGGTCAAATAAGCCGCGCAATTGCCAATCGCTGCTGCTCAGCGGAACCGTCAGCACACTGTTGGCGACATCGTCCTCGGTCAGCGTGCCCGGATTGACCGAGGGCAGCCCTTCGTCACGGCTGATGATCTGATGATTGATGCGGTTTTCCACCAGCCACAACGGACGGCTGCCGGTCTCGCTTTGCTTGGTCAAGGACGCAAAGAAGGTTGGTGTCAGGCGCAAGGCCCAGTAGCCCCGGGAGCTGCCGCTGGCCTGATGCAACAATAAATGCACCATAGAACCATCGGTGGCGTTGCTGAAGTAGTGCGCCTGAGCGTGGCTGCGGCGTACCAGTTCACCCAGGTAGTCGCTGTCTTCGCTGTCGGGAGCGCTGTCACTGATGACTTTCCCCGAGGGGCTGAGCAAGGCCAGGCTGCGCAGTTCCGGCAGCGACTGTTGCAGCTTGCGCAGCAGGGCCTGCAGTTCATCGGCATCCTGCGGTTGCTCGACGATGGGCAACAGGTTGAGGGCGATCTGCGCGTTGAGTGCCATGTTCAGGCTGACCTGAGCGGCCAGATCGGCGGTGTAGTCGATGGTGTATTGACGCTGGTTTTTCTGGGTTTCGCGCAACTGATCGAACAACTGCCAGAACAGCAATGCCAGCAACAACAACGCAAGTGTCGCCAAGGTGCCCTTCAAGGTTCCGCGCAGGGGGGAGCCGGGCGCTGTGGTCGGCGCACTGGAAGTCAAGGGCGGAGGGACATTGGACAAGCTGTAATCCTGCGGTTTGGCTGGACTGGCGCGACGTGCACTATAAGCCGGACGCCCGAAGGGCGGCTAGCATGCCTTGAGTTGTGGCGAAGTGCCAGCCCCAGCCCGTCGGCTGGACTGCCATCGGTCATTAAGGTAGCTTTGCCGGTTACGCGGGAGCGTTCCAGCTCCTAGACTCAGGCTTTTTCAGCGCGCACGTATTGATAGCCTCAAGCGAGCGACGCGCACGGTCTGGCCGGGCATTGCCTGCGCTCCAATCATTCATCAGTCACTGACCCTAGGTTCTCCATGGCTCAATACGTATTCACCATGCATCGGCTGGGCAAAGTTGTTCCGCCGAAGCGGGAAATCCTGAAAAATATTTCTCTGTCGTTCTTCCCCGGCGCCAAGATCGGTGTACTCGGCCTCAACGGTTCGGGTAAGTCCACGCTGCTGAAAATCATGGCTGGCGTTGACACCGAGTTCGAGGGCGAAGCCCGTCCGATGCCGGAGCTGAACATCGGCTACCTGCCGCAGGAACCACAGCTGGATCCGACCAAGACCGTGCGTGAAGTGGTCGAGGAAGCGGTCAGCGTGATCAAGGACGCCCAGGCGCGTCTGGACGAGGTCTACGCGGCCTACGCCGATCCGGATGCCGACTTCGACAAACTGGCCGCCGAACAGGCCAAGCTCGAAGCCATCCTGCAAGCCAGCGACGGCCACAACCTGGAACGCCAGCTGGAAGTCGCCGCCGATGCGTTGCGTCTGCCGGCCTGGGATGCCAAGGTCGAACACCTGTCCGGTGGTGAAAAGCGTCGTGTGGCTCTGTGCCGTCTGCTGCTGTCCGCACCGGACATGCTGCTGCTCGACGAACCGACCAACCACCTGGACGCCGACTCCGTTGCATGGCTCGAGCATTTCCTGCACGACTTCCCGGGTACTGTGGTTGCGATCACGCACGACCGTTACTTCCTGGACAACGTTGCCGGCTGGATTCTGGAACTCGACCGCGGCGCGGGCATTCCGTACGAGGGCAACTATTCGGGTTGGCTGGAAGCCAAGTCCGATCGTCTGGCTGCAGAATCCAAGCAGCAGTCGGCCCACGAAAAAGCCATGAAGGAAGAACTGGAGTGGGTGCGCAAAGGCGCCAAGGCCCGCCAGTCGAAATCCAAGGCTCGTCTGCAACGCTTCGAAGAAATGCAATCGCAGGAATTCCAGAAGCGCAGCGAAACCAATGAGATCTACATCCCGGCCGGTCCACGCCTGGGCGACAAGGTCATCGAATTCAAGAACGTCACCAAGGGCTACGGCGACCGCGTGCTGATCGACAACCTGTCGTTCTCCATGCCTAAAGGCGCCATTGTTGGCGTGATCGGCGGTAACGGTGCCGGTAAGTCGACCCTGTTCCGCATGCTGATGGGCAAGGAAACGCCGGATTCTGGCAGCATCGAAGTCGGCGAAACCGTGCAACTGGCTTGCGTGGATCAGAGCCGCGAAGACCTCGACGGCAGCAAGACCGTGTTCCAGCAGATTTCCGACGGTTCCGACCAGATCCGCATCGGCAACTACGAGATCCCGTCGCGCACCTACGTCGGTCGCTTCAACTTCAAGGGGGGCGATCAGCAGAAGTTCGTTAAGGACCTGTCCGGTGGTGAGCGTGGTCGCTTGCACCTGGCCCTGACCCTGAAAGAGGGCGGCAACGTCCTGCTGCTCGACGAACCGTCCAACGACCTCGACGTTGAAACCCTGCGTTCCCTGGAGGAAGCCCTGCTGGACTTCCCGGGCGCCGCCATTGTGATCTCCCACGACCGGTGGTTCCTTGACCGCGTCGCGACGCACATCCTGGCGTACGAAGACGACTCGCAAGCCGTGTTCTTCGAAGGCAACTACACCGAGTACGAAGCCGACCGTAAAAAGCGTCTCGGCGAAGCGGCTGCCCAGCCGCATCGTGTACGGCACAAGAAACTGGCCTGATATCGGGTTGGTTGCATAAAGAGCGGAGCCTTCGGGCTCCGTTTTTTTTTGCGTTGGTTTTTTCAGGGATACCGTGGCGCATTCATCGCTGGCAAGCCAGCTCCCACAGGGTTTGGGTAATGCCCAAAATGTGTGCTCGGCTACAAAACTTGTGGGAGCTGGCTTGCAGCGATGGCGATGTAACTGTTGGTGCAAGACTTGAGTTGCTCTCCCCATTCAGGTGCATAAATGACCTGGAAAACAGGGTTTATTTATATCCTGTGCACCATTTAATTTCATTAATGCGACATTTTGCTCTGTTCTTGTGCGCGAATCGTTTGTTACAGTCCGGCTCAATCTCCTCCAACGACAATAAATTTGCCGAGACTTTTCCATGATCGAATCCGTCGAATCCTTCCTTGCGCGCCTGAAAAAACGCGACCCGGATCAACCCGAATTTCACCAGGCTGTCGAAGAAGTCTTGCGTACCCTGTGGCCCTTTCTTGAAGCCAATCCGCATTACCTGACCTCCGGCATCCTGGAGCGCATCTGCGAGCCGGAGCGGGCGGTGGTGTTTCGCGTGTCATGGGTCGACGACCAGGGCAAGGTCCAGGTCAATCGCGGGTTCCGCATCCAGATGAACAGCGCGATCGGCCCGTACAAGGGTGGCCTGCGTTTTCATCCGTCGGTGAACATGGGCGTCCTGAAATTCCTCGCCTTCGAACAGACCTTCAAAAACTCCCTGACTTCATTGCCCATGGGCGGCGGCAAGGGTGGTTCCGACTTCGACCCCAAAGGCAAAAGCGACGCGGAAGTCATGCGCTTCTGCCAGGCCTTCATGAGCGAACTGTACCGCCACATTGGCGCGGACGTTGACGTGCCGGCCGGGGATATCGGTGTCGGTGCGCGGGAAATCGGCTTCCTGTTCGGTCAGTACAAGCGCCTGAGCAACCAGTTCACCAGCGTGTTGACCGGCAAAGGCCCGAGCTACGGCGGCAGCCTGATTCGTCCGGAAGCCACCGGCTTCGGTTGCGTGTACTTCGCCGAGGAAATGCTCAAGCGTCGCGGCCTGGCCGTGGAAGGCAAACGCGTAGCGATCTCCGGCTCCGGCAACGTCGCGCAATACGCGGCGCGCAAGGTCATGGACCTGGGCGGCAAAGTGATTTCGCTGTCCGACTCCGAAGGCACGCTGTATTGCGAAAGCGGTTTGACCGAGGAGCAATGGCTGGCGGTGCTGGAACTGAAAAACGTACAACGCGGCCGCATCCGTGAGCTGGCCGGCCGTTTTGGCCTGGAGTTCCGCGCCGGTGAGCTTCCGTGGAACCTGAGCTGCGATATCGCGCTGCCGTGCGCGACGCAAAACGAACTGGATGCCGAAGCCGCTCGCACCTTGCTGCGCAATGGCTGCATCTGTGTGGCCGAGGGCGCGAACATGCCGACCACCCTGGAGGCGGTGGACCTGTTCATCGAGGCCGACATTCTGTTCGCGCCGGGCAAGGCGTCCAATGCCGGTGGTGTGGCGGTGAGCGGGTTGGAGATGTCGCAGAACGCCATGCGCCTTGCGTGGACCGGTGGTGAAGTGGACAGCAAGCTGCACGCGATCATGCAGTCGATCCACCACGCCTGCGTGCATTACGGCGAAGAGAATGGTCGGGTCAACTACGTCAAGGGCGCGAACATCGCCGGCTTCGTCAAAGTTGCCGATGCCATGCTGGCCCAGGGCGTGGTCTAAGTCGGCTCGATACGGATCACTTCAATCAGTTGATCCCCGGCTGGGCGCTGCCACAGCACTTCATCGTTGAGTCGTGCACCGAGCAGTGCCCGGCCCAGCGGTGAACCCCAATTGATCAGGCCGTGGGCGGCATCGGCCTGATCTTCGCCCACCAGTTGTACCCGGCGTTCGGTGGCGTGTTCATCGGCGTAGGTCACCCAACTGCCGATCTGCACTTTTTCGGTCGACGTCGCGGCGGGTACCACCTGAGCGCTGCCCAGGCGCTGCTTGAAGTAACGCAGATCACGTTCGAGATCGGCCAGGCGCTGCTTGTCGGCCTGCTCGCCTTTTGCCGATTGTTCGGCGTGCAGGCTTTGCAGTTCGGCGACTTTACTCTGCAACAGGCTCAGGCCTTGCGGCGTGACGTAATTGGGCTGCGCGCTGACTTGCCGTTCGACGGGCTGATCGGCTTGCGCGGCGGCGTTATCTTCATTGACGAAGGCACGACTCATGAAAATCTCCCGATATAGGATTTGGGCCATGGTCGCAGGCATTTGGTTTCACTAGATGTCTGAAAGCGACTTACGGCGAGTGATAGGCCCGGGCAGCGTCCTGGTCTTTCTGTTGCTGCCAGGCTTTGTCGCGCTCTTGCAGATGACTATTGCGCCCATCCCCACTGTCCTGGTTATCCCGCATGGCCTGGCACTGGCGAAAGCCATCACTCCAGCCTTCGGCGTACAACGGATCCTTGAGGTAGCGCGGGACATTCTTGCGGAATTCGCCGGTGATCGCCCCGGCGGCCTGCCGGCCACTGCTGCAACCGTCATCGAAGCCATCGGCGAAGGCGGGCGGGTAACCTTTGGCGAGCAGGTCATCGTGGGTTGACTGGCAACCTGCGATCAGCAACAACACAGCCAACCATCCTACACGCCGCCACATTTCACTCTCCGGGGCCGATAAGCGGCTGATAGGGAAAGTCTAGAAGTGGATTCGTCGGGCGTCACATAACCCGTGTGGGAGCGAGCCTGCTCGCGAAGGTGGTGAGTCAGTCCAATAGATGTTGGCTGACACTACGCCTTCGCGAGCAGGCTCGCTCCCACAGGGATCTGTGGTGCGTTCGGGTCAGTAGTGATACCACTTCAGCTCAAGCATCACTTCGTTCTCGGCCGACGCCAGATGGCTGAACTCTCGCTGGGCGCTCAAGCGCAGTCCGAGATTGCGGGAGATTTCCCATTGCTGATTCAGGCTCAGGCTGCGGCGCACTTCACCATTGGTGAAGTAATCGCCCCTGGCTTCGAGGCTTAGATTGCCCAGCGGGTTTTTCCACAGCACCCCACTGTTGAAACCGGCGGCCGGCGCGATGAATTCGGCGAAGTCGTTGTTGTGCTCGATACGCACAGTGCCCAGGACAAATCCGAGCATGTCCTCGCTCAGTTGCCAGGTTCCACCACCACCGCCGTTGACATGGCTGACCAGGGTTTGGTCATCGTGCTTGCCCGGCACACGTTCCAGGCCACCCGTGACTTGCCATGACAACGGTTGCAGCAATTCGTTACGCGGAGTCAGGGAGCGAATGGTTGCCAGGTCCAGTTGCTGCACCTGCCAGTCGTTGCCTTCGTACTGGCGCAGTTTCAATTGCAGGATCTCGATCTGCGCGCCAAGTGGAAAGCTTTCGCTGTTGTCATTGAGGTCGTGATAAGCCATGCGCAAGCCGTACTCGCCAAAGGCTTTGTCTCCGCGGGTGCCGAGACCGAGCTGCCAGGTGCGCGACTCGTGACCGTCTTCAGGCAAGCCGGGTTGCGGGATATTCAGCTCCGGCGCCGGGTTCTGGTTGATTGCCCGCAACAGTTCAAAGCTGCGCTGGGCGCGCACCGGATCGCGCTCCTGGCCGTTGGCGCGATAGCGCTCCAGACGATAGGCGGCATCGATGATCAGCGCCTGGCGGTCGCGGGGTTGTGCCTTGAACGCCGGGTCCTGCAGTTGTTTCTGGTCGGCGCTGACTTTCAGCACCCATTGCTGCTCTTCAGGATTCAACGGCTCGGCGCGACTGAGCAACTCGCGTTCCCGGGACGGGCGATACTGGATCGATTCCACCAGCCCGGCCGCTTTCACGGCCTTGACGGTGTCGGTGGGGATGGCCGTGAGCGGGAATTGTTCGGTCAGGCGCAGGCCCGGGCGAGCCACTTGCAGCAGTTCCAGCAAGCGGTATGAGCAATTTTCGTCGAAGAAGAAATAGTCGAATTTGATCTGTTTCAGTTCCCAGACGTGTTCGACCATGCGCGCGGTTTCCTGTGGGGTCAGGTTAAGGCGGTATTCCCACAGGTCGCGGTTTTCCAGACTGCGGTATTCCGAGAGCTTTTCCTGGTAGGGCACCATTGCGAAGAGGCCGGGATAACCGCCCATCAGGCCTTTCCAGGCATAGATGATGCTGTTGTCCGAGCCCTCGATGTAGGCGCCGAAGTTGATCGCGTAACTGAGCAGCGAAGTCTTGTCGCTCTTCACTTCGGCCTGGTCGATGCGCAGCAGGGTATGGCCGAACATCGAGGATGGGCTGTTCAGGTAAGCCGCCGGGAAGATCATCACCGCGCTGTCGGGCGAGACGTCCTTGAACCATTGCTTGAACGCTGCGCAGTCCGGCGTTGGCAGACCGGTCAGGTCGAGTTGCTCTTTCAGCCAGCGGGTGCGCGCCGGGTAGACGCATTGCGCGTGCTGTTCCCCGGCACTGGCCGGGGCATACAAGGCTTGTACAGTCGCCGCCAGTTCATGATCCGGATGTTCATTGCCATCGGCGGCGAGGAAGAACTTCCGGTCGCTGACATAGCTGCGCCAGCCGCCGAGCTTGGCGGTTTCGTAATGGCCCAGGGATATCCAGAAAGGGTCGTTGGCCAGTTGCTGCAAACGTTGAGGGGCGATGTGAGGCGCGGCGGACAGTGGGGCGCAGACACACAGCGCCAGCCAGGCAAGGCGTTTGAACATAGATGGCAACTTAATCGATAGAAACTGAGCCCCGACCAGGATAGTGCCAGTCAGTCAAACCCGCTCCCACAGGTTTTGCGTGTTGACTTACCGACGCTCCCAAAGAGGGGCAGGTCCAAAAAACAAAACCCGCTTCCCGAAAGAAGCGGGGCGGGTCGAGCTTAAGCTTGAGTTGCGTACTTGGCCAGACGAGGGTCGGCTTTGAGCACGGCCAGGGTGTTGGTATGCACATCTTCGGCCGTCACGTCAGCCTTGCTGAAGATCTGCTGGAAGTGCTCGTGAGTGACGGCGGCGAAGTGCGCACGGTCTTCCGGCGCTACGCCCAGTACCACGGCATAAGTGGTCAGCGCTTCGCCCTGACCCTTGGCCATGTCTTCGGACAGTTCGTTCATCATGCCGTTCATGGCGAACCAGGATTTGCCGCCATAGGTCAGCGACGCATTGGTTGCGCAACCGTTGGTGCCGGATGTCATGCCGAAGGTTGCGTTGCCGGAAGTGCCGTTGGTGGTGGATGCCAGGAAGTGAGCCGGAGTACCACGCTGGCCTTCGAACAGCATGTTGCCCCAACCGCAATCCGGGCCGCCTGGCGCCTGAGCCATGGCGTTGATGGATACAGCGGTGAAGAGAGTACCAAGAAGAATCCGTTTCATAGCTTTGTTCTCTTTATGTGCATACCAATTTGACAAGGGGTTCTGGCCCGTCTGGTGCCAGTGGGCCGGTCATTAGTCCAGCCGCGCAGTTTGGAGTTTAGGCACGATCGCGGGGTTCCGTGATTTTTTGCAAAACATTCATGCGCAACGGCGGCGCAAGCCCGGCCCGCCTGGGGTTGGCCGACTGACGATGCCCAAGCCTTCGGCGCTCCTTGCCAGTCGGGCATGGGCAGCGCCAGAATGCTGCCATCTGCCCCGCCTGATTGTTAAGGAAGCCCGATGCCTGATCCTGTTGCTGCCAGCTTGCGTCTAGCGCCCGAAGCGCTGACCCGTCCGTTTTCCGCTGAACAGTTCAGCTTCTCTACCACCAATGATCTGGAGCCCTTTCGCGGTGTGCTTGGCCAGGAACGTGCGGTCGAAGCCTTGCAGTTCGGTGTGGCCATGCCACGCCCCGGTTACAACGTATTTGTCATGGGCGAACCCGGGACTGGCCGGTTCTCGTTCGTCAAACGCTACCTCAAGGCCGAAGGCAAGCGCCTGCAGACTCCGGCGGACTGGGTCTACGTCAACAATTTCGATGAGCCGCGCGAGCCGCGCGCACTGGAACTGCCGTCGGGCACCGCCGGTGCATTCATCGGTGACATCAACGGCTTGATCGACAACCTGCTGGCGACGTTTCCGGCTGTCTTCGAGCATCCGTCCTACCAACAGAAAAAAAGTGGCATCGACCGCGCCTTCAACCAGCGCTACGACAAGGCCCTGGACGTCATCGAGCGTCTGGCGCTGGAGAAAGACGTCGCGCTCTACCGCGACGCCAGCAATATCGCCTTCACCCCGATGGGTGATGGCAAGGCGTTGGACGAAGCTGAATTCGCCCAGTTGCCGGAAGCCGAACGCGAGCGCTTTCACGAGGATATTTCGGCACTGGAAGAGCGCCTCAACGAAGAGCTCGCCAGCCTGCCGCAATGGAAGCGTGAGTCGAGCAACCAGTTGCGTCATCTGAACGAAGAAACCATCACTCTGGCCTTGCAGCCCTTGTTGTCGCCATTGTCGGAGAAGTACGCCGAGAACGCGGCGGTTTGCGGTTATCTGCAAGCCATGCAGGTGTATTTGCTCAAGACTGTGGTCGAGCAACTGGTTGACGACAGCAAGACCGACGCTATCGCCCGCAAGTTGCTGGAAGAACAATACGCGCCGAGCCTGGTGGTCGGTCACTCGGCCAGCGGCGGTGCGCCGGTGGTGTTCGAGCCGCACCCGACCTACGAAAACCTCTTCGGACGTATCGAATACAGCACCGACCAGGGCGCGCTGTACACCACCTACCGCCAACTGCGGCCGGGGGCCTTGCACCGGGCCAACGGTGGTTTCCTGATCCTTGAAGCGGACAAGATGCTCAGTGAGCCATTCGTGTGGGACGCGCTGAAACGCGCCCTACAATCGCGCAAGCTGAAAATGGAATCACCGCTGGGCGAGCTGGGCCGTCTGGCCACTGTCACCCTGACACCGCAACACATTCCGCTGCAGGTCAAAGTCGTCATCATCGGTGCCCGTCAGCTGTATTACACGCTGCAAGACCTCGATCCGGACTTCCAGGAGATGTTCCGCGTCCTGGTGGATTTCGACGAAGACATCCCGATGGTCGACGAGAGCCTGGAGCAGTTCGCCCAGTTGCTCAAAACCCGTACTTCCGAAGAAGGCATGGCACCGCTGACCGCCGATGCGGTGGCGCGTCTGGCGACTTACAGCGCCCGCCTGGCCGAGCATCAGGGGCGCTTGTCGGCGCGTATCGGTGACTTGTTCCAGCTGGTCAGCGAGGCCGATTTCATCCGCCACCTGGCCGGTGATGAAATGACCGACGCCGGGCACATCGAACGGGCACTCAAGGCCAAGGCCACGCGAACCGGGCGGGTTTCGGCGCGGATTCTCGACGACATGCTGGCCGGGATCATCCTGATCGACACCGATGGCGCAGCCGTCGGCAAGTGCAACGGCCTGACCGTGCTGGAGGTCGGCGACTCGGCTTTCGGTGTGCCGGCGCGGATTTCCGCCACGGTGTACCCGGGTGGCAGCGGTATTGTCGACATCGAGCGCGAAGTCAACCTCGGCCAGCCGATCCATTCCAAGGGCGTGATGATCCTCACGGGGTATCTGGGCAGCCGCTACGCCCAGGAATTCCCGCTGGCGATTTCCGCAAGCATCGCCCTGGAGCAATCCTACGGTTATGTCGATGGCGACAGCGCGTCCCTGGGCGAGGCCTGCACCCTGATCTCGGCCTTGTCGAAAACCCCGCTCAAACAGTGCTTTGCCATCACCGGTTCGATCAACCAGTTCGGCGAAGTGCAGGCGGTGGGTGGGGTCAACGAGAAGATCGAGGGCTTCTTCCGTCTGTGCGAAGCCCGCGGGTTGACGGGCGAGCAGGGGGCAATCATTCCTCACGCCAACGTTGCCACACTGATGCTCGACGAGAAGGTGCTGGCTGCGGTGCGCGCGGGGCAGTTCCATGTCTACGCGGTCCGTCAGGCCGACGAAGCCTTGAGTTTGCTGGTCGGCGAGCCGGCCGGTGAACCGGACGAAAATGGCGAGTTCCCTGAAGGCAGCGTGAACGCGCGGGTCGTGGAGCGCTTGCGGGTTATCGCGGAAATGATCAGCGAGGATGATCTCAAGGAAGCCGAGAAGGAGTTGGCGCAGGAGGCACTGGCGGAAACCAAGCCTGCGTGATGCAGTAACCCATGTGGGAGCGGGCTTGCTCGCGAAAGCGGCCTATCAGCCAACATAAATGTTGAATGAAAAGACGCCTTCGCGAGCAAGCCCGCTCCCACATTTGTTTGTGTGAACATCGGAGAGCGTCGTCGAAATGACGTCAATATTCACGCTATGACCATTCGGCGCCTTTCGGTCTTGGCTCGGCCTGCAGGCCAGACTTTTCTTCTATTCTCTGCTCAGGGATATCGACAGTAATCACAGGATCGAAACAGCCTTCACATGGGGGCTGAATACCGGATCTACCGAGGGTCGCCGCCATGTCGCGCAACCTCTGCCTCACCCGTCAATGCCTGGGCCTTGTGACCCGTATCGAGTGTGCCATCCGTCCACTGGCAGGAGACACGGGCATGTGGACTCTGCTGTTCGCCGCCGGAATGGCCGGTGAACAACCTTCGGCCATCAAGGCCCAAGGCCCGTTTCATGGTCCAATCGCCGCTGAATCAATCCTCGACACCATCGTTGAAAGCCTGACCTTGCACGGTTACGAGTTGGCCGACGATCCGCAAATCTGGTGCCTGCACCTGCAAGCCCAATTGCGGGAAATCAACGGTGGTCGCTGCCGTAACCTGGGCGGCTTCGAGTTTCACCCCGAGCACTGAGTCGCACTATTGATCAAGGCGTGTCATGTCGGCCTTGTCGAGTTTGACCTCGAAACCATATTGCACGGTGGCGAGGTCAGTGCGCTGATAGGTTTCCAGGCGCGTAGGCTGCCCGTAGAAGTAATGCACGGCAAATTGCGCCCGGCCTTGTGCGCTCGCGCCATGGCTGACCGATAGAATTTCCTTCAAGTAATTGCCGCTGTCGTCTTTGGCGAAAAAGCGCCAGTCCTGGGCGGGAAACGCCTTCAGATTCACCACCAGCGCATTGTCCTTGAGTTCAAGGCCTTTGGGCAGTTGACGGGTATCGACGGTTTTTTGCTCGATTGTGGCCAGGAACAGTGGCATCGAGCCTACTGCATAGGCTGGCGTTTCCGGAAACAGATTCAGATCGTAGGTGATGGTGCCGCGCAGTGGATCGATCTGGTAGGCCTCGGGTGGCAGCTCGATCGGTTCGTCGCGTTTGCCACGCGTGTCTTCGGTAAAGAAACTCACCGGGCTTTCACCGGGGTTGAGCGATGTGCCCAGCAGTTCATCGTTGAAGCTGCGCAAATGGGTGAATTCGATTCGAGCAGCGCTGGGGTCATCGACCGACTGGCTGATGCTGACGTTCTTTTTCAGTTGATCCTCGCTCAGCGTTGCCCCTTTCAGCCAGGTTACCGCCTGGTCGTCATAGACCACCACGGGCAGGTTCAAGGGCTGAATGCCCTTGTCTGGGGTCTCGGCATCTAAGCGCCGGACCGGCAGATCGAGGTCCTTGCGGGTGACCGTGGCGGCGGAAAAATCCAGCATGCTGACTTCGAGGGTTTCGATCGTCCCGTTGAAATACACCTTCGAATAGCGTCGAGTCTGCCGTTTCTCAAAGGCGCGTTGTTCTTCGTCGAGTTGCTTTTCCAGCGCCTCGCTCCAGCTCTTTTGTTGCTGCATCTTGGCCAGTTGCTGCCGATAGAAGGCAATTTGTGCCGCGGTTTCGTTGATCGAGCCTGCGCGCGTGATGTATTGCCCGGTGCTGTCCCTGGCCTGGACGATCAACGGGTTCATTGGTGTTTCACTGACTTCAGGCGCCAGCGGTGCACTGTTGTTGTATTCGATTTCCGCGTAGTTGTTCGTCAGTGTGAGCAAGGTGACGCTCAGGTTGTCATTGGTGCGGGTCTGGCCGATGTCCTTTTTTGTCAGGTCGAAGCTGTAGAGCCGGCGGGGCGCGATGACTTCGACCTTACCCTGCAGGCTCACCGGCTGCGGCTGCTTTTTTTTGTCGATGTCGAGGCCTTCGATGAAGGGGTAGGCCACGGTCAGGTCATCGGGGTTGGTCAGGTTGGAACTCGATGGACTGAGTTGAATGCCGGGGTCGGTTTCCGACCATTCCGGCTGGAAGGCAATGACCCGTTTATTGCTCAGGGTGACGGACTGCCATTCCAGGCCGTGGGGAAACAAAAACGCGGCAGGAACGCTGAACGTGAAGGGAAACACCGGTTGCAGATCGATCAGGTAGTCGGAACTGGAATCCTTTTGCAGCACAAACAACCCATTGATGTAGGTGTCGACCAGAGCTTGCGGGGTCGGGTAGTGCTTGAGCATGGCAAGGGCGTCTTCGCCGTATTCGGTTTCCACCGGTTTGCTGTCGAGCTTGAGTTGCGCGCGCTCGAGCAGCAGTAGTGAACCGCCCAGCTCCGACACAGCGTCCTTGAGCTTCGGATCCTGGATGGCGTCCAGCGACTTTTCGAACTGCGCGGTTTTTTCTTCGAGGCTGACCTGGCGTTTTTCATCGCTGGGTGAGCAGCCACTTAGCAGCAGTGCCAAGCAAATTCCGGCACTCGTCAAAGGCAATCGCACATCCATTTCCAGTCTTCCTGTCCAATATCACTGAGCGTTCAATGATTTGGACACTAGCAGAAAAACCTTGATACACAGGCGCAGGTGGCGGATTTTTCGACGTTTTCTGGCAGCTTCTGGATAGGGGCAGGCGACTGATATACTCGCCGCCATTTACAGTCCACATGTGAGATTCAATGGAACGCTTTATCGAAAATGCAATGTACGCCTCGCGCTGGCTGCTGGCGCCGATCTATTTCGGCCTGTCCCTCGGGCTGTTGGCGCTGGCACTGAAATTCTTCCAGGAAGTCTTCCACGTCATCCCGAACGTGTTCTCGATGGCCGAATCGGACTTGATCCTGGTGCTACTGTCATTGATCGACATGGCGCTGGTGGGCGGTTTGCTGGTAATGGTGATGATTTCCGGCTACGAGAACTTCGTCTCGCAACTGGACATCGACGACAGCAAGGAAAAGCTCAACTGGCTCGGCACCATGGACTCTTCGTCGCTGAAGATGAAGGTGGCCGCGTCGATCGTGGCAATCTCGTCCATTCACCTGCTGCGCATCTTCATGGACGCCAAGAACGTCGACCCCGAGCATCTGCAGTGGTATGTGATCATCCACATGACCTTCGTGGTCTCGGCATTCGCCATGGGTTACCTGGATAAAGTCACCAAGCACTGATCCGGTCAGGCTCCCTTGTGACGAGGGAGCTTGCTCCCACTGGATTGCGAAGCGATCCCGCTTTTTTTAGGGCTGCTCCGCTGCCCAACGCGAGCAAGCTCGCTCGCCACAACCTCTCGCGATAACAGACAAACGGTCCTGCCACTGGCTTGTGCTTTGATGCATCGAAGCCTATCCCTGTAAGTATGTTGGCTCGCCATTGCGTGAGGTGCGTACATGAACCTGCAAGAGTTGAATGCCTATGCCGTCGCCGGGAAGGTCGATGAGCTGAACCTGATCTCCATGGAGGGCGGCATCTACCTGCTTGAGGCGCGGATGCATGGCGCGGCGTATCCCTTGAGCGATACGCACGGCCACATGATGAGCCTGCGTTCGGTGGAGCATGCCCGTGATGTGCTGCGCTCCTTTCCCAAGCTGCACTTCAACCTTGTGCACACTGTCGTGCATGACGAAATGTGCGGGCTGGTTGCCGATGTGCAGGATACCCTGAAGGTGCCGATCGCCTGACGTCCCTCATCAATGGCATGTCATCTGTGCTAGTCTGCTGGCCCTTTTGGTTCCGGGCGCTCCGGGACGCGCTGTGCACGCACGGCAAGTTCCAGGCCGTCCGCACAGCGGAGCAGTGTCATGTCCGAAGTAAATCTGTCCACCGACGAAACCCGCGTCAGCTACGGTATTGGCCGTCAGCTGGGCGACCAACTGCGTGACAACCCGCCACCGGGTGTCAGCCTGGACGCGATCCTGGCAGGTCTGACCGATGCATTCGCCGGCAAGCCAAGCCGTGTGGGTCAGGAAGAAATGTCCGCCAGCTTCAAGGTCATCCGTGAAATCATGCAGGCCGAAGCTGCAGCCAAGGCTGAAGCGGCCGCTGGCGAAGGCCTGGCTTTCCTGGCTGAAAACGCCAAGCGTGAAGGCATCACCACTCTGGCTTCCGGCCTGCAGTTCGAAGTTCTGACCGCTGGCGAAGGCGCCAAGCCATCCCGCGAAGACACCGTGCGTACTCACTACCACGGCACCCTGATCGACGGCACTGTGTTCGACAGCTCCTACGAGCGCGGTCAGCCTGCAGAGTTCCCGGTTGGTGGTGTGATCGCCGGCTGGACCGAAGCCCTGCAACTGATGAACGCCGGCAGCAAATGGCGCCTGTACGTGCCGAGCGAACTGGCTTACGGCGCTCAAGGCGTTGGCGGCATCCCGCCGCACAGCGTACTGGTGTTCGACGTCGAGCTGCTTGACGTTCTGTAAGACCTGGCCCGATATGGCGTCGGGCTAATGTGGGAGCGACGGTGCGGCGATCCGACTTGCTCGCGATGGTGGTGTGTCAGTCAATGTATCTGTGATGGAACATCCGCTATCGCGAGCAAGCTCGCTCCCACAGTTTTTTACGGTGATTCATAGTTCGATCTTGTGGTGCAGTTCACTGTGCGGGCGCAATGCCCGGGCATAGCAGAACAGAAACAGATTGCGCACCAGTTCCTTGAGCACCACCGGCTCGCTTGAGCTCAGGCCGTTGACGTCCAGGTCACCCTGGTCCTGCAGCTCGTTCAAGGCTTCTTCTTCCAGTACGGCACAGACTTCCCCGGTTTCCCGATGCAGGATCCTGAGGTAAGGGTGTGGGCGGTCCAGCCAGGCATCGATCAAATAAGTCATGGTTCTCATCTCCACTGAGGGTTTTATGAGAATAATTCCTATTCAATAAATAGCAAGGGCCTATTGGCGGTTTGCGCTTTTTCCTGGGTAAAGATTGCGTCAGGTCAAAAGGGCTGGCGTCTGGCTATTGCGTGGATTTACCGGGTGAAGCGGGGGGAGTTCCATCCCGTGCCGGGCGCGGGATGGATAACAGCAGGATCAGACTTTTCTGACGAATTCGGACTTGAGTTTCATCGGGCCGATGCCGTCGATCTTGCAATCGATGTCGTGATCGCCATCGCACAGGCGGATGTTCTTGACCTTGGTGCCGACCTTGACCACCAGGGACGTACCCTTGACCTTGAGGTCCTTGATCACGGTGATGGTATCGCCGTCCTGCAGGACATTGCCGACCGAATCCTTTTTCACGGAGTCATCGGACGCCGCTTCGGCTTCACCGCTGGCGGACCATTCGTGGGCGCACTCGGGGCAGATCAGTTGGGTGCCGTCTTCGTAGGTGTATTCGGAATTGCATTTTGGGCAGGGTGGCAGCGTGCTCACTAAGGCTCCTTGGATTCAGGATCGCTAAAAAGCGCACATTATATAGGGTTTTTCAGGCGGGGGGAGTTGAAAGCAAAAGATCGCAGCCTTCGGCAGCTCCTACAGGGTTGGTGTAGGAGCTGCCGAAGGCTGCGATCTTTTGATCTTAATGCGTACGGGCTACCGCGAACTCACTCAGTTCAACCAGCGCATCGCGGTATTCGCTGGCGGGCAGCGCTTCAAGGCACTTGATCGCGCGGGCCACATAATCGCGGGCCAGTTGCGCGGTGTACTCCAGCGACCCCGAGGCTTCCACGGCTTCGCGGATGCTTTCCAGATCTTCGATTCCGCCTTTCTGGATCGCCTTGCGCACCAGGGCGGCCTGCTCCGGCGTACCTTCGCGCATGGTGTAGATCAACGGCAAGGTCGGCTTGCCTTCGGCCAGATCGTCACCGACGTTCTTGCCCAGGGTCTCGGCGTCGCCTTTGTAGTCAAGCAGGTCGTCGACCAACTGGAAGGCCACCCCGAGGTGATCACCGAATGTACGCAGGGCTTCGGCCTGTTCCGGCGTGGCTTCGCAGAGGGCGGCGGCACTGTGGGTTGAGGCTTCGAAGAGCATCGCGGTCTTGCCGCGGATGACTTCCATGTAGGTTTCTTCGGTGGTGCTGGCGTCACGCACCTTCGACAGCTGCAACACTTCGCCTTCGGCGATGATGCGCGTGGCTTGCGAAAGGATCTTCATCACTGGCATGGAACCCAGTTCGACCATCATTTCGAAGGAGCGCGAATACAGGAAGTCGCCGACCAGCACGCTTGGCGCGTTGCCCCACATGGCGTTGGCGGTCGAGCGGCCACGACGCATGCCGGACATGTCGACCACGTCGTCATGCAGGAGGGTGGCGGTGTGCAGGAACTCGATGGTGGCGGCCAACAGGCGCAGTTCGTCGCCTTCACGGCCCAAGGCCTTGCCGCACAGCAGCACTAATAAGGGACGCAGGCGCTTGCCGCCGGCCGAGGTGATGTAATCGCCGATTTTCGATACAAGCGGCACGCGCGAAGTCAGCTGCTTCTTGATGATGCCGTCGACGGCGCTAAAATCGTCCGCCACCGCGCGGTAGAAAGCTTGGGGTTGCATCAGCGACAGTCGCTCCAGAAGGGTTGCGCGGCATGCTAGGACCCACGCCAGCAGGTGTCAAGGCGCGATGGACGGCCCCTTGCAAGGCTGGCGTGGCTTGCGTACAATCGCGCACCCTGAACTTCCTGGGCAGCACCTGCCTTACGCAATTGCAAGCGGGCCTTCCAGCCCCATGCAGCCATGCCAGCCAATACCTCTTCTTATAAAGAGCTGGGTGAGCAGGATTATCGGAGAAATACCATGTCTTATGCAGTAATCGTTACTGGCGGCAAGCAGTACAAAGTCGCCCCAGGTGAATACCTGAAGATCGAAAAACTGGAAATCGCTACCGGCGAATCCGTTACCTTTGATCGCGTTCTGTTGGT
Source organism: Pseudomonas sp. PDM32 (assembly GCF_019219225.1). Taxonomy (NCBI): domain Bacteria; kingdom Pseudomonadati; phylum Pseudomonadota; class Gammaproteobacteria; order Pseudomonadales; family Pseudomonadaceae; genus Pseudomonas; species Pseudomonas sp. PDM32. The sequence goes on from NZ_JAHUWE010000016.1 coordinate 131,548, forward strand.
TGCCAACGGTGACGACGTGAATATCGGCGCTCCAGTTGTTGCTGGCGCTACCGTTGTGGCTGAAGTGATCTCCCAAGGTCGTCACGATAAAGTCCGCATCATCAAGTTCCGTCGCCGTAAGCACCACATGAAGCGTATGGGCCACCGCCAGTGGTACACCGAGATCAAAATCACCGGTATTCAGGCTTAATTTCAGCCTAATTCCTCACTAGGAGAATTGAACTCATGGCACACAAAAAAGCTGGTGGTAGTACCCGTAACGGTCGCGACTCAGAAGCCAAACGCCTTGGCGTGAAGATGTATGGCGGCCAGGCTATCAAAGCAGGCAACATCATCGTGCGTCAGCGCGGTACCCAATTCCACGCTGGCTACGGCGTTGGCATGGGTAAAGATCACACCCTCTTCGCTAAAGTCGAAGGCGTGATCAAGTTCGAAGTAAAAGGCGCCTTCGGTCGTCGTTACGTGAGCGTAGTCGCAGCTTAATTGCGCGATCGCTGGAAAAGCCCTGTCTCGCGACGGGGCTTTTTCGTTTGTGGGGTGAGTCTCTTGCAAAGCTGTTTGTATGGGCTGTCGGCGTACGATGTAGGTGTCGTGGTTTGGGGTCGCTGCGCTCATTTTTGCAAGAGTCTTATGTCTTGATTGTTTTTCGGCTCGTCCGTATGGCGAGAGGCGTTTGTTATGAAGTTTGTTGATGAAGTATCGATTCGAGTAAAGGCCGGTGATGGCGGCAATGGCGCCATGAGTTTCCGTCGGGAAAAATTCATCGAAAACGGTGGTCCGAACGGTGGTGATGGTGGTGATGGCGGTTCCATCTACATGATGGCCGACGAAAACCTCAATACCCTGGTGGACTACCGTTACACCCGGCACTTCGATGCCGAGCGTGGCTCCAACGGCGGCAGCACCGACTGCACCGGCAAGAAGGGTGAAGACCTGATCCTGCGCGTTCCGGTCGGCACCACGGTGATCGACTCCGCAACTCAGGAAGTCATCGGCGACCTGACCAAGGCCGGTCAGAAATTGATGGTAGTGCAGGGCGGCTGGCACGGTCTGGGCAATACCCGTTTCAAATCCAGTACCAACCGTGCGCCGCGCCAGACCACTCCGGGCAAGCCGGGTGAGCAGCGCGACCTGAAGCTGGAAATGAAAGTGCTGGCTGACGTCGGTCTGCTGGGTTTGCCGAACGCCGGTAAAAGTACCTTTATTCGCTCGGTTTCGGCTGCCAAGCCGAAAGTTGCCGACTACCCGTTCACCACGCTGGTGCCGAACCTGGGTGTGGTCAGCGTCGATCGCTGGAAGAGCTTCGTCATTGCCGATATTCCGGGTTTGATCGAAGGCGCTTCCGAAGGTGCTGGTCTGGGCATTCGCTTCCTCAAGCACTTGGCGCGTACGCGTCTGCTGCTGCACCTCGTGGACATGGCGCCGCTGGATGACGCCAGCGCACCGGATGCCGCTGAAGTGATCGTCAACGAGCTGATCAAGTTCAGTCCGTCCCTGGCGGAGCGTGATCGCTGGCTGGTCCTGAACAAGTGCGATCAGATCCTTGACGAGGAGCACGATGCTCGCGTCAAGGAGATCGTCGATCGCCTGGAATGGACTGGTCCGGTCTACGTGATCTCGGCCATCTCCAAGCTCGGTACCGAGCGTCTGTGCCGCGACATCATGCGTTACATGGAAGATCGTGCTGATCGCCTGGCCAATGACCCGGCCTACAAGGAAGAGCTGGCCGATCTCGATCAGCGCATCGAAGATGAAGCCCGCGCTCAGCTGCAGGCGCTGGATGACAAGCGTGCCCTGCGTCGCAGCGGCGTGAAGTCGGTCCACGACATCGGTGACGATGATTGGGACGAAGAAGATGTGGATGACGAAGATGGTCCGGAAATCATTTACGTGCGTGACTGATTCGTTGCGATAAACTTAAGCGCCGCTCAATCGAGCGGCGTTTTAGTATCTGTAAATCGTTGGTCGCAAATAGCCACGAATAACGTCACGGGCAGTGCCAGGTCGCGCTGTCCTCAAGCTAAGGTTGAAGATGATGCGGAGCAAGGTGACAGGTGCGCAGCGTTGGGTCGTGAAGATCGGCAGCGCTTTGCTGACGGCGGACGGCAAGGGCCTGGATCGCGCGGCAATGGGTGTCTGGGTTGAGCAGATGGTGGCCTTGCATGAGGCGGGTGTCGAGCTGGTGCTGGTGTCCTCCGGGGCGGTGGCGGCCGGTATGAGCCGCTTGGGCTGGACTTCGCGACCCAGTGCGATGCACGAGCTTCAGGCCGCTGCTGCAATCGGCCAGATGGGGCTGGTGCAGGCCTGGGAGTCGAGCTTTGCCGAGCACGGCCGGCATACCGCGCAGATTCTCCTGACCCACGACGACCTGTCCGACCGCAAGCGCTACCTGAACGCCCGCAGTACCTTGCGCGCATTGGTCGAGCTCAAGGTCATTCCGGTCATCAACGAGAATGACACCGTGGTCACCGACGAAATCCGTTTCGGCGACAACGACACCCTGGCGGCGCTGGTGGCGAACCTGGTCGAGGCGGATTTGCTGGTGATCCTGACGGATCGCGATGGCATGTTCGACGCCGATCCGCGCAACAATCCGGATGCCCAGCTGATTTACGAAGCGCGTGCCGATGATCCGGCGCTCGATGCGGTGGCGGGCGGTACGGGCGGGGCGCTGGGGCGCGGCGGTATGCAGACCAAGCTGCGCGCGGCGCGCCTGGCGGCCCGTTCCGGTGCTCACACCATCATCGTCGGAGGGCGGCTTGAGCGTGTGCTGGATCGCCTCAAGGCGGGCGAGCGCATCGGCACCCTGCTGTCGCCGGAGCGCGGCATGCTGGCGGCACGCAAGCAGTGGCTGGCCGGTCATCTGCAAACCCGTGGCACCCTGGTGTTGGATGCCGGCGCGGTGACCGCGTTGTCCCAGGGCAACAAGAGCTTGCTGCCGGTCGGGGTCAAATTGGTGCAGGGTAGCTTCCGTCGCGGCGAGATGGTGGTTTGCGTGGCGCCGGACGGTCGTGAGATTGCCCGCGGCCTGGCCAACTACAGCGCGCTGGAAGCGCAAAAAATCATCGGTCAGTCGTCCGAGGCGATTGTCGGTCTGCTGGGTTACATGGCGGAGCCGGAACTGGTTCACCGCGATAACCTGATCCTGGTCTGAAGGAATACCTGAATGCGCGTGGCAAAAGGATTGTTGGGATTGCTGTTGGCGATGCCGCTGCTGGCTTCGGCCGAGGAAATCGGTCAGGTGTCGACGGTGTTCAAGTTCGTCGGGCCAAATGACCGGATCGTGGTCGAGGCCTTTGATGATCCCAAGGTCGAGGGTGTGACCTGCTATCTGTCGCGCGCCAAGACGGGCGGGGTCAAGGGTGGTCTTGGATTGGCCGAGGATCGTGCCGAGGCGTCCATCGCCTGCCGGCAGGTCGGGCCGATCAGCTTCAAGGGTGAGCTCAAGGATGGCGACGAGGTATTCAAGGAGCGCACGTCCCTGGTGTTCAAGACCATGCAGGTGGTGCGCTTCCTCGACAAGAAGCGCAATACGCTGGTGTACCTGGTGTACAGCGATCGCTTGATTGAGGGCAGTCCGCAGAATGCGGTGACGGCGATTCCGATTCTGCCGTGGGCGCACGCCCAATAAGCTAGTGCAGATCCAAATGTGGGAGCGAGCCCGCTCGCGAAGGCGGCGTGACAGTCAGTGATGATGCTGAATGTGATGGCCTCTTCGCGAGCAGGCTCGCTCCCACAGTTTTTTTGTGGTGGGTGCATCAAATCACAGGCAATAAAAAACCGACCCTGAGGTCGGTTTTTTAATGAGCGTGTCGCTTAGGCAGCAGCGGCAACGTTCAGGGCCTTGACGTGGCCATTCAGGCGGCTCTTATGACGAGCGGCCTTGTTCTTGTGGATGATGCCTTTATCGGCCATACGGTCGATAACTGGCACAGCCAGAACGTAAGCGGCTTGAGCTTTGGCAGCGTCTTTTGCGTCGATGGCCTTAACTACATTCTTGATGTAGGTACGAACCATGGAACGCAGGCTGGCGTTGTGGCTGCGACGCTTCTCAGCCTGTTTTGCACGTTTTTTGGCGGAAGGTGAGTTGGCCACCGTCGAGCTCCTCGAAAGACTTTTTAGGAAATAGCAAACAAAATAGGCCGCGAATCATGCCGATGAGTTGAAGTCTTGTCAAGGGCGCTTGAAACGTTCCGCTAAGTGGTAGGCGTGGTGCGACGGGATATTTCTTTCCGGCGTGTGACCTGTAAACTCGCGAGCTTTGGCTCTGTGCTGTTGCGGCGCGGAGTATCGCACAAGTAGGCGCGTAGTTCGCCTGCTGTTTATCGACAGGCACAAACTCTTTCCATGAATCTGCTCAAATCGTTGGCCGCCGTCAGCTCTATCACGATGCTTTCCCGGATTCTGGGATTTGTCCGAGACACCCTCATCGCGCGCACATTTGGCGCAGGAATGGCGACTGACGCCTTCTTTATCGCCTTCAAATTGCCCAATCTGCTGCGACGGATCTTTGCCGAAGGAGCGTTTTCCCAAGCGTTCGTGCCGATTCTTGCCGAATATAAAAGCCAGAAGGGCGAAGAGGCGACGCGTACCTTCATCGCCTACGTCTCGGGCCTGCTGACACTGGTGCTCGCGCTGGTCACAGCGTTGGGCATGATCGCCGCACCGTGGGTCATCTGGGTCACCGCGCCGGGTTTCACCGACACGCCGGAAAAATTCGAACTGACCTCCAGTCTGTTGCGGGTGACCTTTCCCTACATCCTGTTGATTTCCCTGTCGTCGTTGGCCGGCGCGATCCTCAATACCTGGAACCGCTTTTCGGTGCCAGCCTTCGTGCCGACCCTGCTGAACGTCAGCATGATCATCTTTTCGGTGTTTTTGACGCCGTACTTCGATCCGCCCGTCATGGCGCTCGGCTGGGCAGTACTGGTCGGCGGCCTGGCGCAGTTGCTCTATCAGCTACCGCACCTGAAAAAGATCGGCATGCTCGTACTGCCGCGCCTGAACCTGCGTGACAGCGGTGTGTGGCGTGTCATGAAGCAAATGTTGCCGGCCATTCTCGGTGTCTCGGTGAGCCAGATTTCGCTGATCATCAATACGATCTTCGCGTCTTTCCTGGTTGCCGGTTCCGTGTCGTGGATGTACTACGCCGACCGTTTGATGGAGCTGCCGTCCGGGGTGTTGGGCGTGGCGTTGGGGACGATTTTGCTGCCGACCCTGGCCAAGACCTACGCCAGCAAGGATCGCCACGAATACTCGCGCATCCTCGATTGGGGCCTGCGTCTGTGCTTCGTGCTGGTATTGCCTTGCGCCCTGGCGCTGGGGATTCTGGCCGAACCGCTGACGGTTTCCCTGTTCCAGTATGGTCAGTTTGATGCCCATGATGCGGCCATGACCCAGCGTGCGTTGATCGCCTATTCCGTCGGGTTGCTCGGAATCATCGTGATTAAAGTGCTGGCGCCGGGCTTTTATGCGCAACAAAACATCCGCACGCCGGTGAAAATCGCAATTTTCACGCTGGTCGTCACTCAGTTGTTTAACCTGCTGCTGATTGGTCCTCTGGCTCACGCGGGCCTGGCGCTCGCCATCAGCGCCGGCGCCTGCCTCAATGCGGGGTTGCTCTTTTATCAGCTGCGTAAACAGCAGATGTACCAGCCGCAACCGGGCTGGGCAAAGTTCGGTTTCAGGCTGGTGATTGCGGTGGCGGTGATGTCTGGCGTGTTGCTGGCAGGGATGCATTTCATGCCGGCCTGGGGTGAGGGGCAGATGCTTGAGCGTTTCCTGCGTCTGGGTGCCTTGGTCGTTGCTGGTGTAGTGGCTTATTTCGGCATGTTAGTGTTGATGGGCTTCCGTTTGCGCGACTTCAATCGCAAGACGCTTGGCTGAGGTTCAGGCCTCGATAAACACGGGCGGGCCGGCGGTTTTGTCGGCTCGATCACTTTGGGTTACGGTGTTGCCTGTCGTCGGCCGCCGGGTGTGGTTATAATCGACCACTTTATGAGCAAGAAGCGCGTTATGCAGCTGGTTCGAGGCCTCCACAATCTGCGCCCCCAGCATCGGGGCTGTGTCGCCACTATTGGCAACTTTGACGGTGTACACCGTGGCCACCAGGCTATCCTGGCGCGGCTGCGTGAGCGTGCGCTCGAGTTGGGTGTGCCCAGTTGCGTGGTGATTTTCGAGCCGCAACCGCGCGAGTTCTTCGCTCCGGAGACCGCACCGGCCCGTCTGGCCCGTCTGCGGGACAAGCTGCAATTGTTGGCCGCCGAAGGCGTCGACCGCGTTCTGTGCCTGGCTTTCAACCAGCGCCTGAGCAAACTCAGCGCCAGCGAGTTCGTCGATACCATTCTGGTCGACGGCCTGGGTGTCCAGCACCTGGAGGTCGGTGATGACTTCCGTTTCGGTTGTGACCGCGCGGGAGATTTCGATTTCCTGCAACAGGCCGGCATCCTTCAGGGATTTACCGTCGAAGCGGCGCAAACCGTCGAGCTGGATGGTATCCGGGTCAGCAGTACGCAGGTCCGCAATGCCCTGGCCGCCGCGGATTTCGCCCTGGCCGAACGCCTCCTCGGGCGGCCGTACCGGATCGCCGGTCGCGTATTGCATGGACAGAAGCTCGCTCGGCAGTTGGGTACGCCTACGGCCAACATACAACTCAAGCGCCGTCGCGTACCGTTTACCGGGGTTTACCTGGTGGACGTCGAGATCGATGGCAAGACCTGGCCCGGCGTCGCCAATATCGGCGTGCGGCCCACGGTTCAAGGTGATGGCAAAGCCCACCTGGAAGTGCATCTTTTAGATTTTGCCGGCGATCTGTATGACCGGCGTTTAACGGTGGTTTTCCACCACAAGCTGCGTGAAGAGCAGCGTTTCGCCTCTCTGGAGGCACTGAAAACGGCGATCAGCGCGGATGTCGCCGCCGCCCGTGCACTAGCCGCACCTAGCGCCCATCGCTAATGAAGAGCCTTAAATGACCGACTATAAAGCCACGCTAAACCTTCCGGACACCGCCTTCCCAATGAAGGCCGGCCTGCCACAGCGCGAACCGCAGATCCTGCAGCGCTGGGACAGTATTGGCCTGTACGGTAAGTTGCGCGAAATTGGCAAGGATCGTCCGAAGTTCGTATTGCACGACGGCCCTCCGTACGCCAACGGCACGATTCACATCGGTCATGCGCTGAACAAGATTCTCAAGGACATGATCATCCGCTCGAAGACCCTGTCGGGCTTCGACGCGCCTTATGTCCCGGGCTGGGACTGCCACGGCCTGCCGATCGAGCACAAGGTCGAAGTGACCCACGGCAAGAACCTGGGCGCGGACAAGACCCGCGAACTGTGCCGCGCCTATGCCACCGAGCAGATCGAAGGGCAGAAATCCGAGTTCATCCGTCTGGGCGTGCTGGGCGACTTCGCCAACCCGTACAAGACCATGGACTTCAAGAACGAGGCCGGGGAAATCCGTGCCCTGGCTGAAATCGTCAAGGGCGGTTTCGTGTTCAAGGGCTTGAAGCCCGTGAACTGGTGCTTCGACTGCGGTTCGGCCCTGGCTGAAGCGGAAGTCGAGTACGAGAACAAAAAGTCCTCGACCATCGACGTGGCCTTCCCGATTGCCGACGAAGCCAAGCTGGCTGCCGCCTTCGGTCTGCCTGCCTTGGGCAAACCGGCATCGATCGTGATCTGGACCACCACCCCGTGGACCATCCCGGCCAACCAGGCGTTGAACGTCCACCCGGAATTCAACTACGCCCTGGTCGACGTCGGCGACAAGCTGCTGGTGCTGGCTGAAGAGCTGGTCGAGTCGTGCCTGGCGCGCTACTCGCTGGAAGGTTCGGTGATCGCTACCGCTGCTGGATCGGCGCTGGAACTGATCAACTTCCGTCACCCGTTCTACGACCGCCTGTCGCCGGTATACCTGGCCGACTACGTCGAACTGGGCGCCGGTACTGGCGTGGTTCACTCCGCACCGGCTTACGGCGTGGACGACTTCGTGACCTGCAAGAAGTACGGCATGGTCAACGATGACATCCTCAACCCGGTACAAAGCAACGGCGTGTACGTGCCTTCGCTGGAATTCTTCGGCGGCCAGTTTATCTGGAAGGCCAACCCGGCCATCGTCGACAAATTGACCGAAGTCGGTGCGCTGCTGCACACCACCGTCATCGAACACAGCTACATGCACTGCTGGCGCCACAAGACCCCGCTGATCTACCGCGCCACCGCGCAGTGGTTCATCGGCATGGACAAGCAGCCGACCACTGGCGACACCCTGCGCCAGCGCTCGCTCAAGGCCATTGAAGATACCCAGTTCGTCCCGGCCTGGGGCCAGGCGCGCCTGCACTCGATGATCGCTAACCGTCCGGACTGGTGCATCTCCCGTCAGCGCAACTGGGGTGTGCCGATCCCGTTCTTCCTGAACAAGGAAAGCGGCGAGCTGCACCCACGTACCGTCGAACTGATGGAAGAAGTTGCCAAGCGCGTCGAAGTCGAAGGCATCGAAGCCTGGTTCAAACTGGACGCCGCCGAGCTGCTGGGCGCCGAAGCGCCGCAGTACGACAAGATCAGCGACACCCTGGACGTCTGGTTCGATTCGGGCACCACGCACTGGCACGTCCTGCGCGGTTCGCACCCGATGGGCCACGAAACCGGCCCGCGCGTCGACCTGTACCTGGAAGGCTCGGACCAACACCGCGGCTGGTTCCACTCGTCGCTGCTGACCGGTTGTGCCATCGACAATCACGCGCCGTACCGCGAACTGCTGACCCACGGCTTCACCGTCGATGAATCCGGCCGCAAGATGTCCAAGTCCCTGGGCAACGTGATCGCGCCGCAGAAAGTCAACGACACCCTGGGCGCCGACATCATGCGCCTGTGGGTTGCCTCGACCGATTACTCGGGTGAAATGGCCGTTTCCGAGCAGATCCTGCAACGCAGTGCGGACGCCTACCGGCGTATCCGTAACACCGCGCGCTTCCTGCTGTCGAACCTGACCGGTTTCAACCCGGCCACCGACCTGCTGCCGGCCGAAGAAATGCTGGCGCTGGACCGTTGGGCCGTGGACCGTACACTGCTGCTGCAACGCGAGCTGCAAGAGCACTACAGTGAATACCGCTTCTGGAACGTGTACTCGAAGATCCACAACTTCTGCGTGCAGGAGCTGGGTGGCTTCTATCTCGACATCATCAAGGATCGCCAGTACACCACCGGCGCCGACAGCAAGGCCCGCCGTTCGTGCCAGACTGCGCTGTTCCACATCTCCGAGGCGCTGGTGCGCTGGATCGCACCGATCCTGGCGTTCACCGCCGACGAACTGTGGCAGTACCTGCCGGGCGAGCGTAACGAGTCCGTCATGCTCAACACCTGGTACGAAGGCCTTAGCGAGCTGCCGGAAGGCTTCGAGCTGGGTCGCGCTTACTGGGACCGCATCATGGAAGTGAAGGTTGCGGTCAACAAAGAGATGGAAATCCAGCGTGCAGCCAAGGCGGTCGGTGGCAACCTGCAAGCCGAAGTGACGCTGTTCGCCGAAGACGCGCTGACTGCCGACCTGGCCAAGCTGAGCAACGAACTGCGTTTCGTGCTGATCACTTCGACTGCCAGCGTTGCACCGTTTGTGAAGGCACCCGAGGACGCGGTCGTTACGGAAGTCAGCGGCCTGAAGCTGAAGATCGTCAAGTCGGCCCACGCCAAATGCGCCCGTTGCTGGCACTGCCGCGAAGACGTCGGCGTGAACCCGGAGCATCCGGAAATCTGCGGTCGTTGCGTGGACAACATCAGCGGCGCTGGCGAGGTCCGTCACTATGCCTAATGCCGTTGGCCGTTTCGGACGGCTGAGCTGGCTCTGGTTGAGTTTGCTGGTCCTGGTCATCGACCAGGCCAGCAAGTTCTACTTCGAAGGCAAGCTCCAGATGTACCAGCAGATCGTGATCATCCCCGATTACTTCAGCTGGACCCTGGCCTACAACACTGGCGCGGCATTCAGCTTCCTGGCTGACAGCTCCGGTTGGCAGCGCTGGCTGTTCGCCTTGATCGCAGTCGTGGTCAGTGCGGTGCTGGTGGTGTGGCTCAAGCGTCTGGGGCGCAACGAGACCTGGCTGGCGGTCGCGCTGGCGCTGGTGCTCGGCGGCGCGCTGGGCAATCTGTATGACCGCATTGCCTTGGGCCATGTGATCGATTTCATTCTGGTGCATTGGCAGAACCGCTGGTATTTCCCGGCGTTCAACTTTGCCGACAGTGCAATCACGGTAGGTGCTGTCATGCTGGCACTGGATATGTTCAAAAGTAAAAAGACCGGAGAAACCGTTCATGACTGAACAGGTATTGGCTGAGCAACGTATCGGCCAGAACACGGAAGTCACCTTGCATTTCGCATTGCGCCTGGAGAATGGCGACACGGTGGACAGCACCTTCGACAAAGCCCCTGCGACCTTCAAGGTCGGTGACGGCAATCTGTTGCCAGGTTTCGAAGCAGCCCTGTTCGGTTTCAAGGCCGGTGACAAGCGTACACTGAGCATCGAGCCGGAAAACGCGTTCGGACAGCCGAACCCGCAAAACGTGCAGATCATTCCGCGCTCGCAATTTGCAGACATGGAGCTGTCGCCGGGTTTGCTGGTGATCTTCAACGATGCGGCCAATACTGAACTGCCGGGCGTGGTGAAAGAGTTCGATGACGCGCAAGTGACCATCGACTTCAACCACCCGCTGGCGGGCAAGACGCTGACCTTTGACGTGGAAATCATTTCCGTCAAAGCGCTGTAAAAGTGTGGGAGCGGGCTTGTGTGGCGAGGGGGCTTGTCGGAACGCCGCATCGCCCCGTTGGGGGGCGAAGCGCCCCTGAAACCGGCCTCCGCGATTCTGAATGAGTCAGCGGTGACTGTTTTACGATTGCTGCGCAATCGAACGGGGGCAAGCCCCCTCGCCACAACAGGCTCGCTCCCACAGTGTTTTTCATTGTTTTCGCGCGCAAGACACGAGGCACAGCATGCAAATCAAACTCGCCAACCCCCGTGGCTTCTGTGCCGGTGTGGACCGGGCGATCGAAATCGTCAACCGCGCCCTGGAAGTCTTCGGGCCGCCGATCTACGTACGCCACGAAGTGGTCCACAACAAATTTGTCGTCGAGGACCTGCGCTCCCGTGGCGCGATCTTTGTCGAAGAGCTGGATCAGGTGCCGGACGACGTCATTGTGATCTTCAGTGCACACGGCGTTTCCCAGGCCGTGCGCAGCGAAGCGGCTGGCCGCGGGCTGAAAGTGTTCGATGCCACGTGCCCGCTGGTGACCAAAGTCCACATCGAAGTGGCGCGCTACAGCCGTGACGGCCGAGAGTGCATTCTCATCGGCCACGCCGGTCACCCGGAAGTCGAAGGCACCATGGGCCAGTACGATGCCAGCAACGGTGGCGCGATCTACCTGGTCGAAGACGAGAAAGATGTGGCGGCGTTGCAGGTGAACAACCCTGAAAAGCTCGCCTTCGTGACCCAGACCACCTTGTCGATGGACGATACCAGTCGCGTTATCGATGCCCTGCGTTCGCGCTTTCCGGCCATCGGCGGACCGCGTAAGGACGACATTTGCTACGCCACGCAAAACCGTCAGGACGCGGTCAAGCAACTGGCCGACGAGTGTGATGTGGTGCTGGTGGTCGGCAGCCCGAACAGTTCCAACTCCAATCGCTTGCGCGAGCTGGCAGAGCGCATGTCCACTCCGGCCTACCTGATCGACGGTGCCGAAGACCTCCAAAAGAGCTGGTTCGACGGCGTCGAGCGTATCGGCATCACGGCTGGCGCATCCGCCCCGGAAGTCCTGGTGCGCGGCGTGATCCAGCAGTTGCAGGCCTGGGGTGCCACCGGTGCCGATGAGCTGGCCGGTCGCGAGGAGAACATCACGTTCTCGATGCCTAAAGAACTGCGCGTTCGCTCGTTGCTCTGAATTCAGTCCTTTTCCCGCATAACGCCTGCTCAACCTTGTCGTTGCGCAGGCTGACGCGACCGGTCCGTGCCAAGACCACTTGGTGTCGGCTTACCGGTTCGCGAACGCCGCAAATGTGTAACGTTCCTCCAATCAGTGCTTCGCCCTGTCCTTTGAATCGTATTGAGCTTTCGACCGAACCGTTCCCTGCAATCGACACGCGTGCGCCGCTCTGGCGTTCGGCCAACAGTGGATTGTCGCTGTCCATCTCCCCCTTGCCGCTGATATCCAGGATCATCCGCCAGCCTTGGCTCCAGTCGCCATTGATGCCGTGAATCACCACGGCCTGGTTGCGGACGATGGCTTCGCTCCGGGCGGCGCGAATATCACTGAAAAGAGCCTGCGCCGCTTGCTGTCTTTGGTTCGACTCGATCAGCGTTGCGAACGCCGGAGTCACCAGAAGCAGAACAATTCCTGTAATTGCCAGTCCCATGAGCAGTTCGATCAGGCTGAAGCCGTATTGCCGCATGATATTTCCCTCCGTGGCGTGCTGTGGCTCGCGCAATCCGTGCGCGAGAAATGGCAACGCACAGCATCGTTCGAACGTTGTGCTGCGCAACAGCAGGTATAGCCGAAGGAAGCAGAAGGGCCCGATGGAGCATCGTACAAAAGGTTTCACGCTGATCGAGTTGCTGATCGCGCTCGCGATTCTTCTGATCCTGCTGACTATGGCCGTCCCGGCGTTTACCCGCTCGACCCAAACAACCAGGGCTGATACCGAAATCGCGGACCTGCAGCGAGCGTTGAATGTTGCCCGGCTCGAAGCCATCGATCGGGGCACTACCACACGGGTGCGGCCGACAGCCGGCGGGGATGTCTGGAGTGGGGAGCTGGCGATTTACGACGGTAATGGCACTTTGGCCAATGTATTGCGGGTTGTTCCGGCGATGAGCAACGGCGCAACTCTGGCGCTAACCTCTGGCGTCACTGCTATCGATTTCAACAGTCTGGGCGGATTGTCATCGCCGTCCTCGGAGGTGGTGATCAGCTATGGACGGGGAGCACAAAGCAGGACGCTGACAGTGTGTTTGAACGGACGAATTCTATTGGGTGGACGTTGCGGATGAGGGCAGGGATGCAAGGCTCGCAGGAGGGCATGACGCTGGTCGAAGTCCTGGTGGCGTTAGTCATTCTGGGAGTGGGGTTGCTGGGCGCAGCGGCGTTTCAGCTCAATGCGCTGAAGTACACGGACAGCGCGCGCATGACCAGTCAGGCCAGTTTTATCGCTTACGACATGCTGGACCGCATTCGCGCCAACGCCGCTGCGGACTACACCATTGCGCCTCCGGCTTCGGGCAATCCGGACGTTGCCCGGGATCAGGACCTCTTTGACTTCAACGCCAACATTGTCAGCTCACTCGGCGCCACCGCGACCGGCAGGGTCACCGTCAACCAGCAGGTGTACACCATCACGATCAACTGGGACGACTCACGGGCCGCGAATACTGCCGACTCGCGGCGCAGCTTCGTCCTGACCAGCCGCACGGCCGTCGATCCGGGGGCGACCCCATGACTCGTTGCAGCAAAGGCTTTGGCCTGGTCGAGTTGCTGATCGCCCTGGCATTGAGCCTGATCGTGGTGCTCGGCGTGGTGCAGGTTTTCATCGCGGCCAAGAACACCTATCTCAGCCAGAATGCGGCCGCGAACATGCAGGAGGATGCACGTTTTGTGTTGAGCAAAATGATCAAGGAAATCCGCATGGTCGGGATGTTCGGTTGTCTGAAAACGATCACTGATTCAAGTAAGAACGGTGATTTCCATGCCAGTCAGCAAACGCCGATTCGTTGGGACAACGGCGGCCGCCAGTTGACGCTGGTGATGTCGGATGTTGGCAGCAATGGCGACAAGCCGGACTGGACTGTGCTTTCCGATTGTAGAACCCATTCGACGGCCTACAGTGAAGGCCGGACGCCAGCGGCAGGGCAGCAGGCATTTCCGATCCGGCGGCTGACTTACAGGTTCAGTAACAACCAATTGCTCATGAAGGGCGGGGCCGCAGCAGACCAGGTACTGGTGGACAATGTCGGCGCCTTCGACGTGAGCTTCGGCTTGGCCAGCACGGCCACTGATCTGTCTGCATCCCGCTACAGCAGCAACCCGCCGGACCCCGCGCTGATTCGTAGCGTACGCCTGAGCCTGACCCTCACCGATCCGAACCGCCGGGTGAGCGATCAAACCTTCAACGTGGTTGCCGCACTGCGCAACCGCTTGCCATGAGGGGATGCCATTGAGTCGTTCTCCCATGACGTATTATTCCCAGCGCGGCATGGCGCTGCTGGTCAGTCTGGTGTTCTTGCTCTTGCTGACGCTGATTGGCCTCTCCTCGATGCAGAGCGCGACCCTGCAGGAAAAAATGGCCGGTAGCGTCGCCTTGCACAACCAGTCGTTTCAGAGTGCCGAGGCAGCATTGCGGGTGGGCGAGAGTGGCGTGCAACGGGACAGTTATGCGTTACCTGTTTGCAGCGGCATCGTTCAATGTGCACCACCGTCCGAGTCCTCGACTATTACCGCAGCCGGTTTCAACGCCACTTCCGGAGTGACCTGGATTGCATCGGGCAAGGGCTTTTATGGCGTGCAAAACATCGGTGTCAGCCGGGATGCGGTGAATGTGCCAATCAATACCCCGGCGACCTTGTATCGTGTAACGGCAGTCGGCATCGCGGGGCATTCGCGCAGTGTGGTGGAGAGTATCTATGCGAAGTACTGAGCGACCTGGCAGGTTATGGTTACACCTGTTCGGTGCCGTGGTCGCGCTTGACCTGTCGTTGTCGGCGCACGCAGCCACGCCAGCGGATTCGCCAGCGCTGAACCGGCCAACCTGTCTGGCGAATGGCAACTGGTACGGTTTCTATCATGGCAATCAGGGCTTGAAAGCCGTCTGCCTGAAGCTGCCCGAAGCGATCAGCGTTAAGATGCTCGACAGCAACGCCGATGGAGTGGTCGACAACCTCGACACGCTGTCCGAGGGTGTGATCTTTGTCGGAGAGCATTCGACCCAGGATCCCGGTGACAATGGCGGGGCCGTAAACGATTCCACTGGCGACGATGCGCCGGGGATGGAAAAATCCGGCGGCAGCCGTCGCATCATGTGGCGACAAATACAGTAAGTGAGAGTTGAGGCATGCGTAGTTCCAACCGCGGTTTTACCCTGATCGAAATCATGATCGTGATTGCGATCATCGGGATTGTCATGACCATTGCCGCCCCGAGTTTCACCGAGTACCTGAACAAGGGCCGTCGCGCGGAAGTGGCGGGTCTGCTTTCGGAGCAGGCGCAACTCCTGGAGCGCTTCTACTCGCAGAAAAATGTCTACACCGATGCGACGGGCCTCAGCGCCGGCAATGACTACTACAGCATCATTCCAGCCCTGACCGACCAGACCTTTCTGCTGACGGCGGTACGCAAGGCTGACTCAGGCATGGCCACTGACAAATGCGGTGATCTGACTATCACCAACACCGGTGTACTGGGTATGGTCAATGCGAAGTCCGGCCTGACCAGCAAAGACTGCTGGGGGCGCTGAGTTTCCTTTTCGGGTGCCTTTTTGCACCCTCTGTCTATTTAACGATTGGATCAGAACATGACCAGGCAACAGAAAGTGGTGATTGTCGGCGGTGGGGTGATTGGCTTGCTGACGGCCTTCAATCTCGCCTCCGAAGTGCAAAGCGTTGTGCTGCTGGATCGCTCGAGCGTCGGTCAGGAGTCGTCCTGGGCCGGTGGCGGCATCGTTTCGCCGCTTTACCCGTGGCGCTACAGCCCGGCGGTCACCGCGTTGGCTCACTGGTCCCAGGACTTTTATCCACAACTGGGCGAGCGCTTGTTCGCCGCCACCGGTGTTGATCCTGAAGTGCATACCACCGGTCTGTATTGGCTGGATCTGGATGACGAGGCACAAGCGCTGGCATGGGCCGCCCGGGAACATCGTCCGTTGAGTGCCGTTGATATCTCGGCGGCACACGACGCGGTGCCAGTGCTGGGCAGCGGTTTTTCCCGGGCGATCTACATGGCCGATGTCGCCAACGTGCGTAACCCGCGCCTGGTGAAGTCGCTCAAGGCCGCGTTGCTGGCGCTGCCGAACGTGACGATCCATGAGCAGTGCGAAGTCAGCGGGTTTGTTCGTGACGGCAACAAAGTGGTCGGTGTGCAGACCGCCACAGGTGCTGTTCTCGGCGATCAGGTCGTCCTGACGGCAGGGGCCTGGAGCGGTGATTTGCTCAAGCTTCTTGATCTGACGCTGCCGGTCGAGCCGGTGAAAGGGCAGATGATTCTCTACAAGTGCGCGGCGGATTTCCTGCCAAGCATGGTCCTGGCCAAGGGCCGTTATGCGATTCCCCGGCGCGACGGACACATACTGATCGGCAGTACGCTGGAGCATGAAGGTTTTGACAAGACGCCGACCGGGGCGGCACTGGAAAGCCTGAAGGCGTCGGCGGTGGAATTGATCCCGGCACTGGCCGATGCCGAAGTGGTGGGGCACTGGGCCGGATTGCGCCCGGGATCACCCGAGGGCATTCCCTATATCGGCCCGGTGCCGGGGTTTGACGGGCTCTGGCTCAACTGTGGGCATTACCGTAACGGACTTGTGTTGGCGCCGGCGTCCTGTCAGTTGTTTGCCGATGTGATGCTGGGTCGTACGCCGATTATCGATCCGACGCCTTATGCGCCTGCTGGGAGACTTTGAAACAAGCGAAAAAGATCGCAGCCTGCGGCAGCTCCTACATGATTGGAGCGCACCTCCTGTAGGAGCTGCCGCCGGCTGCGATCTTTTTAAAGCCTCAATCCAGTCCCAGTTTCTTGAGCCTGTAACGCATCGACCTGAATGACAGATTCAACCGCTGAGCCGCCGCCGTGCGGTTCCAGCGGGTTTCCTCCAGGGCCTGGAGCAGCAGTTGGCGTTCGACGTTTTCCAGATAGGTGTCCAGATTGTCGATCCGGGTCAGGTCCGGCATTCCACCTTCAGCTGAGCAATTGCCTTCAGCCAGGCGCAGGTCACCGGCTTCGATCTGGTTGTCCTCGCACAAGGTGTGAGCCCGTTCGAGCATATTTTCCAGTTCCCGCACATTGCCCGGGAAGCGATAGCTTTTCAGCGCATCGAGGGCTTGGGGGTGGAGTCTGGCTGCCGGTTGACCCGTATCGTCGGCCAGGCGCTTGAGTATGTGGCTGGCCAGCACCTCGATGTCATCGCGACGCTCGCGCAAGGGCGGCACCCGGAGTTCGATCACATTCAAACGGTAGTAAAGATCATGCCGAAATCGCCCGGCGGCGACTTCGGCGTCAAGGTCCTTGTGTGTGGCGCAGAGAATGCGCACATCCACCGCCACTTCCTGCTGCCCGCCGACGCTGCGTACGGCTTTCTCCTGAATGGCGCGTAGCAGTTTGACTTGCATGGCCAGCGGTAGGTCGGCCACCTCGTCGAGGAGCAGGGTGCCGCCGTGAGCGGTCTGGAACAGACCGGGTTTGTCTTCGATGGCGCCGCTGAAGCTGCCTTTGCGATGGCCGAAAAACTCGCTCTCCAACAGTTCCGAGGGAATCGCCGCGCAGTTGATCGCAATGAACGGCTGCTTGGCGCGGGGGCTTTGATCATGGATCAGGCGCGCGACCAATTCCTTGCCACTGCCGGATTCTCCGCTGATGTATACCGTTGCATGACTGTTGGCCAGTTTGGTGATGTGCTTGCGCAGGTTGCGCATGGGTAATGAGTCGCCCAGCAAACGGCGATCGATGTCGACCCCGCGGGCAGGAAGCAGCAGGGCGTTGGTGACCAGTTCACGCAGGCGCGGAAGGTCCACCGGTTTGGTGAGGAGGTCGAATGCACCGGCCTTGAGCACATTGATTGCGGTTTCGAGGCTGGCATAGGCGGTGATCATCGCCACCTGGACCTGAGGGTGGCGTTGCTGGATGTGCTGGACCAGTTCCAGGCCGGTGCCATCCGGCAATTGCATGTCGGTCAGGCAGAGATCGAATGTTTCGCTTTTCAGCAGCGATTGCGCTTCGCCGACATTGCGGGCGTTGAACGTCTCCAGTTTCATCCTTCCCAGGGTGATTTCCAGGAGTTCGCGTATGTCTGGTTCGTCATCGACGATCAAGACTTTTTGTCGTGGTCTCGTGTTCAAACTAGGTTCCGTCCGTGAGCAAAGGTCATGCAAAAGCAGCCGCTTTCCTGGCGTGCCTTGAAGTCTAGGCGGGACGGAGTGCTTTCGCCCGGCTGGCCGGACAGATAAAGCCCCGGGCCCTTGATAGGCGGGGCGGGGGCTTCGTGATGGAGTATTTCCAGTGATTTCAGGTCAAGCCATGGCGGCGACATTGGCGCGCGGCGATGCAGGTGCAGGACGTTTTCGATTACCCGGTTCATTCGCAGAGAGTGGTCTTGAATAATCTGCGTCAGACGTCACTCGATGCCTTTCAGTTCCTTGGGTGCCAATGATAGTCCTCGATCGGTCGCCAGTTCGGGAGAGTGTCAGCGGCCGCTGGAACCCTTGTCCTGCTCGAGATGAGCCTGGCTGCAATACCACCGTTGGTCGAGACTCAGCGCGCGGTCACGGGGCAGGTGAACGCCGCAATGGGCGCAGCGGACCATGGGCGCCGCGTCCCGTTCGGCAGGGGACCGGGGGGTGGAAGCCTGACCCTTGAATTTGCGCCAGAACCATACGGCAGCGGCAATCAGGACAATCCAGAACAATAAACGAAGCATGGTGAGCTGCTTTTCGACTGATGATCCGGCAGTTTAGCCAAGGACCTGACAGGCGCACAGTGTAATAAAGCGTTGAAATAAAAAAGGGAGACCCGAGAGTCTCCCTTTTGCACAGCCCAAGGTGTCAGTCGAACACGCCGAAGGTCATGTAGCTGAACCACGAGCGGTCGCTGTTGTTGCCTTCCGCTTCGTGATTTTCTTCTTCGACCGCGTCGCCATTGTCGTCTTTAGGCTTGAGCTCGGCCGGAATCGCATCCTTGGCGTCCTGGAACTGCTTCTGCACGTCCTGGTTGGCGCGGGTTTCGCCCGGTGGCAGTGGCGGACGGGATTCGATCAGGCCCAGGGTCGCCTTGCTCAACCACGAACGGTTGTCGGCTTCGGCCACGGTCGGCACGAACTGGCCGTCAACCAGCGTCGGGTGGTTCGGGTAGTTGAGCTTCAGGGTTTCCAGGCTGGTGGCAGCCAGCTCGTCCAGGTGCAGGCGCTGATAGGCCTCGGTCATCACCGCCAGGCCGTCGCCGACCGAAGGGGTTTCCTGGAAGTTTTCCACCACGTAACGACCGCGGTTTGCCGCAGCGACATAGGCCTGACGGGTCAGGTAGTAGTCGGCCACGTGAATTTCGTAGGCCGCCAGCAGGTTGCGCAGGTAAATCATGCGCTGCTTGGCATCTGGCGCGTAACGGCTGTTCGGGAAGCGGCTGGTCAGCTGGGCGAACTCGTTATAGGAGTCGCGGGCGGCGCCAGGGTCACGCTTGGTCATGTCCAGCGGCAGGAAACGCGCCAGCAGGCCGACGTCCTGGTCGAAAGAAGTCAGGCCCTTGAGGTAGTAGGCATAATCGACGTTCGGATGCTGTGGGTGCAGACGAATGAAGCGCTCAGCCGCAGACTTGGCCGCTTCTGGCTCGGTGTTCTTGTAGTTGGCGTAGATGAGTTCGAGTTGCGCCTGGTCGGCATAGCGACCGAACGGATAACGCGACTCCAGAGCCTTCAGCTTGGCAATGGCGGAGGTGTAGCTACTGTTGTCCAGGTCATTTTGAGCCTGTTGGTACAGCTCGACTTCACTGAGGTTTTCGTCTACGACTTCCTTCGATGAGCAAGCAGCGGTCAATGCGAGGATGGCGATCAGCAGCAGGTGTTTCACTTGCATGGCGGCTTGCGTCCCTATGACGGCCGCTGTCTTGGGCGTGGCCGTCCTGTTATGATGAGCGCCCCGTTGAAAAGCCTCGGGGCAAAAGACGCCGTATTTAACCACAAGCGCGCAGCCGAAACCAAAGGCTGTGCCGACGCCTAGTCTGAGCATGTCCGATAAAATTGAACTTCGCGCAGAGGTGCCGTCCGAATTGGGCGGCCAACGCCTCGATCAAGTCGCCGCACAATTATTCGCTGAGCACTCGCGCTCGCGCCTTTCCGCCTGGATCAAAGACGGCCGCCTGACTGTGGATGGGGCGGTTATCCGCCCGCGAGACATCGTCCATGGTGGAGCCATCCTTGAGTTGACTGCCGAGCAGGAAGCTCAGGGCGAATGGGTCGCTCAAGACATAGCCCTGGACATCGTCTACGAAGACGACGACATCCTGGTGATCAACAAGCCTGCGGGCCTGGTGGTGCACCCGGCTGCCGGTCATGCCGACGGCACCTTGCTCAACGCCTTGCTGCACCACGTGCCGGACATCATCAATGTGCCCCGCGCCGGTATCGTGCATCGCCTGGACAAGGACACCACCGGTCTGATGGTGGTGGCCAAGACCATTCAGGCGCAGACGCAGCTGGTGACACAGTTGCAGAGCCGCAGCGTCAGCCGGATCTACGAGTGCATCGTGATCGGTGTGGTGACAGCTGGCGGCAAGATCAACGCGCCGATCGGTCGTCACGGCCAGCAACGCCAGCGCATGGCCGTAATGGAAGGTGGCAAACAAGCCGTCAGCCATTATCGCGTGCTCGAGCGCTTCCGCTCCCACACTCACGTGCGGGTGAAGCTGGAAACCGGTCGTACGCACCAGATTCGCGTGCACATGGCGCACATCAACTACCCGTTGGTCGGAGATCCTGCCTACGGCGGTCGTTTCCGTATTCCGCCGGCCGCCAACCCGACCATGGTCGAGTCGCTGAAGAACTTCCCGCGTCAGGCGCTGCATGCGCGTTTCCTGGAACTGGATCATCCGACCACCGGTAAACGCATGAGCTGGGAATCGCCGTTGCCGGAAGACTTCGTCTGGCTGCTGACCTTGCTCAAGCAAGACCGCGAGGCGTTCATCGGATGAGTGACTGGCTGATTCCTGACTGGCCCGCGCCGGCCGGGGTCAAAGCCTGTGTGACCACCCGTGCGGGCGGCGTCAGTGTGGCGCCGTTCGACAGCCTCAACCTCGGCGATCACGTCGACGACAGCCCTGAAGCGGTTGCCGAGAATCGCCGTCGTTTGACCGATCATTTTTTCATTCAACCGGCCTGGCTGCAGCAGGTCCACGGCATTGTCGTGGCTCATGCCGATCCGGGCCGGGTGGACACGGCTGATGCCAGTTGGACATCAACGCCGGGGGTCGCCTGTGCAGCGATGACTGCGGACTGCCTGCCTGCGCTGTTTTGCGACCGTGCCGGGACGCGTGTCGCGGCAGCCCATGCCGGTTGGCGTGGATTGGCGGCAGGTGTGCTGGAAGCGACTCTCGACAGCCTCAATGTGCCATCCGCCGAAGTACTGGTCTGGCTCGGCCCGGCCATCGGCCCGCAGGCCTTTGAAGTCGGCCCGGAGGTGCGCGAGACTTTCGTCGAGCAATTGCCGCAAGCGGCTGAGGCTTTTGTGCCGAGCCAAAACCCCGGCAAGTTCATGGCCGACATCTATAGGCTGGCGCGCTTGCGTCTGGCCGCTCGCGGTGTCACCGCCGTTTATGGTGGCGGGTTCTGCACCGTGACCGACCCGCGCTTCTTTTCTTACCGCCGTGCGCCTCGCACTGGTCGGTTTGCCTCCTTGGTTTGGCTCGAACGCTAGACTTGTCTGATCTGTATCAACGTCACGACGCTTGAAACTCCCAGAATCGACCGCATCTATTGTGGTATCTGGCAGGTTTCTTCATTCAGGATGTTTTATAGGTCCGGCCTGCTCAAAAGGAAGGTGACCCATGCGTATAGACCGTTTAACCAGCAAATTGCAGTTAGCGTTGTCCGATGCCCAATCCCTGGCTGTCGGCCACGATCATCCGGCCATTGAGCCGGCGCACTTGATGCAAGCCTTGCTCGAGCAGCAGGGCGGCTCGATCAAGCCCCTGTTGATGCAGGTGGGCTTCGACGTCAACAGCCTGCGTAAAGAGCTGACCAAAGAGCTCGACCAGCTACCGAAAATCCAGAATCCGACCGGCGACGTCAACATGTCGCAGGATCTGGCGCGCCTGCTCAACCAGGCTGACCGTCTGGCCCAGCAGAAGGGTGACCAGTTCATCTCCAGCGAACTGGTGCTGCTCGCCGCCATGGACGAGAACAGCAAGCTCGGCAAGCTGTTGCTCGGCCAGGGCGTGAGCAAGAAAGCCCTGGAAAACGCGATCAACAACCTGCGTGGTGGCGAGGCCGTCAACGACCCGAACCACGAAGAAGCACGCCAGGCCCTGGACAAGTACACCGTCGACCTGACCAAGCGCGCCGAAGACGGCAAGCTCGATCCGGTGATCGGCCGTGACGATGAAATTCGCCGGACCATCCAGGTGCTGCAACGTCGTACCAAGAACAACCCGGTGCTGATCGGTGAACCTGGCGTGGGTAAAACCGCCATCGCCGAAGGCTTGGCCCAGCGCATCATCAATGGCGAAGTGCCGGATGGCCTCAAGGGCAAGCGACTGTTGTCCCTGGACATGGGGGCGCTGATTGCCGGTGCCAAGTATCGCGGTGAGTTCGAAGAGCGCCTGAAATCCCTGCTCAATGAGCTGTCGAAGCAGGAAGGGCAGATCATCCTGTTCATCGACGAACTGCACACCATGGTCGGCGCCGGTAAAGGCGAAGGCTCGATGGATGCGGGCAACATGCTCAAGCCGGCCCTGGCCCGCGGTGAACTGCACTGCGTGGGTGCCACCACGCTGAACGAATACCGCCAATACATAGAGAAGGACGCCGCTCTCGAGCGACGTTTCCAGAAAGTACTGGTGGACGAGCCGAGCGAAGAAGACACCATCGCCATCCTGCGTGGCCTCAAGGAGCGTTATGAGGTTCACCACAAGGTGGCCATCACTGACGGCGCGATCATTGCGGCGGCCAAGCTCAGTCATCGCTACATCACTGACCGGCAGTTACCGGACAAGGCCATCGACCTGATCGACGAAGCCGCCAGCCGCATCCGCATGGAGATCGACTCCAAGCCCGAAGTGCTGGATCGTCTGGAACGTCGCCTGATTCAGCTGAAGGTGGAATCCCAGGCGCTGAAGAAAGAAAGCGACGACGCAGCAAAGAAGCGTCTGGAAAAATTGCAGGAGGAAATCGCTCGTCACGAGCGTGAGTACTCGGATCTCGAAGAAATCTGGAACTCGGAAAAAGCCGAAGTCCAGGGCTCTGCGCAGATCCAGCAGAAAATCGAGCAGTCCCGTCAGGAACTGGAAGCGGCCCGCCGCAAAGGCGACCTGAACCGCATGGCCGAGTTGCAGTACGGGGTGATCCCGGACCTGGAGCGCAGCCTGCAAATGGTCGATCAGCATGGCAAAGCCGAAAACCAGTTGCTGCGCAGCAAGGTGACTGAAGAAGAAATCGCCGAAGTCGTGTCGAAGTGGACCGGTATTCCGGTGTCGAAAATGCTCGAAGGCGAACGCGATAAGCTGATGAAGATGGAAAGCCTGTTGCACCAGCGCGTGATCGGCCAGGATGAAGCGGTGGTGGCCGTTTCCAACGCGGTGCGGCGTTCGCGTGCCGGGTTGTCCGACCCGAATCGCCCGAGCGGCTCGTTCATGTTCCTCGGCCCGACCGGTGTCGGTAAAACCGAGCTGTGCAAGGCGCTGGCCGAATTCCTCTTTGATACTGAAGAGGCGATGGTGCGGATCGACATGTCCGAGTTCATGGAGAAACACTCCGTGGCTCGCCTGATCGGTGCGCCACCAGGCTATGTGGGGTATGAAGAGGGCGGTTACCTGACCGAGGCCGTACGTCGCAAGCCGTATTCGGTGATCCTCATGGACGAAGTCGAGAAGGCGCACCCGGATGTGTTCAACATCTTGCTGCAAGTGCTCGAAGACGGCCGTCTGACCGACAGCCATGGCCGCACGGTGGATTTCAAGAACACCGTGATTGTCATGACCTCCAACCTGGGGTCGGTGCAGATCCAGGAACTGGTCGGTGATCGTGAGGCGCAGCGCGCGGCGGTGATGGATGCGATTTCCGGCCACTTCCGGCCGGAGTTCATCAACCGGGTCGACGAAGTGGTGATTTTCGAACCGTTGGCGCGGGATCAGATCGCCGGCATTACCGAGATCCAGTTGGGTCGTCTGCGTAGCCGCCTGACCGAGCGCGAGCTGAAGCTTGAGCTCAGCCCTGAGGCCATGGACAAGCTGATAGCGGTCGGTTACGACCCGGTGTACGGCGCACGGCCGCTCAAGCGCGCTATCCAGCGATGGATCGAGAACCCGCTGGCGCAGCTGATTCTGTCCGGTCGGTTCATGCCGGGCGATACCGCTCATGGTGTGGTGGAAAACGACGAAATCGTCTTCGTCTGATCCATAACGGCAACAAAATCGAAAAGGCCTCGCATAACGAGGCCTTTTTTTCGTTAGGCTGTTGAACTCAAAGGAAAAGGCTTGTAAAGTGCGCCCCGCAGTCAGTCACCCACCAGGGTTTCCGCTCCCCAAGCTGGAATCCAAAATAAGTTGCAAATCATTAACTTGAAAGCAATTTAGGGGGTTGACAGAGGTGCTGAAGATTGTAGAATAGCGCGCCTCAGACACACGAACGCAGCGATGCGAACGGGTCGAAGAGAACGCAGTAAAGCTTCAAAGTTGTAAATTGAAATGTGTAGTTCCGTGATAGCTCAGTCGGTAGAGCAAATGACTGTTAATCATTGGGTCCCAGGTTCGAGTCCTGGTCACGGAGCCAATTTCAAACCGGGGTATAGCGCAGTCCGGTAGCGCGCCTGCTTTGGGAGCAGGATGTCAGGAGTTCGAATCCCCTTACCCCGACCATATTTGGGTCGTTAGCTCAGTTGGTAGAGCAGTTGGCTTTTAACCAATTGGTCGTAGGTTCGAATCCCACACGACCCACCATTTTTGAAACCAGTTAACGCTGGAATCGAATCTTAAGATCAGACGCCAAAAGCTCTGTTCGCAGAAGGCGCCTTTGGAAGGTGCCTTTTTTTTACCGGGGTATAGCGCAGTCCGGTAGCGCGCCTGCTTTGGGAGCAGGATGTCAGGAGTTCGAATCCCCTTACCCCGACCATATTAAAAATCCTCGTATCGAAAGATACGGGGATTTTTTTTTGCTTTTTTCCTGATGTGAGCACTGCGGCCGCAATGGTTCCGCCCGGTCGGTGTACACGTACCTCTGTAGGAGCTGCCGAAGGCTGCGATCTTTTGATCTTGCCCTTCAAAAAGCAAAGTCAAAAGATCGCAGCCTGCGACAGCTCCTACAGTGAGCAGTTATCAGTGCAGCTTCAGGCGTGGCTCGGTACCGCGACCGATCTTGCTGCCCAACATCAGCATCGCCGTGCGGAACGGGCCGTACAGTGCCATTTGGTGCATGCGATACAGCGACACGTAGAACATCCGCGCCAGCCAGCCTTCGAGCATCACGCTGCCGGTGAGGTTGCCCATCAGGTTACCCACAGCCGAAAAACGCGACAGTGAGATCAGCGAGCCGTAGTCGGTGTACTTGTACTCCGGCAGGGGCTTGCCTTCGATGCGCAGTTTCAGCGATTTGGCCAGCAACGAAGCCTGTTGGTGTGCGGCCTGGGCGCGTGGTGGCACATTGCGGTCGCTGCCTGGTTGCGGGCAGGCGGCGCAGTCGCCGAAGGCGAAGATGTTCTCATCGCGAGTGGTTTGCAGCGTCGGCAGCACCTGCAGTTGATTGATGCGGTTGGTTTCCAGGCCATCGATGTCCTTGAGGAAACCCGGCGCGCGAATCCCCGCGGCCCAGACTTTCAGGCTGGCCTTGATTTCGTTGCCGTCGGCGGTGATCAGGCTGTCGGCCGTCACTTCGCTGACCGCGGCATTGGTCATGACGTTGACCCCGAGTTTCTCCAGGGTTTTATGCACAGGCCCGCCAATCCGCTCCGGCAGCGCCGGCAGCACCCGTGGACCGGCTTCGATCAGGGTGATGTGCATGTTTTCCGGTTTGATCCGGTCCAGGCCATAGGCCGCCAGTTCGTGGGCGGCGTTGTGCAGCTCGGCGGCCAGTTCGACCCCGGTGGCACCGGCGCCGACGATGGCCACGCTGATTTGTTCGACTGCGTCGGTCTGGCCGGCGTGTGCGCGCAAATAGTGATTGAGCAGTTGCTGGTGGAAACGCTCGGCCTGTTTGCGGGTGTCGAGGAACAGGCAGTGTTGCGCTGCGCCCTGGGTGCCGAAATCGTTAGTGGTGCTGCCGACGGAGATCACCAGCGAGTCGTAAGGCACTTCGCGGGCCGGGACCAGTTCCAGACCGGCCTCGTCGTAGGTGGCGGCCAACTGGATTTTCTTATTCGCGCGATCGAGCCCGCTCATGCGCCCCAGCTGGAACTCGAAGTGGTTCCATTTGGCCTGGGCGACATAGTTGAGTTCGTCTTCGGAGGAGTTCAGGGATCCGGCCGCCACTTCGTGCAACAAGGGTTTCCAGATGTGGGTCAGGTTGGCGTCGACCAGCATCACGCTGGCCGTACCGCGCTTGCCCAGAGTCTTACCCAGACGGGTAGCCAACTCCAGACCGCCGGCGCCGCCGCCGACAATGACAATACGATGGGACATAAGGATAACTCGCAAGGCTAAAAGAAATCGGTGCAATTACCCAAGCGAGCGCAAGGCAGCTCATAGCGTCAGGTAACTGATAAGTCGGCTCAACAGGCCCAGGCCAATGGTCACTGCCAATACCAGAACAAGGAGCATCCACGGCCGGAAAGGCCGGCGCTCGACTTGGTGCTGGGACAACTGCAGGTACTCTTCGACATGCTTTTGGTCGTCGGGGTTCAGGCGGCTGGTCATATCGGGCCTCGTCAAAGGTAGACGTTGCTGAATGTGTAGAAGCTACAGTGTTTTTACCCAGGGTTGAACGCAGCATAGCCGCTGTCTGGAACGGGTTCGACGCTGACGATATCGTCCAGGCGAATGATTCCACTTTGTAACACCCGGGCAGTGATTCCGCCATGTCCTCGAACGGCCTGAAAGGTGCCGATGCCCAGGTTGCTTTCAAGGCGCGCGCAGGGTTGGCACCAGCCGGTGGTTTCGAACGTTGCCTGGCCAATCCGGAAGCGGCGGCCCTTGAGGCTGAACAGATTGATGCCACTGATAACGAGATTGCGCCGCAGATCTTCAGGCCGGACCGGATGATCCTGTGCACGCCCCATCAGCGAACTGATCACCGCCAGGTGCTCCCACTGAATCAGTGTGACCTGCCGCGCATTGCGCACGCCGGGGCGGGCGTGGTCACCGGTCAGGCCGGCCTCCAGGCGCGCTTCCACGGCATCGAGTTCAAGCATCGCCGAACGTGATTGCGGGCGCACGCCGATCCAGCGCACACGACCTTGTTGCGGCACCTCGGCGATCAGCGCCTGCAGCGGGCTCACAGGCTGATCCCGACGTCAAAGACAATGCTGCGCCCCAGGTTGCTGCGCAAGAAGTCCGGCGCATCCGGGTGGGCGAACAGCACGCGGGCGAATGTCGGCCCAACCAGGGACAGCGAACGCCAGCCCTGGCGCAGGTACTCGGTCGGCGGTGGGAAATGGCTGTTGAGGTCCAGTACTTCGCGTTTGAGACTGGCGAAGGCAATGATGTCCAGTTCACCCAGATCCATGCCGCGCTCTTTGTAGTTGTGCGCTTTTTTGCGCAAGGTCGGCGCCAATCGCAGCAAGAACTCGTTGGCGGGGATGCGTCGTGGCTTGGCCTCGCGGCGTACCAGCTGGCTCAGGGAAAACGCGCTGCGTCGGCGTTGCAGTTCGTCGCGCCATTCATCGTTGAGGCGCCGGCCCTCGTCGAGCACGAAGAACACCTCGAAACTGGCATCGCGAAACAACACGTCCGGCGGCTCCCCGGCGGGGGCGAATTCATCGGCACGATAGGGGATGTTCAAACCTTGCAACAGGCGCTGGCACACCCAACGCTCACGCTCCCATTTGCGGGCATTGGATAGAAACGCGTTGGCTTGCTCGGCCGCGATGGTCAGCAGGCGTAAGTAATCTGAGTCATCCATAGGCCCAAGCTTAGCGTTCAATTGCGACAAGCAGAAAGCGTTAAGCATCAATCAGCAACGCTGGGCACACGGAACGGGCGGTGTAGACTGATAGCCATTACGCGCCTGCGATAGAACAAGGGGGGGCAAGGTGAAATATTGGTCGCTATTAGTACTCAGTCTGCTGCCGCTGTGGGCCAATGCGCTGGAGGTCGGCGAGCGGTTGGCGCCATGGACATTGCTCGACCAGTTCGATCAGGCCTTCACCCTCGACAGTCGCACTCAGACGCTGCTGGTGGCGCGCAGCATGGAGGCGGCGAAACTGGTCGATGCGGCGTTGCAAGGTCAGCCCAAAGGCTATCTGGAGGCCCGGCACGCAGTCTTTCTCGCGGACATCCAGCGAATGCCACGCTTGATCGCGAAAATGTTCGCAGTACCGGCCATGCGCGATTATTCCTATCGGGTGATGCTGGATCGTGAAGGTCGTGTCGCACCGCGTTACCCCGGCGCTGTGGATAAAGTGTTGTGGTTACAGCTCAAGGATGGTCGATTGATGGACCAGCACGAATACGCCACAGCTGCGCAATTGCGTGAAGCGCTGGAGACGTCTGGTCCATGATAGGTGCTGAGCTGCTGTCACCGCAGAGCCTGACAGTCGGCTGGATGATCTATGTACTGGTGCTGCTTTGGGCGATGTGGCGCGCGCCCTGGGTTGAACTGTTCACCGACAGCCGTCGCCAGCATTTATTGTTCGGCACAGTGTTCGCGTTGTTCATGCTGTGGCTGGTGCGGCGGGATTTCGATACCGGCGTGTCGTACCACTTCATTGGAATGACGGCGGTGACATTGCTGCTGGACTGGCCGCTGGCGATCGTTGGCGGGCTGGTCGCGCAGTTGGGGCTGGTGTTGCTCGGGCGTCAGGATCTGGTTGCGGTCGGGGTCAACGGTGCGTTGTTGATTGCACTGCCGGTGCTGGTCACCGAGTGCTGCGCGATCCTGGTGGAGCGGGCGCAGCCACGAAATCCCTTCGTGTATATCTTCGTTTCCGGATTTTTCGCCGCCGCGCTGTCGGCGTTGCTGTGCCTGCTGCTGGCGCTTTGGTTGTTATGGTTCGACGAGCGTTTTGCCATGCCGTACTGGCTGGAAGATTTTGTCGGATATCTATGGCTGATCATTTTTCCCGAAGCCTTTATCAACGGCATGATCGTCAGTGCGCTGGTCGTGTTTTGTCCGGAGTGGCTTGAGACGTTCAACCGCACCCGCTACCTCTCGGCCCCCTGGAAGGACGACGATCCCAAGCCCTGAAATCGTCGACCCGGTGGATCAGTGGCGCGGCTCGAAGTCACCGCTGAACATCTCGTCCTCGGCATCGGGGGCCACTGGAATCTTGTGTTCTTCGGACGCCCAGGCGCCCAGGTCGATCAGTTTGCAGCGATCGGAGCAGAATGGCCGGAATTTGCTTTCGGCGGTCCATTCCACGGGGGCGCCACAGGTTGGGCATTCGACGGTTGTTGGTTGGCTCATGACTGGCCTCCACGCAAAGTAAGATAAAAGTGATGCAGGCGTTCGACCTCGCTATGTAGCCAGGCAAGGTCGCGGTCGTTGACCACGACGTCGTCAGCATGGCTCACGCGATCCTGGCGGCTGGATTGGGCCTTGAGGATCGCCTGGACTTGCTGCTCGCTGGTCTGGTCACGTTGCAGGGTGCGTTCGATCTGCAATTGTTCCGGGGCATCGATCACCAGCACCCGTTGGGTCATGGCGTACTGGCCGGACTCGATCAGCAGCGGCGATACCAGAATCGCATAAGGTGATTTTGCCAGCGCCAGGTGATGAGCGATTTCCTCGCCGATCAGTGGATGCAGGAGGGCCTCCAGCCAGCGGCGCTCTTCAGGCACTTCGAAGATCAATTTGCGTAGCGCAGCGCGGTCCAGTTGTCCGTCGTTCTGCAACACGCCTGGGCCGAAGTGTTCGGCGATTTGTGCCAGTGCCGGGCGACCAGGCTCAACGACCCAGCGAGCGGCATGATCGGCGTCGACCACATGCACGCCCAGATCGATGAAGTGTTGGGCGGCCGCGCTTTTACCGCTGCCGATGCCGCCGGTCAGGCCGAGAATCCAGGGTTTTTCCACAGGGGTATTCATTTCAAACCGACATACTGCCAATAGAGGTCGGTTATTTGACCACCCCAGAGCAAGGCAATCCAGCCGGCAATGGCCAGATAGGGACCGAAAGGGATAGGCGTCGAGGTTTTTGCATGGCGCAAGCGCAGGGTGATCAACCCGATGATTGCCCCCACCAGCGAGGACAGGAGGATGGTCAGCGGCAAAATCTGCCAGCCACCCCAGGCGCCTAGCATCGCCAGCAGCTTGAAATCACCGTGACCCATGCCATCCTTGCCGGTGATCAGCTTGAACAGCCAGAACACCGACCACAGCACGCTGTAGCCGGCTATCGCCCCCCACAGCGCCTCGTGCAACGACACGAACAGGCTGAAACTGTTGACGACCAACCCCAGCCACATCAATGGCAGCACCAGTACGTCCGGTAATATCTGATGTTCGGCGTCGATAAGGCTCATCGCCAGCAACCCCCAGCTCAGGACCAGTATCAGGCAGGCCGGCCAACCGAAGCCGAAGTGCCAGGCAACAAACGCCGACAACAGGCCGCAGGCCAATTCGGTCAACGGATAGCGCGGGCTGATCGCCGCCGCGCAGGCTGAACAACGGCCGCGCAAAAACACATAACTGAGCAGCGGGATGTTTTCCCAGGCACGGATTCGGTGATCGCAGTGTGGGCACTGGGAGTGGGGCAGCAACAGGTTGTAGGTCGGCAGCGGCGTTTCTTCAGGCAGTCCGAGAATGTCATGGGCCTGCTCACGCCAGTCGCGTTCGAGCATTTTCGGCAGGCGCCAGATCACGACATTGAGGAAGCTGCCGACCAGCAGGCCGGTGATGCCTGCGAGAAGGACAAAGGCCAGCGGAGAGTGAATCAGGATTTCATTCAAGGGCATGTCAGATCGCTGAGCCAAGTTGGAAGATGGGCAGGTACATGGCAACTACCAGTCCACCGACGATAACACCCAGCACCACCATGATGAACGGCTCCATCAGGCTGGTGAGGTTATCGACCATGTTATCGACGCTGTCTTCGTAGAATCCCGCGACTTTGTCGAGCATGGCATCCAGGGTGCCTGACTCTTCACCGATGGCCGTCATCTGTATCGCCATGTTCGGAAAGACGCCGGAGGTACGCATGGCGAA
Organism: Pseudomonas sp. PDM32; assembly: GCF_019219225.1. Lineage (NCBI taxonomy): Bacteria > Pseudomonadati > Pseudomonadota > Gammaproteobacteria > Pseudomonadales > Pseudomonadaceae > Pseudomonas > Pseudomonas sp. PDM32. The sequence goes on from NZ_JAHUWE010000016.1 coordinate 162,773, forward strand.
ATTCAATTGCATGCCGGTCGAAACGTCTTGCCGGATGCGCAACACAGCGCGCTTGAACACGCTATTGCCTGTCGCGCCGGCCACTGATTGCAGGGCCTCCATCAGCGGCACGCCGGCAGCGAAAGTGGTCGACAGTGTGCGGGCGAACCGGGCCACGGCGGACTTGTGCATCAGGGTGCCCACCAGCGGCAGTTTCAGCAGCCAGGTGTCCATCCGGTCACGCAAGGTCGGGGACTTCCCGAGGGCGTGGCGCACGCCGAAGGCCATCGTGAGCAGCGCGCCAAGGACCACCCACCACCAGGCCTGCATGAATTGCGACAGGCCTATGACCATCACGGTGAAGGCCGGCAGTTCGGCGCCGAAGCCTTTGAACACCGACTCGAACTGCGGCACGACATTGACCAGCAGAATCCCGGTGACAATCGCCGCGACGAACACCACCACCAGCGGGTAGGTCATGGCTTTTCGGATCCTGGCCTTTAAGGATTCGCTTTTTTCCTTGTAGGTCGCGACCCGCTCCAGAAGGGTGTCGAGGGCACCGGCCTGCTCGCCGGCATCCACCAGGTTGCAATACAGCTCATCGAAATACCGGGGCTTCTTGCGCAGGGCGGCGGCGAAGCTGCTGCCTGCTGCAACTTCCTGTTTCAGTTCGTCCACCAGCGTGCGCATGGCCGGATTGTCGAAGCCCTCGCCGATGATGTCGAAGGACTGCAACAACGGCACGCCGGCCTTCATCATCGTCGCCATTTGCCGGGTGAACAGGGCAATGTCCTGGGCCTTGATACGCTTGCCCATGCTGAAAACCGATGGGTTTTTTTTGCGAACCTTGCCCGGACTGATGCCTTGCTTGCGCAGTTTCGCCTTGATCAGCGCAGGGTTTTGAGCGCTGAGCTCGCCGGTCACTTTTGTGCCTTTGCGGTCGATGCCTTCCCATGCATACACGCTGATTTTCGCTGCCTTGACCGCCATGTTCAGTCCTGGGGATTCCGATTGAATTGCTCTTATAGCCTAGTCAAAGGATGAGGCCAAACCCGCCAGGGTGAGGTGACAAAAAACGTCAGATAGTGCTGGTCCTGGTAGGAGGAAAAGGCCTGGCGGTTACCAGATCCCTTGCCAACAGGGGCTTCCGGCCTTGGCACAGGCTGTGCTGTCGTGGGGCAGGTCATGAGCCTTCGACTCATGCATGGAGCTTGTACATGAACAATCAGAAAGGTTTTACCCTGATCGAGTTGCTCGTCGTGGTGGCGATCATCGGGATCCTGGCAACACTGGGCCTGCCGATGTATTCCAAGTACCAGGCCCGGGCCAAGGTCACGGCGGCGATGGCCGAGCTGACTGCGATGAAGGTGCCGTTCGAAGATGTGATCAATCAGGGGGAAACGCCGACAATTGCCAACGTGGCGCCCGCCGGTGAGGCATCGACCACCCATTGCACCCTGTCTGTGACGGCTACAACGCCGGAGGGAGCGGGATCAATCGTTTGTACGTTGCACAATGCCCCGGGGGTGGTCCAGGGCAAAACCGTCACCCTGACACGGGACGAAGCCAAAGGCTGGTCATGCAAGAGCAGTGTTTCCCCGGATTACTTGCCTAAAGGGTGTTCCGGTTCTGCGGCATGAGTTGCTGAATCAATTCCCCGCTTTTGCGGGGTTTTTCCTGTTTGTCGACTGGTCGTCAAAAGCCGCTCATAAAGCACAGAAATTTCAGCATCTTAGGAACTTTTCATAAACCCGCAACTTGCATGCAGTGTTTGTGCATCTCGTGCATTTTGCATGATTACGAAAATTGGCTGATTTTATAATTAATTGATTTATAAGGTTTTATTCTCGGTTTCAAAGTTGGCACAGCGTTCGCAATATCCTTGGTAACCCTGCCGACAAGACACCCGGCAGACTTTCCGAAAAACAGGAGTTACTCGTATGAAGAAGTTCGCTATCACTGCCGCTGCTGCTACCGCGCTGACCCTGACCATGGCCAACGCCGCGTTTGCTCAAACCACCCAGGCAACCCAGTCGCCAATGGTGCTGGCTGCCGGTGAGATGACCGAAGCGAAAGAAGCTACTTCCGATACCTGGATCACCACCAAAGTCAAAGCTGACCTGATGACCGAAAAAGGCATTCCAGGTAGCGACATCAAGGTTGAAACCAACAAAGGTGTGGTATCGCTGTCGTCGACCACCGCCGTAACCGATTCGCAAAAAAAAATGGCTGTGGCCATTACCAAGAAAATCAAAGGCGTCAAGGCGGTCTCCGCTGACGGCCTGAAAGCCGAGTAAGGCAAGACTTCTCGCCTGGACCGGGAGGAGGCGCGACAGACGGGCCGAGTCATACGTCTGTTGCAACCTGAGTGTTCATGCGAAGGGCCAAACGGATGTTGGCCGCCACAGGCCCCGCGCATTTTTGCCGGGGCCTGTTTTATGTGGTGCGCCGTAAACAATAGTGGGAGCGGGCTTGCTCGCGAAAGCGGTTTTTCATTCAACGCCTGTGTTGAATGTCAGTCCGCCTTCGTCGGATCGCCGCCCGGAGCAAGCCCGCTCCCACTTTGAATCGTGGTTAATCAATTGCCGCGTTTGCTGGTGATCTGCTTCAGCCGATTACCTTCGAACCGCAAGTATTGATACATGCCGCCATTCGGTCCGTAGGTCCATTCCTCGACCTGAAACTCTTCGCGCCGGTCTGCACTGCGCTTGTAACCCAGCTGGTCGCGACTCACCGGTTCGCCGCATTTCTGCACCACCTCACTCGAGCGATCGCCGACGCTGATCAATTGGCTGCCGCAGCGCAGGGTATCGGCCGCCCAGGCCTGGCTGGCGGATAGCGCCAGGACCAGGCCTGCCAGCCGCCGCATCATCACTCGGCATCCAGATGCATCGGTGTCACCACGCGGCCGTCACTTTCCGCTTCGCCCAGGTTGGCGTCGATGAAGTACACCCGCTCATCTTCCAGTTTGGCCTTGTCGACCAGGTAATCCTTGATGCTGCTGGCGCGCTCCTGGCCCAGTTGACGCAACAGTACGTCACTGGAGCTCCAGAACTTGATCACCTCGGCGCGCATTTTCGCGGTGCGCTCTTCCTTGCCCAGGTCCTTCCATTCGGCAGGGGGCTGGGTTTTCAGGCGGGTGCGGTAGATACCTTCGAGCAAGGGGCCTTTTTCCCCGTCCGGCACTTCCAGCAACGAAGCCTGGGCCGGGACCTTGTCACCGCGGCGCTGGAGCATTTTGTAGTAGTTGTACTGGTATTCCCGTTCCAGGCGTTGCTCGGCGATCAGCGGGCCATCGCTGCTCTGGGCGGCGGTGCCTTCGATTTCCAGGCGCAGGGCCGGGCGCTCCTTGAGCGCATTGGAGAGTTTGTCCAGGGCGACTTCGGCGTCCTTGCCCAATTCGCTGGAACCTGCCGCGAACGAAACGCTGCCCAGGTCCTCCGAGCCGCCACCGCTGACCAGCCCGCCTATGAGCTTGAACGGTGCCGCCGCGGCTTTGACGATCAGGTTGCGCAGGGTCTGCCAGATAATCGGCATGACGCTGAACTGAGGGTTGTTCAGATCGCCGGTGACCGGCAGCTCGATGGAGATCTTGCCGTCGACGTCCTTGAGCAAGGCAATCGCCAGTTTCAGCGGCAGGCTCACGGCATCCGGGCTGTCGACTTTTTCCCCCAGCTGCAGTTGCTCGACCACCACTTTGTTTTCGGCTTTGAGTTGCCCCTTGGTGATCTGGTAATGCAGGTCGAGATTGAGCCGGCCCTTGCGGATACGGTAGCCGGCGAACTTGCCGGAGTAGGGGGTCAGCGTGGTCAGTTCCACGCGTTTGAAGCTGGTGGCGATGTCGAGGCTGGCCATCGGGTCGAACGGATTGACCGAGCCCTTGATGGTCACCGGCGCGTAGCGGTCGACCTTGCCCTTGACGTCGACACTGGCCGGTTTCGGCTGGCGGCTGTCGATGGTGCCGATCTGCCCGTTGAGTTGCTGGATGGCGGTGGCGAAATTCGGGGTGAGGCTGAAGTCGGCGAAGTTGGCCGAACCGTCATTGATGAAAATGCCGCCGATGTGAATGCCCAGCGGTTTTTCGTTGCTTGTCGGTTTGCTCGCTGCCGGTTTTGCCCCGGAGTCCGCCGGTTGCGGGATCAGCAGATCGTCGATGTTGGTGGTGCGATCATCGTTGATCATGAAACGCGCATAGGGCTGGAACAGATTGACCTTGTCGATCGACAGGCTTTCCCCATGCTGATAGTTCAGGCCTTCGACCACGACCTGTTGCCATTTGAGGAAGTCGCGGGTTTTCAGGGTGTCCAGGGTATGCAACTGATCGACCTGGGCGCGACCGGTGACGTTGAAGGCCAGGGGCTCGGTGCTTTTGAGGTTGACCGCCAGATCGCTGCCGAGCATGCCGCTGCGCAGTTCCAGGCGAATGAATGGCGTGATGTAGGACTGGGCAACCCGCAGGTCGATGTCCCTGGTCTGGACCTTCAGTCTGGCGCTGATCGGGGCCAGGTTGACCTCGCCGTCGGCCATGATCTTGCCTTGCTTGCCCACGCCGGTATCGAGCTTGAGGGTAAAGGGCGAGCCGTTGAGGCTGTCGAAATTTTGCAGGTCGAGGTTCAGCGGAGCCAGGTCCAGGGCGACGGCAGGCTGTGCCTTGCGGTCAGCCAGATGCACCTTGTAGTCGCGCAGCTGCACATCCTTGATCAGCACCTGCCAGGGTTTGTCGGGTGCGGCCGGTTCGGGTTTCGGTGAGTCTGCCGCCGCCGGAGTGCTGGTCGGTTCGGCATCCGCCTTGGCTTTTGCGGTGGATTTTGACGGTTGGCTGGCGAACAGTTTCTGCCAGTCGAGTTGGCCGTCCGGTTCCAGCGCGGCCCAGGTTTCCAGTTTGTGGCTGCGGATCTTGCCGACCACCACCTGCTGTTTGGCCAGGTCCACCGTGGTTTCGCTGACGTCCAGTCGCTCAAGCTTTACCAGCGGCCGGCCATCCGGCGCCTTGATCGCGAAGGGGGCGACAGTGACCGCGACATTGCTCAGCAGCAGCTCGGTTTCCTTGGACAGACTGAGTTTGTAGTCGGTGCTGATGCTCATGACGCCGTTTTCGAGATCCAGTGGAACGGCATCGCGCACATAGGGCCAAAAGGCTTTCATCTTGCCATCAGTGATTTTCAGCTTACCTTCGGAGGCGATCGGGATCAGGCTGAAATTGCCCGTCCAGTCGATCTGTCCGCCATTGGGGCCGACGGCCACCAGGGTCATGTCGGCACTGTCATCGGGCAGGGTGCTGAGGTTCTTCAGCTCGAAATCGAGGGAGTCGTAGAGAAACTCGATGGGCTCGCTGGGCCGGGCGTCTTCAAAGTGCACGGCGCCGCCAGCCAGCTTGATGCGCTCGATGCGCAGCGGAAACGGCTGGGCGTTCGGGTCGGCAGGCGTGGGTTCGCTTTCTGGCAGTTTGAACAGCCCAAGCAGATTGAGTTTGCCGTCCTTGCCGAACAGGATTTCGGTCTTGGGTTTGTCCAGTTCGACATCGGACAGGTGCACTGCCTTGGTCCACAGGCTGTCGAGTTGCAGATTGGCGTACAAGCGTTCGAAAGCGACCTGCTCCTTGCCGGGCTCGCCGATGTTCAAGCCCCAGAGGGTCAGTTCAAGGCTGAACGGATTGAACTCGATCCGCTGGATCGTGGCGGGCGTGGTGGCGTAGTTGGCCAGTTGCTGGTTGGCAACGCGCAACGCCACACCCGGTAAAATCAGAAAACCCAGCAAGCTGTAGAGGGCCAGAGCAGTCAACAAGGCGCCGATGGCGCGAATCAATCCTTTGTACATGTGCGGCTTCATCTGTCTGAATCGGAGTGCCTTGGAGTATGGCACGCGTTTCCGGTTCCGAAGTGATTGACCTGTCTAGGAAGTTTCAGATTTCTCCCACAGCTGTCAGAGCTGCAGAATCAGGGTTTTCAGCGGTGGTTGCTGATCCATCGACGGAAAGTCGGCGCCTGGTTTCATCACGCTCCACTCACGCACTGGTCGCCCGGCCTTCTCCGCACAACGCAAAACCTGTTCGCGCCAGTCGTCCATGCTGACTTTCGCCAGGTTGTTGCAGCAGATCAGCACACCGTTGTCGGCGGTGGTCAGCAGGGCCGGTTTGAGCAGACTCTGATAGTCGCGCAGCAGATCGACTGTGCCGAATGCGCTCTTGGCCCAGGCCGGAGGGTCGAGCAGCACCAGGTCGTACTGGCGCTGTTCCAGGCGCTGATAGCTCGGCAGTTTTTGCCCGCGACGCTGGCTGATCGGCAGGCCAGCCAGTTGGCGAATGGCCGGGAAGTAGTCGGACTGGATAAATTCCATGGGCGGCAACTGCGGGTTGAGTTGGCCGTTCTCGCGACCGACCGCCAGGTTGCCTTCGGCGAAGTCCAGGTTGCACACCTCGCGCGCGCCGCCGGCGGCGGCACTGAGGCCGACGCCACAGGTGTAGGCGAACAGGTTCAGCACGCTTTTGTTTTTGCTGTGATCCTTGACCCAGCCACGGGTGTTGCGCAGGTCGAGGAACAGCAGCGGGTCTTGTCCGGCATGGCGGCCGCGCACCCGATAGTTCAGGCCCCATTCGTGGCCGACCAGGTCTTGCAGGGCGGCTTCGTCGGCGCGGTAGACGATGTCTTCGCGATCGATGCGCGAGTTGCCGCGGGAGCGGTCGTTGTAGACCAGCAGGGTTTCAAAGCCCAGGTATTGGTTGATCACGTCGTGCAACTGCAGCAGCGCTTCGCGCTCCAGCGGCTGGTGGAAGCTCTGTACCAGCAATTGCGGGCCGTAGCGGTCGATGGTCAGGCCACCGGAACCTTCCTGGCTGCCGTGGAACAGGCGATAGCAGTCGGTGCCCTGCTGGTGCAGTTCGGCGAGCAGGTCCTGGCGTTGATCGAGGGCGGCGCGCAGCGCCTGATTCAAGGAAGACATGCTGGGCGCCTTGCAGGAGAGAATTGGGCGCGGGAGTTTAACACTGTGGAACAGAGATGAGGGGCTTGCCTGTGGCGAGGGAGCTTGCTCCCGCTGGGCTGCGAAGCGGCCCCAAAATCCCGGTACATGTCGGTTTTTTGCGAGCGCTACGCACTCGAGCGGGAGCAAGCTCCCTCGCCACAGAGTGATCACATTCAAGAAGTTGTGTTCAGGTCAGTAAACCCATCCTTCGTTTAGCCCGATGCACCGATCCATTACGCACCGCCCAGCGCAGCATTGGCGCGCTGCGATTGACGCTGGCGCGGATCAGCTTGCGTTGCAGCGAGTTCTGGCTGACGCCGAGCATGTCACTGGCCCAGTCCGGCAACAGATCGATCCCCGCCTGCATCATCAACCCGCCGAACGGCTTGGCCAAACGACTGGGAGAGGGTGCGCTCAACAACAGGCGCAGCACCTCGCGGCTGCGCTCGTCGCACAGCAGTTGCGGGTGCATGCGCTCAAGGTAGTCGGCAATTGCCTGCCGCGAACGGGGCACATCGCGGGCCCCGAGACGCTCGGCGACCAAGGCGATCTCTGCGTAATAGCGATCCTGATCGACTGGAGACAGATGCGGGTTGCGATAGCGCAAATGCGCAGCGAGGAAGTTGCTGACCTCGGCGACGTGCACCCAGGTCAGCAGATCGGGATCGCTGGCGGCATAGGGGCGTCCATCCGGCGCCGTGCCGGTCACCTGCAAATGGATGGTGCGAACCTTCTCGATCAACCAGTCGGCGTCTTGCCGCGAACCGAAGGTGGTGCCGGAGATGAACTGCCCTGTGCGACGCAAGCGACCGAGCATGTCCTCACGAAAATTCGAATGGTCCCACACCCCGGCCAATGCCAGCGGGTGCAGGGCCTGCAGCATCAGGGCGCTGATGCCACCGATCAGCATGCTGCTGAAATCGCCATGGACTTGCCAGCTCACCGAGTCCGGTCCGAACAGTCCGGGGTCGCCCTTGGGATTTTCCAGGTCGAGCTTGCCCAGGGACAAACCGGTCAGGCTCATGATCTGGGTTTCGATGCGGGTGCGGATGAATTCCATGGTGTCCCGGTAATTTCCTGTAGGAGCTGCCGCAGGCTGCGATCTTTTGACTTTGCTCTGCTGGATCAAAAGATCGCAGCCTGCGGCAGCTCCTGCAAAGAGCGAGCATTATTGATTCAGGCGTTTATCGATCAGCCCTTGCACCACGCTCGGGTCGGCCAGGGTCGAAGTATCGCCCAGGCTGTCCAGTTCGTTGCAGGCGATCTTGCGCAGAATGCGCCGCATGATCTTGCCTGAACGGGTTTTCGGCAAGGCCGGTGCCCACTGGATCAAGTCCGGTTTGGCGAAGCTGCCGATTTCCTTGCCGACCAGGGCTAACAATTCCTTCTTCAGTTCATCGTTGGTTTCGACGCCGTTCATGGGCGTGACGAAAACATAGATGCCTTGGCCCTTGATGTCGTGGGGGTAACCCACCGCAGCGGCCTCGGCGATGCTGTCGTGCAGCACCAGGGCGCTTTCCACTTCGGCGGTGCCGATACGGTGGCCGGACACGTTGATCACATCGTCGATGCGCCCGGTGATCCAGTAGTCGCCATCTTCATCGCGCCGCGCGCCATCGCCGGTGAAGTAGTAACCGGGATACGGCTTGAAATAGGTGTCGACCATGCGCTGCGGGTCGCCATAGACGCTACGGATCTGCGCCGGCCAGCTGGATTTTATGGCCAGTACGCCGCTTCCGGCGCCTTTGATTTCCTTGCCTTGCTCGTCGAGCAGCACCGGCTGCACACCGAACATCGGTTGTGTGGCGCAACCAGGCTTGATTCGTTGGGCGCTGACCAAAGGGCTGAGCATGATGCCGCCGGTTTCGGTCTGCCACCAGGTATCGACGATCGGGCAACGCTCTTCGCCCACCTCATGGAAGTACCACTCCCACGCTTCCGGATTGATCGGTTCGCCGACCGTACCGAGTAGCCTGACGCTGGCGCGGGAGGTTCCCTTCAACGCGGCGGGCCCTTCGCGCATTAACGAACGCAGGGCCGTCGGGGCGGTGTAGAAAATGTTCACCTTGTGTTTGTCGATCACCTGCCAGAAGCGCGAGGTCGTCGGGTAGCTCGGCACGCCCTCGAAGATCAGCGTGGTCGCGCCGTTGGCCAGCGGACCGTAGACGATGTAGCTGTGGCCAGTGACCCAACCGACGTCGGCGGTGCACCAGAAGACCTCGCCATCGCGGTAATCCAGCACGTACTTGAAGGTCATCGTCGCTTGCAGCAGGTAGCCGCCGGTGGTGTGCAGCACGCCTTTGGGTTTACCGGTACTGCCGGAGGTGTAGAGGATGAACAGCGGGTCTTCGGCGTCCATCGGCTCGGGCGGGCAATCGGCGCTGGCTTCGCGCAGGGCCTGCTGGTACTTGATGTCCCGTCCTTCGATCCAGTTCACCTGTGCATTTCTGCGCTCGACCACCAGCACGGTGCTCACGTTCGGGCAGCTTTGCAGCGCCTTGTCGACGTTCTGCTTGAGTGGCACGGGCCGGCCGCCGCGCACGCCTTCGTCGGCGGTGATCACGGTGCGGCAGTCAGCGTCGAGAATGCGGTCGCGCAACGAGTCCGGGGAGAAACCGCCGAACACCACCGAGTGCACCGCACCGATGCGGGTACAGGCAAGCATGGCGTAGGCCGTCTCGGGAATCATCGGCATGTAGATGCACACGCGGTCGCCTTTTTTCACGCCACGGCTTTTCAGCACGTTGGCCAGGCGGCAGACGTTTTCATGCAGTTGTTTGTAGGTGATCGATGTCGAGTCAGCAGGGTCGTCGCCTTCCCAGATGATGGCGACCTGATCGCCACGTTTCTCCAGGTACCGGTCGATGCAGTTGTAGCTGACATTCAATTGCGCACCGGCAAACCAGCTGGCCTCACCGGTCTTCAGGTTGTAGCGCTGGACGGTTTCCCAGGGCGCACTCCAGTCGAGAAAACGCGTGGCCTGTTCGGCCCAGAAGGTGCTGGGGTGTTCAATGGATTCGCGGTACAGGCGCTGATAGTCGTCTTGACTCAGTTGTGCAGCCCGGCGGACGGCATCGGCTTTGGGGAACTTGCAGATATCGAACATGACGGTTCCTTATTCTTGTTTTGCGACAAGAGGGGAGCTGCGCGACCCTCGTAGGAGTTGCCGCAGGCTGCGATCTTTTGATCCTGTTTTTTATGAAGGTCAAAAGATCGCAGCCTGCGGCAGCTCCTACACAGTGATAGCGCACGCCACCGATTTTGCGATCAACCCGGTGCCGTAGTAACTGTCGGAATCTGCAATCTGAAGGGGCGGGTAAACCGCCCCTTCAGCCTATCACCCGCGGTGACGACCGCGGAAGTAATTGATCAGCCCTTGAGTCGAGGCGTCCTCGGCCGGGGTTTCTTCACTGCCCACCAGGCGGTTGTAGACGCCCTTGCCCAGCTCTTTGCCCAGCTCCACGCCCCACTGGTCGAAGGCATTGATGCCCCAGATGACGCTTTGCACGAAGACTTTGTGTTCGTACATCGCCACTAGTGCGCCGAGGCGACGCGGGCTGATGCGCTCGACCACCAGGGTGTTGCTCGGACGATTGCCCGGGATCACCTTGTGCGGCGCGAGTTTGTGTACGTCGGCTTCGCTCATGCCTTTGTCGCGCAGCT
>NZ_JAHUWE010000017.1:0-169805 GCF_019219225.1 Pseudomonas sp. PDM32
CCGCTCCCACAGGGATTGTGGCCAGCCGTGGGATTGGCGTTCACTGAAGATCAAAACTGTGGGAGCGGGCTTGCTCGCGAAAGCGGTGGGTCCGTCGACATCTCTGTTGGATGTGCCGGTCTCTGCGCGGGCAAGCCCGCTCCCACAGGGATTGTGGCCAGCCGTGGGATTGGCGTTCACTGAAGATCAAAACTGTGGGAGCGGGCTTGCTCGCGAAAGCGGTGGGTCCGTCGACATCTCTGTTGGATGTGCCGGTCTCTGCGCGGGCAAGCCCGCTCCCACAGGGATTGTGGCCAGCCGTGGGATTGTCGTTCACTGAAGATCAAAACTGTGGGAGCGGGCTTGCTCGCGAAAGCGGTGGGTCAGTCGACATCTCTGTTGGATGTGCCGGCCTCTTCGCGAGCAGGCTCGCTCCCACAATGGATCGGCGGTGAGCACGGCATTGGCGTACATCCGTTCCCGCCATTTTTTTGCTGACCAGCAGGCTTGTGACTGCGGGCTAACAACAGGTAATTTGAACGGCCTGCCCTCCAAGACACGCCGGAGTTGATCCATGCGCATCGCCTTGCTGTCCGACATGCACCTGTCCGTCAACGCGGTCCCGTTTCCCGCCGTGGAGGCCGATATTGTCGTGCTCGCCGGGGACATCGCGCGACCCGCCAAGGCCATCGAGTGGGCCAGGGCGTGCCCGGTTCCGCTGCTGTACGTGGCGGGCAATCACGAGTTCTATGGCAGTGACCTGGTCTCCACCTACGAACAATTGAACAGCCTGGCGCAAGGCACGCAGATCCACGTGCTGGAACGTTCGGAGTACGTCCACGACGGCGTGCGTTTTCTCGGTTGCACCTTGTGGTCTGACTATCGCCTGCTCGACAGCCCCGAGGATCGAGCGCTGGGTATCAACCTGGCGACTCAACTGATCCGTGACTTCAGCCACATCAAGATCGCCCCCGACTTTCCCGACCTGTTCACACCGGCCATTTCCCAGCTGGTGTTTCTGCAGACGGTCGCCTGGCTGGAAGACTGCTTCGCCCGCGACAGCAGCACGCCCACGGTGGTGGTCTCGCATTTCGCCCCGACACGATCGAGCATCAGCCCGACCTTTGCCGATTCGCCTATCAACTCGAGTTTTGTCTCGGACCTCGAAGCGCGGATCAAAGACTGGCAGCCGGCACTGTGGCTGCATGGGCACACCCATGGCAGTTTTGATTATCGGGTGGGCAACACCCGGGTGGTCTGCAACCCTCGGGGCTATGCCAAGAACGGCATCAATGAAAATCCTGATTTCGATGATGCCTTCGTGATCGATCTGGATTTCTGAGGTAACGCTCGGGTCAGCAGCACCGCGTATTGCATTTCCCCCGGCCAAAACGCGCTTCCTGACGTTCGCGGAAAAACATCTCATAACTCATCACTGGCTCACCCGGACGGTTGCGGGCCATTTGTGCCACGTAGTTGTCGTACTCGGGAACGCCGACCATCAATCGGGCGCTCTGGCTGAACATTCTGGCGACCTGCTGCAGTTTGCGAAACATGGCGGATCTCTCTGTTGTCGTGGGACCTGGTCCATGAAACCGCACTCATGTATCGGCATTGTGTCCAGATCGGGCGCCTTTGTATTTTCAAGTATCCAGGCACGCGCCCGATGGACCGCCGGCAACCCGCTACACTTTCCTCGCTCCGCCGCTGCACCCGAGCGGCCACGACCCCTGACTTCTGATCTGGAGGTATCCCATGAGCGACAGCAGCGAACTCACCACCTTTACCGGCTGGGCCGCCACGACAGCGGGCGCGCCACTGGAACGCTACAGCTACGAGCCCGGTCCGTTGGGCAACGATGAGGTGGAAGTCGCCGTGGAATATTGCGGCGTCTGCCACTCCGACCAGTCGCTGATCGACGACGACTGGGGTATCAGCCGCTACCCGTTCATTCCCGGCCATGAGGTGGTCGGTCGTATCGTGCGGATGGGCGATCAGGTGCGTGGCCTGGAACTGGGGCAACGGGTGGGCATCGGCTGGTACAAGGGCAGTTGCATGCATTGCACGTCCTGTATCGAAGGCTCGCATAACCTGTGCAGCACGGTGCAACCGACCATCATCGGCAGCAACGGCGGCTTTGCCGACCGCGTCCGCTCGCACTGGGCTTGGGCCCTGCCGATCCCGGCCGGGCTCGATCCGGCGATGGCCGGGCCGCTGTTCTGTGCCGGCTCGACCGTGTTCAACCCGCTGGTGGAATTCGGCATCAAGCCCACTGACCGGGTCGGCGTGGTGGGCATCGGCGGCCTTGGTCACCTGGCGCTGCGCTTTCTCAACGCCTGGGGCTGCGAAGTCACGGCATTCACCTCATCGCTGAGCAAGCAGGACGAAGCCAGGCGCCTGGGCGCACACAAGGTGGTCGCCTCGACCGACTCCGATGCGCTCAACGCCATTGCCGGCACTCTGGATTTTCTCCTGGTCACCGCCAACGCCAACCTCGACTGGACCGCCATGCTCGCCACCCTGCGCGGCAAGGGGCGCCTGCACTTTGTCGGCGTTGTGCCAGACGCCATTCCGGTGCACGTGTTCAACCTGATTCCCCAGCAAAAAACCATGTCTGCCTCACCGGTCGGTTCACCGGCCAACACCGCGATGATGCTGGAGTTCTGTGCCCGCCATCAGATCCTGCCTCAGGTCGAGATGTTTCCCATGAGCCGGATCAACGAGGCCATCGATCACTTGCGCAGCGGCAAGGCGCGCTACCGCGTGGTGCTGGACGCCAGCCAGTGACAGATGACGAACGATGAAGCCCCCTGTGGGAGCTGGCTTGCCTGCGATGGTCGTCAACGATAACGCGTGCGAACCGGATGAACGCGGTCCCCTGTAGGAGCTGGCCTGCCAGCGATGGTCGTTAACGATAACGCGTGGGAATTGGATGAACGCGGCGCACTGGAGTCCATCGCCAGCAAGCTGGCTCCTACAGGTTCCCGGGGTTGAGTGAAGGACCTTTTTTTACCCTCAGGGATTGGCTACCTGCGCCGGCACCATTGGCATGTGCGGGTCGTTCCAGCTGAACCGATAGGCTTTGCCGGCTTCTGGCGGCTGGCATTTGCCGTTGTCGGCATCCACCCCCACGATCGACCAGTTCGCCCGTGAGTTTTCGCCCAGTTCACGGGCCGCTTCGGCTTTGAAACACTGGCTCAATACATCATCCGGCACCAAGGCGTAGGCCTTGGGGTGTTCGCGCAGATACAGCGCGGCCTTCTCGATGGACGAATTATCCATGCCGAAATGCACGATCGGTTGACGGGCGAACAACCAGTGCCCCTCCTCCCAGTTGACCAGCACCAGATCGGCGCCCTGGGTCATGGTCGCCGCCTGCGCCATCAGCACCTGATCGATGTTGGTGCCGTCCTTGAGCGGTTCGATGAAACCCCGGGCGAACCACAGCGCAAACCAGGTTGCCACCAGTGCAGGGAACACTCGACGCAAACGCGGGTGCTTTTTGAACCCGCGCTTGAGCAGCCACGGAATCAGCGGTGCGGCGACCAGCACTAGCCCGGGCAGCGCCGGGTAGATGTACAACTTGCGCTTGCCCGTGCTGATACAGAAAAACAGCACCACCAGCACCACCCAACCGAGCAACACGAGGACCCGGCCGTCACGCTTTTGCAACTGACGGCGCCAGGCCGGCACCAGCCATGGCAGCACCAGCACCAACGGCAGCCAGTACTGCGGAATCACGTTGGTAAAGAAGTACCAGAACGGTTCGCGGTGATGCCACGCAGCGGCATAGCGGCCTGCGGTCTGGTGCAGGAGGATCTCCCGCGCATAGGCAATTTCATCGGTGCTGCCATTGAAGGCGATGGACAAGGCCAGGGGCAACAGCCAGATCGCAATCGCCGCGAGCATCACGGCCAACCCCAGCAACCACTTGCGCGCCTCGCCGGGCATGGCCACCACACCGGGCCAGTCCTTGCGCACCGCATAGGCGTAAGGGATCAGCAACAGCGCCGGCAAAAAACCCACGCCTTTGGTGATCACGCCAATGCCCATGGCCGCGCAGCCAGCGTAAAACCAGCGCCACGCCGGGCCGATCAGCAGGTGCCGTGCCAGGCCGTAGAGGCCAAGCGAGGTGAACAGAATCAAAAAACTGTCGATCTGACCGGTGCGCAGGATGCTGTAGGTCTGATAGGTCGCCAGGTACAACAGCGCGGCGTTGCGCCCGATACGCTGGGTCCACAAGCGGCGGCCCAGGTCATAGACCATCGCCGTGACCGTCACAGCCGAAAACAGTCCCGGCAGGTAGAGCGCGATGTTGGGCTTGCCGGTCAGCCAGGTGAAGAACGCCACCGTCCACATGAAAATCGGCGGTTTGTCGCCGTAGATCTCGGCGGCACGGTGCGGGATCAACCACGAGCCGTTTTGCAGCATCTCCAGGGCGACGCCGAGGAAGCGCTCCTCATCCACGTTCTGTGCCTGGCGTAGCCCCAGCCCCGCGCCGATCAACAACAGGGCAAGCAGCATCAGCCCCAGGCACTCGACCCGGGGCGACAACGATCTACGCATGGCTTATTCCTTCACGCTGCGGCTTTTGGCAATCAATTGCAGGTTGCGAAAATAGACGATGGAGCCGAAGGCCTGCCCGGCAATGAACACCGGATCCTGACGGTAGATGGCGTAGGCCAGCAGCAAGGAGCTGCCAACGATGCTCAGGTACCAGAAGCTGGTCGGGATCACGCTGCGCTTTTTGTATTCGCTGTACAGCCACTGCAGGACAAACCGCCCGGTAAAGGCAATCTGCCCCGCAAAACCGACCACCAGCCACAGGGTTTCACGGGTCAGCATCATCCCTGAAGCTCCTGGGCAATGGTATTCAGCCGCGTGCGCTTGATCAGCCACCAGACACCGAACAAATCGAGAATGCCCACCAGCGCGCGGTCGAGGTTGCCGTATTTCGACACCCCGGCCGTGCGCGCCCGGTGGTTGACCGGGTGCACGATCATGCGCCCGTTGTGACGCTGGATCAGCGCCGGAATGAAGCGGTGCATGTGGTCGAAGTACGGCAAGCGCAGGAACGCCGCGCGCTCGATCAGCTTCAGGCCGCAACCGGTGTCCGGGGTGGCGTCCTTGAGCAGGCGCCGGCGCAGGTTGTTGGCGAACCGCGAGGCGTAGCGTTTGCTCGCGGTGTCGCGGCGATTGACCCGGTGCCCGGCGACCAGCTGCACATCGGCCTTGCCCGGTTCGCCGCGTACCAGCGCCAGCATGCCGGGGATGTCCGCCGGGTCGTTCTGGCCGTCGCCATCGAGGGTCGCCAGCCATTGCCCGCGCGCCTCGCGGGCGGCGTGGTACAGCGACGTGCTCTGCCCCAGCGACCGCTCGTGATGGAGGATGCGCAAGGTGTTCAAGCCTTCGTGGCGGATCTGCCGCAGTTCCTGCAGGGTCGAATCGGTGCTGCCATCGTCGACCACGATGATTTCGTACGACTCATGGGCCAACGCCACGCGGATTTCCTCAAGCAGCGGTTTGAGGTTGTTCGCTTCGTTCTTGGCGGGAATCAGTACGGATACAAAAATGTCTTGGCTCATGGAGTCTCTCTCGCCCTTTATGATTTTTCCGAGATCAGAGGCGAACGCTTCAAATCTGGTAAAACTGCCGATACCACTGCACAAATTCTGCGACGCCGGTTTCCAGCGTCACCTGCGGGCTGAAGCCCACCCATTCGGCCAGTGCCGAGACATCGGCCCAGGTCTTGACCACATCACCGGCCTGCATCGGCAGGTAGTTGCGTCGGGCCTGCAGATGCAGGGCCGACTCCAGGCACTCGACGAAATCCAGCAACGCCACCGGTTTGCCACGCCCGATGTTGAAGAGCCGGTTGACGCCAGCGGCGCCGCCTTCCGGCACCGGAGGCTTTGGACGCAGTCGGGCGATGCCTTCGACAATGTCGTCGACGTAGGTAAAGTCGCGTGACATCTGGCCCTGGTTGTAAATGTCGATGGGCAGGCCTTTGAGGATGGCGTCGGTAAACTTGAACAGCGCCATGTCCGGGCGGCCCCACGGGCCGTAGACGGTAAAAAAGCGCAGGCCACTGGCTTTCAAGCCATACAAATGGCAGTAACTTTCGGCCAACAGTTCATTGGCGCGCTTACTGGCGGCGTACAGCGATACGGGATGTTCGACAGGGTCCTCGACACTGAACGGCATCTTGCTGTTGGTGCCGTACACCGAACTGCTCGAGGCGTAGATCAGGTGCTCGGGGCGATGGTGCCGACAGGCTTCCAGCACATTGAGAAAACCCACCAGGTTCGACTGGGCATAGACATCCGGGTTGTCCAGCGAATATCGCACCCCGGCTTGCGCCGCCAGGTGCACCACTTCGGTAAACCCGTGGTCGCGGAACAAGTCCATCAGGGCCGGTTTGTCGACGATGTCCATTTTCCGGAAGCGAAAACCCGGCAAAGTCTCCAGCACCTTGAGGCGTGCGTGCTTGAGTTCCACGTCGTAGTAGTCGTTGAGGTTGTCGATACCGACGACCTCCTGCCCCTCGCGGCACAAGCGCTGGACCGTATGAAAACCGATGAAACCGGCGGCACCGGTGACCAGGACGGTCATGGGAGGCACGCCATCGACAGCGCCGTGATCGGCGCGAGATTACTGATCCAGACCCTCATCAGCTTCATGTGTGGTTCCTGCTTATCGCGTCATTCGCGCACGGTTACGTTATGAAGCTTATAAAACAGAAACATTTCAGTTTCGATAGCACCTCGCACGGCCTCAAAAAAATAAAATATTTGGCCGAAATCACCGCTGCTATCTGGCCGATCCGTCATGGGGTTTGTAAAAGCGGAACAAGCCGATATCCACGGTCTTGATGTATTTCCTGGCCCAATCCGGCTTGACCGTACGGTCATGGAAATACAAGGCACCCTGGGTGCGATCCGGCAGCTCTTTGTTCAGGGCCTTGCGCGCGATTTCCTTGGCCATCGCATACGGCACCTCTTCCTGGACCGAATCGGATTTGCCGTCACACCACCAGGAGAACTGACAACTCTTGGTCTCCGATCCCTGCTTGACCACCTTGCACACCGTGTCCGGAAAGCCCTCGTGGCCCAGGCGATTCATGACCACATTGGCCACCGCCTCCATGTCGGCAGCGTCCTTGCCCTTGGCTTCCCAGTAAATGGAGCGGGCCAGGCACGTGATCGCATCGTCCAACGGCGCGGCACCCGCCGGATCAACGGCCTGGACCTCGGACGGGGTAATGGCTTCGACCTTGGGTTCCGTTGCGGGCTTTTTATTCTCGGCGGCCTTCTGTTCCAGCACCTCGGCCTTGTTCTCGGCCGATTCCTGTTTTTGCTCTTGATCCGTAGCCGATACCGGGCCGGCGAGCAGCGTGAGGGCAAGGCAGGTGGCGATCCAGTCGAGGCGCATGGTTGGTGTTACTCGGTGAGTGGTTCGATTCAGTCTAGTAGTGAAATGATTTCGCCCACCCCACTACACTCTGGATAAATCCGTTGTCTTAAATGGGCCAACTTCGCGCTTCATGAGCGCCATCTGCTCAAGGGGGATTTTCATGGGATTCATCTCATCCGCAATGCGCCTGGCCGGTTTGTCACTGGGCCTGGTATGTGCCGCCAACGCCATGGCGGCGGACGAAGCGCAATTGATCGAATCGATCAACCTCTACCGCAGCCAACTGCAACGCTGTGCCGGCCAGGTGTCATCGGAGCTGCCGCCGCTGTCGGCCGACCCGCGCCTGGTGCTCACCGCCCCGAGCATCGGTGATCTGCAGCAGGCCATGGCCGCTGCCGGTTATCCGATGAAGAACGTGCAGGCCATCAGCCTGTCCGGACCTCGCGATGCAGCCGCGGCGATGAAGGCGATCCAGGAGAGTTTTTGCCAGATCGTCCTCGACCCGCAATTCGTCGATGTCGGCGTCTTCCGTCAGGACCGGCAATGGCGCATCGTGGTCGCTCGGCCATTGTTGAGCGCAAGCCTGGGCGACGCGCAGACCGAAGGCCAGAAGCTGCTCACCGAACTCAACGCCGCACGCACCCGCCCACGCCAGTGCGGCACGCAATCCTTCGCCGCCGCACCAGCGCTGACCTGGAACGCCACACTGGCCAGCGCCGCCGAAAGCAACTCGCGCTCCATGGCCAACAACAACTACTTCGACCACAAGGACCGCGACGGCCGCACCCCGGGCGACCGCGCGGAACTGGCCGGCTACGACTTCCAGCAGATCGGCGAAAACATCGCCGCCGGGCAAGACACCGCACACAAAGTGGTCGAAGGCTGGCTGTCCAGCCCCGGCCACTGCGCCAACCTGATGAACCCGCAGTTCCGCGAACTGGGCGCAGCTTACGCGACCGATCCGAAGAGCGATGCGGGGATTTACTGGACGGCGATGTTTGGGGCGCAGTGAGTGCCATAGCCCCCAATGCGATTGCATTGGGGGTTCTTTGTGGTCAATGAACACTTCGAAGAGCGGAGTAACTTCACAAAATGAAAGATCCTTCTGAAGGAAATTTCTGAAATATGAAAAACCACACATGAAATCTTGAAATTTCAAAGCGCAATAAATATACCTAGCCCCTACGACACCATTTCGAATAGCAAATTTCGACCTCAAAGTCAGGGCTCTATGAAAAACGCAATATCACCTACAAGAAATGACAACTTTTCTGATTGGTATCAACAAGTGATTATCCAGTCGGAAATGGCTGAGAACTCTCCAGTTCGAGGTTGCATGGTTATCCGTCCTTGGGGATATGGCATATGGGAGCAGATTCAACGAGAACTTGATCAGAAAATCAAAGACACAGGATATTCAAACGCCTATTTTCCACTATTGATTCCGTTATCCTTTCTTCAAAAAGAAGCCGAGCATGTTGAAGGCTTTGCCAAAGAGTGCGCGGTTGTAACCCATCACCGTCTCGAAAAATCAACGGATGGAACCCTTACTCCCGCAGGAACACTAGAAGAACCGTTGATCATCAGGCCCACCAGTGAAACGGTCATCGGAGCATCCTTTTCACGATGGGTACAAAGCTATCGGGATCTGCCGCTCCTTATCAATCAATGGGCGAACGTAATGCGCTGGGAAATGCGTCCTCGGATTTTCCTTCGCTCATCGGAGTTCCTATGGCAAGAAGGTCACACCGTTCACGCAACTCATGATGAGGCCTTGGACGAAACGCTAAAGATGCTGGATATCTACGAGCGCTTTACTACCGAGCACTTGGCCATACCGGTAATCAAGGGCGAAAAGTGCTCTTGGGAGCGTTTTCCGGGCGCCGTCAGCACCTATACCATTGAAGCAATGATGCAAGACGGCAAGGCCCTGCAAGCAGGTACTTCTCATTTTCTAGGCCAGAACTTCGCACAAAGTTCAGACATCCGCTTCGTGAACAAAGAAGGGATAAAGGAACTGGCATGGACCACGTCCTGGGGAGTATCCACGCGATTGATCGGCGCGATGATAATGGCCCATGGAGACGATGACGGGCTTGTCCTCCCGCCCCTCGTGGCGCCGACCCAGGTGATCATTGTTCCGATCGTCCGCGACGAACAAAATGCAGATGCCATTCATGCCTACTGCAAAAAACTGCAAAAACAGCTTTCCCGGAAAAAACTGAAGGGGCAAAACCTAAGGGCCAGCATCGATTGGCGGGACATGAACGGCGGAGAAAAAAAGTGGTTCCACATCAAGCGTGGCGTCCCTGTCCGGGTCGAGATTGGCATTAAGGAACTGGAGCAAAATGTGGTGTCTTACTCCTGTAGAAACAACTGCAAAACTCTTCTAAAACTTGATACTGAAAGTTTCGTTAAAAATATCTCGAAAATACTAGCGACCCTTCAAAAAGACATGTTGGAGGTAGCACAGAAGAAATTGTCCGACAACACCACAATGGTCACTACCCTGGACGAATTCAAAACGCGCTTTAAACAGAACGCAAAACTTAACGCCTTTGTTCTTGCCCCTTTCAGCGATGACAAAAAAGTTGAAAACGCCATCGGAGAGCTTGGAGTAACCGTTCGCTGTATTCCGCTAAAACAACCTAAAGCTTCCGCAACCTGTTTATTCACCGGTCGTAAAACGGGCACCTGGGCACTTTATGCAAAATCATATTGATCCCTGATCGCCTACAGCCCCCTGTTGTGGGATTTTCAAGTTGTACGGTATCGAGCGTGAATTCGATGACAGCGATGATGAGCAGCGTTTTATCCGCCATCAGGTAAAGAACGTACCTGTACTGGATCATCTCCCACGGCTAGCAGGTTGGATCCAAATTTTCCACCCCTGCGGAACCGTCACAAAAAATACCTGTCATATCCGCTCATCGTCAGATTTTGCGAGGGTGATAAAATGACAAATATCCCGATAGGTCTGATTGCCGGATTGATCCTGGCGCCGATGATACTGACTTGTTTCGCTGTCGCCTTCATCGCACACAAGTACGTTGACGCAATCGAAGAACGTCTACCCAATTGCTCTTTTATAAGAACCACCAGAGACGCATTTTCAGCGGGCGGCCTGATCGGCAAGGTCATGCGCGGCGGCGTTATTGCCATGGTATTGATGATGCCCGCTCTCAGCGCTCGAAGAGGCGTTGTTGATGCCAAAGAAGTGAAAAACCTTCCAAGGCACTACAAAAATCTTTTGATATTTCCGGTGATTATTTTGTTCGTTTTGTTTTGTTCCCTGATCGCACTCAGGGTTTCAGCCTACTTCATTGAGAGCCATTGAAAGGTACTAAAGAGTCAAGTCCGTATCGGAGAAAATCACACAGCCTGTCCAGCAAAAAACCCGAAGCCCTGTCATGGGGCTCCGGGATTCTTTTTCCACAGTGAACCTCAGTGACTACTCATCCCGGCCGCCTGCATCAACATCCGCAACGCCCCCGCCACCACCCCCAACGCAACCACACTGCCCAGCCAGATCAAAACCAGCCACCCAAGGCGCTTGTACCAAGGCGCCGGTGCCGGTTCACGGGAATCAATGGTAGCCATCGCCAATCCTCACTTTGCCGCGGAACACGTAGTAGCTCCAGACCGTGTACATCAGGATGATCGGCAGGATGAACAGCGCGCCGATCAGGATGAACAACTGGCTGGTCGGTGGTGACGCCGCGGCCCACAGGCTGATCGACGGCGGCACGATGTTCGGCCAGATACTGAACGCCAGGCCGATGTAACCGAGGAACACCAGCATCAGGGTGAAGGCGAACGGCCAATGGGTGTGGCGTTGGCGCAGGGTCTTGAGCAAGCCGAACATCGCCAGCAAGGCCAGCACCGCCAGGCCTGCGAACACCGCCAGGTGCGCATGGGCAAACCAGCGCGTGGCGATGTCCGGGTGCAGGATCGGTGTCCAGACACAGATCACGCCGATCACCGCCAACAGCAGCCAGGCCAGGGGCCGGGTGAACAGGCGCATGCGCGACTCAAGCATGCCTTCGGTCTTGACCAGCAACCAGGTGCTGCCGAGCAGCGCATAGGCGACGATCAGGCCGACTCCGCAGAACAACGGAAAGGGTGCCAGCCAGTCCAGCGAGCCACCGGCGAACTGGCGGTCGACCACCGGGATGCCGGCAATGTAAGTGCCGATCACCACTCCCTGGGAGAAGGTCGCCAGCAGCGAACCGCCGATGAACGCCATGTCCCAGACATGACGCTTTTCAGGGCTGGCCTTGAAGCGAAACTCGAACGCCACGCCACGGAAGATCAAGCCGCACAACATCAGGATCAACGGCAGGTACAGCGCCTCCAGGATCACCGAATAGGCCAGCGGGAACGCGCCGTACAGCGCCGCGCCACCCAGCACCAGCCAGGTCTCGTTGCCGTCCCAGACCGGTGCCACGGTGTTCATCATCACATCGCGCTCCTGCGCATCCGGGATCAGCGGAAACAGAATGCCCAATCCCAGGTCGAAGCCGTCCATGATCACGTACATCATCACGCCGAAGGCGATGATCACGCCCCAGATCAGCGATAAATCGATACCTTGAATACCCATGACTCAACTCCCTTCCTTCAATTGACGCGGGCGTCGGTTTCGAGGATTTCGGCGTCGGCGGACAGCGGCCGGCGCGGTGTGATGACCTGATCGGAATGCCCCGCAGGCGCATGCTCGTGATGGGGTTTTGGCCCCTTGGCCACCAGTTTCATCATGTAGCCGATACCCACCGTGAAGACCGAGAAGTAGATCACCACGAACAGCGCCAACGAGAGGCTCAACTGTGTGACGCTGTGATTGGACGCGGCATTTGCGGTACGTTGCAGGCCATACACCACCCACGGTTGGCGCCCCACTTCCGTGGTGATCCAGCCGGCGAGCATGGCGATCAGGCCGCTTGGGCCCATCCACAGCATCAGGCGCAGGAACCAGCGGTTGCGGTAGATGGCACCACTGCGACGCAGGACCAGACCGAGCACGCCGGCCAGCACCATCAACATGCCCAGCCCGGCCATGACGCGGAAGCTCCAGAAAATAATCGTCGCGTTGGGGCGATCCTCTTTCGGGAAGCTCTTGAGCGCCGGGATTTGCTTGTCGAGGCTGTGGGTCAGGATCAGGCTGCCCAGGTACGGAATCTCGATGGCGTATTTGGTTTTCTCGGCCTGCATGTCCGGGATGCCGAACAGCACCAGCGGCGTCGCTTCGCTACCGTTGTTTTCCCAGTGCCCTTCGATGGCCGCGATCTTCGCCGGTTGATGCTCCAGGGTGTTCAAGCCGTGGGCGTCACCGACCACGGCCTGGATCGGCGCGACGATCAAGGCCATCCACAACGCCATCGACAGCATCTTGCGCACTTGTTTGGTGTCGTTGCCGCGCAGCAGGTGCCACGCCGCCGATGAGCCGACAAAGAACGCCGTGGCCACGAAGGCGGCAATCGCCATGTGCGCCAGGCGGTACGGGAACGACGGGTTGAACACGATGGCCAGCCAGTCCAGCGGCATCACCCGACCGTCGACGATCTCGAAACCCTGTGGCGTCTGCATCCAGCTGTTGGAGGCGAGAATCCAGAAGGTCGAAATCAGCGTGCCGATGGCGACCATCACCGTCGAGAAGAAGTGCAAGCCGCGCCCTACCCGGTTCCAGCCGAACAGCATGACCCCGAGGAAACCGGCCTCGAGGAAGAACGCCGTGAGCACTTCATAGGTCAGCAAAGGCCCGGTGATGCTGCCGGCGAAATCGGAGAAGCGGCTCCAGTTGGTGCCGAACTCGTAGGCCATGACCAGCCCCGAGACCACGCCCATGCCGAAGTTGACGGCGAAGATCTTCGACCAGAAATGGTAGAGATCGCGGTAGGTGTCGTTGTGGGTCTTCAGCCATAAGCCTTCAAGTACCGCCAGGAAACTGGCCAGCCCGATGGTGATGGCGGGAAAGATGATGTGGAACGAAACCGTGAACGCGAATTGCATCCGCGCCAGGTCCAGTGCCTGTAGGTTAAACATGTCGAAATCCTCATTGCGGATTTAAAACTGTGGGAGCGAGCTTGCTCGCGATGAGGCCGGCACCTTCAACATCAATGGCGTCTGGCACCCTGCAATCGCGAGCAAGCTCGCTCCCACAAAGTCTTGAGTGATCGGCACTACGCAGCGGACGTCGAGATCAGGTTGCTGGCCCTGGCCTGCTCCAGCCGGATAGCGACGAACTTGGAAGTCGGGGTGAAGGTGCGGTCACCGTAACTTTCCAGCGGCACCAGTGGATTGGTCTCCGGGTAGTACGCCGCCGCCTGACCGGCCGGAATGTCGTAGGCGATCAGGGTGAAACCGCTGACCCGACGCTCGCGCTCGTCATCCCACAGCGCCACCAGATCGACCTTCTGCCCCGGTTCGAAACCCAACCGGCGAATGTCCTGCTCGTTGGCGAACACCACGTCGCGCATGCCGTAAACCCCGCGATAGCGGTCATCCAGGCCGTACAGCGTGGTGTTGTACTGATCGTGAGAGCGCATGGTCTGCAGAATCAGGTGCGGCTTGACCGCCAGGTTGCGCACGCCCTCGCTGATCAGATGTTCCGGCAGCACGCTCGGGGTGAACTGGGCTTTGCCGCTGGCGGTTTTCCAGATGCGCTTGGCCGCGTCGTTGGGCATGTGGAAACCGCCCGGGTGTAGCAAGCGCCGGTTGAAATCTTCGAAGCCGGGAATGGTGTCGGCAATCATGTTACGGATGCGACCGTAGTCGCCGATCGCCCAGTTCCAGTCGATCGGGTGCTTGCCCAGTGTCGCGGCAGCGATGCCGGCGATGATCGCCGGTTCCGATAGCAGGTGTTTCGACTTGGGTTTCAGTTGGCCGTGGGAGATGTGGATCATGCTGAAGGTGTCTTCCACGGTGACGCCTTGCGGCCCTTCGGCCTGGATGTCGATGTCGGTGCGGCCCAGGCACGGCAGGATCAGCGCTTCACGGCCGGTGACCAGATGGCTGCGGTTGAGCTTGGTGGCGATGTGGACAGTCAGGTCGCACTTGCGCAACGCAGCGTGGGTCCGCGGCGTGTCGGGGGTGGCCTGGGCGAAGTTGCCGCCCAGGGCTATGAATACTTTCGAACGCCCCTGCTCCATCGCGCCGATCGCCATCACGGTGTTGTGACCATGTTCACGCGGCGGTTTGAAGGAGAAGCGTTTTTCCAGGGCATCGAGCAACTCGGTGGGCGCCAGTTCGTTGATGCCCATGGTGCGGTCGCCCTGCACGTTGCTGTGACCGCGAACCGGTGACAGGCCCGCGCCGGGACGGCCGACGTTGCCGCGCAGCAGCATCAGGTTGATGACTTCCTGCAGGGTCGGCACCGAGTGCGTGTGCTGGGTCAGGCCCATCGCCCAGCACATGATCACCCGTTTGGCCCGGGCGTACATGCGGGCGGCGAGTTCGATGTCAGCCAGAGACATGCCCGACTGCTGCTCGATGTGCTCCCAGCTGGTGGCGTCGACTTCGCCCAGGTAGGCCCCCATTCCCGAGGTGTGTTCGGCGATGAATTCATGGTCGAACACCGGCTCGCCGCCGCTGACCTGTGCTTCGCGCTCCCACTGCAGCAGGAACTTGACCATGCCGCGCATGACCGCCATGTCGCCCCCCAGGGCCGGGCGGAAGTACGCGGTATTGGTCGGCTCGGAACCATTCATGAGCATTTCGATCGGGTGCTGCGGATGCTGGAAGCGCTCCAGTCCGCGCTCCTTGAGCGGGTTGATGCAGATCACCTGTGCCCCGCGCTTGACCGCTTCGCGCAAGGGTTCGAGCATCCGCGGGTGGTTGGTGCCGGGGTTCTGGCCGATGACGAAGATCGCGTCGGCATGTTCCAGGTCGTCGAACACCACGGTGCCTTTGCCCACGCCGAGGCTTTCGATCATGCTGACCGCGCTGGCTTCGTGGCACATGTTGGAGCAGTCCGGAAAGTTGTTGGTGCCGTAGGCCCGGACGAACAGCTGGTAGAGGAATGCCGCCTCGTTGCTGGCCCGGCCCGAGGTATAGAACTCGGCCTGGTCCGGCGATTCCAGCGCGTTGAGGTGCCGGGCGATCGTCGCGAAGGCCTCGTCCCAGGTGGTTTCCACGTAACGATCGGTGGCCGCGTCATAGCGCATCGGGTGGGTCAGACGGCCCTGATACTCCAGCCAGTAATCGCTCTGTTCGGCCAGCGCCGAGACGCTGTATTTGTTGAAGAAGGCCGGGTCGACCAGACGGCCCGTGGCTTCCCAGTTAACCGCCTTGGCGCCGTTTTCGCAGAACTTGACCATGCCGTTTTCCGGCGACTCGCCCCAGGCGCAACCGGGGCAGTCGAAGCCGCCGTTCTGGTTGGTCTTGAGCATGGCGCGAATGTTCTTCAGCGCGTTTTCACTGCCCAGCCAGTTCCTGGTAACAGCAATCAGTGCACCCCAACCGGCGGCGGCACCTTTGTAGGGTTTGTAGCGGTCGACTTGAGACATGGTACTTCTCCGTGACCTGATTCAGGCCATTGATCGTTTGACGGAGAAAAGCATATGAACAGGGGTTAATTATTGTCTAATCGCTATTTACGACTACATTATCGAAACGCTCTATCACGGTTTTTTATCCTTGTTTATCAATTACTTGAAATCACTTAAAGCCCTTTAAACCACAAAACAAAGTTCATCATCGACCCGCTCGATCACACGGTTGTCAATAGTGATTGGACACCCGTTAAAGTTGCTCTTAGCCTGCGCTCAACAGATCCATTAACAGCGCTCCTACACCTGTTCTCAACAGATCCGTTAACAGCGCAATACCTGTAGGAGCGAGCTTGCTCGCGATGGACTCAAGAGCACCGCGTTCAGCCAGTAAGCACGCGTAATCGTTAACGACCATCGCGAGCAAGCTCGCTCCTACAAAGGCAAAACCCGATTAACGGAATGTCCATTCAACGCATGCAGTACCAAGCGAGGGTGTCATGTCAGAACGAGTCTTGATCGATGGCTTCTCCCGGCGCGTGGACTATCTGCGCATGTCGGTCACCGACCGCTGCGATTTCCGTTGCGTGTATTGCATGGCCGAGGACATGCAGTTTCTGCCACGCCAACGGGTGCTGACCCTGGAAGAGATCTATCAAACGGCGCAAAGCTTCGTCGCGCTGGGCACCCGCAAGATCCGCATGACCGGGGGCGAGCCGCTGATTCGTCCGGGCGTGGTGCAACTGTGCGAAAAGATCGCCGCCCTGCCCGGTCTGCGTGAACTGTGCATGACCACCAACGGTTCGCAACTGGCCAGACTGGCCGGGCCGTTGTTCGAGGCCGGGGTCAAGCGCCTCAACATCAGCCTCGACTGCCTGGACCCGCAACGCTTTCGCGAACTGACCCGCACCGGTGACCTGGCGCAGGTCATCAAGGGCATCGACGCGGCCAACCAGGCCGGATTTCGCAACACCAAGCTCAACTGCGTGGTGATGAAGGGCCGCAACGACCATGAGATCAATGATCTGGTGAGCTTCGCCATCGACCGCAACCTCGACATCTCCTTCATCGAGGAAATGCCGTTGGGCACCATCGACGAGCACAGCCGCGCCGAATCGTTTTTCGCCAGCGCCCAGGTCCGCGAACGCATCGCCGAACGCTACACTTTGATTGATTCCGCCGAATCGACCCAGGGTCCGTCGCGCTACTGGCGCCTGGCCGAGGCGCCGCAGATTCGCCTGGGGTTCATCTCGCCCCACAGCCACAACTTCTGCGGCACCTGCAATCGGGTGCGGCTGACCGTGGAAGGACGCCTGCTGCTGTGCCTGGGCAATGAGCACTCGGTGGATCTCAAGGCTGTCTTGCGCAGCCACCCCGGACAGCCCGAGCGCCTGGAGCAAGCCATTATCGAGGCGATGAAACTCAAGCCTTATCGACACAACTTCGAAGTGAACGACGATGTCCAGGTCATTCGCTTCATGAACATGACGGGCGGCTGAACCCCATGATCGTGAGACCCAAACCCAACCTGATCGGCGTGCTGACGTCCCTCAAGGGTTCGATTGCCAAGCGCATTGCCTGGCGCAGCCTGATGGTGACATTGCTCGCCTCGGCCATCGTGCTCATCGAAACCTTGCACCCCAGCTATTTTTCCAAGGTCAGTGCAACGCCCTTCACGCTGCTGGGTTTGTCGTTGTCGATCTTCATGAGCTTTCGCAACAACGCCTGCTACGACCGCTGGTATGAAGCGCGCAAGGCGTGGGGCGATGTGATAGTCGAAGTCCGCTCGATGATTCGTGAAACCCTGGTGATCAAGGACACGGATGAGCGGCATACGATCCTCAGCAACCTGTGCGGCTTCGCCCATGCCCTCAACGCGCGGCTGCGCCAGGAAAACGAACTGGCCGCCAGTGGCGACTGGCTGCACCCGATGCCCAAGGGCAACACCACGGACATCAGCGGGCAGATCCTGATGCAGGTCGGTCAGCAGTGCTCGACACTCAACGAGTCCGGTGCGATCAACGACTGGCGCTACACGCTCATGGCCAACCACCTGGCCGGCCTGACCCACGCCCAGGCGGTCTGTGAGCGGATCAAGCACA
The DNA here is from genome assembly GCF_019219225.1 of Pseudomonas sp. PDM32. NCBI lineage: Bacteria > Pseudomonadati > Pseudomonadota > Gammaproteobacteria > Pseudomonadales > Pseudomonadaceae > Pseudomonas > Pseudomonas sp. PDM32. The sequence continues at coordinate 17,981 of NZ_JAHUWE010000017.1, forward strand.
CCCCGCTGCCGTTTCCCTACACCCTGTTGCTGCACCGCACCATCTACCTGTTCTGCATCCTCCTGCCGTTTGCCATGGCCGAACCCCTGGGCTGGCTGACACCGATCTTCACCGCGATTGTCAGCTACACCTTTTTTGGCCTCGATGCGATTGCCGACGAACTGGAAGACCCCTTCGGCCGCGACGAAAACGACCTGCCCACCGACGCCATCGTGCGCAACATCGAGCGCGATGTGCTGGCGGCACTGGGCGTGACGGAGCTGCCGCCGCAGCTGGAACCGGTGGATTTTGTGTTGAACTGACACTCACTAAACACACAAAACCCTTAGGAGCTGCCGCAGGCTGCGATCTTTTGATCTTGAAAGACAACATCAAAAGATCGCAGCCTGCGGCAGCTCCTACAGGGATTGTGCCGTTTCAGAGCAATTCGCTGAACGGGCACCTGCAGCGTAGAGCCCTCAAGCACTTTGGTATTGGTGTCGGCTTCAATCATCTGTAGGAGCTGCCGAAGGCTGCGATCTTTTGATCTTGAAAGGCAAAATCAAAAGATCGCAGCCTTCGGCAGCTCCTACAGGGATTGTGCCGTTTCAGAACAGTTCGCTGAAGGGTATGAACCGGGCCGTGTCGCCCACTTCCAGTGTGCAGCCTTCCGGTACTTCCACCAGTCCATCGGCCCAGGATGCTCCCAACAAAACGCCTGAACTCTGGTTCGGATACAACACAGCCCGACCGCCCTCCAGCCTGGCCCGCAGGTACTCGCGACGGCTCCCGGGTTTGGGCCAGGCAAAGCCGACACTGACCGGGAAGCTCAACGGCTCGACCTGTTCCACGCCCTGAATCCGCAACAGATAAGCCCGCGCCAACAGGCCGAAAGTGACCAATGCCGATGTCGGATTACCCGGCAGGCCAATCACCGGCACGCGGCCGAAGTGGCCCACGGTCAATGGCTTGCCGGGTTTGATCGAGAGTTTCCACAGCAACGGCTTGCCGCACTCGCGCAGCACCTGGCCGAGGCAGTCGGCGTCACCGGCAGACACACCGCCCGTGCTGAGCATCAGGTCTGTCGTGTGTTGCAGCTGTTCGAGCTTGAGCCGCGTCTGGCGGGGCTCGTCGGGAAGAATGCCGGCATCGATGACCTCGCAACCCAATGCACTCAACCAATGGCTCAACAATGTCCGGTTGCTGTTGTAGATGCTGCCGGGCTTGAGGGGATTGCCCGGTTCGACCAGTTCATCGCCGGTGGACAGCAACGCCACCCGTGGTCGACGCACCACCTGCAGATGGGTGCAGCCCTGTGCCGCAGCGACCGCCAATTCGAACGGGCCGAGGCGCTTGCCGGCACGCAGCAGCACATCGCCGGCGCGGTTCTCCTGGCCTTGCGGGCGGATGTTGCTGCCGGCGCTCAGGGGCTGCTTGAAGCGGATACGTCCGTCATCCAGTACCTGCGTGTTCTCCTGCATCTCCACGCAGTCGGCACCCGGCGGAACCGGGGCGCCGGTGAAGATGCGCGCGCAGGTTCCCGATGCCAGGGCTTCGGGGGCCTGACCGGCAAACACCTGCTGCGACACGGCCAGCGGTTCCCCGTCCCAACCCTCCACATTCAAGGCATAGCCATCCATGGCGCTGTTCGGCCACGGCGGCAGATCCAGGGTTGCCAGCAGGTCATTGGCCAATACCCGTTGCCGCGCGGCACTGAGCGGCACGGCTTCGCTGCCTTCAATCCATTGCGCCTCGGCCATTGTCAGTAAACGGTCGATGGCGTCCTCAACCGGCATCAAGGGTGAAGCGCTCATCCGCGCGTCCCGCAGGCTTGCACAGGCTTGAGGTGCGGCACGAAATTGCACGGCCGGTGACGCGCGTCGAGTTGCTCGGCAAGGATGCCTTCCCAGGCGGTGCGGCAGGCGCCCGTGGAACCCGGCAGGCAGCAGACCAGCGTGCCATTGGCCAACCCGGCCAGCGCCCGGCTCTGCACAGTTGAGGTGCCGATATCGAGGATCGAAATCGCCCGGAACAGCTCACCGAAGCCATCGATCTGCTTATCCAGCAAACAGGCCACTGCCTCCGGCGTGCTGTCGCGGCCGGTGAACCCGGTGCCGCCCGTGATCAGCACCACCTGGATGCTGTCGTCGGCGATCCAGTTCGCCACCTGTGCGCGGATCTTGTACAGGTCATCCTTGAGCAGGTTGCGCTCGCTCAGGGTGTGGCCGGCTTCCAGCAAACGGCTGACGAGTAATTGGCCGGAAGTGTCATTGGCATATTCACGGGTATCGCTGACCGTCAGCACGGCAATATTCAAGGGTATAAACAAGGCATCCGGTTTGACGCTCATGGGGTTCTCCGGCAGGCATGAATTAGATAGTTAAGTTAGATGATTTCCGGAGACTAATTCTATAAATCAAGCCGTGTCTAATCACTCTAACCAACCAGACTATCGAGGCGCTCTATCAATATAAAAAGACCAGAAAAAAGCATCAGTGATAGAGCCCATCGATAACCCCGTAAACAACAGTGATTGGACGCACGCCAAAGACAGTGAGATCGTCCGCACCTCACGTTTTCCCCCTCGCCTTGTGTCTTGCACACCCGAGTCAATACTTAACCCTTCACTCCCCCCGCCAGCAGGTGCCGTCATGGACATCAAACAACTCAAGTTCCTGATCGCGCTGGAGCAGACCCGCCACTTCGGCCAGGCGGCCGCGCGCTGCCACATCACCCAACCAACCCTGTCGATGCGCCTGCGCAACCTGGAGGATGAACTGGACCTGGTGCTCGTCACCCGGGGCCAGCGTTTCGAGGGTTTTACCGAGGCCGGCGAGCGTGTACTGGCGTGGGCCAGGACCCTGCTGGCCGCCCACGACGGGCTGTTCGCCGAGGCCGCCGCGTGCCGGGGCCAGCTCGTGGGTAACCTGCGCCTGGGGCTGGTGCCGCTCAGCAGCTTCAACCCGGTCACCTACATCCAGGGCCTGTCCCGCAGCTTTCCCGAGCTCAAGTACAGCCTGTCGTCCCTGAGTTCCGACCAGATCATCGAGGGCCTGGGCAACAATCAACTGGACCTGGGCGTGTGCTACCTCGACCACGTCAACCCGAGCTATTTCGAGTATTTCGAGATCGGCGAGACCCGCGTCGGCCTGCTTTACGACACCCGCCACTTCCATTTCGACGGCACGCAAATGAGCTGGGAGGACGCCGCCGAACTGCCGCTGGGGATGCTCAGCAACGGCATGCACTACCGCAAATCCATCGACCTGAGCTTTCGCAGCCGCGGACTGGACCCGCAGCCGATCCTTGAAAGCGATTCGACCTACCAGTTGCTGCAGGCGATCCACGAAGGTTTCTGCTGCGCGATCATGCCGCTGGACAGTGGCCTGGAAGAGCCCATCGAACACCTGTCGTTCATCGAATTGCCCGATGCCAGCGTGCTCGCGCCCCTGGGCCTGGTGATGCGCAAGACCGAGCCACGTTCGGCGATTGCCGAGAAGTGTTTCGCCGAAGCACGAACCCTGTTCAGCCGGACCGACTGATCAAGTTTCGGTTTTATATAAAACCGCACCGGGTATGTTTGCCCGGTGTGATAGACATCACCAATCGGCGCATCGGAACAAGCGATTGGACGCTTTGAAAAGTTACCCGTAGCCTGAACTTAATTCAGCGCTTCGAGGTTCTTTTCATGTTGTGCAAAGTTGAACAAGCCGAATATCGAAGCGACACTAACGCCCCCGCCCCCAAACCCTTGAGTGTGAACTTTCGCGAATACGACAACGGCGCATCAGTCTGCCAGGCGGCGCTGGCCGCAGAGATCGCATTGGCAATCACCTACAACGGTTTGAGCCAGGCCGTGATGATGGTGTCGCCGGGCAACCTCGAAGATTTCATCCGCGGTTTCAGTGTCAGCAACGACATCGTTGCGCACCAGAGTGAAATCTACGACCTGCGCCTGACCCACTTCGACCAGTCCGTTCAAGCCGAGGTGCAGATCTCCAGCCGCGCATTCTGGGCGCTGAAGAACCATCGTCGGCAAATGGCGGGTACCAGTGGCTGCGGACTGTGCGGCGTGGAAGCGCTGGAGCAGGCCCTGCCGAAGCTGGAGATTCTCGAGCCGGTTGCCCTGCCGCCCGCCGAGCACTTCATCGACATCCGCCAGCGCATCGAACAGGCCCAGCAAATGGCCCGCAGCAGCGGCGCGCTGCACGCGGCACTGTACTTCGACAGCGCAGGCAACGCGCTGATCTGCCGCGAAGACATTGGCCGCCACAACGCGCTGGACAAGTTGATCGGCGCCCTGCAACACGCCGGCATCGACAGCCGCAGCGGCTTCACCGTGGTCACCAGCCGCTGCAGCCTGGAGCTGATCCACAAGGCCGTCAGGGCCCGGCTCGGCACGCTGGTCAGCCTGTCGGCGCCCACCGCCCTGACCGTGCAATGGGCGATCAGGCATCGCCTCAACCTGATTCACGTCCCCCACCGCAACGCGCCACGCATTTACAGCCCGGCATGATTGCCTTCACCTGACCACCGCGCCGGCCCGCGCAGGAACCTCCCATGACAGACATTTCAAATGCATCGCCCAACGGCCTGACCCACCTCGACAACCAGGGTCGCGCCAACATGGTCGATGTCAGCGAAAAACCCCCGACGCAGCGTGAAGCCCAGGCCCAGGCCTGGGTGCGGATGCGCCCGGAAACCCTGAAGCTGATTCAAAGCGACGGCCACCCCAAAGGCGATGTATTTGCCGTGGCGCGGATCGCCGGAATCATGGCGGCGAAAAAGACCCATGAGCTGATCCCGCTGTGCCACACCCTGCTGCTCAGTTCGATCCATGTCGAACTCAAGGCCTGCACACCGGACAGCGTGAAAATCCTCGGCACCTGCCGCGTCGAGGGCCAGACCGGGGTCGAGCTCGAAGCCCTGACCGCCGTCGGTGTGGCGGCCCTGACCCTCTACGACATGTGCAAGGCCGTGGACCGGGGCATGGTCATCGACGACATCCGCCTGCTCAGTAAACAGGGTGGCCGCTCAGGTCATTTCAAGTTCGAGGACGCACAATGATCCTGATCAATTACTTCGCCCGTTACCGCGAACAGCTCAACCTGGGCGGTGAAAAACTGCCCCTGACCGACAGCCTCAGGACCATCGAAGACGTGCGCCGCTTGCTGATGGCTCGCGGCGAGCTGTGGCGCCAGGTGCTCGGTGAAAACAACCTGATGTGTGCGCTGAACCAGGAGCTGTGCCATCCGGACCGGGTGATCGAGGACTTCGACGAGATCGCCTTCTTTCCACCGGTCACCGGGGGCTGAGACATGACGGTTCGGGTCCAGCGTGAAGTGTTCGACGTCGGCCGGCTGATCGCCAGCCTGCAGGCGAACGATCCGGGCGTGGGGGCCGTGGTCAACTTCGTCGGCTACGTGCGCGACATCAATCAGGGTGAGGCGGTCGCCGGGTTGTTTCTGGAACACTACCCGGGCATGACCGAACGCTCGCTGCAGAAGATCATCGACAACGCCCGGGCCCGATGGCCACTGCGGGCCGTGGAGATCGTGCATCGGATCGGCCCGTTGTCGATCAGCGAGCCGATCGTGTTTGTCGGCGTCAGCAGCCCGCATCGCCAGGCCGCTTTCGAGGCTTGTGCGTTCATCATGGACTACCTGAAAACCGACGCGCCGTTCTGGAAGCGCGAAGACGTGGCGGGCGGCGCACGCTGGGTCGATGCCCGGGACAGCGACCGATCCGCTGTCGAGCGCTGGGCAGATACGCCACAAGTGGCGGCTATGCAACGCGTTCCGGCATAGCTACAGTCACGGGCTCAACGTTTCCCTGCACAAGGAACCCGCGCTTGAGCCCCTCGCCCTCTCCGATCACGCAACAGGCTGTGCCCCAGCCCCGGACCATCAGCTTGCGCGAAGCCTTCCTGTTCTGGCTCAAGCTTGGTTTCATCAGTTTCGGCGGGCCGGCCGGGCAAATTTCGATCATGCACCAGGAACTGGTCGAACGCCGGCGCTGGATCTCCGAGCGACGCTTTCTGCACGCCCTCAACTACTGCATGTTGCTGCCCGGGCCCGAGGCTCAGCAGTTGGCGACCTACATCGGCTGGCTGATGCACCGGACCTGGGGCGGCGTGATCGCTGGTGTGCTGTTTGTGCTGCCGTCGTTGTTCGTCCTGATTGCCCTGTCCTGGGTGTACATCGCCTTTGGCGAGGTGCCCGTGGTCGCCGGACTGTTTTACGGGATCAAGCCGGCGGTCACGGCCATCGTGGTGCAGGCGGCTCACCGGATCGGCTCGCGGGCGCTGAAGAATGGCTGGTTATGGGGCATCGCCGCCGCGTCCTTCGTGGCCATCTTCGTGATCAACCTGCCGTTTCCGTTGATCGTGCTCGGCGCAGCGATCATCGGTTACTTCGGCGGACGACTGGCACCGGAAAAATTCAGGACCGGAGGCCATGGCGCAACGAAAAAATCCTACGGCCCGGCGGTGATCGACGACGACACTCCGTCCCCTGAACACGCCCGGTTCAACGGTTTGAAACTGGCGTACCTGGCGGTGATCGGTGCGATCTTGTGGACGCTGCCCATGGCCACGCTCACCGCCCTGTTCGGCTGGGAAGGCACGCTGACCCAGATGGCCTGGTTCTTCACCAAGGCGGCGCTGCTGACCTTTGGCGGTGCCTATGCGGTGCTGCCGTATGTGTACCAGGGCGCGGTCGGTCACTACGGATGGCTGACGCCGACGCAGATGATCGACGGCCTGGCGCTCGGTGAAACCACCCCAGGTCCGTTGATCATGGTCGTCGCCTTCGTCGGCTTCATCGGCGCCTATGTGCATCAGGTCTTCGGCCCGGATCAAGCCTTTGTCGCCGGTGCCGTGGCGGCCACGCTGGTGACCTGGTTCACCTTCCTGCCTTCGTTCCTGTTCATCCTCGCCGGTGGACCTTTGGTGGAATCGACCCACAACGAACTCACCTTCACCGCGCCGCTGACGGCCATTACGGCCGCCGTGGTGGGCGTGATTCTCAATCTGGCGTGCTTCTTTGCCTATCACGTGCTGTGGCCCAAAGGCTTCGAAGGACGACTGGACTGGCCTTCGCTGCTGATCGCCATCGTGGCGGGCATTGCCTTGCTGCGGTTCAAGCGCGGAGTGATCGAGGTGCTGATCGGCTGCGGGTTGATCGGGCTGGTGGTGCACCTGATGTTCTGAATCAAACATTTACACGCGCCCCAATCCTCCCTAGTATCCAGCCATCCCCGGATGGCTTGTACTACTCGCCACCGACGATTTCCGCCGCCGGAAACCTGCGCCATGCGTACTTTGCCGTCACTGCTGAACATTTCGATCCAGGCCACCTCGCTGCTGGCCGCGGACGGCATTGCATGAAGCGCATCGTCAACCTGCCCATGGCCCTGCGCCGTTCCAAGTTGCGTCACTCCGCACGTCCGCCGGATAGCGCCCTGCTCGCCTGATCGGCGAGCGCCCTCCTTTCACCCTGCTCAGCCATACACAGAACCTGTGGGAGCGGGCTTGCTCGCGAAGGCGGTGTGTCAGTCACCACATGTGTTGGATGTGCGGGCCTCTTCGCGAGCAAGCCCGCTCCCACAATGACTGCGCTCGCCTGACCGGCATTGAGTTTCTTTCAATTTCGCGTGGACACCGACATGACTCAACGTTGCAATTCCTACTACACCGCCACCCTCAACCAGGACACCGATTACCCGACGCTGCAAGGCCGGCACAAGGTTGACGTGGTGATCATCGGCGGCGGTTTCACCGGCGTGGCCACCGCCGTCGAGCTGGCGGAAAAAGGCCTGAAGGTCGCGATCGTCGAAAGCCACAAGATCGGCTGGGGCGCCACCGGGCGCAACGGCGGCCAGGTCACCGGCAGCCTGTCGGGCGACGAAGCCATGCGCAAACAGATGCGCCGCTCCATCGGCGATGAAGTCGACGACTTCATCTGGAACCTGCGCTGGCGCGGGCACCAGATCATCAAGCAGCGCGTGGAAAAATACAGCATCGCCTGCGACCTCAAGCACGGCCACCTGCACGCCGCGTACAAACCCGCGCACATGGACGGCTTGCGCAAGGATTACGACGAGGCGGTGCGCCGTGGCATGGGTGATGAAGTCAGCTTGCTCGACCGCAGCCAGGTGCGCGACCTGCTGCAAAGCGACCTCTACCACGGCGCGATCAAGAACACCCGCAACATGCACCTGCATCCGCTCAACCTGTGCATCGGCGAAGCCCGCGCTGCCGAAAGCCTCGGTGCGTTGATCTTCGAGAACAGCGAAGTGCTGGAGATCATCCACGGCGATGGCCTTCACAAGAGCCCTGGCGTACGCACCGCCCACGGGCACATCGACGCCAATCAGGTGCTGCTGGCCGGCGACGTCTACCACAAACTGGAACCGGGCAAGCTCAAGGGCAAGATTTTCCCGGCCATGGGCGGCATCGTCACCACCGCGCCGCTGGGCGATCTGGCCAGGCAGATCAACCCCGAAGACCTGGCGGTCTACGACTGCCGCTTCGTGCTCGATTACTACCGCCTCACCGCTGACGGTCGCCTGTTGTTCGGTGGTGGCGCCAACTACAGCGGCAAGGATTCACGGGACATCGCCGCCGAGCTGCGCCCGTGCATCGAGCAGACCTTCCCGGCGCTCAAAGGCGTGGCCATCGATTACCAGTGGAGCTGCGCGATGGGCATCGTGATCAACCGCATCCCGCAACTGGGCAAGCTGTCGGACAACGTCTGGTATTGCCAGGGCTACTCCGGCCACGGCATCGCCACCACCCACATCATGGGTGAAATCATGGGCCGTGCGATCACAGGCCAAATGGAGCAGTTCGACACCTTCGCCGCCTGCCAGCACATCCGCGTGCCCATGGGCGACCTGCTGGGCAACCCGATGCTGGCTGCCGGGATGTGGTACTACCAGATGCTTGAGCGATTGCGCTGAGGTTATTGGCCAGAACATGCTGGCCTCTTCGCGAGCAAGCCCGCTCCCACAGGGATTTATGTCGACCACAAATTTTGAGGCTGACAAATAACCCTTGTGGGAGCGGGCTTGCCCGCGAAGAGGCCGGAACATTCAACACACCTGCCAGCAAAAAAAGCTCAAGCCTGCACCACCTCAACCCCCAACACCCGATAGTCCTCGACATTGCCAGACGCTACATGCCGTTCGGTGACCAGCGTGTGCACACGGTTGCAAGGCGCGACGACAAAGGGCTCCACCGCGCCCAACTTATCGGCGGTGGTAACGGCAATCACATGGGACGCACAATCGAGCATCGCCTGCTTCACCGGCACTTCATCAAAGTGCAGTGAACTCAAGCCCACCTGCGGGTGAATCGCGCAGACCCCGGTAAACAGCAGATCGGCCTTGATGCCCGCCAGCAGCCGCAGGGTTTCGTGGCCGCTGGCCGACATCGTCGCCGGGTTGAGCTGGCCGCCGGCCAGGATCACCTTGATGCCTTTGTATTCGGACAGGGTAATGGCCGTCATCGGCGACGCGGTGATCGCGGTGATGGCGATGTCCGTCGGCAGCGAACGCGCGATCTGCAAGGTGGTGGTGCCCGAATCGAACACCACGATCTGACCGTCCTGCACCCGTTGCGCAGCCAGTTGCGCCAGATGGGTTTTCACCTCATCGGTTTCGCTGATCCGGGTGAAATAGTCCTTGCCGGTGTCTTTGGGCCGCGGCAACGCCCCGCCGTGCACCCGCTGCACCAGGCCGGCGCTGGCCAGTTCCGCCAGATCGCGGCGGATGGTGTCTTCGGACACCGCGAAATGCTGGCTCAATTCCGAAGCCATGACCTTGCCGTCACGCTCGAGGATCAACAGGATTTTTTGCCGGCGCACCGACGGCATTTCGGCAGCTGAATGGTTGTCTTGCATGTTTTTGCCCGTTTATGCGTGTAACTGCGTGTTGCACGAGAGTATCCGCAACCCCCGGTAAAAACAACGAACCATCCCGATATCATTTTTTTCGATCTTTCAAATCATTACAGCGAATTTTTTATTTTCCCGTGAGTTGTTCAAGATGGCGCCGTCACTCATGTCCTGGATGGAAACCTCATGAATATCAATTTTGCCTTTGCGTGCATGATCGTGGTCTCGTTCACCATTGCGCTGGTACACGCCTGACCGACAGCTCGGGAGGCGTCAAGATGTGCAAGGTCGCGATAAAAGGCTGACAGATCAGGAATATGCTCTATAACCAGTGGTGACACGATTTCCGATGATGGGGAACTGGAAGGCTCCCTCGGAAGTTGATCTCTTGAACAGTTGCGGACAAATGAGTGCCCGCCTGGAGACGCCACGATGAAACCCCTGAAAATAGCCGCCAGCGATGGCGCCGCCGCAAGCTTCAAGAACGCTCGGGAAGTGGTAGCGCTCAGCCAGACCGATTTCACCAACGTCGCCGTGGCGGTGGTGTCTGTGAATGACGTCATGGCCGGCGCCCTGGGTGCCATTCAGCGCACCGGTTTCGACATTCCGATTTTCCTGGTGGCCTCGCCGGATTCAGCCAACCGTCCCCGGGAAGTCTATAAGCACCTGACGGACGTGCTGCTGCAGGTGAACGGCATTTTCGATCTCACTCGCGCCAACGCCGAGTACCATGGCAACCAACTGGAAACAGCGGCCCGAGCCTATGAAGACAGCCTGCTGCCGCCCTTCTTCGACTCACTGAAGAAGTACACCGAGGCCGCCAACGCGACCTTCGCCTGCCCTGGTCACCAGGGCGGCCAGTTCTTTCGCAAACACCCGGCCGGCCGGCAGTTTTTCGACTTCTTCGGCGAGACGCTGTTTCGCGCCGACATGTGCAACGCCGACGTCAAGCTCGGCGACCTGCTGATCCACGAAGGCCCGGCGCTGCTGGCGCAGAAACATGCTGCGCAAGTGTTCAATGCCGACAAGACCTACTTCGTGCTCAACGGCACCTCGGCCTCGAACAAGGTGGTGACCAACGCCCTGCTGACCCCGGGCGACCTGGTGCTGTTCGACCGCAACAACCACAAGTCCAACCACCAGGGCGCGCTGCTGCAGGCCGGGGCTACGCCGGTGTATCTGGAAACCGCGCGCAATCCCTACGGTTTTATCGGCGGCATCGACGCCCACTGTTTCGACGAAGACTACCTGCGCGAACTGATTGCCGAAGTCGCCCCGGACAAGGCCCAACTGCCACGGCCATTCCGCCTGGCGATCATCCAGTTGGGCACCTATGACGGCACCGTGTACAACGCCCGGCAAGTGGTCGACCGCATCGGCAAGCTGTGTGACTACATCCTGTTCGACTCGGCGTGGGTCGGCTACGAGCAGTTCATCCCGATGATGAAAGACTGCTCGCCGCTGTTGCTCGACCTTGACGAAAACGACCCGGGCATCTTCGTCACCCAATCGGTGCACAAACAGCAGGCCGGTTTTTCCCAGGCCTCCCAGGTGCATAAGAAAGACCGGCACATCAAGGGCCAGGCCCGCTATTGCAACCACCACCGGCTCAACAACGCCTTCATGGCCCAGGCCTCCACCAGCCCCTTCTACCCGCTGTTCGCCTCGCTGGATGTCAACGCACGCATCCACTCCGGCCGCAGCGGCCTGCGCCTGTGGGAAGACTGCGTGAAGTTCGGCATCGAAGCGCGCAAGCTGATTCTCGAAGCCTGCACTATGGTCCGCCCGTTCGTGCCGGACACCATCGAAGGGCGCGCCTGGGAAGACTACCCAACCGAAGACATCGCCAACGACATCCGCTTCTTCGAGTTCCATCCCAAGGACCGCTGGCACGCCTTCGGTGGCTACGCCGAGAAACAGTACTTCATCGACCCGTGCAAATTGCTGTTCACCACGCCGGGCATCGACCCGGTGGACGGCAGCTACACCGACTTCGGCATTCACGCCGGCATCCTCGCCAACTTCCTGCGCGAGAACGGCATCGTCCCTGAAAAATGCGACCTCAACTCGATCCTGTTCCTGCTCACCCCCGCCGAAGACTGGGCGAAGATGACCCACCTGGCCGCCCAGATCGCCCGCTTCGAACGCTTCATCAGCGACGACGCGCCGATGAGCCGGGTGCTGCCGGCCATCTACGCGCAGCATCAGGAGCGCTATCGCAACTACACCATTCGCCAACTCTGCCAGGAAATGCACGACCTGTACCGCCACCACAACGTGCAGCAACTGCAGAAGGACATGTTCCGCAAGGAACACTTCCCGAAAAAGGCCATGAACCCGCAGCAAGCGCAAATCGAGTACATCCGCGGCAACGTCGAACTGGTGGCGCTGGCCGATGCCGACGGGCGTATCGCCGCTGAAGGTGCGCTGCCCTATCCTCCGGGCGTGCTTTGCGTGGTGCCGGGTGAAATCTGGGGCGGCGCGGTGCTGAAATACTTCCTGGCGCTGGAGGAAGGCATCAACCGCTTGCCCGGCTTCACACCGGAGTTGCAAGGGGTGTACCTGAAGCAGGAAGGCGGTCGTACCCGGGCGTATGGGTATGTGATCAAGGCTTGATCCCCGGGCAGGCGCTGTTGCAGACCCGGGTCTGCGCCAGCGCCTGATTGTGCATTCACCTCAGGCTTGTACAGGACGCTCCCCCGGCGTTTCCTGGCCACAGGCGCCCGCCTGGGGCAGCAGGCTGATTTCGACGCGTCGGTTGGCCGCGCGCCCGGACTCGCTGTCATTGCTGGTGACCGGCTGGCTGGCGGCAAAGCCCTGGACCGCAAAGCAACTGTCGGGGATGTCGCCCATGCGTTGCATCCAGTCCCGTACGGCAGAGGCACGCGCGTGGGAGAGCAGGAGATTGTCCTGCGGGTTTCCACGGCCATCGGTATGTCCGCCAATGACGATCAGCCAACCGGGCTGGGCCTTGATGTCGACCAGGGCGCCGATCAGGATCTTGGTCGAGCCCGGCTTGAGCTCGGCGCTCCCGGCGTCGAACAGCGACAGACTGTCCAGGCGCACAGGCGCGACAATAGTCGGTGGCGGCTGCAGTAGATGCGCCAGGCGTTGCTCGGCGACGCCGGTCGAGCCCAGCCACCAGGCTCCGCTGACCAGGCCCGTCACAACGGCTGCAGCGCAAAGCCACCGGGCCAGGGGACGCTTCGCCGGCGGCATTTCAGGCATGGGCAAGGGGTTGGGCGGCAATATCACCACGGGCATCATCACAGCCGGCGCCGGCTCCCTTGCAGGCGGCGATAGCGTGCCGACCACAACGTTGCTGCGCTGCATGCGCCGGATCAAGCTCTCGATCTGCTGGCGCAAGGCGTGCAGGGCCACCACCGGCGCTTGTGCCTGCAGCTCCAGGCGCTGCTGCAAACGCGCCAGCCCGCTGTCCAGTTGAAGCAATTCGGGGAAGTGTTGTGTTCCCGGTGCCAGATTGCGCAACAACGCCTGCCACTGCACGCACAGCCAGACGAGGATATCCAGGCGCACCGACGCCATGGGTGGCCAACAGGCCGCCCACTGGCCGCACAGGGTTTCGATCAGCGTCACCCCCTGGGTCATGCCTTCCACGCCATGCCGCTGGCTGCGCGCCAGGGCAAACGCGGCGGCCGTCTGCAGGTCTGCGCCGTTGTGTTCGAACAGTGCCAGGCAACACTGCTCCACTCTCGCCCAATCTACATCGGGACAGGCCGGATGACTCAACTTCGCCAGCTCTTCGCGCAGCGCAATAAACTCGCCGTAACCGCGCGGATCACCGCCCAGTCGAATACGCATTTCAAATAGCACCGTCAGCCTCCGTTGCTTTATAAGTTCAGGATTTCGACAGCCATTGCTGTCGTTTCAGATGGCGCACCAGGACTTTGCCCTCCGCTGCCAGTGTGGTACCGAAGGTCACCTGCCGGCCGCTTTTGAGCAGCACGTCGAGGCTGTAGTCCAGATGGCCTGGCAAAGCTTGCTCGAGCAACTCGATGTGCACGGTCGCCAGACGCGGTTCGTACTTGCTCAGGGTGTCCTGCATGGCCCTCATCAACACGTGCGCCGAGCCCGGCAGGCCCTGGAGGATCTGGCCCATGTCGGGAAGGCCGTAATCGGGCAGGTGCGCGAGTGTTCCGGCCCGGCTGTTGAGGATGCGTTGCAGGTTGTCCAGTACCGACAGCGTGTGCTGGTCCTCTTCATTGACTTGATACAGGTCCAGGTCACCGTCGAAGTTCTGCAGCAGTGTTTCGTAAAGCGATGGATTGAGGTCAGGCATGGTCAGTCCCGGGCCAATGCGCGCAGGGTCAATTGGTTGTCCCCCAGCTCGATGACCCGTGCCCGGTCCGGGTCGAGATCGTCGCGGTTCAAGGTCAGGCGCCAGGTATTCATCTGCACATCGGGGTTACGAAACAGCGCGACCACCGTGACGAAACGCGCGTCCTTGTCCAGCGGCACATCCAGTTTCGCGCCCTCGCCAGGCTTGATCACCAGCGCCCGAGTATCGAGCAAATTGCCGGCCAGCGCCTGCTCGTCGCCACCGAGCAGGCTGTCGTAGGAAGCCCTCTGCAGTGCCTTGCTGTCGCTCAGTTGATAGACCCGCACCAGCGTCGGGACCGACATCGCATTCATGTCCGCAACATCAGTGTTGATGGCCGTGCGGGCACTGAAATCCAGGCGCAAGTCTTTCACCTGTTTGTAGAAAATCGAGCGGGTGGCAGATGCCGTGCCTTCCGAGACAGTCTGAGTGACACCACAGCCGGCGAGCACTACCGCCAGCGTGGTCAGGATCAATGAATTACCAACGGTACGCGACATGCTGTGCTTCCCTGTTCCGAGTGTTTTTCGACAGGCCCTGGTAGCGGCCCAGATTGATGGTGATGGTGTCGTGTTCCGCGCCCTGCCAGGTGTCACTGCCCGACCCCAACATGCCGGTCATGCCCAGGCGGATCGGCGCCCGCCCCAGCACCGGTTGCGGCAAGCTGCGCACCGGCAGCGACAACTGCAGCCTGGCGGTGCAGCGCCAGCCCAGGTAGACCCGCAGCAACACCAGCAGATCGTTATACAACTGGCCGTCGGGCAACCAGCCCCGTGCTTCATCCCGGTCCCTGGTGAACAGCGCCAAGTGCAGCTGGCTGTTGGCGTCGAATCCGTTGCTCCCCAGCGGCGTGCCCTGGGACAGGCTGACCGGACGACTCGCGGACAGACTCGCCGGATGGGCCAGGGGGATTCTCTGCGGCCAGTGCGGCGTGATCCTGGCCCGGGTCTCTGGAGCCAACAGCGACACCAGAGCGCTGATGCCCTCGGCGTTGCGGGTGGGCATGCGCATCACACTAAGCAGCGCGAGAAACCGCGAAACCGGCGTGGCAATGCGCTTGGCCGTGCCGGGAATGCCAAGACCGACCAGACCCAGCAGACACTGCGACGTCGCATCGCTGCCGCCGGCTTCGAAGGTGGCCGGGTACGAATACTTGCGCCAGATCCGATAGAACTGGGTGAAGATCCGGTGGTTGAAAATATCCAGAAACGCCTCAAGCGCCTCATGCCCGTCGCGGCGCTGGGCAATGTCGTCGACAAAAGCCGTCGGCAATGGCGAATCCACACCGTACAAGCCCAACAGCCGCGTACGCACCGTCGCCGGACGCAGCGGCTGCCGGTCATCGATCTCGATGCACTTCAGCTCACCGGCGGGAAAGCCCATGCCGGGGTCCGGGCGAAACCGTACCGGGTCGTCTGCCGGATGGCTGGTGCTGCCCAGCGGCGGATGGCCTGGCAGGGCTTGCTCCAGCAGCTGGCAGAACCGATACAGACAGGCCTCGGCCACCCGCCCCTCCAGCACCTCGAGCAATCCGCAGGCTTTCAGCCGGGAATACGCTGACTGTGGTTCTCGTTCCATCGCAGGCACTTTCCAGTAGGTTGAAGGATCAGCGTGAGCTGGTTGAACAGGTGAATGTCAGCGTACAGCGCGAAGAAGCGATGGAGCATTTCGCCGAACAGGCTGATGTCGCCCTCGCCGCAAAAACCATGGGCGTCGAGGGTCACTTCGATGTCCACGCCGCGCAGCAGAAAGCCCTTTTCGAACCGCTGCACCAGGTGGTGCCTGACTTCGACGATGGCCGCCAGGCGACGGCGGTTCAGTTCGCTGCCGGTCCAGTCGTACAGCGCCAGGGTGCCGCGCAGCACTTCGGCGTTATCGAGCATCGGCAGGAAGTTGGAGCCCAGGTGGCTGAGTACGCGCCAGTGGAAACGATCGCGGTTCGGCGGATAACACGGCAAGGTCGGGGCGCTCAGATTGCGCACGCGCAAGCCGCTCACGGCGGTGTTGACCAGCCCATCAAGCAGGGTGCTTTGCAGCGCCTTGCGTGGCAGCAGGCCGTGGGTCCCGGTCAGTTGCAGGGAAAGGCTCTGGTTGCCCTGCAAGCGATCCTGATCGAAGCCGTCGCCCCCGAGAATCAGCCAGGTATCGTGCAGGCCAATGGCGCCTCGCTTGAGGCGGGTATGGAAGTAACGCTCGGGCGCCTCGTCGCGCAACATTCCGCCCTTGTGACGAAAACTGCTGAACGGCACATAGTCCAGACGCTCGGTGTTCTTCGATGCGGTGACCCGGTCCACCGAGTAAATTTCCGTGTGACCGTCCTGCAGGCGCATGGGACGCAACAGGTAGTCGGTTTGCAATGGATCCAGCGGCATCGGATCGGCCTCCAGGGTGAACAGATTGATCACCGGTACCGCATGCAGGCGAAGGTGTTCGGCGCTCAGGTTGAATGCCTGCGGCCATGACTCGCGCAGGACCACCTCCAGTTCGAACCAGGGCATATCCGCAGTGATGTTCACCTGCTCCAAGCCATGGAGGGTGACGAACATGAACTTCTCGCGGAAGGTGAAATACTCCAGCAGCAACTGATACCCACTGAACGCGCTGTCGCCCTTTGGCCACAAACGATCCTCGTCGGCAAAGCCCTTGGGCGCGAAATGACCTGCCAGTGCAACTCGTTGCGACTCACCCGGCAGGCGCACATACAACGCCTGGGCATGCAGGGTCAGGGCCTGATGCAGCGCGCTGGCCAGGGGGGCATCGGCGTTCAGGTACATCGGCACGCGGCTGAGGTCGATCTGGCTCCAGTCGATCGCCGTTGCGCAGGCAAACCGCAGGCGCAGCAGCGAGCGGCCGTCGGGCTCATGGGCCAGGCGCAAGGATTGCAATTCGATGGGTTGCAGCCGCAGGTCCTGGGTGGTGGTGTAACGGCATACGGTTCGCTGCGGCCCGATGGGTTGCGAGAGCACCTCCTGCCCGGCGGCGATCAGCTCGCTGCGCCTGAGCTGTGCCAGTTCCACCTGGAACTCGACGATCGACAGCGAGGGAATGGTGCGCAGGTAATGGGGCCACAACAGGCTGACCAGGCCTTCAGTCAACTCCGGCAAGTCGTCGTCGAGCTTTTCGCGCAGGCGCCCCATCAAGAAAGCGAAGCCCTCGAACAGACGCTCAACATAAGGATCGCGGGCGCCGGGTTTGTCCAGGTTCAACTGCGCCGCGCGGTCGGGAAACGCTTGCGCAAACTCCTGCCCGGCTTCGCGCAGGTAGCGCATCTCGGCGTCGTAATAACGCAGTGTCAGATTGTCCATGCTGTAAATAATCCTGATAAATGGGGTTCAACCGCACAGTACGGAGGCGCGTACCGGATCGATGGCAACCAGCGCCGCCAGCAACGTCTCCATGCGCCTGGCCAGGGCCGGCTTGTCGGCATCGTTGCGCTGCGCTTTCAGGCGGGTCAGCTTGAGCAGGCGGGCCTTGACCTCGAAATTCAATTCCGGCTCCCAGTCCGCCAAGGCCTGGCGCTCGGCCGTGGCATCCAGTTCACCGAGCAGGTGCAGGGCCAGGTCGTTCTTGCCACATTGCTCGGCCACCCGCGCCATCAGCAGGCGCAGCAGCCAGCGCTGGCGACCGCTGTGAATGTCCGGGCGCGCGGCCAGCCAGGCCAGTGCATGTTCGACGCCGTCGCTGTCTGCCTGGGCCAGCGCCTCGTTTTCCAGGGACAGAATCTCGCCATCGGCCATGACCGCTGCCGGGGCCGCTGCGGGCAGGAGCTGGCGCGACTGTTGCGCGCTTACGTGCTGAGCGATCCATTCACGGGTGGTCTCGTCGGCGAACGGTGTACCGTCGTTCCACCCCAGCGCCTCCAGGCCCGGCAGCCGTTCGAGGAACATACCCAGGTCGCGCTTGACGATGTCGGCCCAGCCGTCGTGAGGCGCCGGTAGTTTGCTCAGGGCCTGGACCAGGTACCACTGCAGGTCCAGCCAGAAATGGTTGACCCCCTCGGCGAATATCCATTCGACCTGAACAAGCAGTTCGCTCCAGTTCTGTTGCTGATACAAGCGCTTGAGTTTCGCCCTGGATTCTCCCCTGGGCGGTGAAATACGCGTCGTGCCGCTGGCGTCCTGTAGCGGCGGCTCGTGCAAGGTATCCCAGCGCAAACTCTTCATCAGGCGGTGCGCCGCCAGCCAGCCCAGGGGCTGGTCACGCAGGTAGTCGGCCAGCTTCCGGCCGCTGTCCAGCAGGTCGCGCCCGGACTTGATGGCCAGGCTGTCCGGCGCGCTGGCCTGGCCGACGGACTCGTGGCTGGCGCTGTGTTGCGGCACCACCGCATCGACCCCACCAGACTGCGCCAGGCGCGCCGACAACGCCCCATGCAACGCATCCAGCTGCGGCCGCTGATCCTCGGGCCAGTCTTGCAACCCATGTTCAAGCCAGGCCAGCGCCGCCACCGTGCGTTCCGCCTCGGTCTTGACCACCTCCGGGTACAGCGACAGGCTGTCCAGCACCTTGCCGCCGGTCAACCACTCCAGGGCCATCTTGCGGCTGTTGGCCCTCACGGGAAGCACATCGCCGGCGTACCGCTCAACCAGCGCCGCCAATAAACCAAGGCCATCGGCCAACCCCTTCTCACCGTCCTTCTGCAGGCGTGCCCACAGGTAGTAAGTGGCGACGCGCAGATCCTTGCAGCGCTGGCCGAGCAACTTCTCCGCCAGCTGAATCACCTCGTCGACGTTCGCGCCGGAGAGCTTGTTGACCTCTTCGCGCATGCGCTGGAAGTCATCGTCATAACCCGGGTCTTCACCGACCGGCGACTGCGCGCTGATGGGCTGCAACCAAGATTGCCAACAGTCGGCCTGGGTACGGGCAAGAGCCAGCGGGTCACGTTCGCCGAGGCAACGGGTGATCAGTTTGAGCAGGCTCATGGGTAACTTCCATTCTGCGCATAAGGCTGCGCTTGAGTGCCTTCGCCGAGAAAAATCTGCGCCGGCAATTCAAAGCCGCGCAACTTGAGCAGCGCCAGCGGCCCTGCGCCCAGTTCGGTGCGCAGGTGCCAGGTCAGGTCGAGGCCATCAGGTGCCCTGAGCTGCACGCGATACTGGCTGTCGGTGTCGTTCAGCGCGGTGACTTTCGCTTGTTCCAGCAGACGGATCAGGCCCCAGGTGCCTTCGTAGTCGCCGAACAGCCGTTCATTGGCCAGCACACTGATCCACAACAAACGCGTGCCCGGATGCTGGCTGAAGCCCGGCCAGCTGAAGCGCTGCCAGCGTTCCTTCTGGTTGAAGTACTCATGCTTTTCGCCGTTGAGGATGAACGTGGTCTGCACCACATCGCGCACCGGCTTGCCGCGCAGCTCGAAACTCAGGCCCATGCCGCCGTCGGTGTAGAGCACGTCGGCGAGGTGGCTGAGCTGGTTGATCGCCGTCAGGAACTTCGGGTTGAAGTGCAGACCCTGGCTGTGCCGCGCGTCGGCCACCCAGCGGCTGCCTTCTTTGCGCAGCACACCGCCCAGTTGCTGTTTCAGAAACTGTTCGATGCGCCCGGAATCGGCGCGGATCATTTGCCCGAGCATCGGCAGCGAGGCGTCACTGCTGGTGGCGGCAAAGGGGTAACGACCGGCGAAGGCGCCGTGCCAGTCCTTGACGATCGCCCGTTGCCACTGGCTGTTGAGGCCCGCCGTTGACGGTTGCAGCACCCGTTGCCAAGCCTGCTCCAGCGGCTGCACGAACAGGGTCTGGCCGATCCCGTCCCACTCGGCGCCGAGGCTGGCGGCGAGCAGACTGCCGTAGGCCCGGGTGTCGGTGAGGTCGACGCGGTGCCCCTGGAACACGCTCTGCGCCAGGGCCTGGGTCATGGCCTGCGGGTTCGGCGCGTTGCTCACTTGCTGCAGCTTCAGACGCACCCGGGTGACGCGGTTGAGGAAGGCTTGCAGGCTCAGGCGCTCGCTGTCGTTTTTGTTTTCGGCGTCCTTGCCCAGCAGGCTCAGCAGCGGCCCGAAGGTGGCGTCCAGCGGACCGACGCTACCGGGCACGGACTGGTCGATCGCGGGCACCTTGTCCTGGGCCAGCAATTGCTGCGCGGACTGCAGCAACGAATCGGCCAGGGCCTGGCCACGGGAACCGGCCTGCCCCTGATAGGCCAAGGTGTTCATCAGCGCGATCAGCGGCGACTGGCGCACGTCGCTCATCAGCGCCAGTTGATCAATCACCTCGCCCAGGCTGTCGACCGGTTGCCAGCGCAGGTGGTTGAGAAAATCCAGCCAGGCGTTGGCGTAGTCCTGGAAGTAGCGCTCGGTCAGTCGCTCCTTGAGCTGGTCCGGGGTCAGTTCGACGGCGAGGCTGGCGGGATTATCGCTGAGCACCCAGTCGATTTCTTCGCGCCGGGTCTCGGCGATGGCGGCGATGGCCGGCCGCACCTGGCCTTCCCAGGCCTGGCGGGTGAACACGCCGGGCACTTCGGCCGATGTGGTAAACAGCGCCGCCGCCTCGGTGTCGCCGACCATCTGCTGTAGGTTCAACGCCGGCGCGTGATTGGCCGCGCTGTCGAGGACGCTCTGGTACAGGCTGGCTTCGCCATTGCGCTGGCCGAGTTGGCCGAGCAGTACTTGGCGGGCCTGGGCCACCAGCCGGGGGTCGGCTTCGATGCGCCACTGTGGATGGCGCGCCAGTTGCTGCGCGTAGAACTCCCACAGGCCCGGCGACAGTCCGGCCCGGTCCGGCTCGGCGTCGCCAAGGACCTTGGCCAAGAAGGTCGCGTCGACTTTTTCCGGGCGCGCCAGCATCAGGTAAGCCTTGAGTTGCGCGTAGGCCACACCGGCACGCTTGCTGCGTTCGGGGCTGTCCGGCGGCAGTTTGACCATCGCGTCGAGCCGCGCCTGCAAGTGGGCCACCGCCGGATCGCGCAGCAAGCGTTGATTGGCCTCGACGTAACGCGGCCACAGCGTGGCCAGCAGCGCATCGTTTTGATTCAGGCCGAAGCGCTGATACCACGGCGTGCCGTGCTCGGCGCGGTAATCCAGGCGCCCGAGCTCGCGCACCAGTTCGTTGAATGCGAGGAATTGTTCATCAGCGCTTTGCGATTGTTCGAGGGTGGTCAACACCGTCTGCACCTGCGCGATCTGCACGCGGTTGCTGACGAAAGACAGCAACAGACCGGTGCCCCAGACCACGGCCAGGCCCAACGCCAGCCCATAAGCGACGCGCGGCGCGCTCCAGCCCAAGCGCCGGCTGCGCGGTTTCGGGGCGTCCAGCACGCCCTGCCAGACCGGGCCCATCGGCCAGAAGTGGTCATCTTTGCGATCCGTCTTACGGGTCAGCGGCAAGCTGAACCACAAGCCGCGCAACGGCAGGTCCTGCCGGAAGACCCCGAACCACGGCGCCAGCGCCTGACGCCAACGGGCCAGGCCTTCGACCTGCAAATCCCGCGACAAGCGCAGCAGGAAATCATGATCGGGCCGCGTGCTCATCTGCGCCCAGCCTTCGTGGCGCAACGGTTCCAGCAAATTTTTCAGCGCGTGTTCCAGGATCGGCGGCGTCAGGTGTGACGGCAGCACGCAGCCGACCGCCTGGGTTGGGCGCTGGTCCTGCGCCCACGAACTGGCGCAGACCTGCCACAGGTGCAGCGGCAACGACCAGCCCAGCGTGCGCGCCAGATCTTGCAGGTGACGTGCACCGTTACCCATCAGGTTGTCGTCGACGCTCTGCTCGGCGTTCAGCGCCCAGACCACGCCGTCGAGGGCGCACCAGCGGGTCAAGGCGCGACAGCGGTCGAGTACCGAGGCGTCCAGTTTGGTTTGCACACTGCCACCCCAGAGCAACAGGGTGTTGTGGTCTTCCAGCCAGTTGTCGTTGCTCAAGCCGGGGGCGATGGCCTGGATCTGCCCGGGTTCGCCGACGATGAGCAGGAGACGGGTTTTGTGGCGCCAGAGGTGGCCGTGGCGCTTGCGCATACCATCCTGCAACTCGACGAGCATGGAACCCGGATTACGCGATGGAGGTAACCCGCCATCCGCTTGCGGATAGACGTTGTTCACCAGCCCCAGTTCTCGGTGATTATGTCGTTTGAGATGCATCAACAGGCGGGGCGTGAGACACCCCACCATCGCAATCACAATGATCAGTAAATAAACCAGGAGTCGGTGGTGGTTTTCCTCCAACCCCACTCGGTCGCCATACCCCCAAATGATTTTTCCCAACACCGCCAGCAGTGCAAGAATCCACACCGCTGCACCACCACGCCGCCACCAACTGCTCCAACTCTTCATGCCAACTCCCTCTTGGTAACGGTGCTGATCCAATGCCGTGTTTTTTCTTTCGCCAACAGCACAAGGGGTTGTCGCTGATGCCGAACCAGGTCCACGCCGAGTGCCGCCAACAGCCAGTGACTGAAGGGTCCCGGTAGACCGCAAAGGTGCTCCAGGACCCACTGTTGCTCGACCTTCAATGAAGCCCCCTGAGCACTGCCCGTTGCCAAGACCTCGCCGATCACCGGCTGCCAGTCAGTACCATCAGCCAACAGGCCGGTCGCCAGCCGGGCATTTGTCTGGGTTTGCAGGAACAGCGGTAGCTCGCTCTTGAGCGCGGTGATGTCCAATGGCATAGGGCGCAACAGCTCCCCCAGAACCGGTAGCTCCCGAGCGCGAGCAAGCCTGTCCGGACAGAGCAGCAACGCCGCCAAACCGTCGGAGTACGCCTCCGCGCCGTTAACCTGCAGCACCAGGATCAATTCAAAGGCGGTGCTGGCCGTCCGCAACGTTTCATCGATCCACTGAAGCGATAATTCGCGGGTCACATTGACCGTCGCGGGCAACGCCTTGCCCGTCGCAGCCGCCCAAGTCTGTTGCCAGGCATCACGCAATGCCGGGTAATGCTCGGGCTCGACATCGCTCAGCACAGTGACCCGCAATGCCTGCTCCACCGGCAAGGCTTGCAGGGCCGCAGTCAATGCAGGCACCAGCAGTTGCAGTCCCGCCTGTGCACGCCCCTCTCGTACGGGTAAGGCTGCAATACGGCAGGCCTGTCCTGTCCGTGGTTTCAAATTGGGCTGTGGCTGAGCCAGTACGCCGGCGGATACTTGCTC
Organism: Pseudomonas sp. PDM32; assembly: GCF_019219225.1. Taxonomy (NCBI): domain Bacteria; kingdom Pseudomonadati; phylum Pseudomonadota; class Gammaproteobacteria; order Pseudomonadales; family Pseudomonadaceae; genus Pseudomonas; species Pseudomonas sp. PDM32. The sequence goes on from NZ_JAHUWE010000017.1 coordinate 41,267, forward strand.
CGGCAACACCACACAACTGGCGCTCACCGCCAGGGAGCGCTGCGCCCAGTCCTGCCAGGTCAGTTGCGCACATTGCGTCTCCTCTTCAAGAAACTGGTAATGGCTCAAATCCCGACCGTGGGCATGCGCACGGGCGCCAAACACCAGGATCCAGATGAGCAGCGGCGACGCCGCCAAGGCCCAGATGTTCAGCTCCCGCAGTTGGGGTACACGTTCAGAGGCGTGCAGCAAAAACAGCAACACGCAGGCCAGCAACGCCGCGCCTGCTGCTAATAGCCAACGCCCCGTTGCAGGGGGTGTTGGCGCCTGCACTCTATCGGGTGCCCGACGATCCCAGCCCATGGCTCAACCCACCACGCAATCGGCAACGCTGGCAATCACCTGGCAGCCGCATTCACTTCGGCAACCGTGTATCACCATTGCTCGACCGTTTTCGGACCAGTCCTCACAGCCTTCGACAATGGGGTTATCTCCGTGTATCGGGCAGCTGACTTCGTCACCTATCAGTGCCACCGGCCTGCCATGAACGATGGTCGTGGACGTAGCCGATATTACGTTTCCATCGTGGGTAGTTTTATCACCCAGCAAAACAAATCCTAGGGGCATAAAATTCGAACTCCTTGGGTCATGAACTCGGATGCACAATGCACTCAAGTATTTTCTTGAAGCCTTAATGGATGACTCTGTCATCCTCTGGTCATAACAAAAGCAATCTTTTGAAATGTGGGAAAGTCACATCTACCTACGAGGTCGCAAGCTCCAAATTTGCGCGTATGGCATCACCACCTTTCCACGGGAAACTCGACCTTGCGCAGCGGGTGCGCGCTCACCGGCAATGGCTCCGTACGCCCGTTGGTATCGCTCTTGTCTCGGAATATCTGGCCGTCCTGGCCAACCAGTCGGTAGCTATACGCCGGCAGTTCATTGCCCCATTCGTCCACGATTACATAGCGGCCATATCCAGGTTTTTCAGGCTCGGGTAGCCAATCGGGTAATAGGTCTGGGCGGCGGTCTGGACAGTTGGCGTAACGCCAAAGTGAGAAGCAATCGGCGGCGCGTCCGGTACGGATGGTTTGTAGCTTCAAGAAGTCGGGTTTGGCGCGAGGCACGGACTCCATGCTGCCATCAGGGTAGGTGAAAGTTGCATAGTTACCTTTTTTCTTTACTTTAGGTCCTTCCGAGCGAACCAGAAAGCCGGTATGTAACATCGGTTCGAAATATACTTGGCGCGCTTTTAATGCTTGATAACTCAAAAAATAATCATTCCCCTCTGTTATTAGGCTAACGTCCTTTTTATACGCTCCAATAAAAGACTCACTTACCCAAGGGTAGTAATCTTTTTTGATCGTCAGATCCCCATCAACTTTGATATCCGCTCCGCCTCGAGGCGAGTTGTTGTAGTCGAATATCACGACCACACCTCCACCAGCACCATAGGTCACGTTTTCGCCAAACTGAGTCGGGTCTGCATAGACAACACCAAAAGTCACATTGGCCAGATGCCATTTGCACGCGCCGCCCCCGTCCTTTAGCAGCTCGATTTGATAGAGGTCGCTCTGCCCCTGACGTTGAAACTCCTTGTAAACGGAATGATGACCGTCCCGCTCAACGCGTTGGCCACTGGCCCCCTGACTGATACGTTTACAGGTGGCAGAGCGATACATGACCCACATGGTTTCGGTTTTCAGTTCCTTGGGCAGTTTCACGGTCACGGTGATTTTTTCGCTGTCCGCCGGCGGCGCCAGGCTGTAATCCTGGCCGCAGCCACTAAGGCTGAAAAACACTGCAAATAGAACGTAGGGTGTCCTGTAAAACATGCTTTTGTCCTTGGCCGTTTTGACGAGCCTAAATGGATGCTTTCTTCGTAATAGACTCGCGGATCCGAAGGCATTGAAGCGCTCTATCGATTCGCCACGGGTTGCTTGCAATGTTCTCGAAAGACAGATTTCGCACAGAAGAAATCACCATACCTCCACGGGAAACTCGACCTTGCGCAGCGGGTGCGCGCTCACCGGCAATGGCTCTGTACGCCCATTGATATCGCTCTTGCCCCGGAAGATCTGGTCGTCCTGGCCAATCAGCCGATAGGCATACGCCGGCAGTTCATTGCCCCATTCGTCCACGATTACATAGCGGCCATATCCAGGCTTTTCAGGCTCGTGTAGCCAATCGGGTAATAGGTCTGGGCGGCGGTCTGGACAGTTGGCGTAACGCCAAAGTGAGAAGCAATCGGCGGCGCGTCCGGTGCGGATGGTTTGTAGTTTCAAGAAATTAGGGTGCCATTTACCATCAGCCACGACGCTACCGTCGGGATAGGTGAAAGAGGTGTAATTGCCTTTTTTCTTCACCCTCGGCCCGGATGAGTAAATTACGAAGCCGGGATGCAGAACAGGCTCAAAGTAAACTTTTCGTGCCTCCAGCGCTTGATAGCTGAGATAGATACCTCCCTCTCCTGCCAAGTTGACTGTTTTTTTGTACGGCCCCAGGAACTCCTCATCAATCCAAGGGTAAAAATCCTTCCTGATCGTCAAGTCCCCATCAACTTTGATATCCGCTCCACCCTGTGGCGAATTGTTATGGTCGAATATCACGACCACACCGCCCCCAGCACCATAGGTCACGTTTTCGCCAAACTGAGTCGGGTCTGCATAGACAACACCAAAAGTCACATTGGCCAGATGCCATTTGCACGCGCCGCCCCCGTCCTTTAGCAGCTCGATTTGATAGAGGTCGCTCTGCCCCTGACGTTGAAACTCCTTGTAAACGGAATGATGACCGTCCCGCTCAACGCGTTGGCCACTGGCCCCCTGACTGATACGTTTACAGGTGGCAGAGCGATACATGACCCACATGGTTTCGGTTTTCAGTTCCTTGGGCAGTTTCACGGTCACGGTGATTTTTTCGCTGTCCGCCGGCGGCGCCAGGCTGTAATCCTGGCCGCAGCCACTAAGGCTGAAAGACATTGCGAATAGAACGAAGGGCGCCCTGTAAAACATGCTTTTGTCCTTGGCCGTGTTAATAGGCTTAACTGAAGGTTTTCTCGTAATAGGCCAGCGGATCCGCTATGGCATTGAAGCGCTGTAGCGCCTCGGCACCGCCCTCGGCCTGCTGTGTCGCACTCAGGGCCTGGTCAATCAGCTTCTGCAGCTCCAGGAACACACGATTACGCTCGATTTCATCCGCGGGAATGTTGGCGTAGTGATCCTTCATCTGTTGTTCGAACTTGCGCCGTTGTACCTGCCGTTCCAGCAACGGCTCCCGCGCAGGGTCGATCGACTCCAGCAATTGGTTATGGATATAGGGCTGGTACTGCGACATGAAGTGATCGCCAATGCTCAGCAGCCGGTTCACATCCGGGTGGCTGTTGCGCGGAAAGAATCGGGCACGACTCTCGGCGTTCAGCGAAGCGTTCAGACGCTCCTGAGCCTGCTGGGCCCGCGTGTCATCGACCTCGCTCAGGCTGGGAACCAGATACAGCTTGGCCTTTTCCTGCAACCGGACGGTGATCGTGCTGCGATAGGGTGCACCATCGGGCTTGCGGTAGGCGGGGTATGGGGTGATTTCCTGTTCCTTGTGCTGCTCTGCCTTGAAAAACATGGCCAGTTCGCCGTGATGGCTGAACGGATCACCGTGTTTGAACATCGCACTGGCCAACGCCTGGCGCGTTGACCAGCTAAAGCCCATGAACGTGCCCATCGGTCCGAAGACGTCATACAGATGATTGTCCAGCGCCGCCTCGGGTGGCACGCGGGGAATGGCATCGGTGTCGTTGACGTGGCGGAAGTGCCATAGCTCGCTTAACGAATGCACGGCCTTGAGGGTAAAGGTGCGCGGCATGCCGTAGGTGTACAGAAGAGGATTGCGCTCTTTCAGCGAGGCGGCATGTACAAGTCCAAGGGCGCCACCCAGGCTATGGCCGCAGATGAAAAGCTCCTTGGCTCTAGACTCTACAGTAATCGTCTCGCCCAGATGCTTGGCATATATCCGCCTGGCTATTTCGAACGCATCGCGAAAGCCCAAATGCACACTGCCTTCCGGAACCAGATCAGCACAGGGCACCTTGGGCTCGCAATTCGCCGCGACCTCCGGTTTTACCGGGCGAAAAGTCGCATCGGTGCGCAGATCGGCCAACCCATTCATTTCAGTGCCGCGCCAGGCCACCAGCACCTGCGATGCACTAACGGCATAAAACAGCTGGGTATCACCTTCCGGTGGCTCTGCCTTAGCGGTATCCAAGGGCTTGACCGTCATATAACGATCACTGAAAGGGACATCAGTCACCAGGCAGGGCCACGCCTGGCCGTTATCCCAAACCCGGGGCGTGCGTGAGAGGTCGAGGCATTGCTGCTCGAAAAGCTCCTTGACGGAACCCAGTTCTGTTTCGGCCTGTGTGCTGTAAGCCAGAATACTCATCAGCCCCAGGTTGTAAGCGTTAGCCAGGCTGTACTCGGCTTGGTGGTGCAACACCAGAGACCAGGCGCGAAACGGGCAGATTTCCAGTACGTGTCGGCGATCCAGTTGCTCATCGCCAACGGTGAACCCGCTGAATGTCCGATCCGGAAACTGGAAGGCCGGGAGCTGTTCCGGGTCTTCCAAGGCTGGCGTGAACGTTGGCCGTTGATCGCATAGCTGGCCGATGCGCAGGTAGTGGTAGCCATGACCGGCCGCGAGGGCCTGCTTCTCGATCGGCGAAAAGCCCGCGCGTTGCGGACCATACAGCGGCGTGCGGTCACCAATACCGGGACGGCGCGGCTCGGCTCGTTCGGCTCGCAGACGACGAGTCTGCAGTAGTTCGGCCAATGGATCGGCCTCGATCTTCAGGGTGATGGCCAGCGGGTGCAGGCCGTCGATGCGGATTACGCCTTGGGCGTCACTCTGACCTACATATTCGGCGGCGACGCCAGCGCGAGTGGCCTCATTCACCGCGCGATATGGCATGTTCGCGAGGGGATCGCCCTGCTCGTCCACTAGTTGAAACTCGACCCAGTGCTGTTTCTGTTTACCACCAATAAAATCCTTGAATGGGTTAAGCGTATCGGTACGGTGCAAGTTGTCGTTCATATCACTCCCTTATTACTATTGAAACAGCAGCTACCACGCTTAAACCAAACGAAGCCTTTCTCTAAAAAAAATTGAAACAAACTTTAATAACTCGGAAAATAGCAACAAGCCAAACATCAAGACAGCAGACGTAACACCTACGACTTTTGAGAACCACAAAACAAAAGACAAAGATGGCACTGCAAGTATTAGCCTGAGCGGGATTTGAGCGTAGGCCAAACTTGGCGCCCTACTCGACCCTCGAATAAACAGATACACTGAAAAAAATATCGAAATATTTAAAATCAAGCCCAACGACAAAAACAGAACAGAAACAACCCCATGCTCCGCGCTTAACGGCACGAAGGATTGAATATCACTGTAAAATGGGACCCGACCGCTAGCAAAGTTGAGATAACAGTACCGAGCAACATAAAATAAATCCATTCCACCCCAGAATAAGAAAAGCCATCCTGTTTTCATTTACCCTCTCCCTCTTTTTCATATACGTTATCGGCCGTTCCTGGCTGCCAATACCAAGATCTCCCACTATTAGCCCAAGAATCATCCCCCTCCAGGAAGGTTTGAGTTATGCGTCGTTCTTCTCCATACCGGTGTATGACAGATTGCTCTTTAAGAGCCCTGTCGGCGTCGTCAGGCAGAGGCTTCCAAACCTGAATTTTGTCGCGCTTAGTATTCATGTAGTCCCTGCCTTCCGACCCGAAAAGTCGCCCCTCATCGCCCATGGATATGAGGCGATTGATTGCCATAAGAGCGGTGTTTTTCAGGCCATGATAATTGTGATCAGTTGTCACCCAATGCCCCGGACCAGACTCCGGCACTTCATTCGGAAGCTCAATTTTCAACGCTCCCGGCACCAAGGTATGAACACTCATGGTCCGGCCATCCTTGTCGGTCACCCCGTTAAACACCTCTCCTTGTTGAGTGGTGATGCGGTAACGGGAAAACGGCATCGGCGCCTGAACTTCATCTTTCACGGTGTAACCAGCGGAATACCCCGATGGTAGCGGTGTGGTCGGTGTATCCAGACTGGCACCGCCAAGCTTCTGCACATGGGCGCCCTTGAGGTAGATGTTGCCGGGGGCACCTATCTCGATTTCGCCGCCCTTGAGGCGGATGTAGGCGCCGCCGCAGTTGAGCAGCAGCTCTTGCGGGGCGCTGATTTCCACGCGGCCTGCCACGCTTTCGATCTTGATGTCAGTCTTCGCCAGGGCGTGCAGATGGCTGCCTTGGGCATGTAACTCGACCTTGCCTTTGGCGGCCTTGAGTTGCAGGTCCGCCTGTTGGGCGAACAGGCTCACGCCGCCTTCGGCTGTGGCGGTGAAGTTCTGCCCGGCGCTGATATCGGTGTTGTGCGCCGCCATGATGCCCACGCTTTCGCCGCCGGAAGACAGGCACACGGCTTTAGGGCTGAGCACGCCGATTCCGGCTGGGGCATGCAGCAATACACCCGGTTGTGCCAAACCTTTGAGCGCCTCGACTAATCCAGCCTGACTGTCGGTATCACCCGCCGTCACTTGGCCGTTACGCGCCGCCCGCGCCAGGGAACGCGCCAACGACAAGGCGCTTTCCAGCTGGTCGATGGCGGCATCCATGTCTAGTTGCCCTCCCTGAGCCCTGGATTGTTTATCCGCACTGATGAACAGGCCCTTGCCGCCACGAATGGCACCATGACCATCGCTACGCAGTTCAAACCCTTCCCCACGTTTCTTCCGCTGGCCATCCACCAGATGCCCGAGGTTGAGTTGGCTCTTGCCGCCATACTCGGTGCCGAGCTTGACGTGCTCCTGCCCCCGCGTGTCGTCCATGCGCAACTTGTTGTTGGCCGGCGTACGCAGCACGTTGCGGTGGTCGTTGCGCTGGGTCACCAGGTCGGGGTGCTGGTCGTCGTGCAGGGCATGGGCGATGTAGGGGCGGTCCGGGTCGCCCTGTTCGAAGGCGATGGCCACTTCGGTGCCGGCGATCAGCGGCAGGTGCAGGCCGTAGGTGTCGCCGGCGTAGGCGCGGGCCTGGCGCAGCCATTTGCTTTCGCGGCCGGCGGGCCAGGTGTCGCGGTCGAAGAGGAATTTGACCCGGTAGCGCCCTTGCATGTCGATTTCGGTGTACAGGGGGTTGCTCTGGGGGTGGGTAACGCGCGCTGGCAGGGTGCCGGCGATTTGTGGTTTGGGCGGTACTTCTGGGCGAAAGCACAGGCGCAAGGCGTAGGGCATGGCTTCGAAATCGCAGGTCAGGCTGCGGTCGCGGGCGGCGCGCGTGGTGATCTTTGTGATCACCACGCGGGAGGCGAAGGCCTTGGGGGCGTCGCCGCTGATGGTCAGGACCTGACCCGGGGCCAGGGTGGCGCTGCTGCTGGTGCCGCTGAGATGGGTCTGGTTGTTGAGGTAGCGTTCGTGGCGCAGGCGCGCATAGAAAAAGCCGCTTTCGCTTTGCAGGTCTTCGTCGCGCAGGTGGGACTTGCCGAGCACGCGGTAGGGTTCGGCGTAGTGGTAGGCATCGCCGTAGGTGTTGTCGGCGACGCCGCGGGTTGTGGCCACACCGTGGGTGGCGGGCTCGCCGCGGGTCTGGTCGACCTCGCCGTCGAGAAAGGCACGGCTGTCGTCGGGGTGATAGGCGCGTACGCTGACCTGCTGTTCCACCACCCGGTGGCGGGTTTGCAGGGCCCAGACGCTGTCCTGCTCGCTGTTGCTGAAGCCCGACGGCGAGCGCAGCGGCAGCTCGACGTCGAACTGGTAGCAGCGCTGGTCGTCGCAGAACTCGACGACGTCGAAGGCAAGCTCTTCGTGCTGGATGCAGCGGTACCAGATGCCGACGTCGGCCAGGATCCGGCTGATGAAGGCCAGGTCGCTTTCCTGGTACTGCATCACCTGCTCGCGCGGCGGGTACTCGCGCTTGAGGTTGAAGCGAAAGTGCCCGGTGTCCAGACCGTGGCGGTCGCGCAGAATGCTTTTGACGATGTCTGGCACGGACTGGTGCTGATAGATCCGCGTTTGCTGGCCGCGATCGAGCAGGGCCAGGCGCGGTTGCAGGGTGACTTCGTAGCGGGCTTCGTCGATTGAGCCGGACAGGCGCTGGCAGGCAGTAATGCGGCCATAGACGGTGCGCAGGGGCTTGGGCGGCCTGGGCACTTCCCAGTCGAACACGGGCACGTTGGACGGTGCGTCGTACAGGCTGAACTCGGCGTACTGGCCGATGAATTTTTCCGCGCCGATGTCGAGGTCGCTGGCGGTGAATTCGATGCGGTAGAGGTAGGGTTGGCTAAGGTGCTCATGGCCCTCGAAGGTGAGGACGTCGAGGTGGGTGTCGAGCTGGTCGATCTTGAGTGTGTGGCGGTTGTGGCCGAGAACAGGGTTCATGCTCGGCCCTCCGGTGCAACGACCGAAGGTCCGTCGGTGAATTGCAGCGTGATGCCCTCCTCATCGCTGTAGCCCAGGGTCACGCCAAGGGTTTTGTATTTGGCGGCCTGACGCTGCAGCAGCTGTTGGCTGAGGACCGGCAGAATCTGCTGGTTGAGCAGGCTGTCGATGTTGCGCGCACCGGTGTCGGGCAGCAGGCAGGCGGCGACCAATGCATCGTGCAGGCCATCCTCAATCAGGCAGGCCAGGCCGTAATGGCTGTGCAGGCGACTGGCGACCTTGGCAAGTTTCAGGGCGACGATATGCTTGAGCGCGTCGGCCAGCAGCGGGCGGTAGATCAGGGTCTGGAAGCGGGCGAGCAACGCCGGCTGGAAGTGCTCGCGCAGCAGCGGTCGCAGCCATTCGTGCAAGTCGCTCTCGCTGGCTTCGGGCTGTTCGCGCAGACCGTTTTGCAGCTCATCGCTGCCGAGGTTGGAGGTCATCAGGATGACGGTGTTGCGGAAGTCGATTTCGCGCCCTTCGCCATCGCGCATGAAGCCGCGGTCGAACACCTGGTAGAACAGGTTGAGCACGTCGCGGTGGGCCTTTTCCACTTCATCCAGCAGCACCACGCTATAGGGCCGCTGGCGCACCGCTTCGGTGAGCACGCCGCCCTGGCCGTAACCGACGTAGCCCGGTGGCGAACCTTTGAGCTGGCTGACGGTGTGGGCCTCCTGGTACTCGGACAGGTTGAGGGTGATCAGGGATTTTTCGCCACCGAACAGGCAGTCCGCCAGCGCCAGGGCAGTTTCGGTCTTGCCGACACCGCTGGTGCCCACCAACAGGAATACCCCCAACGGCGCCAGGTCTTCGGTCAAGCCGGTCTTGGCTGCGCGCAGGCGCTGGGCCAAGGCACCGAGGGCAGATTCCTGGCCAATAACCCGCTCGCCGAGTTGCCATTCCAGAGTTAGCAGGCTGGCTTGTTCGTCCTTGAGCAAACTGCCCAGGGGCACGCCGGTCCAGTCGGCGATGACTTCCGCAACACTGCGTGCATCGACGTCCAGGGACAGCATTGGCTGGCTGCCCTGGGCCCGCAGCAATTGCTCCTGCAGTTGCGCGCAGAGGTCGCTGCGGGCCGGTTCGGCCTGACGCGCATCGAGCAATTGTCGGGTCAGGTCAAGTTCATAGCGGTACTGGCACAGCAAGTCGTCCTGCTGTTGTTGCATCTCGACCTGCTGCCCGGCGATCAGCGTCAATCGTTCGCTCAAGTCGCTGCCATTGAGTTGCACATCCTGTTCCAGTGCGCGCCGCTCCAGCTCCAGCGCGGCATGCCGGGCCTTGAGCCGCACCAGTGCCTGGGGCTCGCAGTCGAGGCTCATGCGCACCCGCGCGCTGGCGGTGTCGAGCAGGTCGACGGCCTTGTCCGGCAGCTGGCGGCCCGTGAGGTAGCGCCGCGACAGGCTGACCGCGGCCTGCACCGCCGCGTCCTGAATGTGCACGCCGTGATGGCTGGCGTAACGCGCCTTGAGACCACGCAGCATCAGGCAGGCGCTGGCATCGTCCGGCTCGTCGACCTTGACCATCTGAAAGCGCCGCTCCAGGGCGGCATCGCGCTCGAAGTACTGTTTGTATTCGCTCCAGGTGGTCGCGGCGATGGTGCGCAATTCGCCTCGCGCGAGGGCCGGCTTGAGCAGATTCGCCGCATCCGCCCCGCCCGCCTGGTTACCGGCGCCGATCAGGGTGTGAGCCTCGTCGATGAACAGCAGCACCGGGTTGGCCGACTGCTGCACGGCGTCGATGACGTTTTTCAGGCGTTGTTCGAATTCGCCTTTTACCCCGGCGCCTGCTTGCAGCAGGCCAAGGTCCAGGGTGCGCACGCTGACTGCCTTGAGGCTGTCGGGCACGTTGCCATCGGCGATGCGCAGGGCCAGGCCTTCGACCAACGCGGTCTTGCCGACGCCGGGCTCGCCGACGAGGATCGGGTTGTTCTTGCGCCGCCGGCTGAGAATGTCGATGACCTGGCGGATTTCATCGTCACGCCCGAACACCGGGTCGATCTGCCCGGACTTCGCCTTGGCGGTAACGTCCTGGGTGAATCTGTCCAGTACCGCTTGCAAGGCATCGTGCCCGGCACCGTCAGCGAGCTGCGTCGCCGGGAGCGGGTCCAAAGCGCTTTGCTGTTGTACCTGCGGGCGTTCCTCGGAGTGTTGGTCGAGCAAGGCAAACACCTGCTGCAACTGGACTTCGCTGAGGCCCAGTATTGACCAGACCGCTTCGCAAGCCAGCAGGTCCGGACGCTCCAGCAATGCGCCGAGCAGGTGTGCCGAACGCAGGTTGTCGTGGCCCTCCAGCGATGCGCGCAGCCAGGCGTTCTCGATGAGTTTCTGTAACTTGCCGCACAACTGCGGCTTGCCCTGTACGCTGCGCGGCAGCCTGTCGAGGTGGTCGAGCAAACCGCGCCAAAGCGCATCCATGTCCCACTCATGACGACGGGCGATAAGGGTCAAGTCGCCCTCGCCCTGCTCCAGCAACTTGAGCAGCCAGTGTTCGATACTGATCCGCCCATGGGCACGGCTTTGACACAACGAAGCCGCCGCGCTGAGCGCCTGGGCGCAGTAGGGATTGAGGCGGCGAAGCAGGCGCGCGGAATTGGATGTCATGGGGATACGTCCTTGTGCTGGAAGTCTAGCCTGTGGTCGGTTGTGGCAATGGAAAGAGGCAAGATGAGCTGGGGTGAACGTCCGCGAACAGACGCTCAGCCCAGCACACCGAAACCAGCAGGCAGAGGCCTGCCTGCTGGTTATTCAGCGTTACCCTCTACTACGTTTGTCCCATTTATCGTCGTGTTTGAGGTTTCCGTCCTTGAAGTCCCAGAAGATCTCCTCGTAGCGCAACTCAACCTCTTCCAGGTGGTTGAATTTCGCCTTGTCCGGATCTTTGACGTCGTGCATTTTCGACTCGACCTTCACGACCTTCACTTTTTTAAGCAGGGTGTTGTAGTACTCGACTTCCTGGCCTGCGTTGTCGATGCGATAAAATTTGAACTCGGCGCTCTCGAGTGTCTGGCCTGTAGTAGCAGCCTTATAGAGGTATGTGCTGGAAGCATCGATTTCCTTAGTGAACACGTACGGAGCATGGGTCCGCGTACCGGTCAATTTTCCGGTGTTATCGTCGCTGGCGATGTAGACGCTGTGGTTGTGAGCGACCACCTCGATACTGCCTTTGCGACCTTGCACGGTCACTGAACCTTTAATGTCCGCACCGCCGTCATCTTTCAGCCACAGGTAAACGGGAATTGCCATGTGAAGCTCCTTTTCTCAGAACACTGATGCCGCGTTTGCGACAGGGGGTTGTACGTCTGCCCCGGCCGTGGGTAGCGCGCAGGCCCCCACTTCCGGCACCAGACGGATATCGACGCGACGGTTGGCCTGACGCCCCGCCTCGGTGTCATTGCTCGCGATCGGCTGGCTCTTGCCAAAGCCCTGCACCGCGAAACAGCTGTCGGGGATGCCGCCCATGCGTTGCATCCAGTCACGTACCGCTGCCGCACGGGCGCGGGATAACTGCAGATTGTGTTCGTCGCTGCCCACGGCATCGGTGTGCCCGGCAATCACGATCAGCCAGCCAGGTTGGGCCTTGATGCCGACCAGGGCGTCGATCAGCACCCTGGTCGATTCGGGCTTGAGTCGGGCACTGGCACTGCTGAACAACGACAGGCTGTCCAGGCGCACGGTTCGCGCCGCGCGTGCCGGCATCGGCCCCGTCGACGGTTGCCTGTGGTTGGCGATGGTCGACAGCAACCCTGCGCGCAATTGCTCGCCGCGATACAGGCCAAGGCCCAGCGCCAGGGGCTCGCCCCGGCGGTAGTAATGGTCGAGGCGCACCGCGTCCTCGCGCAGCACGTTCAATGCTTCTTCCCGTTGGGCAAATTCGGGTTGATCGCGACGCTCCGTCGGGGCAATGGACGCATAACGCCGCAGGTCATCGCTGACCTGACGCAGCAGCAGGGTGTTCTGCCAGGCCGAGCTGGTCAGGGCGACAACGGCGGCAGCCGCGAACAACCACAATGCAATCACGCTGGCGCGACGCATTGGCAAACGTCGGGCCTGTACCGGCAGCAGACTCAGCAACGGATCAGGGAACGGCAGCGACGCATCCGGCGCTTGTACCTGTGCATCGGCGTCCCTCAGCCCGGTCTTGCCCCGCAGCCATTGCCCCCACAGATTGCCGGTCATCATCCCGGGCAGTGTCGGTACCAAGGTGCTGACGCAAACCAGCGGCAAGCCGGCAGGATGGCGACCTTCACGGCTGGCGAAGTGCGCCAGGACATATTCATCCAGCCAGGCAGCAGCACTGTTGAGCTGGACGCTGGCCTGCAACCGTCGAGTGTGAATTGCATTTTCAGCGGGCAGGCGATGCCATTCGTCCGGGCCAAGGCACGCCCCCCCTTCACGAATGTTGCAGGTGTCCTGGCCGGCTTCCCAACTGAACCAGGCCCCCCTGCTCGCCGATGATTGCAGGTAGCTGACGAGCATCAGCGGCAGCGCCATACCACGCTGACGAATCAGCCCGGCCTGGTAATTGAACGTACGCACGTGCCCGGCCAACACCGCGGCATCGGTGTGCTCGCCCGGATTGACAACGAACATCACGCAGAGCTGCCCGGCCCACTCGGGACGCAAGGCCAGGACACTGTCAGTCAACCCCGGCAGCTGTTGCGCACGGGAGACCCGCAGGTAACAGCCCTGCTCGGTCATGCGCAACGCCGGCTGGTCGTTGCACGTTTCACCAAACAGCCCGGCCAGGCCATCACCACACACCAGTACCACCGGATGACCATACGCTGCCGGTGGCAACGCCAGGTGGTCGAGCGAGCCGGGTAATTGCCGTTGACGCGCAGCCCGGACACAGGCGAGCGCAACGCAACCGACAACGATCAGGGCCACGGCGGCACGGCCCCATCCGCCAAGCGGGATAATGGCCAGCAGCATCAGAGCCAGTGCACCCGCCCACAGCCAGAGCCCTTGTTTGAGTTTGAGCGTCATGGGCTCCACCTCAGGCTTGCGCGGCCAAGAGCGTCGCAACCAGACCACCCAACAGCTGGTCGAGGCCGTACCAGACACCGGCCAGCAACAGACCGGCAGCCAGGACGTTGACCAGCGGCGAGCGCATCCAGCGCAACGCCATTGCGCCATGGCTGGCGCCAAGGGGTGCGGTTAATGTCTGACGCAGCTTCAGTGGTGCGACCCGAGCATTCAGGTCGGCCAGCAGTTGTTCACGCTCGGGGTCATTGTCATCGCGATAACGGCCGCGAAAACCCAGGGTCAAAACCCGCTGGAAGGTCGTCAGCACCAGAAGGTCCGGCGCCGGTTCGCGCAGTACCTCGCGCATGTCCTCGTACAGGAACTCCCCGGCCTGGTGGCGATTGAAAAACTTCGCTTGCAAGGGTTCACTGGCCCACCGGGAATGGACATCGATATCGGCGCGGTTGAGCATGGTTTCATCCAGCAGCGCGCATTGAGCGTGGCTGATATGGTCGATGCTGCGTTGGGCCAGGCCGGCATCCATGAGCCGCTGGCGAACGTGCTCGACCTGCTTTACGCAAAGAGCCTTGACCTCATCGCTGCTTTGCGCGGAGGCCCCTTGCCGCAACTCGACCACCAGCAGGTAGCTGTCTTGCAACAACGCGTCGATGTCGACCGTCATGGCGGCCGGTTTTTTCGCTTCGATCAGGTTCATGCACGTAGTACCGCGAACAGTTCAAGTTTGACGTCGGCCAGAGTGCTCGGGACGTACAAGGCACAGATGCCCTGGTCCCGAATGGCTTGCCCCTTGGCATGGTTGAGATCCAGGGCGAAGTACTGGTTTTCCAGGCGCAGGGGGATGGCCGCCGGGACATGGCTGAGGGACTGCAACGGCACGCCATCGAGGGCGGCGTTGACCAGTTGATCGACTTCGTCCGGTGTACCGATCTTGCACAGTCGCGGGAACTGACTCTGCAATTGCACGGCTGGCAAGCGGCAACGCACCGACAGATAGAAATCGGCACTGTCGGGCTCGCGCAAACGGGCGTCGTCAAGTCGGACCTGCCAACGGTTGGCTGCGCTCTGCTCGAGTGTCAGGGCGATGACGCGAGAAGGCAGGCTGGCCTCCAGCAACGTGGAGATCATGCGCAACAGCGGCGGGAACACGCTTTCCAGTTGTTCGTGGCGGTAAGGCGGAATCTGCTCGACATCGTGTTCGAGGGAAAAGGTCAGCAGGCTGCCGGCCAGTTTTGTCAGCTCCAGATAGACCTGCTCGGGATGTCGCGCCGGCCAGGCCTTGAGATCGGCCAATACCGGCTGGTAAGTGTTCAAGGCATTGAGCAACCAGAACAACGACACGTCGGCCACGGCGAAGTCGGCCATTCGCTGGTTACTCTCACGGCGCATGCCCATCAGCCGCTGACGCTTGGAGGACAACTGGGTCAACAGGTTGTCCAGTTGCGTCAACAGCCCCGGGTGCGCCGCGAAACTGAGCAGCGGCGGCACATAGTCAGGATCAAGGCTCCAGACGCCCTGCCCGTCACGCACCAGGCGCGCGATCGGGCAGGTCAGGTAATCGCCGTTCTCGTCGTGATCGAAGCGCAGGCTCAGCACGTGTTCCAGTACGCCGACCGATTGCACTTCATCGGCGTAAATGTCCTGCACCTGACGCCAGTCCTGACGATAACGGGTGGGTCGATCGGCCTTGTCGGCGTCGAACAGGCAGTTGTTGCCATTGGCCTGTTCCAGTGGCAAGGCCAGGAGCAAGGTCGCCGCCTGGGTATCGTCGGACAGCAGGCGCGACAGCTCCAGCCCCAGGGGCAGTCGATCGACATGGTCGGTGTCGATCAAGGTGCCGTCGGGCATGCGCAGGCTAAGGCGAGTGGCCTTGAGCTTGCCCAGGCGCAGTGCTTGCAGGTCAAACGCGACGTCATGGACGCCCCAGGGGTGCACCAGGGACAAACGAGCCAGACACTCGTTGGCCCAGGCTTCCCAGCGCGCCTGCTGCTGGAATTGCTGCGGGGACAGCAATGCCCCCGCGGCCCACAAGGGGCGGTCGATTTTCATGAGGTCGAATCCCTACGCAATGGGTTGGGTATGCACAGGGCTCAGGCTTTTGCCTTGGGCATCTGCGAAACCAGCGACAGGTTGACGTCCATGCCTTCCACCTGGAAATGCGGCACGGCGTACAACTTGACGCGGAAGAAACCCGGGTTGTCCTCGATGTCTTCGACGGTGACCCGGCCAGCCCGCAACGGGTGCGAAGCCTGCAGCGAGTCGCCCGGATCGTTCATCTCGGTGACCAGCCCGCTGACCCACTTGTTCAACTCCAGCTCCAACAAACGGCGATCCTTGGTGGTGCCGATGTTTTCGCGCTGGATCAGCTTCAGGTAATGGGCAATGCGTGACAGCAGGAAGATGTAGGGCAGGCGCGCATTGATCCGGCTATTGGCGGTGACCTCCGGGGTATCGTATATCGCCGGTTTTTGCGCGGAGTTGGCCGAAAAGAAGCACGCGTAGTCACGGTTCTTGTAGTACGAGAGCGGGATGAAGCCGAGGTTGGCGAACTCGAACTCGCGCGTCTCCGGAATCATCACTTCCGAAGGGATCTTCACCTGATTGCCTGTGCCCAGATCGTACAAGTGGATCGGCAAGTCGGTGACCGCGCCGCCAGACTGCGGACCGCGGATCTGCACGCACCAGCCGTTGGCGATAAAGCTCTTGACCATGTTGGCAGCGAAGGCAAACGAGGCGTTGGTCCACAGGTATTTGTCGTGGTCCGGTCCCTTGACGCTTTCGATGTAGTTGAAACTGCGCACCGGAACGGTGTCCGGGCCATACGGCAGACGGCCCAGCACGCGGGGCATGAGCAAGCCGATATAACGGGCATCATCACTGTCGCGGAACGCTTTCCACTTGATGTATTCGGCACGGTCAAAGTAGTTGCCGATGTCCTTGATGGCGGCGACTTCTTCCATCGAGTGCTTGCCAAAAAAAGCCGGGCCGACGGAGCCGATGAAGGGCATGTGCGCGGCTGCCGAGACTTTGGAAATATTGCGCAGCAAGGCAATGTCCTGCGGGCTGCGGTCGAACTCGAAGTTGGAAATGGCAGCGGCGATCGGCTCACCACCCGGGGTGTCGTACTCCTGGGTGTAGGTATGCACATACAGGCCACTTTGTGCGATCTCCGGTGCATCCTCGAAATCCTGGACCAGGTGATCCTTGCTGATATCGAGCAATTCGATGCTCACGTTCTGGCGGAAATCGGTCTGATCGATCAGCGATTTCACACCGCGCCAGGTGGACTCCACCCGCTGGAAATCCGGGTGATGCATCACGGCGTCCAGTTGGCGGCTGATTTGTGCATCCAGCGACGCAATATGTTCATCCAGCAGTGTCCTGTCCAGACGCCGGACTTTGCGCGAAGACTGTTTGATCAGATTCAAAAAAACACTGACAGCGGCAGTCACACGCTCATCGGCGGATACGTCCGACAGTGCCTCGGAACTTTGAAACACTTCGATTTCGCCCAGCACTTTTACCGGGTTGAGATTGATCTTGCCAAACAACGCGCCATATACGCCTTGGCTTTCTTCAGGCAACACTGTAGTGCCGCGCGATTGCGCGTGAGAATGCTCAACAGACATTTTTAAATTTCCCTTTTAAACGAGCCGAGGTGAATTAACGAATGTGTTCCGGAGTCAGGGCAGCCAACTCATCTCGCAGTTCGTCACTCAGTGCCTCGTCCACGAGAATACGCTCCAGTTCCTGGCGGAACGTGGCATTGTCCAACAGGTTGGACTTGAGGTCGCGCAGCAGGTTACGCATAGCAAGCAGTGCGCGCAGTTGCGGAATTTGCCGAGCCACTTGTTCCGGCTCGAAATCCTTCAAACTCCGGAAACCCAGATCGACCGCCGCTTCGCCGGCATCCTCTGCCAGTGTGTTGGCCACCGCCAGCTTGACCTCGGGAGAAAACTCCGCCAGTACACTATCGAAATTATTCTTGTCGATGGCGACTTTGCTTCTCTCCGACAACGGCCGCTGTTCCTTGCCGTTACTGTAGTCGCCCATCACCATCAACTTGAGCGGCAATTCGACTTTTTTCTGTGCATCGCCCGTATGCAAATCGAGCTTGATGTTGACCCGTGCCTTGGGCACTTCGTTTTGAAAACTACCAGAAGCCATAAATCCTCCCAGGATATTTGTAACAACATACAACGTTACAAAAGCTCAACAACACAATCGAACTCAGGAATTGAGCCAACAATACGCAATCAAACAAGCGGACGTAACACGCAAACTTGCTTCGACTACGAAAGACTAGCCTTTCCAAAAGGAACCGCAACTACGGAAACAAACACTCAAACACTACCAGACGCAATAGTGATTCATCTTACAAAGACATTCCAACCGCCTAATTAAAATTAAGAAATATATTACATTGCGATCAGATCTTGCCTGCTCTCTAAATATCTATTTCCCACGCAATTAAGGAAGTTTCCTACGCAGAGATTATTGGTGTGTTTTGATTGCTGCGCGGCATGGCCGTTGAGACAGAGGATGATCGGTTCATTCCGGAAAAGCGGGGAGGCGATTTCACGACTGCCGTGCCCGGGTCTTGAATACCGGGCAAGGCAGCACAGTGCGGCGGGATTCTAGAATTTTTCCGCGATGTACTTGAACGGATAGTTCGGATCCCGATAGTTGCCGGGACTTTGGCGCTTGGGCAGTTTCACTTTCGCCCGCGGTACTTCCTCATAAGGAATGCTGCTGAGCACATCACTGATGATGTTCAGTCGCGCCCGCCGCTTGTCATTGGAGTTGGCGACCCGCCACGGGGCGAACTCGGTGTCGGTGGCCTCGAACATGTCGTCCCGGGCACGGGAGTAGTCGTACCAGCGGTTATAGGACTTGAGGTCCATCGGTGACAGCTTCCAGATCTTGCGCCCGTCGGTGATGCGCGCCTTGAGGCGTCGGGTCTGCTCCTCCGGGCTCACTTCAAGCCAGTACTTGATCAGGATGATGCCCGACTCGACCAGCGCATACTCGACGCGCGGCGCTACGGCGAGAAAGGTGCGCACCTGTTCGTCGGTGCAAAACCCCATGACCCGCTCGACACCGGCGCGGTTGTACCAACTGCGATCGAAGATCACCACTTCACCGGCCGCCGGCATGTGCGGCAGATAGCGCTGCACGTACATCTGGCTTTTTTCCCGATCGGTCGGTGCCGGCAACGCGATCACCCGGAACACCCGCGGGCTGACACGCTCGGTCAGTGCCTTGATGGTCCCGCCCTTGCCGGCGCCATCACGGCCCTCGAAGACGATGCAGACCTTGGCGCCCGAGTGCTGTACCCACTCTTGCAGCTTGACCATCTCGACATGCAGCCGCGCCAGCTCCTCGAGATACACCTTGTTCTTGAGTTTGCCGCTTTCAACCGGCTTGCTTTTCGTTGCCGTCTTCTTCTTTGCCATGCCCGTTATCTCCTTCAATGCGTCACACAGCGTCCGGCATGCACCCGGCCGCATTCATTCAGCGCCGACTGCGCTGGTAATGTTCAACCGCCAGTTCCAGGTTCAGGAACATGCGTGCCTCACCCAACGTATGGCCCAAGGGAGCCTTGATGACCATGTCCCATACGCTGGGGCTCATGCCCACCAGCCACAGTGAAATGCCTTTTTCGCTCATGCGCTGCTCGGCGCTGGTGAGCATCTTCAGGGCTGTGTATTCCAGGTCGAACACGCTGCGCAGGTCCAGGACCACGACCCTGGGGGTCGCCGCATCGATCAGCGGCCGGATTTTCTCGGCGATGCGTTCGGCATTGGCGAAGAACACCCGCCCCTCGGGCCTGAGCAACAGCAGCCCGTCAAAGTGTTCGTCGTCGGCGTGTTCGGCAGACGGCGGCCGGTACACATTGGTGCCGGGCTTGCGCCCGAGGACATGCACCGGTGGGTCCGAGACCTGATAGGCCAGGGCCAGCAAGGAGACGATGATCGCCACGACGATCCCTTGCAGCGTGCCCAGCAGCATCACGCCGATCATCGCCACCACGGCCCAGGCGAATTCGGTACGGCGAACCGACAGGATTTCGCGAAACTCCGCCGGCTCGATCAAGCCCACCGAATACACGATCACCACGGCGGCGAGCGTGGCATTGGGCATCAGGCCAATGAGCGGTGCCAGCAGCAGACAAGTGCCCAATGCCAGTGCAGCGGTAATCAGTGCGGACAGTTGCGAGCGGGCGCCGGCCAGGCGGTTGACCGCCGTTTGCGTGGTCCCGCCACCCGCGACCATGGCCCCGAGAAACGCACCGCCTATGTTGGCAACACCAGTGGCCAGCAGCTCCCGGTTCGGTTGTGGCGCAGGCTCGTCACTGCGGGCGAACGCGCGTCCCGCGGCGATGGTTTCGGTGAAACTCATCAGCGCGATACCCATCGCCGAAGGCCACAGGGTTTCGGCCAGCGACCATAGCGGCAGGGTCGGCGCCGGCAATCCGATCGGCACCACGCCGACGGCGGACACACCAAGGCTCTCAAGGCCAAGCAGGCTCATGCCGAGGATGCCCAGTGCCACCGCAATCAAGGGGGCGGGCAGGCGCGGTGTAAAACGCTTCATGCCGACCAGCAGCAGGACCATGAATACCCCGACCGCCACGGTCGGCAGCGAGGCATGCGGGAGGCTCTGAACCGTGGCCACCAGGTTGTGCAGGAAGCCGCCTTTGTCGATGTGGGTGCCCAGCAGCTTGGGTAACTGGTCGAGCACGATGACGACGCCTATGCCGGCCTTGAACCCCACCAGCACCGGTTCGGAAATGAAATTGGCGACGAAACCCAGGCGCAGCAACCCCGCGACGATCAGGATCGCGCCGACCATCAGGGCCAGCGTGGCGGAGCCCGCCAGCAGGGTCGCCGCATCGCCATCGGGGCTGATCTGGCCCAGTGCGGAGCCGGCGAGAATGGCCAGGGTGGTCGTGGTGCTGACACTGAGCGGACGCGACGTGCCGAGCACGGCATAGATCACCATCGGTACCAGTACCGTGTACAGCCCGACCTGCACCGGCAGACCGGCAATCGTGGCGTACGCCAGCGCCTTGGGAATGACCACGGCCGCTGCCGTCAGCCCGGCGACCACATCGCCCCGCAGCCAGTCCGGGCGATAGCTGTCGAGCCACTCCGGGATCAACAGGCTGCGCAAGGTACCCCGCTGTAGAGCGCCAGGGTTCCGCGCTTGCGGATCGCTGCCTAGTTGATTCATCAGTCACTCCAGTCGCAAATCGTCCGTGCGGATGATGAGTGGGCTCAACTGACCGCACAATCCGTTAACTGCACGCGTAACCACTGCAAACCTTCATCGGCATCGAAGTGCGCGTGCCCGCAACCAATCCACGCGGGCTCGACTACAAATGTAGCCGGTTTGCACCGCCACGCCGCCACTTGGTTGAAGAAGGAGTAAGACGCCCCAGCATCTGCGCGCAAAAATGGAAAGCCTTATATGGACGACGTCATGAGGGCGATAAATGAGCTATACCCGCTAATTCCCCCCCATTGCAGTTCTTCAACTCAGGAGTTTGGCAATGAAGCTCAAGACCTCTCTGGCAGCACTCATGGTCGCGGCCAGCCTTTTCGGCTGCGCCACTTCCTCGCACCACGGCGTGAACGTCAACCTGGTCGCCACCCGGCAAAACGCCGGTCAGATCGGCACCGTCACCTTGACCGACTGGGACAAGAAAACCGGGCTCAGCTTCTTCATCAGCGGTGTTCCAACCGGGGGTACCCTGCCCCTGCGCCTTTACTCGTTCATCAATAACGGCACCTGCGAGCAACCCGGATCAGTCGCCTACGCGATGAACGACACCGTCAACACCGAACGCCAACCCATACGCGGCTGGTCCTTTACCCGAACCGCGCCCGTGCCGTTGCAAACCCTGGTTGACGGCAAATATTCGGTGGTCGTGCGAACGGCTCCGACCGATGGCAACGTCGATATCTTTTGCGGGGACATCAAGGCGACAGAGCCGGTGAAATAGCCCCGGCCAGTGCAGGCCAGCCCACGCCCCGGTACCGCTCGTGCCACCGGTTGTCCGGTGCGAGCGGTGGCGTCGGGTGAACGGAACCGGGGGCCGGCGACGCCAGCAGCCACAACCGGTCACAAACCTGTCATTACTCACTGATAACGTCCTGACGCTTTCCCGAACCGCATCCGCTCGATCTCCGATCGCCAGCTCCCTGTACCAGGGCTTTGCCCATCCGCTCAAGGTGACACTTCAGGTGTACGCAAGCACGACGCGCAAGCAAATCATCATCAGGTCCAACGACATGAGCTGCGACGACTTCGGCGCGTTGTTCTCGAACCTGTTCGGCAACCTGTATGCCGACTCCCCGCCACCGCCGAAAAACATCATCATCGGCGGGGTCTACGGCCGACACGAAGGTGTCAGTTTTCGGCGCATGCACTATCGCGGCGACTTCACGGTGGATTTTCCCGCGCCTATGGATGAAATCACTTTCGTCATTCCTACCGCCGGCAAGATCATCTTCAACCATGTCACCCAGTCGGTAGGGTTCTCGCAGATCGGCCTGGCGATCGACAAGGCCGAGGTCCGCTCGGCGCGCTTTGTCGATAACCACGCACAGCACGGGATTTCGATCAGCCGTCGGCTGATCACCGAGCGCCTGTCGACGTTGCTGGGCAAACCCATTCTGCAAAAGGTGCAGTTCGAACCGGTGGTGGATCTGCAGGCATCGGCCTTGCAGGGCATCCGGGCATTGATCGACCTGGCCACGGGCAGCGAGTTCGACCTGCTGATCAACAGCGGTTCGCTGATGCCTTCGCGCCTTCGCGAAATGCTGGTCGATGCAGTGCTGGAAACCTGGCCGCACAACTTCACCGAAGCCCTCCGGCGCCCCTCCCCACTGATAGCGCCACGGCATGTGAAGCTGGCGGTCGAGTACATCCAGGCGCACCCCGACCACCTGGCCAGCGGCACGGAGCTGGCGCAACTGACCCATGTCAGCCTGCGCGCCTTGCAGGAAGGTTTTCAGCGTTTCATGGGCACTTCGATCGTTTCCTACCAGCGCCAGGTACGCCTGGAGCGCGCCTTTGCCGCGCTGTCCCAGGGGGCGGCGCCGTCGGTAACAGACGTAGCTCTGCAATACGGCTTCAGCAACGTCGGGCGGTTTTGCCAGTATTTCCAGAGCGCCTACGGCATCAGTCCAGCAGACGTGAGAAAGGGTGTGCGAATTCGGCCGATGGCGACCCATTGAGGGGTTACGGGAGCGCTCGCGAAGGTGGAGTGACATTCAACATCCCTGTCGACTGACATGGCCTCTTCGCGGGCAAGCCCGCTCCCACAATGTTTTGTGCTTGCCACATGATCCGGGCACGACACACAACCTGTGGGAGCGGGCTTGCTCGCGAAGTGGCCGGAAGACTCAATATCAATATTGCCGGTCAAATCACTATCGCGAGCCCGCTCCCACAGCTTGCCTTGACTGATCGTCAGAACAGATAGCTGGCCTTCAGCCCGCCATTGAAGCCGTGGCTGTCGCCGCCACCGCTGGCGCCGATTTCTGCCCCCACGCTCCACGGCCCCAGGTTGGCCATGACGTTGACGCCACCGGTGAACTGGTCACGGTTGTCGAAGGCGGCCTGTTGCTCGATGTCCAGGCCCAGCAGGTGCCCTTCGCTGTCGACTTCAGTGTCGCCCAGCACATGCTCGTAGCCCACTTGCACCCCCGGCACCAGTTGCCAGGCGCCCAGGTTGACCGGTGCAAAGGATGCGTTGAGGTTGGCCACCGCGCTCTTGCGGGTCTCGTGGATGCCATCGACGTCCAGCGCCAGCTCACTGCCTTTTTCCTGGAAGCCCGACAGATTGACGTGGCTGACTCGCACACCGAGGCTTGGCTCGAGGGTCACGCCGTTCACCGGAACCCGGTAGCCCACGGCCAGGGTCGCGCCGGTGAGGTTGCCATGGCTGTCGCCCTTGGCCGTGCCCAGGCCGCCGCCGAGTTCGCGCTTGCTCTCGTAATCGAGATAACCGGCGCTGGCATCGGCATCCACAAACAGGCCGCGCTCCAGACCGTTCGGTGCAAAGCGGGCACCCACGCTGAAGAAGGTCAGGTCGGTATCGACCTCGCCACCGGCGCCACCGACATTGCCGCGGCTGTAGCCGAAGCCGGCATGGGCGCTGAGCTGTTCGGAAAAGCGCTGGGTCAGGCCGATCATCAGGCCCTGGCTATGCTCGTTGCTGCTGGAGGCCTGAGACGAGCCGTCGGTGCCCAGATACCCCGCCAGGGCAGTGCTCCACAGGCGATATTGCCCGGTCTTGAGGTCGGTGCCGCTGGTGAAGGGCGCAGCGGCCTGGTCGATCATCGCGCCCTGGCGCAGCAGATAACTGGCAGCGTCGGCATGCACCTGGCCGCCAACGGTGGACTCGACGCCGCCGAGGCTGCGCGCATCAATGGCCGATTGCAGGTAGTAGTTGTAGGCGCTGTAGGTGCCCGACAGGTTGCTGTTCTGCAGTTGTTGCAACAGCTGCGCGCCAGCCGCGGCGTTGCCCGCCAGGTCCGCCGCGCCCGGCAGGCTGTTGTAGAACACCATCTTGCCGCGCAGCACGTAAATGGTTTCCTGGGACAGGCCGAGGCCTTGCTTGAGGTAGTTGTCCATGGTGCCGTACTGCGCGGTCACCTGGTCCAGCCCGGCTTGCAGGTAGCTGGCTTCCACACCGATCAGCGGCCCGTAAATGATCGCCATGCCCGGAGGCATCGCCGCCAGGGTCGCCTTGACACGCGCGGCGGTGTAGTCGTTGGTCGCCAGGTAGTTGCTCATGATGGTGGCATCGTCGACCCCGGCGATGCTTTGCAGCACAGCGGCGGTCCAGCCCGTGCGGTCCTTGCCGGCAGTGCAATGGAACAGCGCGGCACCGTCGACCGCGGCCAGTTCATTGAACAGCTGGTTGAACTCGCTGCGCATCCCCGCGTTCCGTACGAAATCACGGTTGGTGTCCTGCATCATCGCGGTGGCTTCAGCGGCGCTGTGGAACGCGATGTTAGTGACGTTGGCGCCAGACGCTGAACCGCCAATGATGTCGATGTTGCTGTAGGTCGCGCCTGTGAGCATCGTGTCGGGCGTGGCGGCGATCTCGGTGGGCGTGCGCAGGTCGTAGACCGCCTTGATGCCCAGGCCGTTGAGGGTCGCCAGGTCCGCTGCCGATGGCGTCAGCGCATTGGAGCGGTAAAACACCCCGCCACGCATCGTGCCGTCATTGGCTGTGGTGTATGCCGTGGTGAGACCGGCGACATCGCGGAAATTGTCGATGCTCTTCAGGCGTGGGGTGTTGAGGGGAACAGTCTCGGCCGCCTGGGCGGCAGCGATGGACAGGCTCAAAACAGACAGCGAACACACAAGTCGTTGGAACACAGTGCAGCCTCATTGGAATCACGTTGGGCTGACCAATATCTACATTGCATTGACGCTGAACATGACAAATCGCCTGCAAATGCAAATCACTGCGCGATGTGTCCGGGTGGCTCGTTTTCTGTCCGTGCATGGCCCGGGGTGCGGCCAGCTTCAGTGCCGAAAACCCATGACAGGCCGGGTGGGAAACGTGCTGCGCAATGTCCGGCGATCAAATGCCGGACGCAAAAAACCCGCCTTTCAGCGGGTTTTTGGCTTTTCTGAAACGGCTCGCTACTGCTGTGAACTCAATGGGTTTTTTTCGAGGTCGACAGCCCGGCTTTACTCAAGCCTTTGGTGTTGTGCTCACCCGGCGTCGAGGCCGAGATAGCCCCGGCCTTGGAGAGGCCGCGAGTATCCTTGGAGTGGGCGATGCCTGAGGTCGTGGTGCCATGACCGTTGTCATCGTTGCGCTCACTACCGTAGTGGTTGCCGCTCAGACCATGGTCGCGCACGGATTTGCCGGCATGGTCGCTGTCCAGCCCGTTGCCGCGGCCGTTACTGCCGGAGTGGCCTGTGCCGGCGTGTCCGCCACCCATGCCGCCGCCGTGACCTGCGCCGTTTCCGCCGCCGTGGCCGCCACCGTTTCCGCCGCCATTACCACCGCCGTTTCCACCGCCGCCGCCACCGTTTCCACCGCCACCGCCACCGCCACCGCCGTCCTTCGCGTAGGCGGAACCCATGATCGACAGGCCATCAGGCAGCAAAGGGGCGGCTGCAAGCATCATGGCGCATGACATTACAGCAACGAGACTCTTGTTTTTGAAAAGCATGATTGCTTCCGTAGGTGGTTGATATTGCGTGACGTATGACGCGATATCCCTCAAACAGTTCCAGCCCGACGACAGGCGGCTGGAAGCCCACTCACACATCAATCGAACACACCGTTGAGAATTTCATAAACGAGCCCGGTGGCCAGCGCGACCAGGATCAGATCCGTGCCGACTTGCTGCCACTCGTAACCGTCATAGTGGGGCAACCTGCCGACCAGCCGGCCATCCAGCTTTTTGGCAATGCCCGGTGGAAGCGGCTTGCCTCGGGCAAGGTTCTTTTGAATACCCGGTGGCAAGGCAGGCCCAGGGCTCCAGTAGCCCGTGTTGGCGCCAATGATCTCGAGCACGCTGCTGTGATTGATACTGGGACCATGACTCCAATCCCCGCCGCCGGAATTCTTGTTCTTGTTGCCATGACTGCCCTGGTTGCCCTGGTTGCCATGGCTGGCCTTGTTGTTGCCCTGGCCGTTTCCTGGATCAGCCAGTGCAGTCACTGAGCCGCTGACCAAGGCCAGGCAGGTGATTGCTGCAATCAACGATCGAGACTTGATCATGAGTCGTTCCTTCGTGGCGGGAATGTTCCCTTGATTTTAGACGCCATTGACGACGTTGGTTCCATCGGGTCACCGAACGCAACGCTCAATGCTTCAAAGCTTCACACTGATTTCGCAGGTCCTGGTTATCGATTCCACCGCAGCTGCCACTGCCGGTCTTGGCTTCGCAGAATCTGCGCTGATCCTGATTATCGATGCCCCCGCAACTGCCACTGCCTGTTTCCGCCTCGCACATTCTGCGCAGATCCTGATTGTCGATGCCGCCGCAACTACCACTGCCGGTCTTGGCTTCACAGTAGCGACGCTGATCCTGGTTATCGATCCCCCCGCAACTGCCGCTGCCCGTTTCTGCTTCGCACATCCTGCGCAGGTCCTGGTTGTCGATGCCGCCGCAACTGCCACTGCCGGACTTGGCTTCGCAATAGCGGCGCTGATCCTGATTGTCTATGGCGCCGCATCCATTGGCAAAGGCATGTCCGCCCATCCCCAACATCAACAACATCGCAAGCACTGATCTCATCACACACATCCTTGGGTTCACCGGGAAACAGCCTGGCACTGATTGATTCTGAGCGTCGCGACACGCTATCAAATTGACATCAACCTTTGAAAAAGTTCCGTTTGCGCAAGGTTTAGCGAAAGCAGCTATCCGCTCATCCCGACGCCCGAAAATCACCTGGGAATTCACTCACCGTGGCGAAGGAGCTTGCTCCCGCCGGGCTGCGAAGCAGCACTAGGCTCTGTACGAAAAGCAATGTCGTAAACACCGCATGGCGCAGGCCAGCGAGACCACCGCGGCATAACTTTTCGCAAGCTTGTCGAAACGCGTAACGATGCGGCGGTTCTCTTTCAACCAGCCGAACATGCGCTCACTGCATCTGTAGCGATCGCGTCTCAACATTAAGCCCCACGACATACTGCCTGCTGCCGCTTCCATTTTGACATTTGCAATACCAACTATCACAAAAAAATATATAAAACTGACATTTATTACAGTTACCCCAGTAAAACAACCTCACTAAACTTCTCCGCGAACGAACGATAACACTCCCAAAAATATCCCACGGAGTTGCATAAAACGTTTAAAAGCAAAATCAACAGAAGGAAACAATCATGAACCAGGAAAACAAAACGTTGCTCATCACCTACAGCCCTGAAGATATTAATTATCAGACGGCAGGAGCATTCCGCCTGCCGCTGAGGGAAAGCGCCGCACACAATGCGGACTACCTGGTCAATTTAAATACAGACGTTATTTCAAACACACTCCAGGTCCTTAGTTTCGATAACTTTAGCAGCAATGATCTCAGGTTCAGGAAAGTCAATACAGTAATAGACATAAGACTTTCTGGAAAAATAAAAGTAACAATGAAAAACACCATTGCTAGCGACCTTGACTGGCTAACTAATATCGACTTAACCATTCACCCCAGCGAAGGGAGAGAAAAAGCCTTTCAATTTCGCACATACTACTACTCGATAACAAACAAACCAGAATCATTCATTCAACTCAAGATCAATGAAAGAGAAATGTTTCGTGAAAGTATTTCGACATCAATGGCTAGACCTAACAGAGTAGAACAGATAGTCCTAGAGTTCGACGCCTGACAAATACAAACATCAATACCCATCTTGGGAGCCCGCTCCGGCAGGCGCCAAAGGTTGTAACCAGCTCGCCCGTCCCCACAGCCCATGCCATAAAAAATCCGATGCAGGTCAAGGCATCGGATCATTTTTTTATTATGGCGAATTAGCGGTTGTGCGTGGGAGATCTACGGGTCTGCCGAGCTTTGGGTTGTGTTCCTCGGTCTGTGTACCCGCACACAGCTGGCACCCAATTGATTCGCAGCAATCAGGTGGCGCTTCATCAATTTTTGAGTGAGCTTGAAAATGATGAACGCCCCCCCGCCGATTCACCCCCATGAAACAAATCGCCACCAGCTACCCTGTACTCCTCTTCGACAGCGACACGCCCCTGCGCGAACTCCACAACTGCGCAGTCGAACGCCTCAACGCCGTACTGCAATTTCTCAATCTCATGGCCTGCACCAGCCTCCCCGACTACGCCGAAAACGACATCAACACCGTGACCAACATTTCGCGGATTCTGCTGCAGAACGTGCGGGATGTGTTTGGGGTGATTGAGCAGCGTGGGTTTGAGGTGCCGAAGAAGCAGTGACATTTTTCAAGCGCAAAAAACCCGCATTTCTGCGGGTTTTCAATGGCCACAGTTCAGTTGGCTACAGCCCCATCAGCAGACTGAGATGCACAAAAGCGATTATTGAAAAACGTCTAAAAAATCCATCTCCCCGGCCGATTCATTTAGACTCGACTGTTGGCTCATGTGGCCAGGCCAAGCCCTATAACGGATATCCAAGACAGCTTTTCATGAAAAAAATAATCAGTTATTTGCGAAATAGTTACTGGAAAGGATGGATTCGCAAACACAAATGCAAAGTGGCGGGCGGTGTATTGTCACTGCACAAAAGATCGACACTGACCATTGAAGAAGGCGTGGCCCTTGGGCATGTGGTCATAGAGTCAAAAAAGCTGGAAATCGGTGCGCATACCTATATCCGCAGTGACTGCGTCCTTTCGGCGGTCTCCTCCATTGGCAGGTTTTGCTCCATTGGCAGCAGCTGTTTTATCGGCCAACAAAAGAGCTCGCATCCGTTGGACTGGCTCAGTTCACATCCCTTTCAATATACCGACACTGCGCTGGTTTACGACCCGGAGGTTGCGGACATCACGATTGGGCATGACGTCTGGGTCGGCCATAGCGCGATGATCCTGGAAGGCGTGACCATAGGCACCGGCGCTGTCATCGCCACCCGCGCCCTGGTTGCCCATGACGTGCCGCCGTACGCCATTGTTGCCGGCACCCCGGCAAAAGTCGTCAAGTATCGGCACACACCCGAGTTGATTGAGGCGCTGATCAACAGCAAGTGGTGGGAGGTTGATGTCGAGGTACTCAAGACATTACCACTCAATGATCCGCAAGCCGCTTTGACTCTGCTGGCCACCCTGCAGAAAGAAACGCGCGCCGACTACCAACAAATCGAGATCACCCGCAAAGGGTGCAGTGTTTCGTCTTGAGCAGCGCAAATGACCAGCGTCGCACTTCAAGATGCCTGGCTGTAACCCGATTCGAATGATAAAAAAACCCGCATCAAATGCGGGTTTTAAAGGGCGGTTGCTGATGAACCCTGCCCGAAAAGCGCTTATCAGAAGTTCGCCGGTGTGTTGGCGCTGATGATTTCCGCCTCATCCGCCCCGATATTGCGAAACCGGTGCGGCAAGGTGGTCGGGAAGTAATAGCCATCCCCGGCATTCAGCACACTCACCTGGCCATCCACGGTCAACTCCACGGTGCCTCGTGTCACCAACCCGCACTCCTCGCCTTCGGAATGCACGATTGGCTCTTCGCCGGAGCTTGCGCCCGGTGCGTATTGCTCGCGCAGCAGGCGCATCTGCCGGCTTGGCACGGACGCGCCGATCAGCAGCAGGCGCAGGCCGTGGCGGCCGAGGTCAGGCTGTTCGTTGGCGCGGAAGACGTACTGGTGTTCGCGGGGTGGCTGATCGAAGGTGAAGAAGTCGGCCAGGGACATGGGGATGCCCTCCAGCAGTTTCTTCAGGGAGCTGACGGAAGGACTGACCCGATTCTGTTCGATCAGGGAGATGGTTGCATTGGTGACGCCGCTACGCCGGGCCAGCTCGCGCTGGGACAGTTTGTAGCTTTCGCGTACTAATTTGAGTCGTGAGCCCGTGTCCATGACAGCCTTATGTGCCAACCCGTAGGAGCGAGCTTGCTCGCGATTGCGATTTTAGCCTCAACATTGATGTTGATTGAACTGGCGCTTTCGCGAGCAAGCTCGCTCCTACAGGGATAATGGAGGGGTGGAGTACAGGCGCGGATCACGCCGTTTTCCGGTCCCGGAAACGTGAAAGGCGGCTATTAAATCACGTTTGTTCATAATGCTCAGCAGGTTCGATAAACGGCAGAAAAAAACGATCTGTGGGAGCGAGCCTGCTCGCGAAAGCGGTGTGTCAGGCGACATCTGTTTTGGCTGATATGGCCTCTTCGCGAGCAGGCTCGCTCCCACAGGGGGGTAGCGGTGTTTCGGATAAAAAACCGGCGGCACCCTTTGGGGAGACGCCGCCGGCGAGGTAAAACTTAGATGCCGAAACGGTCGCGCAGCGAGTAGTACACGGCGCCCATGGCGGTCAACGGTGCCGAGAAGGTGCGCCCGCCGATCATCGGCATGTGCGGCAAGGAGGCAAACGCATCGAAACGCTCGGCGTCGCCACGGATCATTTCCGAGATCAGTTTGCCGGCCAGGTGCGAGCAGGTGACGCCGTGGCCGCTGTAGCCCTGCATGTAGTAGGCGTTTTTCTCGATACGGCCGAATTGCGGCATGCGCGACATGGTCAGCAGGAAGTTGCCGGTCCAGCGGTAGTCGATCTTCACGTCCTTCAATTGCGGGAAGGTCTTGAGGATTTTCGGGCGGATCAGTTGCTCGATGTCGTTCGGTTCACGCGCACCGTAGACTACGCCACCGCCGTACAGCAGGCGGTTGTCCGCCGTCAGGCGGTAGTAGTCGAGCAGGTAGTTGCAGTCTTCGACGCAGTAGTTGTTCTTGATCAGGCTGCGGGCCTGCTTTTCCGACAACGGCTCGGTGACGACGATCTGCGAACCGCACGGCATGCTCTTGCTGGTCACGCGGTTGTCCAGACCCTGCGGCAGGTAGGCGTTACCGGCGATCAGCAGGTACTTGGCCTTCACCACGCCTTTGGCAGTGCGCACGGTGATCGGCTCGCCGTAGGTGATTTCCACCGCCGCCGATTGCTCGTAGATCTTGCCGCCCAGGCCGATGATCGCCGAGGCTTCGCCGAGGGCCAGGTTCAGCGGGTGAATGTGACCGCCCTGCATGTCCAGCAGGCCGCCGACGTAGGCATCGGAACCCACTTCGCGCTTGATGTCGGCTTCGCCGAGCAGTGTCAGGTTCTTGTTGCCGTAGCGCTCCCAGCTTTTTTTCTGCTCGGCCAGGCCCTTGAGTTGCTTCTTGTTCATCGCCGCGAAGATGCCGCCGGGACGGTAATCGCACTGGATGTCGTAGTGCTGTATGCGCTGACGAATGATGTCGGCGCCTTCGAAAATCATGCTGCCGAGCACTTCGGCGGTCTTGTCGCCGTAGCGCTCTTCGATGACATCGACGTCGCGGCTGTAGGAGTTGACCAGTTGGCCGCCGTTGCGACCGCTGGCGCCGAAGCCGACTTTGGCCGCTTCGAGCACGGTCACGCTGTAGCCCGCTTCGGCGAGGAACAGCGCCGAGGACAGGCCGGTGTAGCCGGCGCCGATCACGCAGACGTCACAGTCCACCGCCCCTTCCAGCACCGGGAAATCACCGGTGAAGTTGCGGGTGGCGGCGTAGTAGCTGTTTACATGCTGTTGATTGCTAGAGCTGTGTTTCATAAGTTTCTCCGATGGCCGCCGCAGGTTGCCGGCGACCGCCGCTTTATTGTTGTTAGAGCTTGATCCAGGTCGCTTTGAGTTCGGTGTACTTGTCGAACGCGTGCAGCGATTTGTCCCGACCGTTACCCGACTGCTTGTACCCGCCGAACGGCGCGGTCATGTCGCCGCCGTCGTACTGGTTCACCCAGACGCTGCCGGCACGCAAGCCACGGGCGAAGGTGTGGGCCTTGCTCAGGTTGCGGGTCCAGACGCCGGCGGCCAGGCCGAAGATGCTGTCGTTGGCAATCGCCAGCGCTTCTTCGGCGGTGTCGAAGGTGATGACCGACAGCACCGGGCCGAAGATTTCTTCCCGGGCGATGGTCATGGCGTTGGTCACGCCGTCGAAAATCGTCGGCTGAACGTACTGGCCACCGGTGTCTTCTAGGGTGCGGCTGCCGCCGGCGATCAGTTCGGCGCCCTGCTCCTTGCCGATGCCGATATAGCGCAGCACGTTGTCCAGTTGACGCTGGTCGACGACCGCACCAACGGTGGTCGCAGGATCGAGCGCGTGGCCCGGCTTCCAGGCTTGCAAGGCTTCCACCAGCAATGGCATGAACTGCTCGCGAATCGAACGTTCCACCAGCAGCCGCGAACCGGCGGTGCAGACTTCGCCCTGGTTGAAGGCGATGGCGCTGGCCGCAGCCTGCGCTGCCGCGCGCAGATCCGGTGCATCGGCGAACACCACGTTCGCGCTCTTGCCTCCAGCTTCGGCCCAGACGCGTTTCATGTTGCTTTGCCCGGCGTAGATCATCAGCTGCTTGGCAATCGCCGTGGAGCCGGTGAAGGCCAGCACGTCGACATCCATGTGCAAGGCCAGCGCCTTGCCCACGGTGTGGCCGTAACCCGGCAGGACGTTGAACACGCCTTTCGGGATGCCGGCATCGAGTGCCAGCTGCGCGATGCGGATCGCGGTCAGCGGCGACTTTTCCGAAGGCTTGAGGATGAACGAGTTGCCCATCGCCAGGGCCGGGGCGAATTTCCAGCTGGCCATGATCAGCGGGAAGTTCCACGGCACGATGGCCGCGACCACGCCGGACGCTTCGCGCGTCACCAGGCCCAGTTGATCGTGGGGCGTGGCGGCGACTTCGTCGTAGATCTTGTCGATGGCTTCGGCGGTCCAGCGGATCGCGTTGGCGGTCGCCGGAATGTCGATGCTCATGGAGTCGCTGATCGGCTTGCCCATGTCGAGGGTTTCGAGCAGGGCCAGTTCTTCCTGGTTCGCCAGGATCAGGTCGGCGAAACGGATCAGGATGCGCTTGCGCTCGGCCGGGGCCAGGCTGGCCCACACACCGGATTCGAAGGTACGGCGCGCCACGGCGACTGCCGCATTGGCGTCGGCTTCGTCGGTGCTGGCGACGTTCACCAGGAAACGGCCGTCCACGGGGCTTAAGCATTCGAACGTGGCGCCACTGGCGGCCGCGCAGTATTGGCCGTCAATGAAGGCGCGACCTTCAATGGAGAGGGACTGGAAGCGTTGCTCCCAATCGCTGCGAGTGTTTGTCATGGTTGTGACTCGACGCAGGGGAATTAGGTGACCGCCAGCCTGGCGCCCTGTAGGAGCTGCCGAAGGCTGCGATCTTTTGATCCTGGTTTTTTGCCGTCCATGAAACCGCCGAAGGTCAAGATCAAAAGATCGCAGCCTTCGGCAGCTCCTACAGGGTTAGCCACCCGTGCGGGTGGCTGCTTGTCAGACGGTATGCAAGTACCAGTTGTACTCAAGGTCGGAGATGGAGTTCTCGAACTCGGCCAGCTCGCTTTCCTTGCACGCCACAAACACGTCGATGTACATCGGGTCGATGTAGCGCGCCATGACTTCGCTGTCATCCAGCTCGCGCAGGGCATCGCGCAGGTTGTTCGGCAGGCTTTGCTCGTTCTGCTCGTAGCTGTTGCCTTCCACCGGGGCGCCCGGCTCGATCTGGTTGGTCAGGCCGTGGTGTACGCCGGCCAATACCGAAGCCATCAGCAGGTACGGGTTGGCGTCGGCACCGGCCACGCGGTGTTCGATGCGCACGGCGTCCTTCGAGCCGGTCGGTACGCGCACGGCCACGGTGCGGTTGTCGATGCCCCAGCTCGGCGAGTTCGGCACATAGAACTGCGCGCCGAAACGACGGTACGAGTTGACGTTCGGGCAGAGGAACGCCATCTGCGCCGGCAGGGTCTCGAGCACACCGCCGATCGCGTGTCGCAGCGCGGCGTTCTGCTCGGGATCCTCGCTGGCAAAGATGTTGTTGCCTTCTTTGTCGAGAATCGAAATATGCACGTGCAGACCGTTGCCCGCCTGGCCCGGATACGGCTTGGCCATGAAGGTGGTGTCCATCTCGTGGTCGTAGGCGATGTTCTTCACCAGACGCTTGAGCAGGACTGCGTAGTCGCAGGCCTTGATCGGGTCAGCCACGTGATGCAGGTTGACTTCGAACTGCGCCGGGGCGCTTTCCTTGACGATGGCGTCAGCCGGGATGCCCTGCTCTTTAGCGCCTTCGAGGATGTCTTGCAGGCAGTCGACGTATTCGTCGAGGTCGTCGATCAGGTACACCTGGGTCGACATCGGACGCTTGCCGGATACCGGCGAACGCGGCGATTGCGGACGACCGTTCACGTTGTCCTGGTCGATCAGGTAGAACTCCAGTTCGAACGCGGCGCAGATGGTCAGGCCCAAGTCGTCGAACTTGCGCACGACATTGGCCAGCACTTCACGCGGGTCGGCGAAGAAGGGCTCGCCTTCGAGTTCGTGCATGGTCATCAGCAGTTGCGCAGTCGGGCGCTTCTGCCAGGGTTCGATGCTCAGGGTGCCCGGGATGGGGTAACAGATCCGGTCGGAGTCGCCGATGTCCAGACCCAGGCCGGTGCTTTCCACCGTGGAGCCATTGATGTCCAGAGCAAACAGAGACGCCGGCAGGTTGATGCCTTTCTCGTAAACCTTATGAAGACTGGTGCGCTCGATGCGCTTGCCGCGCACCACACCGTTCATATCCGCAATCAGAAGGTCGACGTACAAAACCTCAGGATATTTCTTAAGGAATGCGTTTGCTTCGTTGAGTTGAACGGTACGCAGAGGGACCGACATGATGCACCTATTTTTTACTGTTAATTATTATGTTCACCGCCCTTTCACGAGCCCAGTCAATCCGAAAGGCAAAGTGAAGTCAATAGCGAACACCTGGCCTTTCAACGTTTATTTTCGGGCCTCTCAGAAGGACGAGAGTGCCAGATACGCCCTCAAACACGCGTAAATCCTGAAGATCGGACGTGCGGCGTTTAGAATTTTTTACATGAGAGTTGTTAATTAAATTCAACAAGGCTAAGCTCCGGAAAAGCTCGTTCAAGTGTGAAACTTCGAGGTGATAAAAATGGCATTCAAGCCATTGATCGGCGTTACTGCATGCGTCAAACAGATTGGCCTGCACCCCTACCACATCAGCGGCGACAAGTACTTGCGTGCTGTCAGCGTTGCGGCGCTGGGGCTGCCTGTCGTTATTCCTTCCTTAGGCGACCTGACCGAAATCGATGACCTGCTGCCGCAGCTCGACGGTCTGTTGCTGACCGGCTCGCCGTCGAACGTGGAACCTTTCCACTATCAAGGCCCCGACAGCGCCCCCGGCACGGAACACGATCCGCAACGGGACCGCACCACCCTGCCACTGATCCGCGCAGCCATCGCTGCCGGCGTTCCGGTGCTCGGCATCTGCCGCGGCTTCCAGGAAATGAACGTGGCGTTCGGTGGCAGCCTGCATCAGAAAGTCCATGAACTTCCCGGTTTCCTCGACCACCGCGAGGCCAACCACCCGGAACTGGCCGTGCAATACGCTCCCGCCCATGCGGTGAATGTGCAGCCCGGTGGTGTGTTCGAAGCCCTGGACCTGCCACCGGTGTTCCAGGTCAACTCGATCCACAGCCAGGGCATCGACCGCCTCGCGCCCGGCCTGCGCGCCGAAGCCGTCGCACCCGATGGCCTGATCGAAGCGATCTCGGTCGAGCACAGCAAGGCCTTCGCCCTCGGCGTGCAATGGCACCCGGAATGGCAGGTCCTGAACAACCCGCCCTACTTGAGTATTTTCCAGGCGTTCGGCGAAGCCTGCCGGCAACGGGCGGCGCTGCGTCACTCGCGCTGACGACCCGGCACCCACATTCAACGATTGACTGCCCAACGCGAGCGGGCGGGCGCTTTTGCGCGTCCCGTTCGCGATAACAACACACTGCAATAACAACAAGTACGACCAGGCAGCCAGGATGGCGGCGCCGAATAAACCCGGCCGGTGTCGGTGAATCAAACGCAACACCCTGTAGGAGCTGCCGAAGGCTGCGATCTCTTGATCTTGATTTTGAAGAGCAAAGTCAAAAGATCGCAGCCTTCGGCAGCTCCTACAGGGACAGCGTTCGAATTTGACCGACACCACAAGGCTCGGGTTTGCAATCCACTATTAAGCCGGGCCGTGTTGGCCTGGCGACTGAAACCTGTTGGGAGTTTCACATGGCAAACGCCTCCAGCATTTACAGGAAGGCTATTGAAGGTCACCAGGCACCGAAGAAGGTCCTGGTGAAAGTCGATCGCGTCACCAAGAAATTCGACGAAACCACCGCAGTGGACGATGTGTCCCTGGAAATCCACCAGGGTGAAATCTTCGCCCTGCTCGGTGGTTCCGGCTCCGGCAAATCGACCCTGCTGCGCATGCTCGCCGGTTTCGAGCGCCCGACCGAAGGCCGGATTCTGCTCGACGGTGTCGACATCACCGACATGCCGCCGTACGAACGACCGATCAACATGATGTTCCAGTCCTACGCCTTGTTCCCGCACATGACGGTGGCGCAGAACATCGCCTTCGGCCTCAAGCAGGACCGTTTGCCAGCGGCCGAGATCGAAGCCCGGGTGCAGGAGATGCTGCGCCTGGTGCACATGACCCAGTACGCCAAGCGCAAGCCGCACCAACTGTCCGGCGGCCAGCGTCAGCGCGTGGCCCTGGCCCGTTCCCTGGCCAAGCGTCCGAAGCTGCTGCTGCTCGACGAACCGATGGGCGCCCTGGATAAAAAGCTGCGCTCGCAAATGCAGCTGGAGCTGGTGGAAATCATCGAGCGCGTCGGCGTGACCTGCGTGATGGTGACCCACGACCAGGAAGAGGCCATGACCATGGCCCAGCGCATCGCGATCATGCACCTGGGCTGGATCGCCCAGATCGGCAGCCCGGTCGACATCTATGAAGCACCGGTCAGCCGCATGGTCTGCGAATTCATCGGCAACGTGAACGCTTTCGAAGGCACAGTGGTAGAAGACCTGGAAGGTCACGCGATCATCCACAGCCCGGACCTGGAGCAAAAAATCTACGTCGGTCACGGCGTCAGCACCTCGGTGCAGGACAAGTCGATCACCTACGCGATTCGCCCGGAAAAACTGCTGGTCAGCACCGTCAAGCCGGACAACCGCTACAACTGGTCCAGCGGCAAGGTACATGACATTGCCTACCTCGGTGGCCACTCGGTGTTCTACGTCGAGCTGCCTGGCGGCAAGATCGTCCAGTCGTTCATGGCCAACGCCGAACGCCGTGGTGCACGTCCGACCTGGGACGATCAGGTCTACGTGTGGTGGGAAGACGACAGCGGCGTGGTACTGCGCGCATGAAAACCTTCAATCAGCAATTTCTGAGACTGGTCCCCAGCGGGCGCAAGTTCGTCATCGGGATTCCATTCATCTGGCTGTTTCTGTTCTTCATGCTGCCGTTCTTCCTGGTGATGAAGATCAGCTTCTCGGAAGCAGCCCTGGCCATTCCGCCCTACTCGGAGATCTACACCTACGCCGAGCAGAAATTCCAGCTGTTGCTCAACATCGGCAACTACACCTTGCTGGGCCAGGACGAGCTGTACCTCTCGGCTTATCTCGGTTCGTTGAAGGTCGCGCTGTTCAGCACCCTGATGTGCCTGGTGATCGGTTTCCCGATGGCCTACGCCATCACCAAGGCCAGCAAGGAAGCGCAGAACGTGCTGATGCTGCTGATCATGATGCCGACCTGGACCGCGATCCTGATCCGCGTGTATGCGTGGATGGGCATCCTCAGCAACAACGGCCTGCTCAACGGGTTCCTGATGTGGACCGGGCTGACGTCGCAGCCGATCGAGATCCTCAATACCAACATGGCTGTTTACATCGGCGTGGTGTATGCATACCTGCCGTTCATGGTGCTGCCGCTGTACGCCAACCTGGTCAAGCACGACCAGAGCCTGCTGGAAGCCGCGTCGGACCTGGGTTCGAGCACCTTCAACAGCTTCTGGAAAATCACCGTGCCGCTGGCCAAGAACGGCATCATCGCCGGCTGCATGCTGGTGTTCATTCCGGTGGTCGGTGAGTTCGTGATTCCGGAACTGCTGGGCGGTCCGGAAACCCTGATGATCGGCCGTGTGTTGTGGCAAGAGTTCTTCAACAACCGCGACTGGCCGGTGGCGTCTGCCCTGGCGGTGGTGATGCTGTTGATCCTGATTGTGCCGATTCTGCTGTTCAACCGCAGTCAGGCCAAAGAGATGGAGGCACGGGGATGAAACGCTTCGGATTTTCAAAGTTCATGCTGATTTTCGGCCTGTCGTTTATCTACCTGCCGATGCTGATCCTGGTGATCTACTCGTTCAACGCCTCGAAGCTGGTGACGGTGTGGGGTGGCTGGTCGTTCAAGTGGTACGCCGGCCTGCTCGACAACTCGCAACTGATGGGCTCGGTGGTGCGCTCGCTGGAAATCGCCTGCTACACCGCCATCGCGGCGGTGGCGCTGGGTACCCTGGCAGCGTTCGTGCTGACCCGCGTCACCCGTTTCAAGGGGCGCACCCTGTTCGGTGGCCTGGTCACCGCGCCGCTGGTGATGCCTGAGGTGATCACCGGTCTGTCGCTGTTGCTGCTGTTCGTGGCCATGGCGCAGTTGATCGGCTGGCCGATGGAACGCGGCATCGTCACCATCTGGATCGCCCACACCACGTTTTGTGCCGCTTATGTGGCGGTGGTAGTCTCGGCCCGCCTTCGCGAGCTGGACCTGTCCATCGAGGAAGCGGCCATGGACCTGGGCGCGAAACCGTTCAAGGTGTTTTTCCTGATCACCATCCCGATGATCGCGCCGTCACTGGCGGCCGGCGGCATGATGTCGTTCGCCCTGTCGCTGGATGACCTGGTGCTGGCGAGCTTCGTCTCCGGCCCGGGTTCCACGACCCTGCCGATGGAAGTGTTCTCGGCGGTACGTCTGGGGGTCAAGCCCGAGATCAACGCCGTGGCCAGCCTGATCCTGTTGGCCGTGTCGATCGTGACCTTCATGGTCTGGTACTTCAGCCGCCGCGCCGAAGCTTCCCGCAAACGCGCGATCCAGGAAGCCATGGACCAGACCGCCAGCGAATCCTGGCAACAACCGAAGAAGCAGATGGCAGGAGCAACGGCTTAAGCCGCTGCTGAATTAACTGTGGCGAGGGGGCTTTTGTGGCGAGGGGGCTTGCCCCCGTTGGGTCGCGAAGCGGCCCCAAAACCGGAAACCGCGGTGTTTCAGTTTCACCGCACTCGCTGGTTTTACGACTGCTGCGCAGCCGAACGGGGGCAAGCCCCCTCGCCACAAAAGCGCCCTCGCCACAGATTCACTGTTTTGCTTTGCGTACTTGAATAAAAAAGAAATGGAGTTGTACCGATGAAAATGTTTGGCAGGACTCTGCTGACACTGTCCTTATTGGGCGCGATCGCCACTGGCGCCCAGGCCAATGACAAGGTTCTGCGCGTCTACAACTGGTCGGATTACATTGGCCCGGACACCGTCAAGAAGTTCGAAGACGAGACCGGCATCCAGGTGACCTACGATGTGTTCGACAGCAACGAAACCCTCGAGGCGCGCCTGCTGGCGGGCAAATCCGGCTACGACATCGTCGTGCCGTCCAACAGCTTCCTGGCCAAGCAGATCAAGGCCGGCGTCTACCAGACGCTGGACAAGTCGAAGCTGCCGAACTGGAACAACCTCAATGCGGTGCTGCTGAAAAACGCCTCCGCGAGCGATCCCGACAACGCTCACGCCATCCCGTACATGTGGGGCTCGATCGGCATCGGTTTCAACCCGGCCAAGGTCAAGGAAGTGCTCGGCGCCAACGCCCCGACCAACTCCTGGGACCTGCTGTTCAAACCGGAAAACGCCGAGAAGCTCAAGGCCTGCGGCATCAGCTTCCTCGACTCGCCGACCGAAATGATCCCGACCGCCCTGCACTACCTGGGCTACCCGGTGAACGATCAGGACAAACAGCACATCGCCCAAGCCGAGGCGCTGTTCATGAAGATTCGCCCGAACGTGGCGTACTTCCATTCGTCGAAATACATCTCGGACCTGGCCAACGGCAACATCTGCGTGGCCGTCGGTTACTCCGGCGACGTGCTGCAGGCCAAGGCCCGCGCCCAGGAAGCCGGGGACAAGGTGAAGATCGACTACAGCATCCCGAAAGAAGGCGCCGCCAGTTTCTACGACATGCTCGCGATCCCGCGCGATGCCGCCAACGTCGAGAACGCCTACCTGTTCATGAACTTCCTGATGCGCCCCGACGTGATCGCCGACATCACCAACAACATCGGCTACAGCAACGCCAACGCGGCGGCCACGCCACTGGTCGATGAAGCGATCCGCAACGATCCGGGTTCCTACCCGTCGGAAGCGGTGATGGCCACGCTCTATGCCGTACCGGACCAGCCGATCGCCATCCAGCGAATCATGACCCGTGGCTGGACCAAGGTGAAACTCGGCCAGTAATCCAGGACCCCATCATCAACTGTGGGAGCGGGCTTGCTCGCGAAGAGGCCATCACATTCAACATCAATGTTGACTGGCACATCGCATTCGCGAGCAAGCCCGCTCCCACATTGGGCAGGTGGGTGTTCAACACTTTCCGTTCACGCAGCGCCTTACCACCGCTGCCTCTCCTGCAAGTAGAACGGCCTCACCTGGCTCCCTCGGTTCAGGTGAATTTGGCGCCCTCGGGCGCCTTTTTTATGGGGGATCAAGCAACGGCCATTCGGCCAGCGCCCGATAACGGCCCTTGTGGGATTCGAACAGGGTGAAGCGCTCGACATGCAGGATGAACTCCGGCGCGGTTGGGGACTCCGGCACCGGCGCCCGATAATCCCGCGCCAGGGTCAGGTGCGGGCGATACTCCCTTGGGGCCTCC
The DNA here is from genome assembly GCF_019219225.1 of Pseudomonas sp. PDM32. Taxonomy (NCBI): domain Bacteria; kingdom Pseudomonadati; phylum Pseudomonadota; class Gammaproteobacteria; order Pseudomonadales; family Pseudomonadaceae; genus Pseudomonas; species Pseudomonas sp. PDM32. The sequence goes on from NZ_JAHUWE010000017.1 coordinate 82,130, forward strand.
TCCAGCCCGAACGGCAACATCGCCTGTTCCAGGGCATAGACCAGACGCAGCAATGCCGGGGGCGCCTGCTGCGGCGCGAGCACCAACGCCCCTGCCCTGCGCCATACGTCCAGCCGGTCAAGCACCACCGTCAAGCGCTCGCCCGGCGTGCGGATGGCCCCCGCTGCGTTGCAGAGCTCGGCGATCTGCGCCACACCCACCGCGCCCAAAAACTTCAGCGTCAGGTGAAAGTTGTCCGCCGGCACCGGTCGACCATTGCGCAGCTGCAGCGCGCTGCGCCACTGGGCGATCTCCCGGCGCTGGGCCGGGGCGCAGTCCAGCGCAAAGAACAGACGCTTGATCGGCTCGCGGGTTTCGTCGTTCATGCCGCACTCCTTGTGGGAAGACTGTCTGAGTGTACTCAACAGCCGCCTGCCGGCCAGCGGATTTCTGGCAACGTCCGGCAGGCGCGTTATAGTTTTGGCATCCTGCAGACCGGAGGGGGACCATGCGACAGATCATCAGCAAAGAGCCATGGTGGGCCAGACCGCCCGCGCCAGGTCAGGATGAACTCCAGCTGGAATGGGGCTGGCTGGTGCATTACAGCGAAGGTGAGCCGCGCTTCGAGTTCATCCACGAGCGGCCGACGGATGACGAGATCCGCCAGCGCAAGAGTTGCAGGACCACCCCGACGCCGGAGTGATCCCGCGTCCGGCATCAAGCCGTAAGGAGTACTTCAAACCCGCCGTACACCATGCGCTGGCCATCGAAGGGCATCGGATTGACGTCCGGCTTCATGCGCGGGTCCTGCATCATCTTGTCCATCCCGGCATTGCGGGTGGCCTTGTCCGGCCAGATGATCCAGCCAAAGGCAACGGTTTCGCCCTCCTTGAGCTTCACCGACATCGGGAACGAGGTGACCTTGCCATCCGGCACGTCCTCGCCCCAGCATTCGACCACGCTCAAGGCACCGTTTTCCTTAAAGACCGAGGCGGCGATTTCGGCGTGTTTGAGGTATTGCCCACGGTGGGCGGTGGGTACGGCAGCGATAAAACCATCGACATAAGACATGAGTGTTTCTCCTTGGGTCATGGGGTGTTCTGCTGGGTAGTCGGTTGCGCCGGCGTCCAATCGACAGTACCGGCACTCAAACCGACCGGCGGTTGTGCGCCGCCGCCCAGACTCCCTTCGATCTGCCCCGCCATGTAAAGCGTGCCGGCCATGACACCGGTGGTCGGGTTCTGCACCAGCTTGATCCAGGCCTTGTCGAAGGTGTTGCCCAGGCTGCTGCGGATCAGTGCCTCGCTGTCGGGCCTGTCATTGGCCTGAATGATCGCGCGAATGCCCGCCACACCGACGGTGATCAATCCGCCGGCGAGTTTCCCGGCAGCGGCGGCCACGGCACTGGCGGCCCCGCGCGGGGCCATCTCGGCTTCCATGCGCTGGCTGGCGCGCTTGGCCACCGGCGCCATCGCTGTGTCGGTCGACCCCACGCCCCGGTCACCGCCGGCCTTGTGGATTTTGTCGAGCAACGCGGCGTAGGCCGGCAATGTGGTCAATGATTCAGTGTGCACGACCTGGTACAACGAGGCGTCCCGCGCCGGCGGTGGCCCGAGGGCAATGGCCGGGATTTTCTGGATGCGCCCGTTGAGCTGGGCCATCGGCACGCCGTGGCGGGTGGAGATCTTCTGCAGTTCTTCCTTGAGGATGTCGACGTAGAATGCCGCTGCCAGGCCAAGAATCGCATCGGGATCGATTTCCGCCGCCACCGGGGCCAGGACCTTCTCCTGATAGGCCTCGAGCAGGTACGCCGCCAGGCGCTTGGCCGAGGCATCCTGCTCACCCTTGGCGCTGATGGTGTACCAGCTGACCTTCATCGACAGCCACTCCTGGGTCCAGTAGCTGCTGAACCACGGAATGAAATTCTCTTCGGTCAGTTCATAGACCCGCGTGCGCCAGTATTCCATGGCGCCACGGGCGTAGATTCGGGTCTGTTCGGTGGCCGACTGCGACGCGGCGACGATCTCCCGGTCCACTTGTTGCCAGGTGCTGGCGGGAACGATGACCGGCGCCACTTCCACTGGCGCACGCGGCGGCGTGGCGCACCCTGCCAACACCACCAGCACGGCAATGATCAGCGAACGCAGGTTCAAGATGGCGGCTTCCAGAAGTGTGCACCGGGCGGGATGTCCAGCACTCGAAAACCATGATTCAAGTATAGGTCGCGGCGCACCTGAGGCCGCCTTCGCGAGCAAGCCCGCTCCCACAGGTTCACCGTCGATCAGTGTGGGAGCGGGCTTGCTCGCGAAAGGGCCAGAGCAGACAGAACAAAAACCACCATCACTGGCGTCGATATTCACCATCGCCGCGATTGCCTTCCGCTTGCACACCGTCAGCGTAGGATCGATCCCAAGCCAACACGAAATCCCGAATCGGAGGGAAACCTCATGCTGATCCATCTGCTGACCTGCCTGGCCCTGACGGCGTTCACATTGAGTGTGTTTGCCTGGTACGTCCTGAGCGAGGAGCAAACATCATGATGCACACCGTCTCCCTCGCCGTGCGTTTTCCGCTGTTCGGCAGCAATTTCTACGCGCAGAAATTCGAATCACGTAAAGAGTTGACTCTGCTGTTCGACGAGAAGTTCGACGCATTGCTGATCCCTTCAGCCGATCATCACTTCAGTAACGAAGTGGTCGGGCTCAATGATCAGTTCCGCTTTTTGAATGACGTGTTGGCCGAGCATTTGCTGGATGTCGAGCTGGCAAAAGCCTCGGCCCGCGCCTTCGGATTCTGACGGCGACCACCGGTCACCCGGGCACGGACGCGAACCGCTCACAACGTTCGCTGGCTATTGCCAGTCCCCCTCGCAATATCGATTCCCCAATCCATCGCCGCCTCCATGTCCAGCATGTGCGGCCGTGGGTCGTGGTTTTCGTCGATGACCGAGCCGTCCGGCTTGTAGACACCGATAAACATGCCCAACGAACCGTCCTTCAATATCTCGGCGGTGACTTTGATTTTGCATCCATTCGATAACGTCTCCTTGTGCTCTATATGGCGCTCGGTCATGACTGCATTGCTCCCCTGACTGGATTCAAACCCTACTGGCCATGCTAGCTCAGGCCCCGGAACTGCGCCGCCCCGCTGGACCGGAGGGCCTGGCCTGACAGCGGCGCAATGCCACCTATACTCAAGGCCACCTCCCCCCAGGGGATCTGCACGTCCAACAATAAAAAGCAGAGGTGGAACATGGTCTGGCAGCAAGTCTACGATCCGTTCGGTAACCCGGTGCTTTCAACGCTCATGGCGGCTGTGCCGGTGGTGGTGATGCTGGCGTCCCTCGCGTTTTTCCATGTCAAGGCGCACCTGGCGGCGCTGCTCGCCCTGGCCTCGGCCTTGCTGATCGCGATCTTCGCCTTCGGCATGCCGGCGAACATGGCCGGTTCCGCGGCGCTGTTCGGTGCAGCCAACGGTTTGCTGCCGATTGGCTGGATCGTGTTGAACATCATCTTCCTGCACCGCCTGACCACCGAGAACGGTTCGTTCAAGGTGCTGCAAGATTCCCTGGCGCGCATCACCGATGACCGGCGCCTGCAATTGCTCCTGATCGCCTTCTGCTTCGGTGCGTTTTTCGAAGGCGCGGCCGGTTTCGGTACGCCGGTGGCAGTGACCGGGGCGATTCTCATCGGGCTGGGCTTTTCGCCGCTTGCCGCCTCGGGGCTGGCGCTGATCGCCAACACCGCGCCGGTGGCATTCGGCGCCCTTGGCACGCCGATCATCACCCTGGCCAAGGTCACCGGGCTGGATGAGATGGAGCTGTCGATGATGGTCGGTCGGCAGTTGCCTTTCTTCTCGGTGTTGGTGCCGTTCTGGCTGATCTGGGCTTTCGCCGGCTGGCGCAAGATGCTGGAGATCTGGCCGGCGATCCTGGTGGCCGGGGTCAGTTTTGCCGTGCCACAGTTCCTCGTGTCGAACTATCACGGGCCCATGCTGGTGGATGTGATCGCCGCGCTGATCTCCATGGCCTGCCTGACCGGTTTCCTCAGGGTCTGGAAACCGGCCACCGTGCACACCTCCGCCGCCCTGTCCGGCCGGGTCGACAACTCGAAGATCGACGCCGAGCACGACGAAAAGCCCGTACCGACCGCAACCTTCGCCAACGAGGCGAAACCGGCGGTGATGCGAGCCTGGATGCCGTGGATCATCCTCACGGTCTTCGTGTTCATCTGGGGCACCCAGGGCTTCAAGAACACCTTCGACACCCGCCCTGCCATCGACCCGCAAACCAGTGCCGCCAAGCTCGATCCGCAGGGCAAGCCGATGCGCGAGGCCAACCCGCTGTTTGCGCCGGTCGTGACCTTCACCACCCTGCACTTGCAGGTCGAGAAAGTCCCGCCCGTGGTGGCCGCGCCGAAAACCGAGGAGGCGGTGTACAAGTTCACCTGGTTCACCGCCACCGGCAGCGGCATTCTGCTGGCGGCAATCGTTGGCGGCTTGTTGATGGGTTACTCGATCCCGCAACTGATTCACCAGTACCTGCGCACGTTGTGGGTGGTGCGTTACTCGCTGATCACCATTGCCGCGATGCTCGCGCTGGGCTTCCTCACACGCTACTCCGGCCTGGATGCGACCATGGGCCTGGCCTTTGCCGCGACGGGCATTTTCTACCCGATGTTCGGCACCCTGCTCGGCTGGCTCGGCGTGGCGCTGACCGGCTCGGACACCGCGTCCAACGTGCTGTTCGGCGGCCTGCAACGGGTGACGTCCGAGCAACTGGGCATCAGCCCGGTATTGATGGCCGCCGCCAACAGTTCCGGCGGGGTCATGGGCAAGATGGTCGACGCCCAATCGATCGTGGTCGCCTCCACCGCCACCCGCTGGTACGGCCATGAAGGGGAAATCCTGCGCTATGTGTTCTTCCACTCGATTGTGCTGGCGATTCTGGTCGGCGGGCTGGTGACGTTGCAGGCCTACGTCGCGCCGTTCAGCCATATGGTGGTGGGCGGGCATTGAATCCAATAGCAGGCAATTCTGCTTAAGCCTCATCCCTGTGGGAGCGGGCTTGCTCGCGAAGGCGGTGTGTCAGTCGAAGACATTGCCGTCTGACACACCGCCTTCGCGAGCAAGCCCGCTCCCACAGTGGCGAGTGGTTTTTTTGAATGAATGGTCCGTCGTGCGGACAAACATCCCATGGACAGCCGGCCGTCTCAGGCCAATGATGAAGGTCGCAGGTCTCCAGCGAGAATCGTGATCCCATGAACATTCTCTACGATGAACGCGTTGACGGCGCCTTGCCCGACGTCGACAGACAGGCCCTGTTGCAGGCCCTGCAGAGCCGCTTGCCGGGCCTGGAAATCCTGCATCAGCAGGAGGAACTCAAGCCCTACGAATGCGACGGACTGTCGGCCTATCGCACCACGCCGATGCTGGTGGTGCTGCCCCGGCACATCGACGAAGTGCAAGGGGTGCTGCGCGTCTGTCATGAGCGGCACGTCCCGGTCGTCGCCCGTGGCGCGGGCACCGGTTTGTCCGGTGGTGCGCTGCCCCTTGAGAAAGGCGTGCTGCTGGTGATGGCGCGTTTCAACAACATCCTGGGCATCGACCCCGCCGCCCGTACCGCACGGGTTCAGCCGGGTGTGCGCAATCTGGCGATTTCCCAGGCGGCGGCACCGTTCGGCCTGTATTACGCGCCGGATCCGTCCTCGCAAATTGCCTGCTCCATCGGCGGCAACGTCGCGGAAAATGCCGGTGGCGTGCATTGCCTGAAGTACGGCCTGACCGTGCACAACGTGCTCAAGGTCGACATCCTCACGGTCGACGGCGAGCATTTGAGCCTGGGCTCAAACGCCCTAGACGCCCCCGGTTTCGATCTGCTGGCTCTGTTCACCGGCTCCGAAGGCCTGCTCGGGGTGATCACCGAGGTCACGGTCAAGCTGCTACCCAAACCGCAGACCGCCAAGGTATTGCTGGCGGCGTTCGACTCCGTGGAAAAAGCCGGGCGCGCCGTCGGCGACATCATTGCCGCCGGCATCATCCCCGGTGGCCTGGAAATGATGGACAACCTGGCCATCCGCGCCGCCGAGGACTTCATTCACGCCGGATATCCGGTGGAGGCCCAGGCCATTCTGCTGTGCGAACTCGATGGTGTTGAAGCCGACGTCTCGGATGACTGCGACCGGGTGCGCCAGGTCCTGCAACAGGCCGGTGCGACCGAGGTGCGCCAGGCGAAGGACGAAGCCGAGCGCGTACGTTTCTGGGCCGGGCGCAAGAACGCCTTCCCGGCGGTGGGCCGACTCTCGCCGGATTATTACTGCATGGACGGCACCATCCCCCGTCGCGAACTGCCCGGCGTGCTGCACGCCATCGCCGAACTCTCGAACGAATACGGCCTGCGGGTGGCTAACGTATTCCACGCCGGCGACGGCAACATGCATCCGTTGATCCTGTTCGACGCCAATCAACCCGGTGAACTGGAGCGCGCGGAAAACCTGGGCGGCAAGATTCTGGAGCTGTGCGTGAAGGTCGGCGGCAGCATCACCGGTGAGCACGGCGTGGGTCGCGAGAAGATCAACCAGATGTGCGCGCAATTCAACAGCGATGAGCTGACCCTGTTCCATGCCATCAAGGCCGCCTTCGACCCGAGCGGCCTGCTCAACCCCGGCAAGAACATTCCGACCCTGCACCGCTGCGCCGAATTCGGTGCCATGCACATACATCGCGGTCAATTGCCCTTCCCCGAGCTGGAGCGTTTCTGATGCGCGGCCCTGAAGATTTCGATGACAGTCAACTGCTCCTGGAGCAGGTCAATCAGGCGCTGGAAAACGCTACGCCGTTGCGCATCCAGGGTTCCAACAGCAAGGGGTTTCTCGGCCGCACCACGGCCGGGGAAATTCTCGATACCCGCGCGCACCGGGGCATCGTCAGTTACGACCCGACCGAACTGGTGATCACCACCCGTTGCGGCACGCCGTTGTCGGAACTGGCCCAGGCACTGGATGCCGCGCAACAGATGCTGCCTTGTGAGCCGCCGTCCTTTGGCGAGGGCGCCACGGTCGGCGGCATGATCGCCTGCGGACTGTCCGGCCCACGGCGCCCGTGGTCCGGCTCGGTGCGCGATTTCGTCCTCGGCACGCGGGTCATCACCGGTCAAGGCAAACTGTTGCGCTTCGGTGGCGAGGTGATGAAAAACGTCGCCGGCTACGACCTGTCACGCCTGATGACCGGCAGTTACGGCTGCCTCGGGCTGATCACCGAAGTCTCGCTCAAAGTGCTGCCAAAACCCCGGAAAGTCCTGAGCATCAGCCTGGAAATGGACCCTGAACGCGCCTTGCTGCGCCTGGCGGAGTGGGGCCAGCAACCGTTGCCGATCAGCGCAGCCTGTCACGACGGTACACGCCTGCACCTGCGGCTCGAGGGCGGTGAAGGCTCGGTGGCGGCGGCCCACGAGCGCCTCGGTGGCGAACGGCTGGACGCTTCCTGGTGGGAAGACCTCAATGAACAGCGCTTGAGTTTCTTCGATGAAGACCAGCCGCTTTGGCGCCTGTCACTGCCGCACAACACACCGCGCCTGTCGCTGCCGGGGCGCCAGTTGATCGACTGGGGCGGCGCCCAGCGCTGGTTGAAATCCGATGCCGAGGCGGCGTTCATCCGCCAGGTCGTCGACGAAGTCGGCGGCCATGTCACCTGCTTCAGCCACGGCCTCACCGACACCCCGTTCCAGCCCCTGCCCCCGGCCCTGATGCGCTATCACCGCAACCTGAAACAACAGCTCGATCCACGGGGCATCTTCAACCCCGGACGCCTGTACGCGGAGCTTTGAACCATGCAGACGACCCTGAGTGAACGCGCCCGCCATCTGCCCCGCGCTGCAGAAGCCGAAAGCATCCTGCGCACCTGCGTGCACTGCGGCTTCTGCAATGCCACCTGCCCGACCTATCAATTGCTCGGCGATGAACTGGACGGACCGCGGGGCCGCATTTACCTGATCAAGCAAGTGCTGGAAGGCAACGATGTCACGCAAAAGACCCAGCAACACCTGGATCGCTGCCTGTCGTGCCGCAACTGCGAAACCACCTGCCCGTCGGGCGTCGATTACCACAACCTGCTGGACATCGGTCGGGCGGTGGTCGATGCGGCGGTGCCGCGTCCGCTCGGCCAGCGCCTGTTGCGCGAAGGGTTGCGCCAGACCGTGCCGCATCCGGACCTGTTCAAGAGCCTGGTCAATGGCGGCCAGGTGTTCCGCGCACTGCTGCCGGGCACGCTGCAAAGCAAATTGCCGCGCCATGCACCGCCGGCCAAGCCGCGCCCCATGACTCTGCGCGAGCGTCAGGTGCTGATGCTCGAAGGCTGCGTGCAGCCTGCCCTGTCACCCAACACCAATGCCGCGGCGGCGCGGGTGCTGGACCGGTTGGGGATCAGCGTCATCGCGACCCGCGAAGCCGGTTGTTGCGGTGCCGTGGACTACCACCTGGACGCCCAGGCCGCCGGCCTCGATCGCGCCCGGCGCAACATCGACGCGTGGTGGCCGAGCATCGAAAAAGGCGCCGAGGCGATTGTGCAGACCGCCAGCGGTTGCGGCGCCTTCATCAAGGACTACGGCCATCTGCTCGCCAGCGACCCGGCCTATGCCGACAAGGCGAAAAAGGTCAGCGAACTGGCCCGGGACCTGGTGGAGGTGTTGCGCGACGAGCCGCTGGAAAAACTCGGGATCCACGCCTCGCAGCGCCTGGCCTTCCATTGCCCCTGCACCTTGCAGCACGGGCAGAAACTCGGCGGTGCCGTGGAAGCACTGCTGACCGGCCTCGGTTTCAACCTGACGTCCGTTCCCGACGGGCACCTGTGCTGCGGTTCGGCGGGCACCTATTCGTTGACCCAGCCCGAGCTGTCGCGACAACTGCGCGACAACAAGCTCAATGCCCTGGAAAGCGGCCATCCCGAGGTCATCGTCACGGCCAACATCGGCTGCCAGTCGCACCTCGACGGCGCGGGCCGGACCCCGGTGCGGCACTGGATCGAACTGGTCGAAGCCGCCCTGCCTTAACCGAATCCCGGAGATGCCCATGAACCGCAAAGCCGTGCTGAGCCAGACCGAAGTCCAGCAGATCATCAAAGCCGCCCGTGCCGAAGCACAGGCCAATCAATGGGCCGTGACCATAGTGGTGGTCGATGACGGCGGCCACCCGCTGGCCCTCGAACGCCTCGACGGTTGCGCACCGGGCAGTGCCTATATCGCCACCGAAAAGGCCCGCACCGCCGCCCTCGGGCGGCGCGAATCGAAAAGCTATGAGGACATGGTCAACGCAGGGCGCTACGCTTTTCTGTCAGCACCGTTGCTGACTTCGCTCGAGGGTGGCGTGCCGATCATTTTCGATGGCCAGGTGATTGGGGCTGTCGGGGTGTCGGGCGTCAAGCCTGAGCAGGATGCGCAGGTGGCGAAGGCTGGGGCGCAGTGCGTGAAATGAGATGCCGGCATCACCATTCCCCCCTGTGGGAGCGGGCTTGCTCGCGAATGCGGTGGCACATCCAACATCCATGTATCTGACACACCGCTTTCGCGAGCAAGCCCGCTCCCACAGGGGCCGTGTTCAACCTTCTGTAAGGAGTTGCACCGATGACCCGCCTCACAGCCAAAGACTTTTCCCCGGAGCTGCTGGAACTCTACGACTACTACGCCCACGGCAAGATCAATCGCCGGGAGTTTCTCGACCGCGCAGCGTTGTTCACCTTCGCAGGTTTGACCGCCGGTGCCCTGCTCGCCGCGCTAAGCCCCAACTACGCGCTGGCCGAGCAAGTCGAGTTCACCGACCCGGACATCATTGCCGAGTACGTCACCTACCCTTCGCCCAAGGGCAACGGCCAGGTACGGGCTTATCTGGTGCGCCCGGCCAGGGCCACCGGCAAGGTGCCGGCGGTGGTGGTCGTGCATGAAAACCGCGGGCTCAACCCCTACATCGAAGACGTGGCCCGGCGTGTGGCCAAGGCCGGTTTCATCGCCCTGGCCCCGGACGGCCTGACCTCGGTCGGCGGTTATCCCGGCAATGACGACAAGGGCCGCGAGCTTCAGGCCACGGTCGCCCCAGAAAAGCTGATGAACGATTTTTTCGCCGCCGTCGAGTGGATGATGAAACACCCGGCCGCCACTGGAAAAGTCGGCATCACCGGGTTCTGCTACGGCGGTGGCGTGACCAACGCCGCCGCCGTGGCCTATCCGGAACTGGGCGCCGCCGTGTCGTTTTATGGTCGTCAGCCAACGGCCGAGGAAGTGCCCCAAATCAAGGCACCGGTGATGCTGCACTACGGCGAACTGGATACACGGATCAACGAGGGCTGGCCGGCCTACGAGAAAGCATTGAAGGCCGGGGGCAAGACCTATGAGGCCTACATTTATCCGGGCGCCAATCATGGTTTCCACAACGACTCGACGCCGCGTTATGACGAGGCGGCGGCGAAGCTGGCGTGGGAGCGGACGTTGGGGTGGTTTAGAAAGTATCTGGTTTGAAGTACTTGGCCACCAGGGCCGGCCCCTTCGCGGGCAAGCCCGCTCCCACAGGGTCCTGAGTCGTTCACAGATATGTGCTTCGACTCGACCCCCTGTGGGAGCGGGCTTGCTCGCGAAGGCGGCATCAGGGCTGCCGAGGCTACTTCGGCTGAGCCACCGTCCGCAAATACGGCTTCAGTGTCTTGAAGCCATCCGGGTATTTCTTCTTCGCATCTTCATCAGACACCGAAGTCGGGATGATCACATCCTCACCCGGCCGCCAGTTCACCGGCGTGGCGACGGTATGCTTGGCATTCAGTTGCAGAGAGTCGAGCAGGCGCAGCACTTCATCGAAATTGCGCCCGGCGCTCATCGGGTAGATCAGCATGGCCTTGACCTTCTTGTCCGGGCCGACGATGAACACCGAGCGCACCGTGGCGTTGTCCACGGCTGTGCGCGCGCCGCCGCTGGCATTGGGGTGGATCATGTCGTAGAGCTTGGCCACCACCAGGTTTTCATCGCCGATCAGCGGGTAGTTGACGGCGCAGCCCTGAGTCTCGGCGATGTCGCCGACCCAACGGTTGTGGTCACTGACCGGGTCGACGCTGAGGCCGATGACCTTGGTGTTGCGCTTGTCGAATTCGGGCTTGAGTTTCGCCAGGTAACCCAATTCAGTGGTGCAGACCGGGGTGAAATCCTTGGGGTGGGAAAACAGGATGGCCCACCCGTCGCCGATCCATTGGTGAAAATTGAGCGTGCCTTCGGTGGTTTCGGCGGTGAAATCCGGTGCTTCATCGCCAATGCGGATAGCCATGTTCGATCTCCTTGCAGTGATGGACAGGGACGCCGTCAGGGCAACGAATGCGCTTTCAACGGCATGGACGCGGACAGTATAGGAGAGGTTGCGCAACTCGCCGGCTGCGCTAGTCCACCAGCGCAATCAGCTGCTGACGCTGGGCATCGGTCAGCATCGGGCCGAAACCGGCCCGGGCATTTTCCGCCATGTAGCGCGGGTTGCCGGTGCCCGGAATCACGCAGGTCACCGCCGAATGCGACAGCAGGAACTTAAGTGCCAGTTGCGGCCAGCTCTTGACCCCGACTTGCGCCGCCCAGCCTGGCAGCGGTTTGTCTTTCAGTCTGGCCAGCAGGCCGCCACCGCCGAACGGCCGATTGCAGATCACCGCCACGCCCCGTTCTCGGCACAACGGCAGCAAGCGTTTCTCGGCGCCGCGATCATCCAGGGCGTAGTTGATCTGCAGGAAATCCAGCGGCTCGGCCTTGAGTACCGCTTCCACTTCGTCGTAGGCCGACGCCGTGTAATGGGTGATGCCGATGTAGCGGATGCGCCCCTGTTCTTTCCAGTGGCGCAGGGTCGGCAAGTGCGTCTGCCAGTCCAGCAGGTTGTGGATCTGCATCAGGTCGATCCGGTCGGTTTGCAACAGGGCGAAGGATTGTTCCATCTGCGCGATGCCTTCCTCGCGCCCGCGGGTCCACACCTTGGTGGCCAGGAACGCCGGCGAGCGCGGTTCATGGATCGACAGCAATTCGCCGGTGGTCTGTTCGGCGCGACCGTACATCGGCGAGCTGTCGATCAGCTTGCCACCCTTGTCGAACAACGCATCCAGTACCGCGGGCAAGTCCTTGTAGGCCGGTTGCGAAGGCTCGACGTCGAATCCGCGATAAGTGCCCAAGCCTACGATCGGCAAGGACTCGTTGCTGGAAGGAATGGCGCGAGTCTGCATGGTCTTGCCTCCTGTTCCCGTCGACGGCGCGGGTTGCGCACCCACCGGACCGAACGTGAAGACCGCCGAAGCGCCGGCAGCCAGCGTGAGAATTTCTCTACGGGTGTAACCCTCAGGATGGCTCATAAAACGCTTCTCACCAGTCGTTCGGGTCCGGCCTGTTGCACCGACACGGCGGATAACCCGTGCCATGGGTCGATTGACTACACTCACAAGGCCCTGCGGCGCCAGTCACTTTCAAACCCCGAGCCGTCAATGCCGCCCACTAACGTTAGTCGAATGTCGCGCACCCTGGTGTTACTCGTTGTCATCGTCGCTGCGTTGTACCTGGCGCTGTGCCTGGCGTTGTTCGTGTTTCAGCGGGCGCTGATCTATTACCCGCAACCGCGTGCCGTCGGAACAGCCGGGACGCTGCTCACCCTGCCGGTCGCCGACGCACGGGTGCTGGTGTCCATCCGACCTCACGAAGGCCCGAATGCGCTGATCTACTTTGGCGGCAACGCCGAAGACGTCTCGCGCAACTTGCCCGTGTTCACCCAGGCGTTCCCTGACTACGCGCTGTATCTGCTGCATTACCGTGGCTTTGGCGGCAGTTCCGGCTCGCCTTCGGAAGAGGCCATCGCCCGCGATGCCTTGACCTTGTTCGACCAGGTGTATGCCAGTCACTCGCATGTGGCGGTGGTCGGACGCAGCCTGGGGTCGGGTGTCGCCGTGCGCCTGGCCAGCCAGCGCCCGGCCGCGCGCCTGGTGTTGATCACGCCCTACAACAGCCTCGAGGGGCTGGCCGCTCGTCAGTTTCGCTGGTTGCCGGTGCGCTGGTTGCTGAAGGACAAATACCCGTCCTGGCAGTACGCCGCCCGCATCACGGTGCCGACGGTCTTGATAGTGGCCGAGCATGATGAAGTGATTCCGCGTTCGAGCACCGAGCGTTTGTACACACACTTCGCCAAAGGCGTGGCGTCACTGCAGGTGATACCGGGGGCGGGGCATAACTCGATCAGCGAAAGTCCCGACTACCTCAAACGTCTGCGTGAAGGGCTGTAACGGCAACACCAGTCTTTGTGGCGAGGGGGCTTGCCCCCGTTGGACTACGAAGTAGTCCCGAATCCAGACGATGCGTATTCAGGTTAACCGCATGTAGCTGTTTTACGACTGCTGCGCAGCCGAACGGGGGCAAGCCCCCTCGCCACAAAAAGCCTCCCTATGCCCCCAGTCGCTTCCAGCAACAGGCTATGGCCATTCATCCGAGAGTTCGCTTCCAGCCAATAAAAACATATTTTTATGCCTATATTGATATTGTCGAACGTTCCCACTCTCAGAGGGTGCCGTCATGAATATCAAAACCCTGGCTTTGCTCCTGCTGGCTTTCTGTGCGCAACCGGTCTGGAGCCAGACGCCTGCCGCTTCACCCGCCGCTGCCGACAGCCCCGCGCTGACCACACGCCTGGCCGAGCGTGACCTTTGGGTCGAGCACATTTTCTGGATCAGAAACTACGCGCTGGCCAATCAATCCGCCGACCAGAAACAAGCCAAAGTTGCGGCCGATCAGGTGGTCGACAACGCCACCAAGATCGCCAACAGCATCGCCCCGCTCTACGGCCAGCGGGCGGCGGATCAATTGCTCAAGCTGCTTGCCGGCCATTGGGGCGCGGTGAAACACTACAGCGATGCCACCGTTGCCAAAGATGCCAAGGGCAAGCAGGCCGCCGTCACCGAGCTGACCAGCAATGCCAAGGCGATTGCGGCGTTCCTGGCCACGGCGAACCCCAATCTGCCTGAGGCGACACTGGTGACGATGTTGTCAGCCCATGGCGGTCACCACATCACCCAGATCGATGAATTCGCGGCACATGATTACGCCGGCGAAGCCCGTACCTGGGCGATGATGCGCACGCACATCCTGGCCCTGGCCGATGCGTTGACCGGCGCGTTGGTCAAGCAATTCCCGGACAAGTTCTGATATCGCGCGAGGCTATCCCATGCTGGAAGGACTGGGCCGAACACAGCAAGACCTGCTCAATGCGCTGCTGCACCATGCCGGCGGCATGAGCATTGACGAGTTGGCTGAACATCTGGCCGTCACGCGCACCGCAATCCGCCAACACCTGGCGGCGCTGGAGCGTGACGGCCTGGTGCTGCGCGGCGACACCCGCCCGACGGGGCGTCGCCCGGAGCAGCTGTATCGGCTCACCGACCACGCACGGGAGCAATTCCCTCGCCACTATCAGCTACTGGCCAGCGTCCTGATCGATGAAGTTGCCGCCATCATCGGCCCCGAAGCCCTGGCCTCGCTGATGCGCAGCATGGGCCGCAAACTGGCGCTGGACCGTGAACAGCAGGTCGTCGACGAAACCAGGATCGTCCAGCACATGAACCAGGCGGGCTACGAAGCCGAGGTGTTTTTTCGCTCAGGCGACACGCCGGAAATCGTCGCGCATAACTGCGTGTTCCATCGCCTGGCCGCCGAGCATCCGGTGGTCTGCGAACTGGACCTGGCCTTGATCGGCGCGTTGGGCGGCGGTGAAGTCGAGCACAGCGAATGCATGGTGCGTGGCGGGCATGTCTGTCGCTTCAGGCTGCGACCGAGCGAGAAGCAGGATCCCGTTTAAACGGCGCACCACACCCTACCCTTCGTCGGATGCCTCGGCTGGATCACAGGCAGCAGCTTGTCCGCCGTGAACCTTGTGTCGAGACACCAGTCATACCCTGCGTTTTCCCCCCTCTCCTTTCGTCGTCATCTCATTCGAGTTGTCCGTTCATGCGCCAAACCGTCGTTGCCTTGCGCTTTTCTTCGCTGTGCCTGCTTCCCCTGCTCCCCGTTTTTGCCAGCCCCGCCCACGCCGATGGGCAACGGCAACTGGTCGACGCCATCAACGACTACCGCGCCCATCCGCAACGTTGCGACCGACGCCCCGCGCAACGCTTGTCACCCCTGACGCTCAAAGCGAACCTGGCCTTGCCCGTTGGTTATGGCGGTGGGTTGCGGGACCGGTTAAAGGCTTCCGGCTATCAGGCGACCATGGTGCGCTCTATCCGCGTGGTGGGTGCACGGGATGCCGAAGAAGCCTTCGATATGTTCCAGGACGAGCACTGCGCCGCACTGCTGGACAACCAATACGCCGATATCGGCGTCAGTCGCGCCGGGAGCGAGTGGCAAGTGGTGCTGGCGCGGCCGGTGCTCGACCGGCAAACCGCCGATCCCCGCAGCGCCGCCCAGGCGTTGCTGGCGCAGGTCAACGCTGCCCGGGCCAAGCCGCGCCTGTGTGGTCGCCAGCGCTTCGCCGCCGCACGGCCGCTGTCCTGGAGTGCTGCCTTGGGTTCCGCAGCGCAAAATCACAGCAAGGACATGGCCTACGGCAACTACTTCGCCCACCAGGACCCCGACGGTGACATGCCCGCCGACCGCGCCAGGGCTGCCGGCTACCGTGGCCGCCAGATCGGTGAAAACATCGCCGCCGGACAAGGTTCGCCGAGCAAGGCCATGGCCGGTTGGCTCGCCAGTCCCGGGCACTGCGCCAACCTGATGAACCCGATGTTCACCCAGGTCGGTGCCGCGTACGCCGCCAACGCCCGCAGCGACAACGGTGTTTACTGGACGATGCTGTTCGGCGCGCCTTGAGCGGCCGGCCAGACCCACCTTGCGGGCATTGAAAAGGTTCTAGACGGGAAACTGTAGGAGCCAGCCTGCTGGCGATGGACTCCAGTGCGCCGCGTTTATCCGGTTCACCCGCGTTATCGTTAACGACCATCGCTGGCAAGCCAGCTCCCACAAAAAACCGCGCCCACACGCTGAAACTGTAGGAGCCAGCTTGCTGGCGATGGACTCAGATGCGCCGCGTTTATCCGGTTCACCCGCGTTATCGTTAACGACCATCGCAGGCAAGCCAGCTCCCACAAAAGACCGTGCCCACGCTGCAACTGTAGGAGCCAGCCTGCTGGCGATGGACTAAAGCGCGCCGCGTTCATCCAGTTCACACGCGTGAACGTTGACGACCATCGCAGGCAAGCCAGCTCCCACAAAAGACCGCGCCCACACGCTGAAACTGTAGGAGCCAGCCTGCTGGCGATGGACTCCAGTGCGCCGCGTTTATCCCGTTCACACGCGTTATCGTTAACGACCATCGCGGGCAAGCCAGCTCCCACAAAGGGCCATGCCCACGCTGAAACTGTAGGAGCCAGCCTGCTGGCGATGGACTCCAGTGCGCCGCGTTTATCCAGGTCACACGCGTTATCGTTAACGACCATCGCCAGCAAGCTGGCTCCTACAAAGACGCCAAAAACCAAGGCATTAAAAAGCCCGCACTGGGCGGGCTTCGTGGGTGAGTACAAGTAGGTGGCCGGTGCTGGTCTCCGGCTTACAAGGTTTATCAGGCCTCCCACAAAAGAGTCGTGAAACCGTAATGGAACTCTTCTGCTTCACACGGCATAAGGGCTGGATCCCAGCGCGGGGATCTTTCTAACCGTGTACCCTTCGGAACGCGCCCCACGTCTCCTTGCTATCCTTTTGCGCATCAGTCTGCGTCTTCACCTACAAAGTTGAGGATAGCAAAACAGGGACGATTGCCAACCGGGCTTTTAGACCGATTTCGACCAGCAGAAAACATGGCAGGACGGAAAAATACTATCGATAAGGAGAGGGTATTGCATGGATGAGTTTCACCAGGGCAGCTGCCTTTGCGGCGCGGTCAAATATGGCGTGTCGACCGAGTTGAAAGCCGTCACCCATTGCCATTGCAGCCAGTGCCGAAAGAGCCATGGGGCTGCGTTTGCGACCTATGCGAGCGCGCCCGTCTCGGCGCTGTCGATCATGACCGGCACAGATTCGCTTCAGGCCTATGAATCATCCAAAGGTGTCACCCGGCAGTTCTGTTGCCGCTGCGGATCTTCGCTGTTCTGGACTGACTCGACAGGCGCGTTTTCCGAGTGGGTTTCGATTGCCCTCGGCTCGCTGGATACGCCGCTACGGACACGCAAGCAAAAACATGTTTGCGTCGGCTCGAAAGCGGATTGGTACGAGATCAACGATCAGCATCCACAAGCGGACTGAGTGAGGTTGCTTGCAGATTTTGCATACACCCACTGCCCCTGTGGGAGCGGGCTTGCTCGCGAAGGCGGCGTGTCAGACGACATTGATGCTAGCTGATACACCGCCTTCGCGAGCAAGCCCGCTCCCACAGGGTAAGTGGGTGTACACAGTTCCGTGCATCACGAAGGCCGACGCACCACCCTCACCTTGCCGCTTTCGCCGCCACCGCAGAACAACCGCTCGCCGCCATCGGACTCCAGTCCCGACACGCCGACGCCTTCGGGCATCCTGAGGCTCTCGAGCACTTCACCGGTTTGCGCGTCGATGCGCCGCAACTCACTCTCGTCGCCCTCCCAGGTGCCATGCCACAGCGAACCTTGCACCCAGGTCACGCCGGTAACGAAACGGTTGGATTCGAGGGTGCGCAGGATCTTGCCGGTCTCGGGGTCGATCTGATGGATCTTGCGTTCGCGGTACTGGCCCACCCACAACGTCCCTTCGGCCCAGGTCAGCCCCGAATCGGTGCCGGCGCCGGGGGCCGGAATCGTCGACAGGATGCGGCCGGTGCGGGGGTCGATCTTGTGGATGCGGTCGTCGGCGATCTGGAACAGATGCTCGCCATCGAACGCGGTGCCGGCATGGGCAGCGACATCGATCGAGTCCAGCAACTTGCCGCTTTCCGGGTCGAGGGCGTTGATTTTGCTGTTGCTGGCGAACCAGACCTTTTCGCCGTCCCAGGTGACGCCGCACACATGATCGACCTCGGCAAACGGGCCATATTCACGAATGACTTCAGCAGTTGCGTGTTTCATCTGGCAATCCTCAATGGGGGGTTGGTGGCGTTCATCCTAGCCACCGGGCAGCGGCGCCGGGAGTAACAAGGTCGTCGCGAATCCCGGCACCGGCGGTGTCATCCAGCGCCGCGCGCGGCCTCGGCCAAACCACTGCACCTTGCCCTGCTCCGCCAGCGTATCGAGTGCACGCTGCACCGTGCGCTGGCTGGTACCCAGCGCCAGGGCCAGGGCGGAACTCGACCACGACTCGCCATCGGCGAGGCAGGCAAATACCGCGGCAAATTTTTCCTCGACCGGTTGCGCCAGTGTCACCACCTCCGTGCACACGGACGTTTGCAGGGCAAAACCACGGGGCGTCGCGATGACGCCGGCCAACGGCTTGAGTGCTTTACGCAGCCGGCCGATTTCCACGCGAAGCCGGGCACGATGGGACTCATCCGAGAGCTTCAGACGGAACGCCCGGGCGATCAGCGTTTCCCGTGCAACGTCGGCGGGCCAGGCTTCGGCCAGGGTGCGGGCGAGCAGGAACAGGATCGGCCGCGTCGCGAGCGACACCGACATGCCGCAGCCCCGCACAACGTACCGGCAGGCATCCACCACCAACGCCGTTGAACCGAGCAAGGCTTCGACTTCATCGAGCAGCAGTGCGCGTTCCTCACCCCGGGCAATCAGGCGTGCCGCGGGGGCGTCGAGCAGGCGCGCAGCCTGTTCGACTTCAGCGATCAGCGCGGCAATCCCCGTCTGACCGGCAGCCTGCCCGGCTCGCGTCAACGCCTCCCGTGCCGCGTTCGATTGCAGGCGGCGAATGGCGATCCCCGCCAGCACCAGCTCATGGGTAGCGCGCAAGGCCGGCGGCAAGGGGCCGGGGTCGAGGCTGGCCAGCAACTGCTGCGCCTCATCGAGCTGACCGATCAGCAGCAGACGGCGGATTTGCAGATACCGCGCATGAGCGGCATTGACCCGGTCACCGTGCTGTTCAAGGGTGACCCGCGCCGTTTCGAGCGCCTTGACCGGCCAACCGAGTTCCCGCGACGCCAGGGCGATTTCGGCTTCGGCCACCACGCATCGGGCACGGGCCAGCACTTCCCTGGGCGAAAAGGCCCGCTGCGCGCGCTTGACCAGCGCCCGGGCGCGCACCAGATCGCCCAGTTGCGCCATGGCGATGCCGCGCAGGGCCAGCGCCGGCGCATCGTCGCGCAAGGCCACGCGGTCCAGTGCGCCCAGTGGATTGCCCGCCGCCAGCGCCTGGGCAGCGGCCGTGATCATCGAGTCCATCGAAATCCCGCCACGCTTGTCACTCCCATCATTCGATACCCGGGTTTAGTCTAATTCACGACCTTTCACCAGGAGCGTACAGCGATGAACACGCACACAACCGCGACCCGGGACCAATGGCTGGCGGCACGCCTGCAACTGCTCGAAGCGGAAAAGGCCCTGACCCGACGCAGCGATGAACTGGCCCGGCAACGCCAGGCCTTGCCGTGGGTTCGTCTCGACAAGACGTACCGTTTCGCTACCGACAACGGTAGCGCCACCCTGGCCGAACTCTTTCAAGGGCGCTCGCAACTGCTGGTCTATCACTTCATGTTCGGCCCCGACTACACCGCCGGCTGCCCTTCCTGCTCAGCCATTGCCGATGGCTTCGACCCCCTGGTCATCCACCTGGCCAATCACGACGTGACCCTGATGGCGATATCCCGCGCACCGTTGGCGAAACTGCAGGCCTACAAGCGCCGGATGGGCTGGACCTTCCCCTGGGCCTCGGCCGCCGACAGCGATTTCACCGCCGACTTCAACGTCTACTTCACCGAAGCGCAGCAGCGCGAAGGCCTGGTCGAGTACAACTACCAGCGCGGCGGCCATGCCATGGACGCCAGTGACATTCCGGAACCGGTGAAACAGTTCGCCGCGACCTGTGGCACCGACGCACCGACCTATACCCGCGACCGGCCGGGGCTGAGTACCTTTGTACTGGAGGACGGCCAGATCTATCACACCTACTCCACCTACGCGCGGGGCCTGGACGGGTTGTGGAGCATGTACCAATGGCTCGACCGCGCGCCCAGGGGACGCAATGAAACGGGGCCCTGGTGGCGTCGGCATGATGAGTACCGGTGAGCGCGAAGGCGGTGTGGCCTGGTTGCGGATCGCGGGCATGCCACACTAGCCTTCTCCAGCCCCGGAATAACAACCGCTTCCCGAGACCCTTTGATCAGGCCTGCTATACGATTTGACAGGCAGATAGGGTTAACGAACTCCCCCCTCGATTCATGATCAATCCGGCAACAGTGTTTATCCCGCCGACCGATTTTTGCGCCCCCGCCAAACGCCTAACATCGACTTCACCCAAGTGAATAATCCCCGGGATAACGCTTTTACCACGAGGTAACGATCATGAAACTGTTAAACATCGCACTCTTGCTTGCGCTGGCCAGCGCCGGCACCCAGGCCTTGGCGGACGACAGCCACTCGACTACTGCAGCTAACCAACCACCCATTGAAACCTACACCTACGGCACCCGGCTTGATATCAAACGCGTCATCGAAGTATCGGAAGTCGCCAACGAATGCGGACCAGTGCCGGCGCGCATGACCTATGAAGATTCCCGGGGTCAACGTCGCACCGTCGAATATCAAGTGATGGGCACCGGCTGCTCGAACGGGTGAGCACTGTATGGACGATGGAGGGTCGACACTCCATGGGTACAACGCCAGCTACACCGACGCACCGACAATTTTTTCATCAGACGCCAGCAACCCCGGAATGGAATGCTTGAGAAATTCCACCCAGGTTTTTATTTTTGCATCCACGAACTTGCGTGAAGGGTAGATCGCAAACAGGTTCAACTCTTCAAGCCGATACGCCGGCAATACGCGCACCAACGTCCCCGCCCGCAGGCCCTCGACGGCCGATGCAATCGGTTGAATGCCAATCCCCATCCCGTTCTTGATCGCGAAGGTCATGGCGTCAGCCGTGTTGACGTGAAAGGGTGACACCGGCGTGCTGAATGTCTCTGTCCCCTGCGGGCCTTCAAATACCCAGTGCTCGGCCGGCATGACCGTGTTGACGATTCGCAGGCAGTCATGGCCGGCGAGTTCACCCGGCGAGTCGGGAATCCCGCGTTGGCTCAGGTACTCGGGCGAGGCGCAGAGAATGCTGTAGGTGATGCCCAGCCGCTGGGCGACGAAGCCGGAATCGGGCAGGTCCCGCGCCAGCACGATCGACATGTCATAGCCCTCTTCGAGCAAATCCGGCAGGCGATTGGTCACGGTCAGGTCAAACAGCACCGAAGGCCAGATTTGCCGGTAGCGGGCGATGGCGCCGATCACGTAGTGGTTGCCGATGGCGGACATGGCGTGGATTTTCAGTCGGCCTGCGGGCATGACCTGGGCCGTGCCCGCCTCTGCATCGGCCTCACGCAGGTCCTCCAGGATCCGCTCGCAGCGCTGCAAATAGCGCACACCGGCTTCGGTCAATGCCAGGCGCCGGGTGGTGCGGTTGATCAAGCGCGTCTGCAGCCTGGCCTCCAGGCTGGAAACGGCTTTTGATACGTTGGTCGTGGTGGTGTCCAGCATCGCGGCCGCCGCGGTGAAGCTGCCGCTTTGGGCCACCGCCGCGAAACAGCGCAGGGTCTGGAAAACATCCATCGGTTTCACCTCCAGGGATAGGCAGACAGGACGGTCCCGTGACGCACCGCCCTGATCTCAGGCACTAAGGCTTGCGCGCAGTGAATCCGGGAACACCGGTTTCAACCACCGAGTTGAAGCGTATACGGGTGGTGATGTCTTGTTGAATCTCGATCATGGCCCTGAGCGGCAAGGTCGAGATATCGATGTTTTCCCGGATATGGCTCGGCGTTGCCGAGGTGGTCAGGAACGCCACCCCGCGTTGCACCGACCAGGCCAGCGCAACCTGGGCCGGGGTTTTCTGCAGACGCCGGGCGATGCCGGTGAGCACCGGGTCTTGCAGCACATTGGGCTGCATGCCGTGCCCCAATGGCGCAAACGCCAGCACGATAATCCCGTGCGCCTTGCAGAACTCAAGCAGTTCCCACTCCGGCAAATAAGGGTGGGACTCGACCTGCACCACGGCGGGTTTGATCCGGGCGACGGCGACCAGCGCCTTCAGCGCGTCCAGCGTGATGTCCGACACCCCGATGGACCTCGCCCGCCCCTCATCCACCAGCCGCTCGAGCGCCCGCCAGGTTTCGATCAGCGTCACGCCGTGGTCGTAGATGACGTTGCCCAGCGCGTCCCTCGGGTCCTGGTTGTCGCCGGGTTGAAAGGCAAACGGCGTGTGGATCAGGTAGCAGTCGATGTAGTCCACTTGCAGGCGTTGGCAACTGGCGGCGAACGCGGGCTCGACGCGCTCGGGGCGATGGTTGGTGTTCCACAGCTTAGTGGTGATGAACAGGTCTTCGCGGCGGACGTTGCCGGCGGCCAGCACCTCCGTCAGCGCCACACCGACCTGGGCTTCGTTGCGATAACGCTCGGCGCAATCGAAATGGCGGAAACCGGCGGCCAGCGCTTCCTTCACCGCATCAGTGGTCGTGGCGAGATCACGGAACAAGGTCCCGAATCCAACCGCCGGCATCTCGACCGCTCCATGGTTGAGCGCAAACCGGGTATCGCGCAGTCCGTCGTGAAAGGCTTCATAGGTCATGTGTCTACTCCAGGCCGCAGCCATTATTGATACGAAGGTGTCTGCCCGTCGCCAGAGGCAACGCGTTGCTCGAAGGTGCCGACAGCGTTACCGCCAAGGGCAACAAACAGCTGCACGGTGTCGAGGTACTGCGCGGTATTCACGCGGATCTGTCCCAGCAGTGCCTGCTCATAGGCACGCTCCGCTTCCAGGACCTGGAGGATGCTGTTTTCGCCTTGCGCGAAGGCTTGCTGGTTCAACCGCAGACTGTTTTCGGCCGCGCGCAAGGCGTCGGTCTGGGCCAGGTGTTCTTCGGCGTCATGGTTGATCGCCTGCAAGGTGTCGGCGACCTGCCCGAACGAGTTGATGACCGTCTGTTGGTATCCGGCGAGCGTCGCCTTGTAGCCGTCGACGGCGGCCTGCTGCTGTGCCTTGAGCGTGCCGCCATCGAAGATCGGCCCGGCCAGCCCGGCAGCGAAACCCCAGAGTGCCGCGCCGCCGTTGCCCGAGGCCGCCTGCGCCAGAGAGGCCGACAACGTGACATGGGGATAGCGGTTCGCCGTCGCCACGCCCACCGCCGCGCTGGCCATGTGCAGTTGCGCTTCGGCCTGCAGCACATCCGGGCGGTCGTGGGCCATTTCCGAAGGCAGGCTCACCGGCAGGTTCGACGGCAGGGCGAACTCGCTCAAGTCGAAGTCGGGAGCGATCCAGTCCGCCGGCCCCTTCCCCGTCAGGATCGACAGTGCATGGCGGGCCGCATCGCGCTGCTGAGCGAGGGGCGGCAACAGCGTGCGATCCTGGGCGAGCCGGGTCTCGGCCAGCGACACATCGATCTGCGTGGTGCTGCCGTTGAGATGGGCCATGCGCACCAGCTCCAGGTTTTTCGCATCGTTGGCGAGCAGTTTTTCCACGGCTTGCATCTGCGCGTTGGCCGAGGCCAACAGCAAGGCCTGGCTGGCAACGTTGCCGGTCAATGTCAGGTACGCCGCTTCGTAGCGGTGTTTTTGCAGCTCGGCAAACGCCTGCTGCTGTTCAACCAGACGCTGGTTGCCGCCGAACACATCAAGGTCGAACCCCACCCGCGGGCCAATCGCATAGAAGTTGGCGATAGAGGGCTCCCTGGCGTTGTGCAGCCGCTGACGACCGGCCACGGCAGCGAAATCGACCTGCGGATACAGCGCACCCTGCGCCGCAGCGACAGACGAAGCGGCCTGGCGGATCGTTGCGTCGGCGGCCACCAGGTCCAGGTTGCCGTCGATGGCACGACGCACCACGTTGTCGAGTTTCTGCGAGCGAAAGGCCGTCCACCAATCGCCACTGACCTTCTTGCCAAGGTCGATGCGAGGGGCTGCACCCTGGGCAAGACGCTGCTCGGCCTGTGTGTCGTAGTGCTGCGATGTACTCGCTGCCGGTGTTTGATAGTCGGGGCCAACGGTGCAAGCCGTCAGCAAGAAAAGCAGCGACAGCGCCGCGATCTTCGTTTGCAGCAAGTATCGGGTGATGACCAGCGCACAGGATTTCATTTGGCGAACTCCACGAAAACTAATTGGCCGCAACAGGCTTGCGAAGAAACAACACCAGCGGGCTCACCACCAGCATCACCACCATCAGGATCTTGAACTGATCGACCACGGCGATGAACGCGGCCTGGCCGGTGATCATTTCGTTGAGCCCCTCCAGCACCTGCAACGGCGCCCAGGCCAGCGACTGCGTGGCGGTGCGGTACGGCGTGAGGTTGCTGACCAGCGCCATGTGCATGGCCTGGGTGTTGTTGAAGAAAAACAGCTGCACGATCGCCACCCCCAGCGTGCTGCCGTAGACCCGGACCAGATTGAACAGGCCGGTGCCTTCGGCCCGCAGCGCGGGGTCGAGGGTACTGAACGCGACGTTGCTCACCGCCGGCATCAGGATGCCCAGGCCCGCGCCCTGGATCGCGCCGGCAACCGCCACGGGCCACTCGTCCATCAGCGGCGAATAGCCGAGCATCAGCCAATTGGCATAGATCACGATGGCGATACCGGCCGCGACGAAGAGGCGACGGTCGAAGCGCGCGGGCAGCCGCCCCATCAGCAGGAAGGCGCCGACCAGGCCCATGCCACGCGGGATCGTCAAGGCGCCCGTGGTGTCCGGCGGGTAGCCGAGAATTTCGTCGAGCATCGGCGAGGTCAGGGCCATGGTCGACAACAGCACGAAACCGAGGGCGAAAAAGATCACCGTCGACAGCACGAAGTTGCAGTCCTTGAGCAGGCGCTTGTTGAGGAAATGCACGTTCGAGGTCAGCACATGCACCACGAACAGGTAGAACCCCAGCGCCGACGCCACGGCTTCCAGCCAGATCTCGGGCGAGGCGAACCAGTCCAGTCGTTCACCCCGGTCGAGCAGCATCTGCAGGCTGATCAGGCTGAGGGTGAAGGTGCCGAAACCGAAGAAATCGAACGCCGGAGGTTTTTCGGCTTTCTTTTCGGTCAACAACAGCGCCGCCACCAGGAAGATAAACAGCGACAGTGGCACGCTGAGGTAGAACATCGGGCGCCAGCCGAAATGTTCGGCGATCCAGCCACCGATACTAGGGCCGCTGACGATGCCGAACAGCACGATGGCGGTCCAGCTCACGCCGAACTTCGCACGCTTTTCCGGCGGCAAGGTTTCCAGGGCGATCGCCATCGACAGCGGCGCCAGTACGCCGCTGGCAATGCCTTGAACGATGCGCGCGCCGACGAATTCCAACGGCGTCGTCGCCACCGTGGCGAGCAGCAAGCCCAGGACAAACAACGCCAGCGCCGACTGATATACCCACTTCAAGCCAAAGCGCGCGGCCAGCCACTGGGCCAGCGGCATGCTGATCGCACTCGCGGCCAGGTACGAGGTGAAAATCCAGCCCGCCTGATCGTCGGTCATCGACAGGCTGCCCTGAATCAACCTGAGTGCCGCGTTCGGCAACGGCAGGTTGGCCGACTGCATGTAGGTCGCCAGCAAGGCGGCGAACCTGAGGGAGCGCGCGCCCTCCCCGCCGGGGCTTACTATCGCTTGGGCGTTCATCAGAAGTTACCTGCGGTCAGCAACGCCTTGAGCGGATGCCACCAGGGGCTGCGAAACCGGGTGTCGATCCTTACCGTGGCGCTGGTCCCGGAGAACAGCGGCAGCGCCGGGTCCACTTCATCGAGCTCAAGCCGTACCGGCACCCGCTGCGTCACCTTGACCCAGTTGCCGGTCGCGTTCTCCGGCGGCAGCAGGGCGAAATCCGAACCGGCCCCCGGGCTCATGCTGGTGACGTGGGCCTTGAACACGCGATCCGGGTAGGTATCGATGCGGATGGTGGCTTGCTGGCCAGGGCGCATGTGGGTCACGTCCGTCTCGCGGAAATTGGCCTCGATCCAGATCTCGTGACCGGACAGCAAGGCAAAGGCCGGCGCACCGTTGTTCAGGTAGTTGCCCACCTGCAGGTCGTCAACCTTGGCCACGATGCCGTCCTGCGGCGCGTATACCGTGGTGTACGAGAGGTACAACTGCGCCTCGTCGAGCTGCGCCCGGGCCTCGCGCACCGTCGGGTGGTTATCGGCCTCGATGTTCGGATTGCCGTTCAGGGCCACCACGGTGCTGGCGATCTGTTGCTCGATGGACGCGATCCGTTGCCGCGCCACCTTCACGTCGGTGTCGGCCCGTTCGTAGATCGACT
This sequence comes from Pseudomonas sp. PDM32, assembly GCF_019219225.1. Taxonomy (NCBI): domain Bacteria; kingdom Pseudomonadati; phylum Pseudomonadota; class Gammaproteobacteria; order Pseudomonadales; family Pseudomonadaceae; genus Pseudomonas; species Pseudomonas sp. PDM32. The sequence continues at coordinate 108,469 of NZ_JAHUWE010000017.1, forward strand.
TCGAAACGAACTCGGTCGCGACCAGTGCTTTCTTGCGGGCAAAGTCCTTCTGGTCGAAGTCAGCCGACTCTTTCGCCGATTGCAGTTCCGCCTGCTGCTGGCGATAGCTGGCCTTGAGTCCGTCGATCCGCAGCCGCGCCACGCTCAGTTGCGCTTGCGCACGGTCGACGGCGATCTGGAAGGGTTTCGGATCGATCCGGAACAGCACCTGGCCCTTGCTGACCGGCTGATTGTCCTCGACGGCAATCTCGACCACTTGCCCGGAGATCCGCGCATTGATCGATGCCTTGGCCACGCGGGCGTAAGCGTTGTCGGTCGATACATAGGCCTGGCCCGACACATGGTGGGCATAGCCCAGCGCCGCGAACAGGAGTGGAACACCCACCATCAGCCAGGGACGCAAGGTCTGTCTCAGGGGTTTTCGGGTGGGCGCGCCGGCCGGGTTTGGGCCAGGCTGCCCGAAGGTCTGTGAAGCCGGGATATCGAACGCTTTGGTCATGATCGAGTTCACCTTTAGCCGGGTAATCGGGCCAGCATCGGCAACAAGCGCCGGTGGCCCGCAAGTCAATAAATGCTGAAAAGAAGCAAGCCCGTGCGCGGTCGGGAGGATCGCTCCCAGCGCGTCGGTTTCGTCGCCGCAGCACTCGGTTCGAGCCCGGCTACAACAAACCCTGGATCAAGGAATTTCTGATTCCTTAATTTTGTGCGATGGTGTAAGAATATCCCTCACCCCATCACCCCACAAGGATTTTGTACGACATGGCACAAAATAAATCGACAGAGGGCAAAGGCCGCGGCCGCCCTCGGGCCTACGACCCGCAGACCGCGTTGCAGCAGGCACTCGGTGTGTTCTGGAACACCGGCTATTCCGGTGCGTCCCTGGACAGCATCGCCACCGCCGCCGGCATGAACCGCCCCAGCCTCTATGCCGCGTTCGGCGACAAGCACGCGCTCTACATCAAAGCGCTGGAGCAATATTGGGAATTTGCAGCGGCGGCCATGCATGAGGCGCTGACGGACCTGAACCTGCCGCTGGCCGAGGCCTTGCAGCGTTTCTACGAGGGGCAGTTATCGATTTACTTCTCGGGCGATGGCCAGCCCCGCGGTTGCTTCGCCATCGGCACGGCAACCACCGAAGCCGTCGAGGACCCGCAGATTCGCGAAGTGCTGTCCGACCGTTTGAGCCGGCTGGATGCCGATCTGGAAGTACGCCTGCAAGCGGCGAAAAATGCCGGCGAGTTGAAAGACGATGCCGACCCGGCCGCCCTTGCCGTGCTCGCCTCGTCCCTGCTGCACAGCATTTCGATCCGTGCCCGGGCCGGTAAATCCCGAGACGAGCTGACAGGACTGGCACGCCAGGCGATCAGAGTGATCTGCGGTGAGTGAAAGACTCGAGGATATTCTTGCCGAGGAGCTTGCCGTGATCTTTTGCGGCATCAATCCCGGCATGACTGCCGCCGCCCAAGGGCACCATTTTGCCGGGAGCGGCAATCGCTTCTGGCGCACGCTCCATCTCGCCGGGTTTACGCCTGAGCAGGTGCAACCGGAAAACGACCGGACGCTCTTGCGCTATCAATGCGGCTTGACCGCAGTGGTCGAGCGGCCGACGGCCAGCGCCGATCAATTGTCCTTGCACGAGTTCAGCGCCGCCGCAGCGGGCTTCGAACAGAAAATCGCCCGCCATGCGCCGCGTTTCGTGGCATTCCTGGGCAAGGCGGCGTATTGCGCGCTGTCCGGTCAGCGCGAGGTTGCCTGGGGTCTTCAAGCGAAAACCTTCGGCAACGCGGCGGTCTGGGTCCTGCCGAACCCCAGCGGCAGAAATCGTGCGTTCAGCCTTGAGCAACTGGTCGCGGCGTACCGCGAACTGCGCCTGGCCGTCGACGAAAACCGGCCGCAGTAATCACGCCGGAGGAATCGTCGCCAGCACACCGATCAGGATGGTCAACAGCAGAAAACCGCCGAGAAAAATCGTCATCTTGGCCATGCGGCCTCCCACACTATGAATTGGCGGTACAGCGAGCGCCGAGTGCTGCCGTACCGGAGATTTATTATGGGCTGGCGGCTGTATCCGTTACAGAGGCAGATTGCACTGAAAAATACGGATCAGATGCGCTTTGAGGCTGTGCTTTCGGGCGTATGGCACAGAGGAGTTTGCGGCCGATGTCCACAAAAGGCGTGACGATCAAACCCTTCATCGTCAGGTAACGCTCGTGATCCTGTTCCCCGGTGCCGAAGGCGATGACCTCGGGTGTGGGCCGGGTAACGTACAGGGTGCCGAACATCCAGTCCCACAGCGACAGGTTGATGCCGAAGTTCTTGTTGAAATGTCGTGGCGCATCGCTGTGATGAATCTGGTGTTGCGCCGGGCTGCTCAGCACCCGTTCGAGCACCGGTCCGAAGGACAACCAGACATGGCTGTGACGCAGGTTGGCCGCCAGGCTGTTGAAGATGAACACCATGTAGGTCACGCCAAACAATGTGTAGCGGCTGATCTCTCCCCCGCAGGCGTACCAGAAGACACCGGCAAAGGCGCCGACACAGATGATGTCCGTGAGCTTTTCGACCACCTCTTCCAGAAAGTGCACGCGGCTGGCCGTCGCCGGCACCAGCACGGGCGCCGAATGATGGACTTTGTGGAAGGCCCACAGGTACCGCGAATGAAACGCGCGATGGCCCCAGTAATGGCTGAAATCCTTGACCAGGAATACCCCCAGTCCATAAAGCAGGGTCAGCGCCAGGTGCTCCTCCACTTGCGTGCGCGCGCCCCACAGCCCGGTGAAGAAGGCGATGTAGTCCGCCGAGCGCAACACGTACGGGTCGACCAGAGCGACGATGGGCAGCACCAGGACGACCTTGAGGATGGCCAGGACGAAGTAATAGCGGTAGTCGAGCAGCGCCGAGCGGTGCAGGTAAACCCGGCTGCCACCGATGAACTCAACGAACGAGCGCGCGTCGGTCAAACCCCGGGATTTGCGGTGCCGGAACAGGCAATAAGCGACGCTGTAAGACATGCAGAGAAAGGATAGACCGAGTCTGCCGTTGAAGTCGAAAATGCCCAGGAACTGCCGGGTGACCGGCTCGATCACCCACTGGGATAAATAAAGATGGATTGCGGCAAGAACATCCATACCGGGCTGCCCGACGTAAATGGAAGGGCAATTGTAAATGAGAATGAGTCTTTAGTGTGCTGAATTATGTCCAGTTGTCAGCCGCCCAGCGCAATGATCGCAAGGATCAACACACCTCCCGTAGCGGCCATGATCACCCCACCCTGCCACTGCGTGGCGCCAGCGTATCTGGCGAGCATCCAGCCTGCGATGAACAGCACCACCAGTCCGATCAGGTTGGACAAGCGAATGGCGAGTGCCGTCTGGTCGAGCAGTATGAACGGCACCACCAGCGGAAAGGTCGAGCACACCACCAACAGGAAAACACCGAACGCCCCCCTGAAATCGTTCCAGCCGAGGCCGGCCCTGATCGGCAAGGGCGGCTGCTCGAGCAGCCGTCGGCGCAACAGTTCCAGGCCCTCGCTGCCGGCCGCCGTGGCGAATTGCAACGGCAGCACTTGTGCAATGAGCGCCTGACCCGCCGCGGCGTCCGCGCCATTGCGCAGGGCCAGGTACAGCTTGATCCGGCGCGTGCGCTCGACCAGTGCACGCAGCAGGTACATGACCGCATCGGCCAGTCCCCAGGCGAGATTGCAACCGAGCGCGGCCAGCATCATCGTGCGTTCGGCGGCCTGGTCTGCCGTGGCCACGCTGATGGTGCCGGTGAACGTCATGGCCATCAGCAGGCCGAAGATCACCTCGGTAATGCGCTCGACAGGGTCAAGTACAGGCGCCCTTTCGAATTGACCATTGCCTGGCATGAGTACACCTCCCCTTGGGCTATCTGCACGATACCGGTCGACGCGTCGGCCAGGCACCGGTTGCCCGGGCTGGATATCAGCATCCCCGTCAAGTGTAGATTGAACGGCTACACTCATGCGCACACGTTACCTGCTTCAAGAGGAGTGATTCATGCTTGATTACTTCGCGCTGGGCCTGCTGATCTTTGTCGGGCTCGTCCTGTTCTACGGGATCATCCTGCTCCACGACATCCCCTATGAAATTGCCGTCCACCGCAACCACCCTCACCAGGATGCAATCCACGCCACCGGCTGGGTCAGCCTGTTCACCCTGCACGCGCTCTGGCCGTTCCTGTGGATCTGGGCGATGGCCTATCGGGAAGACCGGGGCTGGGGTTTCAGTGACGGACACTCAGCCAAGAGCCATGTGGTTCACCTCGAACAACAGGTCGCCGAACTGCAAGGCCGCATCGAGCGCCTCGAGACGGCGACGGGCACGACGCAGAGCAGGCGGCCAACGGACAATCTCGGCGAGGGCATTTGAGCCATGGATCTCTTACTCATACTGACGTATGCCGCACTCTGCGTTGCCATCTTCAAGATCTTCCGCATCCCCCTGAACAAATGGACGGTGCCCACGGCGGTGCTGGGCGGTATCGTGATTATCGGCGCGCTGATTTTCACGATGAACTACAACCACCCCTACTCCGAGGTGGCGCGTTCCTATTTCGTATCGGTTCCGGTGATTCCCGTGGTCAGTGGCCAGGTGATCGACGTGCCGGTCAAGACCAACCAGCCCCTGGAAAAAGGCGATGTGCTGTTTCGCATCGACCCCGCGCCTTTCGAGTACCGGGTCAAATCCCTCAAGGCACAACTGATTGCCGCCCAGGCCGATCGTGTGCGGATCACCGAGTTGATCAAGCGTAATTTCAGCACTCAACGGGAACTGGATATGGTGGTCGCCCGGACCGACGACCTGAAGGCACAACTGGACAACGCGCAGTATGAACTCGACAACACCACGGTGCGTGCGCCCAGCAAAGGCTTCGTCACCCATGTTTCGCTGCGTCCGGGCATGATGGCGACCAAGCTGCCGCTGCGCCCTTCGATGGTGTTCATTCCCGCAGAAGGTCATTACTTCTCGGCATGGATGCGCCAGAACAGCCTGTTGCGCCTGACCGAGGGCGATGAGGCCGAAGTCGCTTTTGACGGCATTCCCGGGAAGGTGTTCGAAGGCAAGGTCAAAACCGTGGTGTCGGTCATCGCCGAAGGCCAGATCCAGCCGTCGGGCACGCTGATCGGTTTCACCGGTTCGCCACCGGCCGGCCGGGTACCGGTGATCATTGAAATCACCGATCCCGACTATGCCCAGTACGCCGACCTGATGCCCGGCGGGGCCTACGGCCAGGCGGCGTTGTACAGCCAGCATTTCCATCACATCGCGATGATGCGCAAGATCCTCCTGCGCATGGCTGCCTGGATGAACTACATCTTTCCGTTCCACTAATCCGCCAGCGTCGGCAACTGGCTCCCTTGAATGGGGTCAGTTGCCGGTTCAGCGAACCGGCCTGGTCGCGCAGTTGCAACGACTGATCGAGCAGGCTGCGGATCGCGGAGCTTGAAGTATCGGGCGTGGCATTGAGGGGGGTACGGCGCTAGAGAATCCAGTGGAGCAGCAGGTGCGAGGCAATCCAGGGAGAGGCCTGGGTCACCGCCCATGCCAGCAGTGCGCACACGAACAGGTAGCCCGCAAAGAACTTGACCATCGCGCTGTTGCCCATGCTGCCCTCCCGGCTTTACAGCCTAACTGGGCGTTCAATGCGAATGCGTAACCATTACGACGCGCGTCTCACCCGTAAAGGATTTGATCGCCAGAATGGTGTGCAGTTCCATAGGCTGGGTCATTCACAGGCTTGCTCACCCGTTTGCATTCGACCCGACACGTCAGCGGCGTCGGCAGCTCAGAACCCTCAAAGGGTCAACGCCATCGCCAGTACGGCGGACAACGCCAGCATCATCAGCAACGCAACAACCATCAGACTCAACTGAGCGAGCTGCTTGTAAAGGTGGGTCGGTCTTTTCGTGATCAGATCAATGGATTTAGTCGTGGAAGCCATCACCCGTTCTCCCTTTCCCGCCGTACATGTAATAGCTCTCGCGAACAATTGGCTGGGCTGGTCGTCGGTGGCGATCTGAATGATATCTGCACGTTGGGAGTAAGTGCGTTGTCAGCCCGTGACGTGCTCCGGGAAGGAGCATCGTGGAGGGCGGGCTTGACCTCAGCAGTAAGGCGATGGCGTTGCATGCTGGCGTCGCTGGCTTCATTTTTTCACCCCTCGCGTCATGGGACGAAAACTGTTGCGGGTACCAAGGGTTAAGCAACGAATGAGCCATCACTACAGGGCCAGGAAAAAGTCCAGATTAATGAACAAGCTGTTTGACGGTGTGCCAGGCGAAACGCAAATTTGGTGAAAAAGGCCCGGTCAGGTGGGTGTAATAACCCATGTATGGGGATGTAGGAGCGAGCCTGCTCGCGATAAACCCCAGAGCGCCGCGGGGCACCTGCCAGCCGGCGTTATCGTTGACGACCATCGCGAGCGAGCTCGCTCCTACAGGGTTTATGTTTTCGCCGGCGGCCAATGCCAACTGTAGGAGCGAGCCTGCTCGCGAAAAACCGGAGAGCACCGCGGGGCACCTGCCAACCAGCGTTATCGTTGACGACCATCGCGAGCGAGCTCGCTCCTACAGGGTTTATGTTTTCGCCGGCGGCCAATGCCATCTGTGGGAGCGAGCCTGCTCGCGAAAAACCGGAGAGCACCGCGGGGCACCTGCCAACCAGCGTTATCGTTGACGACCATCGCGAGCGGGCTCGCTCCTACAGGGTTTATGTTTTCGCCGGCGGCCAATGCCATCTGTGGGAGCGAGCTTGCTCGCGATAAACCCCAGAGCGCCGCGGGGTACCTGTCAACCCGCGTTATCGTTAACGACCATCGCGAGCGGGCTCGCTCCTACAGGGTTTATGTTTTCGCCGGCGGCCAATGCCATCTGTGGGAGCGAGCTTGCTCGCGATAAACCCCAGAGCACCGCGGGGTACCTGCCAGCCAGCGTTATCGTTGACGACCATCACGAGCGAGCTCGCTCCTACAGGGTTTGTGTTTTCGCCGGCGGCCAATGCCATCTGTAGGAGCGAGCTTGCTCGCGATAAACCCGAGAGCACCGCGGGGCACCTGCCAGCCCGCGTTATCGTTGACGACCATCGCGAGCGGGCTCGCTCCTACGGGGTTTGTGTTTTCGCCGGCGGCCAATGCCATCTGTAGGAGCGAGCCTGCTCGCGATGAACCCGAGAACACCGCGGGGCACCTGCCAACCCGCGTTATCGTTGACGACCATCGCTGGCAAGCCAGCCCCCACAGGGGACCGTGCCCACGCTAAAACTGTAGGAGCCAGCTTGCTGGCGATGGACCCGAGAGCGCCGCGGGGCACCTGCCAACCGGCGCTCACTTCACTTCAGATACCACCCCCAGGGTTCGCCGTTGTAGCGGGTGATCTGCTTGGTTTCCAGGTAGTTGTTGTAGCCCCACTCCCCCAGTTCGCGACCGATGCCGCTCTGCTTGTAGCCGCCCCACGGCGCTTCGACGAAGGTCGGCTGCGAGCAGTTGACCCAGACAATGCCGGCGCGAAATCCACGCGCGACCCGTTCGCAACGCGGGATATCCCGGGACATGACCGCTGCCGCCAGGCCGAACGGCGAGTCATTGGCCAATCGGATCGCTTCGGCTTCCGTGTCGAAGGCGCGCAGGCACACTACCGGTCCGAAGATTTCCTCACGCCATACCGAGCTGTCCTCGGGGACATCGGCGAAAATCGCCGGCGTCAGGTAGTAACCCTTTTCCAGATTGCCCGGCCGCCCACCGCCCGACACCAGACGAGCGCCCTCTTGCTGACCGGTTGCAATGGCCGCCAGCACCTTGTCCAGTTGCCCCTGACTGACCAGCGGCCCGAGTTTCACCCCCTCTTCGAAACCCTGGCCGATCTGAATCCGCTCGGTCGCGGCAATCAGGCGTTCGAGCAACGCCGGGTACAACCCGCGCTCCACCAGCACCCGCGAAGTGGCTGAACAGACCTGGCCCTGGTTCCAGAAGATCCCGAACAGAATCCATTCCACAGCGGCTTCGATGTCGCTGTCGGCGAAGATCACGAAAGGTGATTTGCCGCCCAGTTCCAGGCTGATGTTTTTGATGTCGTTGGCAGCCGCCTGCATGATCTTGCGCCCGGTCGGTACGCTGCCGGTGAAGGCGACCTTGTCGACATACGGGTGTTTGGCCAGCGGCGCGCCCGCCTCGCGTCCCAGGCCCGTGATCACGTTCAGCACCCCGGCCGGCAGCCCTGCCTTGTCGGCGATGTCGGCCAGTTCGAGGGCGGTCAACGGGGTCAGCTCCGATGGCTTGAGCACGACGGTGCAACCTGCCGCCAGCGCCGGGGCCACTTTCCACGAGGCCATCAGCATCGGGAAATTCCACGGGATGATCGCCGCGACCACACCGACCGGTTCCTTGATCACCGATGACGTGAAGCGCGCATCCGGCACATCGATCGACTGCTCACCCTGTTGATCCGACTGCTCGGCCAACCCGGCATAGAAGTCGAAGCAACCGGCGGTGTCGGCGATGTCCCACAATGCTTCCGGCAATGGCTTGCCGTTGTCGCGCACTTCGATGGCGGCCAGTTCGTCCTGACGGTGGCGAATGCCCTCGGCGATACGGCGCAGGACCTCGGCCCGCTGCGTGCCGGACCAGCGTGGCCAGTCCCCCTCGTCAAACGCCGAACGCGCGGCCGCCACCGCCCGGTCGACGTCCTCGAACGTGGCAGAAGCGACCCGCGCCAGCACCGACTCGTCACTCGGATCGAGCGTATCGAAAACACCGCGTTGAACCGGGGCAACCCACTCGCCGCCGATGTACAACCGTTGATAATCACCCATGGGACACTCCTTGATCCTGCGCTGCCGACGCTGCTGGTACAGCTGTTCGGCGACCTGCAATTGCTCGCGGTCATTGACCCCGAGCACGTCGGTTTCCTCCACTTCCACGGCAGTCACCATCAGCCCCGCTTCGTTGGCCACCGCCACCGCATCGGTGAGGTAGTACTCGCCCTGGGCGTTGCGGTTGCCGATACGCTCCAGCAACCACAGGCAGGTATCTGCCCGCAGGCCCATGACGCCGCCATTGCAGAAGTTGATGTCCAGCTCCTGCGGGCTCGCATCCCTGGCTTCGCGGATCGCCCGCAAACGCCCCTGCTCCACCAGCAGCCGCCCGTAGGGCCCCGGTTGCTGGGTGTGGAAACCCGCCACCGCCACCGCCGCGCCGTCCATCAACGCCCTGCGCAAGCGATTCAGGGTCTGCGGGGTGATCAGGGGGGAGTCGCCAAACAGCACCAACACATAGCCCTGCTGCTGCGCCTGCAAAGCCGGCCGCGCGGCGAGTACCGCGTGGGCCGTGCCCCGTTGTTCGTGCTGGGTAAACACCTGTGCCGTCGGTGCGACCTGCCGCAGGTATTCAGCCACCTGCTCGCCGCCCGCGCCCACCACCACCGCCCGTTGCTCGATACCGGCCGCCTCCACCGCCGCCAGCACATGGCCGAGCAGCGGCCGGTTGCCCACCGGGTGCAGCACCTTGGGCAGCGGCGACTGCATCCGCTTGCCCTGCCCGGCCGCGAGAATCACCGCCAGCGTCGACCCGCCCATGTTGTCGCTCATCACGATCCTCCTGTGTGCATCCGGGCTTCAGGCCGGATCGCGATAGAACACATCGTCGGCATAGGGATACCACCAGTCCTGAATCTTCGGCTGGTGATCGATGATGACCATTTTCGAGCGGCGGAACGCTTCCAGCCCCTGACGCCCGAGCTCACGCCCAAGGCCGGACATCTTCCAGCCACCGAACGGCAGCGCATCGTTGTCGATCAGCGGATTGTTGACCCAGACCATCCCCGCCTCGAGCCGCTCGGCGGCTTCCATGGCTTCGGCCAGGTCCGTGGAAAACAGCGAGGCCCCGAGGCCGAATGGCGAGTCGTTGGCCAGCCGCACCGCCTCATCGAAATCGCTGACCCGGCAGATCGCCGCCACCGGGCCAAAGCACTCTTCCTGAAGAATCGCCATGTCAGCGGTCACGCCGGTGAGGATGGTCGGCTCATAGAACCAGCCGACCGTCTGCCGGGGTGGAATCCGCCCACCACACACCACTTTCGCGCCCTTGGCCACGGCGTCATCGACCAGGCGCATGACTTTATTGCGTGCCGCTTCGCTGACCATCGGCCCGATCTCCGAGCGTTCCAGGCCATGGCCGATACGCAGGGCGCGGGTGCGCTCGGCGAACTTCGCGACAAATTCGTCATGCACCTCATCCACGACATACAAGCGCTCGGCCGAGGTGCAGATCTGCCCGCTGAGATGGAACGCAGCCGTCACTGCCCCCGCCGCTGCCACGTCCAGCGGCGCATGCCTGGAGATGATCAACGGATCGCTGCCACCGGCCTCGATCACGCAAGGCTTCATCCGCTCGGCACAGGCCACCGCCACCGCCTTGCCCGCCGCGACACTGCCGGTGAAGGCCACCGCGTGGGTCTGCGCCGACTGCACCAGCAGCTGCGCGGTCACCGCATCGCCAGGCACACAGGACACCAGCCCCGGCAACAACGCGCTGAAATGCTCCATGAACTTGAGGGTGCACAGGGTCGTCGCTTCCGCCGGCTTGATGAGGCAGGCATTGCCCGCCGCCAACGACGCGGCGACCGTCCAGCACATCAGCAGGATCGGAAAGTTGAACGGCATGATGTGCACGCTGACGCCATAGGGCTCGTAGCGCACATGCTGGAAGGAGCCGATCTGCGTGGTGCCGGCGACCTTGCCGGCATCGTCCCGGGCCATTTCCGCGTAGTAGCGAAAGATCGGCGCGCAGTTGGCCAGCTCGCCCATGGCCTCGGGAAACGGCTTGCCCATCTCCAGGGTCATCAGGCGCGCGACTTCACGGTTGCACGCCAGGTTCTGCTCGATGGCATTGGCCAGTTGATGCAGGCGCGCGGCGCGGCTTTTCGCGTCCACCAGGCGCCATTGCTTTTGCGCGGCGGTGGCGGCATCGATGGCGGCTTGCACATCGGTTTCGCCACACACGCCGACTTGCCCGACCGGTTGCAGGGTCGCCGGGTCGAGCACCTGGCGCACGTGGCCATCGCTCAGCGGCAGGAACTCGGGATTGATGAAACGCAAGGCAGAATCGCTGTTAAACGTGGCCATGGGATGATCCTTGAACCAATCGATAAGGGGTTTGACGCAATGTCGCCAGGGTCGTGGCGGGCAGCTCTTCTCGCCAGCCCGGCACGTGCCGGTCGAGCCACTGGCGCAGGGGCGCAAAGGCCTCGGCGTCCAGCGCACGGACAAACAGACCCAGGGTTCGCGGCAGGTGCGCCAGGTAAGCGTGCTTGCCGTCACGACCGGCCAGGCGCACGAAAATCCCCAGCACCTTGGCGTGACGTTGGGCGGCCAGGCGCCGGTAGTCTTCGAGAAAACGCCGCGCGTCCAGCTCCGGGCGCTGCGACAGGTAATGGCTGATCAGTACCTCACGCAACGCCTCGGGCACATCGCGCCGGGCGTCTTCGAGCAACGACATCAGGTCATAGGCCGCCGCCCCGGCCAGGGCGTCCTGGAAATCAAGCAAGCCGCAGGCGGCGACACCTTCGCGGCCTTGCAGCAGCATCAGGTTGTCGACGTGAAAGTCACGCAGCACCAGGGCTTCGCGGCGCTGGGCAACGTCACCACAAGCCTCGGCGAACAGCGCCAGATACTCTTCGCGCAGACCCTGTGCCGCCTCTTTGCCGACGAGTAAAGGCACGTACCAGTCGATAAACAGCGAGCACTCGTCCGCCAGTCGCCGCGCGTCGTAAGGCGCCAGTTCCGCCGCTGGCGCTGCGCGGTGCAAGGCCACCAGCGTATCGACCGCCAGGTGATACAACGCCGACTCCGAATGCCCGGCCAGCAGCAGCCGGGTGTAGGTGTCGTGACCGAAATCCTCGATCAGCGCCAGCCCCGCCACTTCATCTACTTCCAGCAAGGCCGGCGCGGACAGCCCCAGCCCTTGCAACTGCCGGGCGATCCGTACAAACGGGCCGAAGGGTTCGCTCTGGGGCGGCGAATCCATCAGCAACAGGCCGGCGCCGTCCAGGCGGAAATAGCGCCGGGTCGAAGCATCCGCCGGCAAGGCCACCAGCGGGGCCCCGGCGAAACCGGCGCGTGCCAGAAAGGCGGCGCGCTGGTCTTCACGGGTTGGCGATGACGCCAGTGCATCAGTCATGGCAGTCACCGGATCATGTAAACCTTTTTGATGGTCTCGTGGACCGTGCACACACCCTTCCAGTCCTTGCCGAAGAAGGCGGCGGTGTCGGGCTTGATCTCGATCACTTCGCCGGACTCGTGGACGTACGTGCAGCGGCCCTCGAGGAAGTGGCAGAACTCGTCGCTGGTGACATGGCAAAACCATTTGCCCGGGGTGCAGATCCAGATGCCGCATTCGGACTGGCCTTCGGGGCCTTTGTGCAGCACCACGCCGGAGACACAGGATTCGCCTTCGAGCATGGTCGGGATCACGCCCCAATCCTTGACGTCGGTGATGCTCAGGGGGTCGTACAGGAACGGGGTAGTCATGTGTTGCTCTCCAATAAATCAATTGAAATGAACGACCAATAACCCTGTGGCGAGGGAGCTTGCTCCCGCTGGACTGCGTAGCAGGCCCATTTTTTTTGGGGCAGCTTCGCTGCCCAGCGGGAGCAAGCTCCCTCGCCACAGGTTCAGTGTCAGGTCCAGGTACAGGTCCAGTGTCAGGTTCAAGCCCGGTGTCAGGCTCAAGCCAGCATGTACACGTTGCGCAAGGTTTCCCGGACGTCGCATTCACCGGTCCAGCCGGCCGGGAACAGCACCAGGGTGTTGGGGCGCACTTCGATCACTTCGCCGTTGTCGTTGCGGTAGGTGGCGTGCCCGGCGATGAAGTGGCACAACTCGTCCCGGGGAATCGACAGCCGCCAGCGCCCGGGGGTGCAGACCCACAACCCGGTTTCCGGGCTGTTGTTCGGGCCCTTGAACAGCAAGCGGCCGCTGGAATGCGAGACGCCTTCGATGGCGTCGCTCTGCACGCCCCAGTCCACCAGGTCGGTGCGGCTGCTGACGGCTTCGAGGTACGGCGTGATACCCGCCGTGGTGGATGAATCAGGCATCGTTGAGCACCTTGTCGAGAATCGCGGCCGCGTCTTGCGGCCCCTTGCGGGATTGCATCTGCGCGCTGGTGCGCTGCAGGCGTTGGCGCATGGCCTCGTCGTTGAGGCAGGCGTGGAGTTTTTGGGCGAGCTGTTCTTCGCTCCATTCGTAGCGGTCGAGCTTGAAACCGTGGCCGCTTTCTTCGGCGCGCATGGCGTTGTCGTGGCCGTCCCAGACGTAGGACATGACGATCGCCGGTTTGCCGAAAAACAGGCACTCGGTGAAGCTGTTGTTGCCACCGTGATGGATCACCGCGTCGACCTGGGCGATCACCGACGGCTGCGGGAACCAGTTGGAAATCTGCACGTTGTCCGGCAGGTCGGTGTATTCGTCGAGGTGCTCGCCGACGTTGAACAACGCCCGGTAAGGCAGCTTGCCCACCGCCTCGATCAGGCGCTTGAGCAACTCGACGTCGCCGGAACCGAGGCTGCCGAAGCTGGCGTACAGCAGCGGCTTGTCGTTGTGGGCGCGGAACTGTGGAATCTCGTACGGCGTGTCGTGGCGCACGCAGCCTTGCAGGTAATGGAAACGCTCGGCCGGCAGTGGATGGCGGCGGTCGAACTTGACCGCGTCCGGGTACAGCAGCAGGTTCATGAACGGCGAGGCTTCAAAGAAGGTGCCCAGCGGATAAGGCGCTTCACCGTGGGCCTGGAGGAACTGGTTGAAGTCCTCGTGGATCGGCCCGACCACTTCCTCGAAGCGCTGGCGGAATTGCGCGTGGCCGGCCTTGTCATCGATGCTCATGCCCGACAGGTGCGGCGGGATATCCGGGTCTTCGATCTCGTTTTCCGAGCAGGAAATGATCCGCACCCACGGCTTGCCGTATTGCTTGATCGCCGGGAACAGGATCACGTTGTCGACGCAGATCAGGTCGGGCTTGACCTTGTCCAGCACCGCCGGCAGGTCCTTTTGCGCCCACTTGGCGGTTTCGACGATGGCCGCCCAGCATTCCTTGACGTAGTTGTCGATCTGCTCCAGCGGCGACTTGCGGAAATTCGGAATGTGGCCGTTGATGAAGTCGACCCAGTAGCGGGCCATCTCTTCGGCCGGCATCGGCGCCGACATGTTGACCATGTGCTCCTCGAAACCATAACCGGCGTAGACACCGCTCATGCCCGGGTCGGTGAGGAACACCGCCTTATGGCCCAGGGCTTCACACGCCTGGGCGATACCCACTGAGTTCAGCGCCGGGCCGTAGGCGGCTTCGGGGAAGAATGCGATCACTTTCTGTTTCATCGAGTGCTGCTCCTGCCTGGTCTTTTTATTGTTCAGCGTGTCAATACGCGGGCATGCCGGGCCTGCCAGCCCAGCCGGATGGTCGTGTCGATTGCAAAATGGGCGAATTCAAACTGCGAGGACGGCACGCGCACGATCAGCGGTTTGTCGCTCAGGGCTGTCTGCACATGCAGGTTGGTGTCGAGGCCGTGGTAGGCGACCTCGACGATTTTGCCGCTGATCTGATTCGGGCAATCGCTGCCCTGCTCCGTCAGCACTTGCAGGCGTTCGGGGCGCACCACCACGGCGACGGACTGGCCGGACACCAGCGGAGCGTCGGTTTCCACGCTCAACTCCTGGCCATTCACGCGCACCGAGTGCTGGCCCGAGCGCACGCCTTCGAGCAGGTTGCTGACGCCGATGAAGTTGGCGACAAAACGGCTGTTGGGGTTCTCGTACAGCTCCGACGGACTGCCGCACTGGCACACCTTGCCGCCGTCGAGCACCGCCATGCGGTCGGACATCACCAGCGCTTCTTCCTGATCGTGGGTGACGATGATGAAGGTGATGCCGCTCTCGTGTTGCAGGCGCTTGAGTTCCAGCTGCATCTTTTCCCGCAGCTTTTTGTCGAGGGCGCCCAAGGGCTCGTCGAGCAGCAACACCCGCGGACGCTTGACCAGCGCCCGGGCCAGTGCCACCCGCTGACGCTGGCCGCCGGACAGCTGATCGGGCTTGCGCTCGGCCAGCTCACCCAGCTGCGCAGTGCTCAGCACTTCATCGACCCGCCGGCGGATTTCGCTTTCCGGCAGGCGCTCCATTTCCAGGCCGTAGGCGATGTTCTTGCGCACGGTCATGTTGGGGAACAGCGCATAGGACTGGAACATCAGGTTCAGCGGACGCTTGTTGGCCGGCAACGGCGAGATGTCATTGCCGTCCAGGTAAATGCAGCCACCGCTGGGGGTCTCGAAACCGGCGAGCATGCGCAGCAGCGTGGTCTTGCCGCAGCCGGACGGGCCGAGCAGCGCGAAGAACTCGTTCTCGCGGATGCTCAGCGACACCTCGTTGACCGCCAGGCCGTTGCCATAAGACTTGCTGACCTTGTCCAGGATCAGTACCGCAGATGAATTATTCATGGGTGCGAGGAGCCTTGTTGAGACGCTGCGAAGCCAGCAGCGCGGTGATGCTGACCAGCATCACCAGCGTCGCCAGAGCGTTGATTTCCGGGGTGACGCCGAAGCGGATCATGGCGTAGATCTGCATGGGCAACGTGGTCGAAGCCAGGCCGGAGCCGGAGTTGAAAAAGGCGATGATGAATTCGTCCACCGACAGGGTGAACGAGAGCAATCCACCGGCCAGCACGCCGGGGAAAATCACCGGCAACAGCACCCGGCGGAAGGTGGTGAACCAGCTGGCACCGAGGTCGATCGAGGCTTCGAGGATCGAATAGTCGAAGTGCTTGAGCCGCGTGCGCACCACCGCGCAGACGAAGGCGATGTTGAACACCGCGTGGCTGATGATGATCGAGTGCAGGCCCAGGCCAACCTTGAGCAGGTTGAAAAAACTCAGCAGCGCAATCGCCAGCACGATGTCGGGAATGATCATCGGCGCCATCAGCAAGGTGTCGACCACCTGGCCTTTGTCATTGCCCTTGCGGCGCAACTCGATGCCCAGCGCGAGGAACGTGCCGAGCACGCAGGCAATGAAGGTGGCCGACAAGGCGACGATCAGAGTGTTGAGCGCCGCCGACAGGATCGCCGTGTTGTGCGCCAGCGCCGCGTACCACTTCAGCGACACGCCGCCCCAGGCGGTGGGCAATCCGGACTTGTTGAACGACAGCAGGATCAGCACCAGGATCGGTATATAAAGGAAGGCGTACACCAGCCCCAGGTGCGAACCCAGCACGGTGGCGCTGACAGAACGTGGCTGACTCATGAGCGCGCCCCTTCTGCACGACGGGCCACCAGGGCCTGGATGAACAACAGGATCAGCATGATCGCGATCAGGAAGAAGCTCAGTGCGGCGCCGAACGGCCAGTCCCGCGCCGTGAGGAATTGCGCATAGATCAGGTTGCCGACCATCTGCACCTGCTTGCCACCCAGCAGGTCGGCGGTGATGAAGTTGCCGATGCTCAGCACGAAGACAAACACCGCACCGGCGGCGATACCCGGCACGCTCAGCGGCAGGATGATCCGGCGAAAGGTCATCCAGCCCGAGGCGCCGAGGTCTTTCGAGGCGTCCCACAGTTCGTTGTTGATCCGCGACAGCGACGAGAAAATCGCCAGGATCACAAAGGGGATGTAGTTGTAGACCAGCCCCAACACCACGGACGACTCGGTGTACAGCAGGCTGAAGGGTTCACCGCTGTAGCCGGACACTTGCAGCAGGCGATTGATCAGGCCTTCACGGTTGAGCAGGACGATCCAGGCGTAGGTGCGGATCAGGTAATTGCTCCAGAACGGCAGCATCACCAGGAACAGATACACCGCCTGGCGCCGCCGTGGCGCCCGGGCAATCGCGTAGGCCGCCGGGTAGCCGATCAACACCGCGAACACCGTGGCCAGCCCGGCGATTTTCGCCGACTTGAGCAGGATGCCCAGGTACAGCGGATCGAATGCGCGCTGGTAGTTTTCCCAGGTGAACAACCAGTCGATGCCACCGTAGGCACCGCGTTCGACGAAGCTGTAGACCAGCACCAGCAGGCACGGAATCACCAGGAACATCAGCAGCCAGCCAAAGCCGGGCGCAAGAAGCCAGGCCGACAGACGCCTGTCAGCATGCAAAGCACTCATTAACCCTATCCTCCCGCCTCAGGACAGAGGCGGCTTGCGAGCGTGGCGAGGCATGCCGGGCATGCCTCGGATCGACGTGGCGTTAGTTCTGCGCTGCCATGATTTCGGTGACGGCGCGGGTGTAGGCTTTTTGCGTGGTGCCGCCCAGGTCGCGCAATTGCTCCATTTTCAGCAGCTCGGCGGGGGCGATGGTCAGGTTGGGGTATTGCTTGAGCAGGTCCGCGGACAACCCGGCCATGGCCGCCTGGTTGGGGACTTTGTAGAGGATGTTTTCAGCGACCCAGGCGTGGTTTTCCTTGGCCAGCATGAAGTTGATGAACTTGAAGGCCTGGTCCTGGTGCTTCGAACTCTTGAGCACCACCATGGTGTCCACCCACAGGTCGGAACCTTCCTTGGGCACCACGAACTTGATCGCCGCGTTGGCCTGGGTGCCGTAGTTGCACCAGCCGTCCCAGGCATGGGCCATCAGCGATTCGCCGGAAGCGAGCTTGGAATAGAAGGTGGTGTCGTCGAAGGACAGAATGCGTTTTTTGGTGGCGATCAACTGGTCGCGAACCGCGGCGATCTGTGCCGGGTCACTGTCGTTGACCGACCAGCCCTTGGCGAGGAAACCGGCGCCGAGCATCCAGCGGTCGGTGGCGAGCATCGTCACCTTGCCCTTGAGGGCATCGCTCGGGTTGAGCAGCTCGTTCCAGCTCTGCGGCGCCGGTGTCACCTTGTCGGAGCGATAGCAGATGCCCGTGGTGCCCCAGGTGTAAGGCACGGAGAACTGGTTGCCCTGGTCATATTCCAGGTGAGTGGCTTCGGGGTAGAGGTTTTTCAGGTTGGGGACTTTGACCGGATCAATGTCCGCCAGCAGCCCCTGCTTGTGCAGGACTTCGGCGAAGGGCGAGGAGACGAACACCACGTCATAGCCTTCACCACCGGAGGCCATCAGCTTGCCCATGATTTCTTCGTTGGTGGCATGCAGCGCCTTGTCGACGTCCACACCGCTGGCAGCCTTGAACTTCTCCAGCGCATCGGGGGCCATGTAGCCGTCCCAGATGGAAATCACCATGTCTTTCGCACTTGCAGCCTGTGAGGCGATCGCCAGGGAAACGGCCAATCCCGCGCACAGAAGATCATTCAGCTTGCTCATAAATACTCACCCGACGATTGTTTATTGTTGTGTTCGAAGGCAGTACGGCAAAACGAGATACGATTGCTGGTGTTTTTTTTTAGAAATTAGGACCAGTATCAAAAGATGTCAACGCTTTTTTACGGCCTGACGACTGGCCAGCGCATGACATAAGATGGGCAACTGAGTCCCACAGCGGATCACAACGAGAAAAGACGCTTGAGCACGACAGCTGAAAAAAAACCGCGCACCAATCACCTGGAACTGGCCCGGCGCATCCTCGAGCACACCCAGGAAAGCGGCCTGGTGGCCGGCGACCCGGTGGCCGAACAGGCCCTGGCCCGCACGTTCCAGGTGTCGCGCACGCTGATTCGCGGCGCGCTGAAAGTGCTGCTGGAAGAAAACCTGCTGAGCCACGAAGCCGGCAAGGGCTACCGCTTGCTGGCATCGCCGGTGGGCCAGGCCTTCAACGCCGCCCTGCCCCAGGCCGAGGAAGAAGAACTGGCCGCCTCGGTGCTGCGTGACCGCATGGCCGGGCGCCTGGGCGACAGCATCAGCATCAGTGAGCTGATGCGCCGCTACGACATCGGCCGGCCGGCGGCGCAAAAGGCCCTGCAGCAATTGAGCGAGAGCCAGGCCATCGAGCGCGGCCCCGGCCAGTCCTGGCTGTTTCGTCCGTCGCTGAACAGCCTGGCCGCCCTCGAAGAAAGCCTGAAGTTCCGCCTGATCCTGGAGCCCGAGGCCTTGCTCAGCCCGAGCTTCAACGCCGACCCGCAACGCCTTGCACTGTTGCGCAGCGCCATGCAAAGCCTGCTCGCCCGCCCCGTGGAAGACTTCGATCTGCAGCAGTTTCGCGAACTGGACATCAGCTTCCACGAACTGCTGGCCCAGAGCTGTGGCAACCGCTTCATCAGCGACGCCCTGCTCCAGCATCAGGGCTTGCGCCGCTTGCCGAACCTGCTGCCATCGGTCAGCGTGCACCGCCTGCAAGAGGCCCTGCGCGAACACCTGCAAATCATCGCGCAGATCGAACGCGGGCAGATGGAGATCGCCGCCGACCTGCTGCGCCTGCACCTGCGCCTGAGCGCCGCGCAACGCCCGCAAACCGCCAACCGGGGCATTCCGCAAAGTCATCTGTTCGGGCGTCGTTAAGCGCCACGCAAAAACATGATGATTTTTTTTTGAAAATAAGACAGCATCAAAAACACCTTCAGGAGCGGCGGGTCTGACCCGCCATGGACAGCCCTCGCCATGCAAAAACAAAAACTGATCGCCCTGTTTCCGGAAGCCAGTTTCGGCGCGGCCTTGAACTGCATCGGTATCGCTCAGGCGTTGCGCGAGCTGGGCGCCAGACCGGTGTTCATCTGCCACGAGCATTTCCAGGGGCTGTTCGCCGAGTACGGCTTCGACGAATACCCGATTCCGCAAGTGAGCCCCTTGTCGGCGGCGGAACACCAGCACTACTGGGAACGCTTCATCGAGCGCAGCATCCCCTACTTCGACCAGACCCCGCTGGCGCAGATCGACAGCTACGTGGCGCCCGCCTGGGAAGCCATCATCGACACCGCCATCGAAGCGGAAAAACCCTTGCAGCAGCTGCTCGGCCGCCTCAAGCCAGACGTGATCGTGCTCGACAACGTGGTGATGTTCCCGGCCATCGCCAACGCCGGTTGCCCGTGGGTGCGGGTGGTGTCCTGCGCCGAGACCGAACTGCCGGATGCCGCCGTTCCGCCGTACCTCTCCGGCTGCCTGGCCAGTGACACCGAGGCCTGCGAGCGTTACTCCGAGCACTACCTCAAAGCGGTCGCACCGGCCCATGAACGCTTTTCGCAGTTTCTCCTCGGCAACCATACGGCGCCCTGTCCGGCAGGGCAGTTCCTCACCGATTCACCCTGGCTCAACCTGCTGCTGTCGCCGACGCCGGTGCGCTATGAACGCCGGCAGCCGCTCGATCCGCAGCGCTACGTCTACCTCGACGGCTGCGTACGCCGCGAAGCGCCGTACATCGTCCCGGACTTCCCACGGCACAACGACGCACCGCTGATCTACCTCAGCTTCGGCAGCCTCGGCGCCGCCGACACCGGGATGATGAAGCGCCTGATCAGCACGATCGAAACCTTGCCGTACCGCTTCCTGGTCAACGTCGGCGCCTACCGCGACATGTACACCACCGTGCCGGACAACGTGTACCTCGACAGCTGGTTTGCCCAGCCCGCCGTGCTCAAGGAATGCGATGTGTTCATCCATCACGGCGGCAACAACAGCTTCTGCGAGGCGCTGTACTTCGGTTTGCCGTCGCTGATCATTCCCTATTGCTGGGACGGTCACGACAACGCCGCCCGCGCCGAGGAAGTCGGCGTCGGCCGCTACCTGCCGCGCTTTGCCGATCCCCTGGCCGCCCTGCCCGGCGCCCTCGAACAACTGCTGGCCGACCAACCGATGAAGCAACGCCTCGCATCGTTCAGCTTGCGCATGCAGGCGACCCGCGGCACCGACATTGCCGCCCGCGCCATTCTTGACCTCTAGCCAAAACAACAAAAACCGTCGGGCAACCGAACGCAAACGTCGCTGCCCGACACACCGCCGGAGTTTCAGCATGAATGCCCCACCGCGTCTCGATGCGCTCGACCACGTCCTGCCCCATCCCTTCTGGCAGGACACCGTCACCCCACCGCCCGCCGCACCTTCTGTCAGCGCAACCGTGCAATGCGACCTGGCAGTGGTCGGTGGCGGATTCACCGGATTGTGGACGGCGCTACTGGCACGCCAGCGCCACCCCAAGCTGAGCATTGCGATCATCGAGGCTCGACGCTGCGGCGGCGAGGCCAGTGGGCGCAATGGCGGTTTTTGTGCACCGAGCATTTCCCATGGCGTGTCCAACGCCCTCAAGCGTTGGCCGGATGAAGCGCAGCAACTGATCCGCCTGGGCCGGCAGAACCTCGATGAACTGGCCGCCGATCTGGATCACTTCGGCATGCAGGTCGAGTTCGAACGCCAGGGCAAACTCAACGTCGCCAGCCAGCCGTGGCAAGTCGACGGACTGCGCGCCATGCAACGTAACTACGCCCGCTTCGGCATTGACTGCGAGTGGCTGGAAGGCCCTCATTTGGCACAGAAACTCGACTCCCCGACCTACGTGGCAGGTCTGTTCGAACCCAACTACGCCCTGCTCAACCCGGCAAAAATGGCCGCCGAGCTACGCCGTGTCTGCCTTGAACAAGGGATCCAGCTGTTCGAAAACAGCCCGGTGCTGCAACTGGATGCGCGCAACGACAGCCTGCGCCTGCGCACGGCCGACGGCGAAATCATCGCCGGGCAGATCGCCCTCGCCACCAACATCGCTCCACCGCTGCTCGGCCATCTGGCCTCAAGTGTGATCCCGGTCTACGACTACTCGCTGGTCACGGAGCCACTGCGCGATGAACAACTGGCCGCCATCGGCTGGACCGACCGATACGGCATCGCCGATTCCGGCAATCAATTCCATTACCTGCGCAAGACCGCCGACAACCGCATTCTCTGGGCTGGCTTTGATGCCATCTACCATTTCGGCGGGCGCCGCGACGAAGCCCTGACCCAGCGCCCGCAAAGTTTCCAGCGCCTGGCCGAACAGTTTCAACAGACCTTCCCCGCCCTGGGCGATGTGCGCTTCAGCCATGCCTGGGGCGGCATCATCGACACCTCGGCACGCACCACGATGTTCACCGGTTGCGAACATCAGGGCCGCGTTGCCTATGCCCTGGGCTTCACCGGGCAAGGGGTATCGGCCAGCCGTTTTGCCGCGCTGAACATGCTCGACCTGCTGGCCGGGGAACGCACCGAACGCACCGAGCTGCTGATGACCTCCAAGGCGCCGTTCCGCTTTCCGCCCGAACCGTTGCGTTATGTCGGCGTGAAACTGGCCCAGCGCTCTCTGGCGCGGGAGGACCGCGACGGTCACCGCGACCTGCTGCTCAAGACCTTCGATGCCTTTGGCATCGGTTTCGATTCCTGACCCGGAGACCACCATGTCCACAGCCCTGCCCCGGCACGTCATCGACTTCGCCAGTGAACTTGCCCCCCGTGAAACCGAAATCGACGACCCGGCCGTGGTCGACGCGCCTTATCGCAGCAAGAGTTGGCGGCACTTTGTGCAGCCCGGGAAAAACGCCGTGGCCGGCATCTGGGAGGCAGGACCGCACCGGGAGCGTTGCCAGTGCGATTACGATGAGCTGTGCCACATTCTCGAGGGCACGGTGCGCCTGACCGATGCCGAAGGCGTCGCGCGTACATTCGGCCCCGGCGACTCCTTCGTGGTCGCCAGCGGATTCCAGGGCACCTGGGAAAACCTCACCCCGGTGCGCAAGGTCTACTTCATCCTCGGCTAACCGCGCGATGAAAGGAGCACCAAACAACCTGTGGCGAGGGAGCTTGCTCCCGTTCGGCTACGCAGCAGTCGCAAACCCTGTTTACCAGTTGATACCTGAGTGCTCAGATTTTGGGGCCGCTGCGCGACCCAGCGGGAGCAAGCTCCCTCGCCACAGGTGCTGGGGTTCGTCCTTTAAGGGGTTACTGCCGTACGAGGTTGCGCCCGTTGCGCTTGGCCTGGTACAGCGCGTCGTCGGCGCGGGTCAGCAGGCTTTCCGGTGTGTCGCCGGGTTGTGCATGGGCCACGCCGAACGACGCAGTGATGGTGTCCAGCACGGTATCGGTGCCCCGGGCCTTGACCCGCAGCGACTGGATTTTCAGGCGCAGGCGCTCGGCAAACGCACCCACCGCCGCCAGATCCGGGCAATCCTTGAGCACCACGCAGAACTCCTCACCGCCGTAACGCGCCGCGAACGCTTCGCCCGACAGCGAGTCACGCAACACCCGGGCAACATGCTGGAGAACACGGTCCCCCAACGGATGGCCGTACTGATCGTTGAATTGCTTGAAGTGGTCGATATCCAGCATCACCAGCGCCACGCCGGACGCCGCGTCATTCATCGCCTGTTCAAGCTTGCGGTTGAAGGTGGTGCGGTTGAGCAATTCGGTCAGGCCATCGAGGGTCGCGGCCAGTTGGGCGCGCTCCAGCTTGTCGCGCAGGCTTTTGATCTCGTGTTGCGCCGACTGCAACTGGGCGAGGAAGTGTTCCTGCTGCCCCTGCATCAGCCGGGTGCTTTGTTGCAGCTGGATCAGGATGCTCGGCAAGCGCTCGCTGGCCGGCTCTTCGAGCATTTGCAGGTATTGGCCAAGGCTGGCCTGGAAGTTCTGGTTACCCTTCACGCTGCGCGAGACATCGCGCTCCATGTCGTCGACCAGGTTGATCGCTTCCTGCTGCCCGGAACGGGCGTCCGCCAGTTCGTCGCGGATGATGTACTCGCGAAACAGCCTGGCCGCCGACTCCGGCGGGAAAGCGTCGAAATCGTTGACCACCCGGTCCAGGTGCCGGTTGAGTTCCGGCTCCTGGCCCTTGCTGTAGGTGTACCAGAGCGCGTAGTGCACCGGGTTGGGCGGAATGTTGTGACGAACCATCAGCGGCACTGCCTGCTTGAGCAACGCCGCTGCCTCACGGGAATCTTCTGGATACAGCGCTAGAACAGTCGCACGCGTGTCGGATTGGCTCATGGCTTCACTGTGGTTGTTTATCATTGGCGATCGGCAGGCTCGCTGAGCATAACCATACGCCCGACAAACGGCTATCCCGAATTACAGCCTCATTTCAACCCGGTACGCCTGTTCCAGCGTCCTTTATATGTTGCCCGACATCAGACTCGCCACGTTCTGCCGGCGACGGTAAGCGGTATCGCGGTTCGCCAGCCAGTAGTACAGCGGCGTCGTGACGATCAAGCCCACCAGCCACGACAGATCCGCGCCATCGATATGCACCGCCACGGGGCCGGTGTAGATCGGCGTGTTCATGAACGGAATCTGCACCACGATGCCGATGGCGTAGGCCAGCAGCGCCTGCGGGTTGAAGCGCCCATAGATACCGCCGTCGACGCGGAAGATCGAGGCGATGTCGTAGTCACCCTTGTGGATCGCGTAGAAGTCGATGAGGTTGATCGCGGTCCACGGCACCAGCACCACCAGCAACGCCAGCACCAGGTCGACGAAATGCCCGATGAAATCCGCCGAGGCGCCGATGGCCGCCACGCAGCAACCGGCGAGGATGATCAGCGACAGCACCGCCCGGCTCTGCGCGGTCGGAATCCAGCGGTGGGCGAAGGTTTGCAGCAAGGTGATCACCGAGAGCACCGCGCCGTACAGGTTCAGGGCGTTATGGCTGATCACGCTGAGCAGGAACAGCACCAGCATCAAGGGGCCGATGGCACCGGTGGCGAGTTTCACCGCGTCCATGGTGTCCATGCCCACGGGCGTGGCCAGCACGGCGACGGCGCCGAACACGAAGGAAAGGATCGAGCCCAGTGAAGAACCCAGGTAGGTCGCCCAGAAGGTCGAGCTGACCTTGACGTCCTTCGGCAGGTAGCGCGAGTAATCGGACACGTACGGCGCGAACGCGATCTGCCAGAGCGCTGCCAGCGACACCGTGGCCAGCCAGCCGGAGATGTTGAAACTGCCGCGGGTGAGGAAGTCATCGGTCTGCACGTGGGTCAGGATGTAGCCGAAGCCCAGCACGATGCCCAGGCCCAGCACCCAGGTGCCGATGCGATTGAGCACGTGGATGAAGCGGTAGCCAATGATGCCGATGATCCCCGAACCGAGTCCGCCGAGGACGATGCCCACCGACACCGGCACACTCTCGACCACGCCATGCAGCGACTTGCCGGCCAGGACGATGTTGGAGGCGAAGAAACCGATGTACATCACGCCGGCAATCACCACCACCAGCAACGCCCCCAGGGAACCGAACTGCGCGCGACTCTGGATCATCTGCGGAATGCCCATCTGCGGGCCTTGCGCCGAGTGCAGCGCCATCAGCACCCCACCGACCAGGTGGCCGACGATGATCGCGACAATGCCCCAGACCAGGTTCAGGTGGAACAACTGCACGCCAAGCGCACCGGTGACGATGGGCAACGGCGCGATATTGCCGCCGAACCACAGGGTGAACAGATCTTTGACCTTTCCGTGGCGATCCTCAGGAGGGACGTACCCGATCGTGTGTTTCTCGATGAGCGGGGCGGATGAAGCGGTGGTGGACATGACGAACTCCAAGGCAAGGATGAGTACGTGTTCGTACTTCGGTGTGCGCAAACGGGACGGCGCATTTCTTGTTGGAGACGATCATGGACAAAGAGCGCGGGGAGGAAAATTAGTTAATTTGTGCCTTTAAACCTTAAAAAAGATTGCGCAGTAATGGCCATTTATCAGCAGGAAAAACCAATAAAATTCCGAACGACGAAATCCCTGTGGGAGCGGGCTTGCTCGCGATGAGGCCATCAGGTCCAACATCTTCGTTGACTGATACACCGCCATCGCGGGCAAGCCCGCTCCCACAGGGTCCTGCGTTTTAACTGACTGCCATCACCACTGCGCGAAGGTGGCAAAGCTGGAACCCGAGGTATCGCACTGTTTTTTGTGGGAGCGGGCTTGCTCGCGAAGACGGCGGCACATCCAGCATCCATGTGGCTGACATACCGCTTTCGCGAGCAAGCCCGCTCCCACAGGGTCCTGCGCTTTAACTGACTGTCATCACCACTGCGCGAAGGCGGCAAAGCTTGAACCCGAGGTATCGCACTGTTTTTTTGTGGGAGCGGGCTTGCTCGCGAAGGCGGCGGCACATCCAGCATCGATGTGGCTGACATACCGCCATCGCGGGCAAGCCCGCTCCCACAGGGTCCTGCGTTTTAACTGACTGTCATCACCACTGCGCGAAGGCGGCAAAGCTTGAACCCGAGGTATCGCACTGTTTTTTTGTGGGAGCGAGCTTGCTCGCGATGGCGGTGGCACATCCAGCATCGATGTGACTGACACACCGCTTTCGCGAGCAAGCCCGCTCCCACAGGGTCCTGCGTTTCAACTGACTACCATCACCACTGCGCAAACCCGGCAAAGCTTGAACCCGAGGTATTGCACTGGTTTTTTGTGGGAGCGGGCTTGCTCGCTCCCACAGGGTCCTGCGCTTTAACTGACTGTCATCACCACTGCGCGAAGGCGGCAAAGCTTGAACCCGAGGTATCGCACTGTTTTTTTTGTGGGAGCGAGCTTGCTCGCGATGGCGGCGGCACATCCAGCATCGATGTGGCTGACATACCGCTTTCGCGAGCAAGCCCGCTCCCACAGGGGGTTATGCGGTGCCTGTATCAGCGTGCAGCCCAGGCGTTGAAGCGCTGTTCCAGCTCTTCGCCATGGTCGACCCAGAACTCTGCATCCACCGCCCGTGCGCCGGCCAGGTTGGCCTCGGCGGTTGGCAGTTGTTCCTGCACATCCTTGGGCAGCAGCGGCAGGGTCTGGCGATGCACCGGCCCGTAGGGAATGTTTTCCGAGAAGACTTTTTGCGTCTGCGGCTGGCTGGCGAACGCGATGAAGTTTTCCGCCAGTGCCTTGTTCGGTGTGCCTTTGACCACCGCCCAGTATTCCGGGTCGTACAGGCTTTGCGGCCAGACGATGCTTAGCTTCATGCCTTCCTTTTGCGCCGAGGCGATCCGGCCGTTGTAGGCCGCGCTCATCACCACGTCGCCGGCCACCAGCCATTGCGCCGGTTGGGCGCCCGCCTCCCACCACTGGATGTTCGGCTTGATCTGGTCGAGCTTGGCAAAGGCCCGGGTCACGCCTTGTGGGGTGTTCAGGACCTTGTAGATGTCATCCGCCTTGACGCCGTCGGCCAGCAAGGCGATTTCCAGAGTGTACTTGGCGCTCTTGCGCAGGCCGCGCTTGCCCGGGAAGTCGGCGACGTTCCAGAAGTCCGCCCAGGATTGCGGCGCCTTGGCCTGCTTGCTCTGGTCATAGGCCATGACCATCGACCAGACGTAAGTGGCCACCCCGCATTCGGTCAGCGCACCGGGCACGAAGTTCGCCGAATCACCGAAGCGCCCGGCGTCGAGCTTCTCGAACAGCCCCTCCTCGCAACCGCGCAACAGCTCGGGGCTTTCGACTTCCACCACGTCCCAGCTGGTGTGACCGGCCGAGACCATGGCCTTGATCTTCGACAGTTCACCGTTGTACTCACCGGCGATGATGTTGCCCGCGCCGCTGGCATTGAACGGCTGGAAGTAGGCTTTATCCTGGGCCTGTTTGGTAGCACCGCCGAAGGAAATCACGGTGAGGTCCTGGGGGGCCGCCCACACACTGGCACTCAACAACGCCAGGGCAAACGGAACACTGCAACGCAAGGATCTGGACATGGATCGCTTCCTCGGGGCTGGTCGGCCCGCTGTTGTTATGGGTGTTCGGATTCACTCAAGTAAGCCGCCAGGCGATCCATCAGGCGGTCACAGGCCGCCATCTGGTCGACGCTGACAAATTCATCGGGCTTGTGCCCCTGGTCCATGCTGCCGGGACCGCAGACCACGGTCGCAATCCCGGCCTGATTGAACAGCCCGCCTTCGGTGCCAAAGGCCACGGTGCCGAAATCATCGCTGCCGCACAGCTCGGCAATCAGCCGGGCGGCGGCGCTGTCGGCGGGTGTCGCCAGGCCCGGATAGGCCGAGATTTTTTCAAAGCGGATCGCGGTATCGCTGTCCACGGCCTGCATTGCCGGCAGCAATGTCTGCTCGGCGTAGTCCTGCAGTTCATCGACGACCACTTGCGGAGCGAAGTCCGGCAAGGCGCGGATCTCGAAATCGAAACGGCAGTCCGCTGGCACGATGTTCAGCGCCGTACCGCCCTGGATCACGCCGACCTGCACGGTCGAGAACGCCGGATCGAAGCGCTTGTCGTGCAATGACGGCCGGGCCAGGGTGGCGCCGATGTCGCTCAGCCGACCGATCAGGCGCGCGGCCTGCTCGATGGCATTGACCCCATAAGGCGCGTAGGCCGAATGACAGGCCGCACCACGCACGTGGCAACGCATCGCCAGCTTGCCCTTGTGGCCGAGCACCGGCTTGAGCTCGGTCGGCTCGCCGATCAGGCACAACGCCGGGGCCGGGATGCGTTGGGGCAACACCTCCAGCAAACCGCGCACGCCAAGGCAGCCGACCTCTTCGTCATAGGAAAACGCCAAATGCACCGGGCGCTTCAAAGGGCTGGCGAGAAACACCGGCACGGCGGCCAGCACCGAGGCCAGATAGCCTTTCATGTCCGCGGTGCCGCGACCGTAAAGCTTGCCGCCCGCCTCGCTCAGGCTGAACGGCTCGACCGTCCAGGCCTGGCCGTCCACAGGCACCACGTCGGTGTGACCGGACAGCACGATGCCGCCAGCCACGCTCGGGCCGACCGTGGCCAACAGATTGGCCTTGGTCCGCTCGGCGTTGTAGATCAGTTCGCAATCCACGCCCAGCCCGTGCAGGTAGTCACGCACGAACTCGATCAGCTCGAGGTTCGAATCGCGGCTGACCGTGGCGAACCCGATCAACCGCGCGAGCATGGCGCGGCTGCGCAACTCACTCATCGCCGGGCACTCCATACGCGGGGGCCAGGGTGGGATTGAGCGCGCGGGTCAGGTAGTCCTGCAATTGCGGCTCGTAGGCCGTCCACAGTTTGCCCAGCTCGCCAATCGGGTTTTCATCGGCCCAATCCACCCGCAAATCGACAATCGGCCAAGTCAGGTCACCGACCACCGACAACGCCGCCGAGTGCACCGCACCCGCTTCGCCGCCGGCGTCCTGCCCGGCCTGCAAGGCGCTCATCAGCCGGGTGGCAAGGCAGCCTTCGCTGTTTTCGAAGGCCGCGACCATCGCCTCGATCACCCCACTATTGGCCAGCAGGTTGCCGGCCGCCACGCACTGGTCACCGGCCACCGCGTTGTTGATGCCCAGCGCATGGTTGCCGCTGAACACCGCCGTGCGCCCGTGGGCATCCACCACCGCCACCTGGCGGTACTGGCTGTAGCCGTTGCGGGTCAACGAGTGATCCAGCGCCTGGGGCGGCGCCGAGCCGTTGGCCAGTTCATCGAGGATCTGCGGGCCGAGGGCCGGCAGCGTGATGTTCTGGCTCGACACCGCGCCGACCCCGGCACGCAGCCAGGGGCAGCGCGCACCGACGGCGATGCTCGAAGAACTGATGGCAATGCCCAACTGGCCGGTCTCGGCGCAGCGACCCACGATGGAAAAAGTCATGGCGAAGTCCTTATTCAGGGATAACGGCAATCACGTCGATTTCCATCAGCCACTGCGGCTGGCCGAGGGCGCTGACTACCAGCCCGGTGGAAATCGGGAACACACCCTTGAGCCACTTGCCGACCTCCTGGTACACCGGCTCGCGATAGCGCGGGTCGATCAGGTAGGTGGTGGTCTTGACGATGTGGCTCAGGTCGCTGCCCGCCTCTTCAAGCAGTTGCTTGACGTTGCGCATGGCCTGTTCGGCCTGGGCGCGCGGATCACCGAGGCCCACCAGCTGGCCGTTGAAATCGGTGCCGACCTGACCACGGACATACACGGTGTTGCCGGCGCGCACGGCCTGGCACAAATCGTTGTCCAGCGTCTGGTTCGGGTAGGTGTCTTTGGTGTTGAACATGCGGATGCGGGTATGAGTAGGCATTAACGAACTCCCATGAGGCTGGCTTTCTGAACGGGTGCGCGGGCGGCGTCGGCTTGACGCTGGGTCGCATCCCGATAGTTGAAATAGGTGTGCTGCTTAACGATGTGATCGGCGATGTGCTTGGCGTCGTGCCAAACGCCCCAGATGAACGCGGAGCCACGACGGGACTGCCACGGCAACCCGACGAAGTACACGCCGGGCTCGGCCGACACGCCGCGCTGGTGCTGCGGCTTGCCGTTTTCCTTGAAGGCATCGACCTTCAGCCAGCTGTAGTCGGTGGAGTAACCGGTGGCCCAGATGATCGTGGTCACGCCGGCCTTGAGCAGGTCCAGTTCCAGGATTGGATTTGTCACGCAATCCGGATCGGCCAGCATGGCCCGGGCTTCCGGCTCCAGCGGCAGGTCCAGGCCGTTGCGCTCGATATAGGCGTCGGCCTTGTCGAGCAGCGCGAGGTAGTTTTCATCGCCACGGCGGATGTTGTCGGCGAGGTTGTTTTCAAAACTGACCACGGTGCCATTGAACGATTGAGTCAGGCCGACCAGGGTCATGCCCTGATGCGCCAGGCGGCGGAAGTCCACGGTGTGGCCGCCACGGGCACCGCTCACGGCGATGGTCACGTGTTCCTTGCCCGGCTGCATGGCCTCGGCATCCCACTCGCCCAGCACCCCCAGCCACCAGCAGAAATCGCGGTTGCGGTAGGCGCGCGGCGGACGGTCGTGGGCGCCGACCGAGAGGTAGACCTGTTTGCCGGAACGTTGCAGTTCATCGGCGATCTGCACGCCCGACGACCCGGCGCCCACCACCAGCACCGCGCCTTCAGCCAGTTGCTGCGGGTTGTAGTACTGGGCGGAGTGAATCTGGCTGATGCCGGCCATTGGCAGGGCAATCGGCGGAATGGCCGGACGCTGGAACGGGCCCGTGGCGACCACCACGTGGCGGGCCTCGATCACACCATCAGAGGTTTCAACGGTGAAACCCGGACGGTCGGCATTGCGTTGTACGCTCTTGACTTCAACGCCAGTGCGGATCGGCGCGTTGAACTTGCGGGCATAGGCTTCGAAGTACTCGGCCACCTGCTCTTTGCCGGCGAAGGCGTCCGGGTCCAGGCCGTCGAATTCCAGGCCCGGGAAGCGGTCGTGCCAGGCAGGACCGTTGGCCACCAGCGAATCCCAGCGGCCGGTGCGCCAGGCTTCGGCGATACGGTTGCGCTCCAGCACGAGGTGGGGCACACCGAGTTTGCTCAGGTGTTCACTCATGGCCACGCCGGCCTGGCCGGCGCCAACAACAAGCGTATCAATTGCGGTTTTATCAACTGTCATGGCTGTGCACTTCTGAAAGGTGGTTTGATTCAGGTCGGTCATGGCTGCCG
The DNA here is from genome assembly GCF_019219225.1 of Pseudomonas sp. PDM32. Taxonomy (NCBI): domain Bacteria; kingdom Pseudomonadati; phylum Pseudomonadota; class Gammaproteobacteria; order Pseudomonadales; family Pseudomonadaceae; genus Pseudomonas; species Pseudomonas sp. PDM32. Next base: position 139,669 of record NZ_JAHUWE010000017.1, read on the forward strand.
CCTCGATGCTGATCACTGTTGTTCTTCTGCTGTGGCTATCGGTATCGGGGTGTTGGCCGCATTCTGTTCGGAGCCGGGAAATAGCGAAATTATGTTTTTTGTGGTTGCTGGCGAGGAAAAAGCGTCGAGGTGACCGGCTGGCCGTGCGAGGTTGCGGTCGACCCGATCCCGGCCTATGGTCCAAGCGATGCATTGCCCGCGACCGGCGCGAAGACCCGGCGCGGATTGCTGTCCATCCAGTGCGGATTCACGCAAGGAGTGATGACATGCCCGACTATTCCCGTCCTGCTGTACTCGAACTGATTGGCAATACCCCGCTGGTACGCGTCAGCCGGTTCGATACCGGTCCCTGCACGCTGTTTCTCAAGCTCGAATCACAGAACCCCGGCGGTTCGATCAAGGACCGTATCGGTCTGGCCATGATCGACACCGCCGAACGCGACGGTCGCCTCAGGCCCGGCGGCACCATCGTCGAAGCCACCGCCGGCAACACTGGCCTGGGCCTGGCCCTGGTCGGCCGCGCCAAGGGCTATCGCGTCGTGCTGGTGGTGCCGGACAAGATGTCCACCGAGAAGGTCCTGCACCTCAAGGCCATGGGCGCCGAGGTGCACATCACCCGCTCCGACGTCGGCAAGGGCCATCCCGAGTACTACCAGGACGTTGCCGCGCGGCTGGCGGCGGAAATTCCCGATGCGTTCTTCGCCGACCAGTTCAACAACCCGGCCAACCCCCTGGCCCACGAATGCAGCACCGCGCCGGAGATCTGGGCGCAAACCCAGCATGATGTGGACGCCATCGTCGTCGGCGTCGGATCGGCCGGCACCCTCACCGGCCTGACCCGTTTCTTCAAACGCGTGCAGCCGGACCTGGAAATGGTCCTGGCCGACCCGGTCGGTTCGGTGATGGCTGAATACAGCCGCGGTGGCACCCTCCCCACCCCCGGCTCCTGGGCGGTGGAAGGCATCGGCGAAGACTTCATCCCGTCGATTGCCGACCTCTCCAGCGTGCGCCACGCCTATTCGATCAGCGACGAAGAAAGCTTCGACCATGCCCGCCAGTTGCTGCGCGCCGAAGGCATTCTCGGTGGCTCATCGACCGGTACCTTGCTGGCGGCGGCGCTGCGTTACTGCCGCGAACAGACCCAGCCGAAACGGGTGGTGAGCTTTGTCTGCGACACCGGTACGCGTTACCTGTCGAAGGTCTACAACGACCAGTGGATGAACGATCAGGGCCTGCTGCAACGCAAGCACTACGGCGACCTGCGCGACCTGATCGCGCGGCGTTTCGAGGATGGCCGGGTGATCAGCGTCGGCCCCGACGACACCCTGCTCACGGCGTTCCAGCGCATGCGCCTGGCGGACGTGTCGCAATTGCCGGTGCTGGTGAAGGGTCAGCAACTGGTCGGCGTGATCGATGAGTCCGACATCCTGCTGGGGGTGCATGAAGACGTTGCGCACTTCCGTAAAACCGTGGCCAGCGCCATGACCGACAAACTGCAGACCCTGTCCCCCGCTGCCACCCTGGCGGAACTGGAGGCAGAGCTGGGCCGTGGGCTGGTGGCGATCATCCAGGATGCCTCGGGTTTCCACGGCCTGATTACCCGAACCGACATGCTCAACCATTTGCGGAGATCCCTGCCATGAGTCAACAGGACAAAAACGCCCCGCCTCAGGGCTTCGCCACCCGGGTGATCCATGCCGGGCAATCGCCGGACCCTTCCACCGGGGCCTTGATGCCGCCGATCTACGCCAACTCCACCTACCTGCAACAGAGCCCCGGGGTGCACAAAGGCCTCGACTACGGGCGCTCGCACAACCCGACGCGCTGGGCGCTGGAGCGCTGCGTGGCCGACCTCGAAGGCGGCACCCGGGGCTTTGCCTTCGCCTCGGGCCTGGCGACCATTTCCACGGTGCTCGAACTGCTCGACGCCGGTTCGCACGTCGTCTCCGGCAACGACCTGTACGGCGGCACCTTCCGCCTGTTCGACAAGGTGCGCCAGCGCAGCGCCGGGCACCGCTTCAGCTTCGTCGACCTGACCGACCTGGCGGCGTTCGAGGCGTCCCTGCAGGACGACACCCGCATGGTCATGGTCGAGACCCCGAGCAATCCGCTGCTGCGCCTCACCGACCTCGCCGCCATCGCCCGCACCTGCCGCGCCCGCGGCATCATCTGCGTGGCCGACAACACCTTCGCCAGCCCGTGGATCCAGCGCCCGCTGGAGCTGGGTTTCGACATCGTGCTGCACTCGACCACCAAATACCTCAACGGCCACTCCGACGTGATCGGCGGCATCGCCGTGGTCGGGCAGAACGCCGAACTGGCCGAGCGCCTGGGCTTCCTGCAAAACGCCGTCGGCGCCATCGCCGGCCCGTTCGACGCCTTCCTCACCCTGCGCGGGGTGAAGACCCTGGCCCTGCGCATGGAACGGCATTGCAGCAACGCACTGGAACTGGCGCAGTGGCTGGAGCGTCAGCCGCAAGTCTCCCGGGTCTACTACCCCGGCCTGCCCTCGCACCCGCAGCACGAACTGGCCCAGCGGCAAATGCGCGGATTCGGCGGGATGATCTCCCTCGACCTCAACAGCGACCTGGCCGGCGCCAAACGCTTCCTCGAGAACGTGCAGATCTTCGCCCTGGCCGAGAGCCTGGGCGGCGTGGAAAGCCTGATCGAACACCCGGCGATCATGACCCACGCCACCATCCCGCCCGATACCCGGGCAGAGTTGGGGATTGGCGATGGGTTGGTGCGGTTGTCGGTGGGGGTTGAGGATGTGGAGGACTTGCGCGCGGACCTGGCGCAGGCGTTGGCAAGGATGTAGGCAACCTCAATGGCAGGACACCGCAAAACCTGTGGGAGCGGGCTTGCTCGCGAAGACGGCGGCACATCCAACATCGATGTGACTGACACACCGCTTTCGCGAGCAAGCCCGCTCCCACAGGTCTTTTTTTGGCCTTGAGGGTTGGTGCGGTTGTCGGTGGGGGTTGAGGACGTCGAGGACTTGCGCGCAGATCTGGCGCAGGCGTTGGCGCGGATGTAAGCAACCTGAATGGTAGGACACAACACAACCTGTGGGAGCGGGCTTGCTCGCGAAGACGGCGGCATATCCAACATCGATGTAACTGACACACCGCTTTCGCGAGCAAGCCCGCTCCCACAAGTTTTTTTTTGGCCTTGAGGGTTGGTGCGGTTGTCGGTGGGGGTTGAGGACGTCGAGGACTTGCGCGCGGACCTGGCGCAGGCGTTGGCAAGGATGTAAGCAACCTGAATGGCAGGACACCGCAAAACCTGTGGGAGCGGGCTTGCTCGCGAAGACGGCGGCACATCCAACATCGATGTGACTGACACACCGCTTTCGCGAGCAAGCCCGCTCCCACAAGTCTTTTTTTGGCCTTGAGCCTTGTTGCAAGGCTGGTCAAGCACCCAAGACCCCCTATAATCGCGCCGTTTTCGTCTACCCTCACGAAGCGTCGTGCAGCAATCAGCTTGTGCGGGGCGCATCGACATTTTTCCGCTATTGAACCGGAGAACTTCCATGCTCAAACGTACCCTGGCCTTGGCCGTCGGCCTGACCCTGTCCCTTTCCACCCTGCTGGCACAGGCTGCCGAGACCCTCAAGGTCAGCGCCATTCCCGACGAAGCCCCCACCGAATTGCTGCGCAAGTTCAAGCCACTGGGCGAATACCTGGAGAAGCAACTGGGTATGAAGGTCGAGTTCGTACCGGTGTCCGACTACCCGGCGGTGGTCGAGGCGCTGGCCACCGACCGTATCGATATGGCCTGGCTGGGCGGTTTCACCTTCGTGCAGGCACGTTTGAAAACCGGCAATGCCATTCCCCTGGTACAGCGTGAACAGGATGCCCAGTTCACCAGCAAATTCATCACCGCCGATCCAGCGGTCAAATCCCTGGCCGACCTCAAGGGCAAATCGTTCGCCTTCGGCTCGGTCTCGTCGACGTCCGGCAGCCTGATGCCGCGCTATTTCATGCTGCAGGACGGCATCAAGCCGGAAACCTATTTCAGCCGCGTCGGTTACTCCGGCGCCCACGACGCCACCGTCGCCTGGGTTCAGGCGGGCAAAGTGGATGCCGGCGTGCTCAACGCCAGCGTCTGGGAAAAACTGGTCAAGGCCGGCAAGGTCGACACCGACAAGGTCAAGGTCTTCGCCACCACACCGGCCTACTTCGACTACAACTGGACCGTGCGCGGCACCCTCGACCCGGCCCTTGCCGAGAAAATCAAGGCCGCCTTCCTCGCGCTCGACCCGGCCAACCCTGAGCAAAAGGCGATCCTCGACCTGCAGGCCGCCAGCCGCTTCATCGAGACCAAGCCTGAGAACTACAAGGGCATCGAGGAAGCCGCGCGCGCTGCCGACCTGCTGAAATGACCTTGCATCTGAACCGGGTCAGCCTCACCCACGACACGGGCGTGCGGGCGCTGCATGAGGTCGACCTGCACATCAGCGCCGGTGAGCAGGTGGCGATCATCGGCCCGTCCGGCGCCGGCAAGTCGAGCCTGCTGAACCTGCTGGCCACCGCCCTGCGCCCCGGCAGCGGCACGGTCGAGGTGCTCGGCGAGCAAGCCTGGCAGCTCGGCGCCCGACAGCGCCAACGCCTGCGCGCGCGCATCGGCCTGGTGCATCAGGCGCCGCCACTGCCACCGCGCCAGCGCGTGGTCACGGCAGTGCTGGCCGGCAAACTGGGGCAATGGGGTTTTGCCAAAAGCCTGCTGAGCCTGTTGCATCCGGTGGATGTGCCCGGCGCACGCGCGGCCCTGGTCAAACTCGACCTGGGCGACAAGCTGTTCGCCCAGTGCCAGCAACTGTCCGGTGGCCAACTGCAGCGCGTGGGCATTGCCCGCGTGCTGTACCAGGCCCCCGACGTGCTGCTGGCCGATGAGCCGGTGTCGGCGATGGACCCGGTGCTGGCCGGGCACACCCTGTCGATCCTCTGCCGCCACGCCCGGGAACACAAGGTGACCCTGGTCGCCAGCCTGCATGCGGTGGATCTGGCGTTGAGCAACTTCTCGCGCATCATCGGTTTGCGCGACGGCCAGATCCTCTTCGATCTTCCCGCTGCCGACGTCGACCACGACTTGCTCGACCGGCTCTACGCCAACGAGCAACTGCAATCCCCGCCCGCTCCGGTGGCGCCCTTGAGCCTGCAGATTCCCCGATGCTGACGCGCGATACACGAGACCCGGCCACCCTGCCCCGCCTGCTGCTCAGTCTGCTGGCGCTGGCCCTGCTGTGGCCCGGCCTCCACTTCAGCGAACTGGACCTGGGTGTGCTGCTCAAGGCCGACAGCCAGAGTGAAATGGGCCGTTTCGTTTCGGCCTTCTGGCCGCCGGCCCATGGCGAAGAGTTCCTCCAGCTGCTGTGGCAAGCCACCTTGCAAACCCTGGCCATCGCCACCGCCGGCATGGCCCTGGCCTTGCTGCTGGCCGTGCCCGCCAGCCTGCTCGCCAGCCGCGCACTGTCACTGTCGGCGGCTTCGCGCAGCGGCCGACCGAGCGCCCTGGGCCGGTTGTTGCGCTGGCCGGTGCGCGGGTTGCTGATCTTCCTGCGCAGCGTGCCGGAAATCGTCTGGGCCCTGCTGTTCGTGCGTGCCGTCGGCCTTGGCCCGACCGCCGGGGTGCTGGCCATCGCCATCACCTACAGCGGCATGCTGGGCAAGGTCTACGCGGAAATCTTCGAGTCGGTCGACCAGCGCCCCGCCCACTCACTGCTGCAAGCCGGCAGTGGCCGGTTGGCGGCGTTCTGCTACGGCATCCTGCCCAATGTCGCGGCGGAGCTGCTGTCGTACACCGTGTATCGCTGGGAATGCGCGATCCGCGCGTCCGTGGTGATGGGCTTCGTCGGCGCCGGCGGGCTGGGCCAGCAGATCGACCTGTCGCTGCGCATGTTCGCCGGCGGTGAAGTGGCGAGCATGCTGCTGACCTTCTTCGTCCTGGTGCTGTTCGCCGACCAGATCAGCCGCCTGCTGCGCTGGAGGTTCGCATGAATCGCCTGATCAACCTGCTGCTGATCCTGGGCATCGGCACCGCAGTCGTCGCCTCGTTCCGCTATCTGGGCATCGACCTCGGCGAACTGACAGGCAGCGGAAACCTGAAGCAAATGGGCGCCTACGTGCTGCGTTTTCTCAGCCCGGACCTGAGCGCCGGCCACCTGCAAGCCATCGGCCGTGGCGCCGTGGAAACCATGGCGATGTCGGCCCTCGGCACCCTGCTCGCAGCAGTGTTTGGCCTGCTGCTCGCGCTGCCGGCGGCCGGACGCTTCGGCTGGCTGCTGCAGAGCGCGTCGCGTCTTGTACTCAATGGCCTGCGCGCCATTCCCGAACTGGTGTGGGCCGCGCTGATGGTACTGGCCGCCGGCCTCGGCCCGAACGCCGGCACCCTGGCACTGGCCATGCACACCACCGGCGTACTCGGCCGCCTGTTCGCCGAAGCGCTGGAAAACACCCCGCCGCAACCGGCCGAAGCCATTCGTTTGCAGGGTGGTAATGTCGTCTGGGCCTTCTGTTACGGCACCCTGCCTAACCTGTTTCCGCAGCTGCTGGCGTACATTTTGTACCGCTGGGAGAACAACATTCGCATGGCCAGCGTGCTGGGGTTTGTTGGTGCTGGGGGGTTGGGGCAGATGCTCTATGTGAGCCTCAGCCTGTTTCAGGAGGCTCAGGCGAGTACGGTGATTTTGGCGATGTTGGTGCTGGTGTTTGCTGTTGATGGGTTGAGTAGTTGGAGTCGGCAGCGGTGGGTTAAGGCTTGATGGGGGGGGGGTGGATGGATTTGGTCAGCTGATGGCGTTCGAGTTGAGCAGGTATTTGTATGGAGTTGACTCCCGCGTTTTATGGTTATGACTGGTAGAAAACGACCCAAAAGCTGACGGTGGCGACGGGCAGAGATCGGCCAATAACGGACACTGGATGATGACTACTTCGCATCCTGCGCCGCCAAAATAACCCCCACCGCCACCTCCAGCTCCTTGGCGATCTTCGAAATAAGTGCGGCCATCGAAACGCCTCAGAGCCGACCATAGAAGAGGTTGGGAAACTGATCGACGGCGTGGCAAAGGTCATCAATTCCATTTTCTGACGCAACCAGGGCTCGCTTAGCTCATCTCTATGACCTCAATGTAATACCAGTCCAACACTGACGGCGAGACTGCGGAACCGTCGGTACTTACGAGGCAGCAAGCATTGGTCAGAAGGTTTTATATTTCTCACCCGTGATCGCGGAGTGGAAAGTTGGCTGCGGCGGTTGGCTTGCACGATCAACGGCGGCGCAGCTTCGATGCAGGTAGTTGCGCAGCAGTTGCTAACCTCGCCAAGCCAATGCCGTGAAAAGAAAAAATGACAGCCCCATAGATGAGCGGTAGAATTCAGTCGGGTTTATAGACAGATTTTTTATCGCGAATCGCGATATGTGACATCAACGGTAGTATGCATTGCTACTTAACGTTACTCGAAGTCTCAAACTGAGGCACATTGGCAGGTTGCAAATGAGTGTCTATAAACCCAACTCTTACCACATACATGATCACTGCACATGTCAGAGCTAATCAAATTAAAAAAAACAAACTCTCTTAGTGATCTCGCACTTTATTTAGGGTACAAACCAAAATCGCTATCTTATATACTCTACAAAAAGCCAAAAGAAGAGCTATATCGAAGCTTTGAGGTACCGAAGAAAACAGGTGGTTCTCGGACAATATCAGCCCCATGTAAAGAATTGAAACTTTTGCAGAGCAAGCTGCTAGAGAAACTCCAAGCCTGCATCAATGAAATACAATCATTAAAGAACCTAAGAAAGACACTCACGCAACCGTTCAAAACAGAAAAAAACACATCGCTATCTCACGGCTTCAAACCCGGCTTCTCGATAATAACCAATGCAAGGCAACATAGACACAAGCGCCACGTATTAAATATTGATCTGGAAAACTTCTTTGGCAGCATTCATTTTGGCCGCGTTCGTGGCTTTTTTATAAAAAATCAAGACTTCAATCTACACCCAAAGATTGCAACCATACTGGCTCAAATTGCGTGTCATGATAACGTTCTTCCACAAGGTAGCCCCTGCTCGCCGTTGATTTCGAATTTAGTAGCACATGTTCTCGATATTCGCTTGGCGGAACTAGCTAAAAAGAATGATTGCACATACTCTCGCTACGCAGACGACATAACTTTTTCTACGAATGAAAAAAAATTTCCGAGTAGCTTGGCAGTCTGTGTCTGTGAAGAAGATCATATTTGGATCGCAGGGAAAACATTAGTTGACCTAGTGAAAAAGTGCTGGTTCTCAATTAACCACGCTAAAACTCGGCTTCAATACAAAGACTCTAGGCAAGAAGTCACAGGCCTGATTGTCAATTCTAAAGTAAATGTACGAGCCGAATATCATCGCACTGCGAAAGCGATGGCTCATCGCCTATTTCATAGTGGAAAGTATGAAACTCTCGGCTTCGATAAAGATGGGCTTAGCAAAAAGGTACTCGGTAGCGTAAATCAACTGAGCGGTGTCTTTAGCTTTATATACATGATAAACAAATACAACCGCAATCTTAGAACTATCAATCCGCTAGAAAAATTCCCCAACCCACAACCGAAGCTTAAATCGATAGAAGAAACACACAGAAAGCTTTTGTTCTATAAAGACTTTTACGCAAATGAAGTCCCTACTATCATGTGCGAAGGAAAGACTGACAATGTATATCTAAGGACCGCCATTCGAAGTCTCTCGGAAAAATTTCCAGCGCTTATTGAAAAGGATAAAGATGGCGAAAAACGCCTTAAATTAAAAATATTCAACTACACAGATCAAGTTAAATATTTAATGCATCTTACTGGTGGCACTGGGGATATGGTCAAATTCACGTCCAACTACCCAAAAGAATGCAGCTTCTATAAATCTAAAGGAGGGCTCAAGCCAGTAATTCTTGTCGTAGATAATGATCAAGGAGCCAGTGATCTGTATACCCGAATCCAAAAGTTCGGCAAGATGCCTGTTAAACCAGATGGATCAAAACCTTTCTACTTCTATAGTAACAACCTGTATATCGTACCAACTCCGTTGACTCCAGACGGCAAGCAAACCATGATTGAAAATCTCTTTGATCCTGAGTTGCTAAAGACTGAGCTGGACGGCAAGACGTTCAATCCCGACGAAAAAACTGCAACAGCGTCAAATTACAGCAAAAATCATTTTGCTGAGTACGTAGTTAAAGCCAATCAGAAAACCATCGATTTCTCTGGATTTGAGCCGCTGCTAGCGACAATCTCAAAAATAATCCAAGACCATGAAAGACTTTCTGCACTAGCCACATTGCCACTAGCTACAGCAAGCCATAAAGTTGCCAAAGCTTAAAAAATGATTAAAGCGAATAACAGACAATCACAGATCTGCCCGCGCCAGAAACACGCCGGGGACCCTGGCGAGTTGGTCGAAGGACGGGTGCGAAGACTCGCGAAAATTCGTTAGCGGCACTCCGCCAAAGTTAGTTAACTGGGCTGAAAGCCTTATGGTCCGTGGCCTGTAGCCCGGTTAACTAAGCATTTTAGCTGGTTAACTCGGCTGCCCGTCAAATTGCCTGAGAGCCATGCGGGCCGAGGCTTTCAGGCAGTTAACTCGGTTGGTTAACTGGGCTGAACGCCTTGGGAGCCGTGACCTGTAGCCCGGTAACTAAGCACTGACCTGGTTAACTCAGCTAATTACCAGTCCCTAGCGGTGATAGCTCGCGCTCGCTTCCACATTTTAAACGCGGAGGTGATCCGTCATTCCATCTCGACCAATGACAGCGGAAATATAAGGATTGTCATTCCTCAAAACGCCTCCACCAACACGAGGCTGTTCGCCATTTTTGGTCTGCTGATCAGTTGCTTTCTCAGCCGATCTTTCCGCCGATCTGGCTGTTGCTGTTCCCCAAAAAAGCACTGGGGTACAAGTTCCCCCGCTAAAGCCCCGGAAACATTAGATGTTCCCACTGTTCCCCCGTTCCCCGTTTTTTTGAAATCAGTCACACATTGGATGACGGACTATCGCGACAGGTAGAGTGGCCGCGTTGCGCTTGTAGCGAGGGGCTGCAATCGACCATATATAGACCGTGGCGACAGGCAGAAATCGGCCAGAAGCGGATGCCCAACAAGAGCTTGTTCCGGCCAATTGCAGCCACTTAGGCAGCCATCTACCAAACAAACAGCCAAATGTAGGCGATCCGGTGCATACCTGGCGATTTCAGTGAATCGGATCGGCTGCCTGCCAGATCTGCGCGTGGGCCTGAATCCTGAACTGAGCCGTGTCTGAGTCCGCACGGAAAAGGTTGATAGGGGCGCTACACTACACAGCGTGGCGGCTGCTTAGAAATTGCGATAAGGGCAAGGCTTGGGAGCCCTCCGGGCAAGCAACGCGAGGGGCCGATGAGAAGCTATGCTCAATCCATCACTGAAAAGCTGACGACTCTTTATTGTCAGCGGCAGTTACCTACCCACATCTGGCGATCATTATCTGCTTATTGTGGTATATCGGCCGTGCTTCAGCCTCACTCCGCCTGATCTAGGAATGCAAATGAAATGGAAGAGCAGGAATCTAAGAGAACTCGCCCACATTGTTTGTGGCGACTCTGAGCACTTTAGGTATCGTTCAAGCAGTTACATCACTGAGTTCTTTCAAGATTGTGACTTAGATTACGCCCACGACGGTTCAACCCGCTGGGTATGGGTTGCAAGCAGACTGGAGGAGGTGTTGGCTCTCCCGCATACCAGCCCTTCGGTTCCGCCTGATGCTTTCATCCGAATCATCCGTGCAACTCTCGACAAGGGCGACGCGCAGGAGGGCGATCCGAACAGGAGCAAAGCACTTGCCGCGCTTAATGCTGTGCTGTTGCGCGAAGGTTGGGAAGCGTTCTACGACGAGCACGGCCTCGGCCAGTTGCGCCACAATGCCACGAACACCATTGCGCAGATGGCGAACCCGCATCGTCCGCTAACTCCAGCGGAGATGGAGCGCCGAGAGTTACTCACCACCTACCTCGACAAGTGCTCCGAAGATGAGCTGATCGAGGAGGTGCTGCTGCCGCTGTTCCGTCAGCTTGGGTTTCATCGCATAACGGCAGCGGGTCACAAAGACAAGGCGTTGGAGTACGGCAAGGACGTGTGGATGAAATACACCCTGCCGACTCTCCATGTCCTCTACTTCGGTATCCAAGCAAAAAAGGGCAAGCTAGATTCAGCAGGCGTCGGAAAGCCTGGTTCAGCGAATGTCGCCGAGATTCACAATCAGGTGAACATGATGCTTGGCCACGAGATTTTCGACTCGGAATTGAATCGACGAGTACTGGTTGACCACGCATTCATCGTCGCGGGCGGTGAGATAACAAAGCAGGCAAGAAACTGGCTAGGCAACAAGCTGGATGCCACGAAGCGTTCTCAGATCATGTTTATAGACAGACACGACATCCTTAATCTTTTCATTGTTACGAATCTGCCATTGCCAAAGAACGCTTTGCCTCTCCCGAAAGTTACAGCCCCCTTCGACGATGACATACCGTTCTGAACCGTAGCTTTTTCAGAAACGTAAACAAAAAAAGCGAAGCATTGATTTGACTTCGCTCTTTTAATTGTCTATGTGGCCTATTTACGCTCTTTATCAACACGGGACCGTTCTGAAACGTAGGTTTAACTAGGAACCTGCACAGGCTTGCCTTCGATTATCCTGTAGCTCCTTTGAATGAGTGTCATCGGGTTCGACGTGAAACTCTCTACCGTTGTGATCTGAGTGATGTCCGATAGGTCTCCGATATTTAGCTCTAACGCCCCTCGATCGTTTAATGCCTCAGGTTCAGCGCCAAAGCATAGTCTGTACTCTCGTTGCCAAGCATACTCGATCGGTTTGCGAAACAATCCTATCGGGCCGCTGTAGTCGCTGAAGTCTACGTAATCGACCTGGCCGTAACCACCTTCAAAGAAGGGAGAATTATAAAGATGAGGGTGAGTCGCAATAGCTTGTGAAAGCCTTCTAGAAAACTCTGCGTGGTTCGTAATACGAAGGACATGGGTACCAAACTCTTGGAAACGCTCACTGAATTGCAGCATTCCGTTGTCGAGCCCCCAAATCTGACCGTCATGTCCGGCTGACACAGAACCCAGGCAGTACACCATGACGGTTTCAGGACGAGGCAGATGCAGGGTCATGATTGTCTCTGGGTTCAATACGATTTCGTCGTGACCTTCAACCTGAAGTGCGAGCTCGCTGACAACCCCATCCCTTATGCCAGAGCTGAGCTTAAGGTATACATTCTCAAGCTCGTCCCTTCGAAGTGCAGTGCCGGCTTCACCTTCAAGCTTCGCGAAATAGTCGACGCTGTTCATGTAAAGTAGACCACGCTGCAGCGCCTGTAGTCGATCTAGATTAGCCACCTTGAACAGCATCCAACACTGCTTGTTAGGCATGCGATCAGGTACCGCTTGCATCTGCACTTCACCAGATACCATCTTGCCCCCTTATCTCTACAGATCATTGTTCAACCAACGGGATGGGGACTGACTACGGCTTGACGCTTACGGCGGCCAGCTCTGCAATCCCTGATCGCACGGCACCGATATTATCGTCAAGGTGCGCTAGGGCGCCATTCACTTTACCCACATCAGTAATCACCGTGCACTACCGCACGACGTGAGCCAAAAGTACTGGCAAGTCCACACCACCAATCCAACGAACAAATAAACTTGAGTTATTTGCTTACAACCAATGGCGGCTGCCCAGCCTAGGAGGATCATGCCATCCACGCGGCATGTAAGCGCTGCATAAGCTGGCAGTTGCGATTACTCGGTCGGTGCTGGTGCTGGTGCTGGTTTCGCTTTTGAAGGCGTCATAGCATCAACAGCTTTGCCCGCGAGGTCCTTTATTTGCTCAGCAAAACCTGGTACGGCTTTGAATGCTTGTTTAACAACGTCCGACGAAGCAAGTTCATGCCAAGGACTCCCATGGCTATCAGGTTCTACGAGCCGGAGAGGAAGCTCATCGAACCGAGCAAGCGCAGATGTAAGTAGTTTCGCTTCCATTTCTTTATCAAACCCAGCAGCTTCTCGCCGGAAACCCTCATACGCGCGTGAAATGGATGCCTTGAAGGCATAATCTTCGGCAAGCCTGAATCTTTGTCCTATCTGCTTTGTAGCCAGCCATGAAAACCAAACAGGCGCCCCAACCGATAGCAGCGACAGTAGCAAATTCAGTGTGACTACCGATGTCGATATGTTTGGAATTTGGAAGAGCTCTGAAAGCGTGTGAAGCTGATTGGAGCCGAAATAGCTACCCCCCACAAGGGCAACGGCAAGTCCAGCAACCCAGAACCACATCGACTTGGATAGAGCTATAGAGCGCTCGCTGAATGCGGCTGCCAGCCCAACGCTTGTCGCTGCCGAGTAAGCTGTTTCGCAGCGCTTCAGCACGGCTTCCGCGTCCTCCGCACTTTTTTTCAGCAGACCATCAAGTTCGTCGGCATGCTCTCGAAGCGTTAGGATACGGGATTGATCTTTGGCTGCTGCCTTAGCAAGGTCGTCGATCGTATTTTGCGCCTCAGACAACTGCTCCAAGTCGGCTGGAAGCTGATCAGCCGCGTTGTAAGCCTGCTCGATCCTCTCAACCATTGAATTTAGATCAGTAGTGCGCGGATCTAACGCCTTGACACGCGACTCCATAGCCCGTAGCTGCACAGTCAATCTACGGATTTTTGCTTGCGCCTCCGCGCGTTCGTCTGCCTTCAAGACAGGCTCAAGAGCTTTGCGCAGCCCCTCAAGAGTGAGCATATATGTAGGAATCGCAGTGCCTGCGCTGCCCCAAATATTTGGAACGGTGTTCCCGTGCAAATAGGTTATGCGCCGGGCGTAATCCTTAATCCGGCTTTCTGAGCTCCCCAGCTCGTCAATACCGTTATCATCAATCAACTCAATAATTGATTGTGCTTCTTCGATGAGCTCCGATCTCGTAAGTCCAGGGAACGACCAGTTGCCATGCGCGATCCCGAACGGCTCGTCGCTAGGTACTGTGGCCTTTATCTGCGCAATCACAGCTTCTAGCTGGGTTTGAATAGTTGTCAACGCTTCGTGCATTCCATGTCCCCCTATGTCAATTCGCCATTAGGTCAGCATGTATCAAAAAAAAACAATACCCTACCTGTGAGCCAAATGCGGTTCGCCTCGAATGGCCGCTTTTGGCCGTTCTCTGCCAGTCATCGTTACAAAACCTGCTTGTTAAATCCGATGCAACCGGTGGTCAAGTGCAGTGCAATTCCGCACCTGACGACCCAACCACTACCACCCGCGCAAAAAACCCTTCCTGCGCGTCAACACAGGAAGGGTTTTTTATTAGCGGCTGATCACTCTTTAGCCTGGCTCAGTTTGGTAAACAACTCGGTCGGCACTTTCTTGCCATTGGAGGTGTACTGGTTGGTGCGGAACTTGTACACCTCACCCTCGGACAGGAAGCCGTCGCCGTTGGCGTCCATCGCCTTGAATTCCTCTGTGCCCTTAGGCGCCACGGCCAACAGTTCCTTGAGCGACACGCGGCCGTCATGGTCAGCGTCGGTGCGGGCGAAAGACGCATCGCCGCACTTGCCTTCACCGCACTTGCCTTCGGCCTGGGTCTTTTGGGCGCTGGCACCGCATTTGCCTTCACCACACTTGCCTTCGCTGGTCTTCTCGGCGGAGGCCAGTTGATAGCCCTGAGGCAGGGCTTCGGCGGAAAACGCGGAGGATGCGAAGTTGATACCGCCGACCAGTGCAACAGCGATCAGGCCAATACGGGTTTTGTTCGACTGGATACGAGACATGTTGATACTCCGGATCAATGACGTGGCGGGACCACTATTGGTCGTACCACAAGGGTTGATGAACCTGGTTGCGAGGTGCGTTGTGCTTCTCGCTTTGGCAGGTCTATTTGGCCCCAGTGGTGTATCCGGGCTGTATCCGTGATGAGTGGGTTTTGTAGGGTTGTAGTCGGATTTCGTGCGCTGATACACAGCGATACACGAAAGCCGGTCTTCCGTTGACCGGGGATGTTTTTTGCTCGCGTGGGGATCGCTCGACATTGCCCACGAGCGTTTGTTTAAAAAGGTTGTAGGGTATTTCCGGCGGGCTACAAGACCTTGCGTCGTTGCCTACGGGTACGCCAGAATCCGCCGGCTTGTGCGCCTTGCCCCTGGTCTCTATCGTTTCTGCGCCACTGCCCATCAGTGGTCGGGTTTAGCAGCCCGGGGTTGTAAGCAAGGTGCACATGCTCCTGTCAGTCAGGTATTCCTATGCCTGCATTTGATGGTGGCTGTGCGCAGGGCGCCTTCGGGCGCGCCGGCTTTGCTAGCTTCCCCGGTCTGCTAACCTGCGCACAGCTGCCTCCTTCTCGTTTAGCAGCAAGAGGGTTGGCACCCAATCAGAGAAGCAAGCATATGTTCAAGGTCACCCCCAACCCGCCGGACACCGATCCGACATCCCCCTGCGAACCCGATTCAAACAGGCTCAACGAAGCCGCCGAATCCGCCTTCCACGTCCCCTCCACCGCCGACATCAAAGCCACACCGCGCACGCCTTGTTCCCTGTTTACCGTCGACCCCGAGGCCAATACCGAAACGCTGATGGTGTATCTGGTCGAGACGCTGGCCTCGGTCGATGTGATGGTGCATCAGTTGGTGGATCATCTGGATGGTGGGTCGCGCAATGCCCTGTTGGGGATTTCCAATAGCGTGATGCTGGCGGAGATTACGGCGAATCGGGTGTTGGATCAGATTGATCCGCGTGAATAAACCCGGTCATTTGTAGGAGCTGGCTTGCCAGCGATGGCGGCGGCACGTTCACCATCGCATCGCCGGCAAGCCGGCTCCCACAGGGTTGTGTGTTTGATGTTGGGGGATGGCTAGTTCGGGTCAAGCAACCCGCCGCTCCAGTGACGCGACATCCGGCTGCCGGTGAATTTTGCTACGCCCATGCCCTGGGCGATCAGTCGGTCGCGATAGCGCGTGACCAGGCGCCCCGCTTGTTCGGCATGCAGGACCACTTCGGAAGTCGGGTCGCCCGGGGTTCTGAGGATCCGGGCAAAGCGCTGCCCTTCTTCGACGAAATCCCCCAGCTCTTTTTCGAAGATCAGCACGCCGGGTTGCGGGGCGAGGATGGTTTCCATGTGGCCCATTTCCACGGCTTCGACGGGCCAGTCTGCAGGCGCCACGGACTCGTCGATGACGCCGTAACCGCACAGCCAGTGGTACAGCCCTTCGGCATCAGACTCGGCGAATCGGTCGTTGACGTCGCCCTGCCCGCGCAGCTCCAGGGTCGCGGCCATGCGCCCTGCTGTGACGCCGTCGCGTATCCACGGGGCGATGATGGTTTCTTCGAAGGAACCGTCGCCGCCGTCATCCCAGATGATCGCCACGTCCATCTTCATCGCCGCCGCCAGTTCGCGGCCGCGGGGCCAGAAACGGCGGTGTACGTAGAGGTACGGCAGGGCCTCGTCGTCGGTGTGCAGGTCGAGCACCACGTCGGCCGGGGCGGCCAGTTGCACCAGTTTTTTTTGCCATTGCTGGACGCAGGTCGAAGGTCGCGCCATGGCCGCCGACTGGTCGAACGCGCGATTGAAGTTGTGCCCGGTCGCGTCGTGGTAACGCCCGAGAATCCGGCCTTGGCGAAACTGGCCGATGCCCAGTGGATTGGCCTGTGGCACCACGGTCACCTGGCCCTTGAGCCGGCCCTGGGCTTCGGCGATCTGTAGTCGTTGCATCAGCACGTGCAGGACCAGCATCCCGGCGATTTCATCGGCATGCACCCCGGCCTGCAGGTGCACGTTCGGCCCGCTGCCGTCGCCGGCATAGCGCCAGGCACCGACTCGCACGGCATCGCCGTTGTTGTTGCTGACACTGAACGAAATATCCTGCGGCATTAGCTTTCCCTCCCGTCATGACCGTTGAAAAACGCTGTATCGCGGCGGTCGAGGCTGGTGATTGAACAGGCGTTCAACTAAGCTCGACAGCGTGGAAGCTCATCCAGGGACAGCCTTGTGACAACCGATGCCCCGAAAAACCGTCGCGCCGAACCCGAAGACCGCCGCGAAATGCTGGTGGCGGCCACCCTGCGCTGCCTGGGCCGCGACGGTCACGCCGGGATCTCCGTGCGGCGCATCGCCACCGAAGCCGGGGTGTCCGTGGGTTTGCTCAACCATCACTTCGGCAGCATCGAGGCATTGATCGCCGACACCTACCAGCGGCTCGCGAGCGAGCTGACCACTGCCCTGCTCCAGGAAATCGAACAGGCACAGACACCTGCGCAGAAGGTCGATGCCTTCCTGGAAGGCTCGTTTTCGCCCAGGGTCATGGACCCGAAACTGCTCGGCGTGTGGGTGGTGTTCTGGAGCCTGATCCGTCACTCCGAACACGTCAGCCAGTCCCACGAAAAAAGCTACCGCGCCTACATCGATCTGCTCAGCCAATTGCTCGACGGCCTGGCGGCCAGCGAAGGCTTTGTGATTCACGACACGCGCCTGGCCGCCATCGGCCTATCGGCGATGCTCGACGGTCTCTGGCTCGAGTGGTGCCTGAACCCCGAGACCTTCAGCGCCGCCAACGGATTGCATATCTGCCGTTGCTGGATAAAGGGGCTGCGTCACGGAGCATTCAGCACCGACGACGTCTTGTGAGGCGTGCCGGCCGAAGATCATCGCCAGGGTGCCGCTGACGGCGATCAGCCCGGCGCCGATCATCAGTGAGGTGTCCATCAGCGTGCCCCAGACCAGGCTCGACAGGGCAAAGGCCCAGATCAAGCCGGTGTATTCGAACGGCGCGAGCAAGGTCGCGGTGGCGCGGCGGAAACTGGCGAACAACAGGAACTGGCCGATGCCGCCCACCAGCCCGGCGCCGAGCATGCCCAGCCAGGCCGGTGTCGGCGAGGGTGTGTAGGTCCACGGCAGGGCCACCAACATGCAAATCACAAACACCACGTTGGTGATCAGCATCTGTTCCAGCACGGAGGTCTGGTCATCCACCTGCCGCAGCTGGATGTAGGTGAACGCCCAGCACATCGCCGCCAGCAGGGTCAGGACGATCGGCAACGGCTCGGTCATGTGGTCGGGGCGACAGGCAATGACCACCCCGACGAACCCGACGATCAGGCTGAACCACTGCCAGCCGCTGGCGCGCTCCTTGAGAATCACCGCCGCCAGCACCGTGACCATGATCGGCGCGGAAAAATACAGGGTGGTCATCTCGGCCAGGGTCAGGTCCCGGGCCGCCGTGTAGTACAGCACCCAGGCCACTATCGACAGCAAGCCGCGCACCACCAGCAGGCGCCGGCTCGGTGAATGCCAGGCCCTCTGGATAACCCGCGAACGCCCCGCCAGCAGCACGGCCACGACCACCACGGCGGCGCGCCAGAACAGAATGGTTACCACCGAATAATCGGCCACCAGCCACTTGATGACCGCGTCCTGCAATGACAGGAACGCGTAGCCCAGGGTGCACAGCCCAATGCCCTGCAGCGAGCGATCGACTTTCGACGAACTCATCAGGCCGACCTGCGCACGGGCGTCCCGCGCCGCTCGGCGAAGGCAAACAGCGCTTCGATGAGGAAGGTCAGGCAGACGTAGACACCGGCCACCAGCAACAGGGGTTCGTACACCTGCAGGGTTTGCGCGCGGACCACGTTGGCGGCGCCGAGCAAGTCGATCACGGCGATGGTCGAGGCCAGTGCCGTGGACTTGAGCAGCATCACGGTCTCCCCCGCCAGGGTCGGCAACAGCAGGCGCAGGGCCCGGGGCAGGCGCACCCGCAGCAACGACTGGCGCGCCGTCATGCCAAAGGCCGACGCGGCCTCCATCTCGCCCTTGGGCACCGCCAGCAGGCCACCGCGAATCACTTCGCCGACATAGGCCCCCATCGACACCACCAGGGCAAACACGATGTACCAGTAGCCATCGCGCAGGTAAGGCCAGAGGAAGCTGCCGCGAATCAGCGGGAACTGGGCAAACAGGCTGCCCAGCCCGTAGTAGTAGATGTAGATCTGAATCAGCAACGGCGTGCCGCGCGTGACGCTGGTGTAGAACAGGCTGACCTTGGCGATCACCTTGTTTTTCGAGATCCGCGCCAGCGCCACCAGCACCGCCAGCAGGTAACCGAACACACTGGAGACCAACAGAATGATGAGGGTGGTTTGCAGCCCCCGGCCCAACAGTGCCCCGTATTCAACTATCCACGCTGGAATCATTTCATTCTCTCTGCCGGTTCAGTCAACAAGAGGCATCCAGCGACGAATGCGTCGCTCCAACCGTCCCGAAAGATAGTTCGACGCCAAGGTCACCGCGTAGTACAGCGCGGCAGCCGTGAGGTAGAACAACAGATAGTGGCGCGTCGAACCCGCGCCTTGCTTGGCGGTGTACAGCAGCTCGTTGGTGCCGACCACGCTGATCAGCGCGCTGTCCTTGATCAGGTTGATCCACAGGTTGGCCATCCCGGCCATGGCGTAAGGCGCCATGATCGGCAGCGTGACCCGGCGGAACAGACCGAAACCGTTGAGGCCGAATGCCTTGGCCGCTTCGATCTGGCCGAAGGGAATCGCCTGGATCGCCGCGCGGAAAATCTCCGAGGCGTAGGCGCCCTGCACCAGCCCCAGCACGACGATGGCCGCCAGCGGACCGCTGACGTTCACCACGCCGTAGCCGAGTTTGGTCATCAGCGAATTGAGAAGCATCGAGCCGACGTAGTACAGCAACAGAATCAGCAGCAACTCCGGCACCGCGCGGAACAAGGTGGTGTAGCCGCGCATCAGCGCTGCAATCGGCTTTGGCGCGCCGAGCTTGAGGCACGCCACCACCAGCCCGATGGCCAGCCCGAGCACAAAGGCCCCGGCGGAAATCTGCAGGGTCATCCAGAGCCCCTTCAACAGCGCACTGCCCCATCCCTGTTCGGTGAAATTGATCAGATCGAACATTGCCGGCATATCAACCTCCAGTAAAAACAACACCGGACCTTGTGGGAGCGGGCTTGCTCGCGAATGCGGCCTGACATTCAACATTGATGTCGACTGACACACCGCTTTCGCGAGCAAGCCCGCTCCCACAGGGGATTGCGTTCAGTTCATCAGAACGCCGGCTTCACGCTGGTGCCGAAGTAGCTCTGGGACAGCTCGTCGTAGTCCTTGCTCGCCAGCAATTCCTGGATGGCCTTGTCGAGTTTGGCCTTGAGTTCGGTGTCGTCCTTGCGCAGGCCGGCGCCTACGCCTTTGCCGAAGATCGGGTCATAGGGCACGGTGCCGAGGTAGGCCAGGTCCTTGGCATCCGGGGTCTTGACGAACGAAGCCATGGCAGTGCCGTCGGCCATCATCAGGTCGATGCGCCCGGCGATCAGGTCGGCGTTGGCCGAGTCCTGGGTGTCGTAGTACTTAACGTCGGCGATTTTTTCGTAGTAGGTCTTCAGGTAGTTGGCGCTCACCGTCGAGTTCTGAACGCCGATGATCTTGCCCTTGAGGTCATCCGGGTACTTCTTCACCGACGTCTCTTTCGGGCCGACGACGGCAATCGCCGAATCGTAGTAGGCCTTGCTGAAGGCGATCTGTTTTTCCCGTTCTTCGGTCACCGACATCGAGGAAAAGATCACGTCGATCTTCTTCGCCAGCAGCGACGGAATGATGCCGTCCCACGCCACTTCCTTGATCTCGCAATCGGCTTTCATTTCGCTGCACAGCTTGTGGATCAGGTCGACTTCAAAGCCCTTCCACTCACCGTTGGCCTGCTTTTCGGTGTACGGCGGATAGGGTTCGGCGGCCACCGCGAAACGGATCGGCTGTGCCTGGGCCGCGCTCATGCCGGCCAGCATTACGCAGGCTGCACCGGTCAACCAGTTTGCAAAACGTCGATTTCCCATGTTGTTTTCCCGTCTTTTTATGATGAGTTAGCGAGTCTGATGAGCGTTGACGAATTGCCGGCAACGCTCGCTGCGTGGGTGTACGAACACTTCGTCCGGCGAACCGGTTTCCTCGATCAGCCCTTGATGCAGGAAGGCGACTTTGGAAGAGACATCGCGTGCGAAAGCCATTTCATGAGTCACCAGGATCATGGTCCGGCCTTCTTCGGCGAGGGAGCGGATCACCCGCAGCACTTCCCCGACCAGTTCCGGGTCGAGTGCCGAGGTGGGTTCATCGAACAGCATGACCTTGGGCCGCATGGCCAGGGCCCGGGCGATGGCCACCCGTTGTTGCTGTCCCCCGGAGAGAAACGCCGGGTACTCGTTGCGCTTGGCCGCAAGCCCGACGCGTTCGAGCAGGGCTTCGGCCCGTTCGGTGGCCTCCGCACGGCTTTCACGCAGGACCTGGGTCGGCGCTTCGATGAGGTTTTCCAGCACCGTGCGATGGGGCCAGAGGTTGAAGTTCTGGAACACCATGCCCAGGCTCGACCTGATGCGCACCAGCTGTTTGGCGTCCGACACCAGCGGTGCGCCGGGGCGATTCTGGTTAAGGTGAATGCTTTCGCCATCGACCAGGATGCGGCCCTGGTCCGGCACTTCGAGCATGTTGATGCAGCGCAGCAAGGTACTTTTGCCCGAGCCGCTGGCACCGATCAGAGAGATCACCTCGCCTTCGCGGGCAGTCAGGGAAACGCCCTTGAGCACTTCGATATTGCCGAAGCGTTTGTGCAGGCGATCGACCTCGATCATGGTCCTGGCCGCGGTCGGTTCAACGGTTGCGGTACTGGTCACCGTGCCGATCACCGGCCTTGGCGCTTCACCGTTGAGCACCTGGACAAAGCCGCGAATGCGCTGACAGGCCTGGGCCAGTCGCTCTTCGCTGAGGGTGAACGAAAGCCGTACAAAACCCTGGGCCGGCTCACCGAATGCCGCCGCATCCAGCACCGAGACACCGGCTTCGCGCAGCAGGCGCCAGGCGAATTCCAGCGAGGTCAGGCCGGTGCCGCGCACGTCCACCAGCACGAACATGCCGGCATCCGGGTTGAGCACGCTGATGCCCGGGCAATCGGCCAGGCCGGACACCACCAGATCGCGGCGCCGGCGATAGATCTCGCGCATGCCGTGGGTGACTTCGTCGTGGGACTGCACGGCCTTGAGCGCCGCTTCCATGACGAAACCGGGCAAGCCGTACAGCATGCTCAGCACCAGGGTTTCGACATGGTTGACCAGGGCTTCGTTGGCCACGACCCAGCCGATACGCCAACCGGTCATGGCATGGGATTTCGACAGGCTGCCGATCACCACGCAGCGCTCGGCCATGCCCGGCAACGCCGCCAGGCTCAGGTGTTCGCGCTCGTAGGCGAGGCTCTCGTAGACCTCGTCCACCACCACCCACAGGTCATGGGCGATGGCGAGGTCGGCGATGGCTTGCAGCTCTTCGCGACCCAGCACCACGCCGGTGGGGTTGTTCGGGTTGGAGAAGAAAATCGCCCGGGTGCGCGGGGTGATGGCCTTGGCCAACACGGCGGCATCGAGGCGGAAACCCGAATCCGCCGCACAGGGCACCCGCACCAGCGTGGCGCCGGAGGCCTTGAGCGTGGCTTCGTAGGTGACGTACATCGGGTCGAAGGCAATCACTTCGTCGCCGGCACCGAGCAGACACATCGAGGTGGCGAACAAGGCGTTCTGCGCACCGGCGGTGAGAATGATGTTCGAGGCCTGCAGTTCGCGGTCGATCAACCGGCTGTAGCGACCGGCGATGGCTTCGCGCAAGGCCTGGCGGCCGGCGATTTCGGTGTAGTGGGTATCCCCTTCGCGCAAGGCGTGGATGGCGGCATCGGTAATGAAATCCGGGGTGGGAAAATCCGGGTCGCCGACGCTGAGGATGATCACGTCCTCGCCTTTGCGCTGTGCCGCGTTGGCCGCGTAGTGAATATCCCAGGCGGCAACGCCTTGGCCACTGATCCGCTCTACAAAGGGTGAAAACCGCATGCCAGTGCCTCGTTCGAATTGAAGAAACGCAAGCCCGCAACCAGCCGGGGGAAGGTGGCCCTCAACATAGTCCAGACTGAACACTCGTTCAACAGAAAACTCACAAGGCTTCGCGTTCAGCGCAAACAGGTCGTTTTCACGACAGTCGCGCCGTTTTTCAGCACGACGCGATCAGGCGACGTGAAAGGATTTTGCTGACCGCACCAATCGCCAGGGCGATGCAGATCAGCCCCGCCGCGACCGCAAACGTCAAGCGCATCCCCTGCGCGATGGCCTCAGGTGGCGCCTGCAAAACATCGTGGCTGGCGGTGCCGAAGGCGAACACGGCGCCCATCACGCCAGCGCCGGTGATCAAGCCCAGATTGCGCGACAGCCCGAGCAGACCGGAGACCACGCCGCGCTCTTGCGGCGTGCTGTCCGCCAGCACGGCGGTATTGTTGGCCGCCTGGAACAGCGCATAACCGGCGGTCATGACCGCCAGGGGCACGATGTAGCCGAGCGCGCCGAAGCCCGTCGGCACGGCGGGCAGGAGGCAAGCGCCGGTCAGCATGGCCAGCAATCCGAGCGTGCCGGATCGATGTGCGCCCAAGCTGTCGACCCATCGACCCGCCGGGACCCCGACCAGTGCGGCGACCAGTGGCCCCGTCGACATCACCAGGCCAACGCTCGCTGCGTTCAGCGCCAGTGCGCCGGTGAGATAAAACGGCCCCACCACCAGGGAGGCCATGACCACGGTCGTCACCAGCAGGCTCATGGCGAAACCTGCGCTCAGCTGCACATTGCGAAACATCGTCAGTCGAACCAGTGGCGACCCGGCGCTGCGCTCGACGAACACAAACACGCCCGACCCCACCACGGCCACCAGCAGCAGTGCCAGGTTCAGCGGAGCAAAACGGTCGCGCCCGAGGGTCATCGCCAGCGCATAGGCCAGCAGTGTCAACACCAGTACCAGGGTGCCGAGGACATCGAAACCCGCTCGGTCCGCCCTTTTCTCAAGGTCATCTTTCGGTAGAAAACGCTGCGCGAGCCCCATCGCCAAAACGCCCAAGGGCACATTGAGCAGAAAAATCGACTGCCACCCCGAATGGGCAATCAGAAATCCGCCGAGGGTCGGGCCGAGCGAGGTACCAATCGCCGACATCGTGCCGAGCAGGCCCATCGCACTGCCCAGTTTTGCCTTGGGCACCGCCTCGCTCACCAGCGCCAGGGTCAACGCCATCATGATGGCCGCGCCGATGCCCTGCAGGGCCCGGGCGGCAATCAGCAATCCGAGACTGGAAGAGACGGCGCACAGGACTGAAGCGGCGGTAAACACACCCATCCCGATCAACAACAAACGCCGACGGCCAACAATGTCGCCGAGCCGCCCGACACTGACGATCAGCGCCGTGATCGCCAGCAGGTAAGCGAGCACCACCCATTGCACTTGCTGGAAAGAGGCCGAGAACGCGGCGGCCAGTGTCGGTAAACCGACATTGGCAATGCTGGTGCCCAGGGATGACAGCAGCATGGACAGCGACAGGCTGGCCAGCGCGCCCCGAATCGATATGGACTTCATTTTCTCGCGACTCCGCAAATTGGTTGTCTGGAGCCTAAGCCCAGCCATAACATGGCGGAAGACGCAGCATTTGCACTGAATACATGCACCAAACGCCATATAGCCACAACCCAGTGTGGGAGCGGGCCTGTAGTGAGGGGGGGGGCTTGTGGTGAGGGACCTGTGGCGAGGGGGCTTGCCCCCGTTGGGTTGCGAAGCAGCCCCAAAATCTCTGATGCACCAAAGATCTTTGTGAGTGCTACGCACTCAAACGGGGGCAAGCCCCCTCGCCACAGGTCACTCACTACAGGCCCCTCACCACAAGCCCCTCTCACCACAGGCCAACTCCCACAGGAATTGATTCAATGCCAGACCTCAATCTGCTGATCACCCTGAACGTATTACTGGAGGAAGGCAGCGTGGCCCGCGCCGCACAGCGTTTGCGCCTGAGCCCGTCGGCCATGAGCCGGGCGCTGGCGCGGTTGCGCGAAACCACGGGCGATCCGTTGCTGGTGCGGGCCGGACGCGGGCTCGTCCCCACACCCCGAGCGCTGGAGTTGCGTGAACGCGTCGGGCTGCTCGTACAGGACGCCGAATCCGTCCTGCGCCCCGCCGAGGCACTCGATCTCGCTCAACTGGCACGCACCTTCACCCTGCGCACCAGCGATGGCTTCGTGGAGAATTTCGGCGCGCCACTGATCGCCCGTATCAGTCGGGAGGCGCCCGGTGTCCGCCTGAATTTCGTGCAGAAGCTGAACAAGGACAGCACCCTGCTGCGCGACGGTTCGGTGGACCTGGAAACCGGCGTGATCGACGAATCCACCAGCCCGGAAGTGCGGACCCGGATGCTGTTTCGCGACCGCTTCATTGGCGTGGTGCGCGAGGGTCATCCACTGGCCCAAGGTGAAGTCACACCGGTGCGTTATGCCGAGGCCCGGCACATCCTGGTTTCACGCCGAGGCCACGAAAAAGGCGTGATGGACGACGCCTTGAATGAGTTGGGACTGAAGCGGGAGATCATCACCCTCGTCGCCGGTTTTTCATCCGCGATTGCATTGGCGCGGGCTTCAGACCTGGTCGCCAGCGTGCCGCAGCGGCACGTCGGCAACCTGTGCCAGGGCATGCATTGCTTTGCGTTGCCCTTCCCCACGCCGCCGATCACGGTGTCGATGCTGTGGCACCCGCGCATGGACGCCGACCCGGCCCATCGTTGGCTGCGCGGTTGTGTGTGGGAGGTTTGCAGTCAGTAAACTCCGGCGCCGCGCGCATTCCAGCGGTTTGTATCGAACTGTATGTCCCCCCGGCCACCTTACACAGCGATACACATCCCCCAGGTTCAGGACATATGGGCAGTACATGGAAGTGAAACAGTGGGGCGGCATCGGGAAGCGCAGGTTTTCCGAGCATTCCCGCGACCCACTGACAGGAAAAACCACCATGATCAATGCAATCGATACCGTGCTGTACACCGGCAAGACCCACACCACCGGCGGCCGCGACGGTCAGGCGCGCAGCACCGATGGACGCCTGGACATCAAGCTTTCGCCTCCCGGCGGTTCGGGCGCCGGCACCAATCCTGAGCAACTGCTGGCGGCGGGTTGGTCGGCCTGTTTCATCGGGGCGATGGGCAAGGCGTGTGTCGCGCTGAAAGTGGCCTTGCCGAGCGACGTTGCGGTGGATGCCGAAATCGACCTGGGCAAGTCCGAAAACGCTTTCTTCCTTCAGGCCCGTCTGAATGTCAGCCTGCCGGGCCTGGACCCGGCCATCGCACGCAGTGTGGTGGAACTGGCGCATCAGACTTGCCCGTATTCCAAAGCGACTCGCGGCAATATCGACGTCGAGATCAATCTGGTTTGACCGACGCAAGAAAGCCTGGCCTGGCATCTTGATACCGGTCAGGCCAGGCTTTCTGAACACCGCAATCGTTGTTGTTGTTGTGGGAGCGAGCTTGCTCGCGATGGTCGTTAACGATAACGCGTGTTTCCTGGTTAAACACAGCGCTCTCGAGACCATCGCGAGCAAGCTCGCTCCCACAGTTCTCCTACTCCTTCAGGATCAGCAGCGGCTGGCCTTTCTTGACGATGTAGGTTGCCAGTTCCGAGGCCTTGTCCTGGCCTACGTTCTTCGCCACATGGGCGACGCCTTCGGGGATGTACAACGAATCACCGGCCTTGAGCGTCACCGGTGCCCGCCCTTCCAGCTGATACTCGAAGGTGCCGCTGATCACGTGCGCCACTTCTACGCCAGGGTGAGCGTGTTTGGGTGATGTCACGCCCGGGTCGAAGTCCACGAGCACCTGAGTGACTTCGCGATCGGCGGCGCCCAGGTCTTCGCGTACCAGGTCGGTGCGATGCAGGCCCTGCTGCCAGCTTTTCATCGCCGGAGCCGCCTGTGTTTCCTGGGCTTGAGAGAAGCTCGCGAAAGTCGCAAGCCCTGCGGCGGCCAGGGCAATGCCCAGCTTGCCGATGATGTGACGGGTGTTGATACGCAACATTGCCTTTCCTCCAGTTGAACCCTGGCCAGCCGCGCCGAAAATGACCCGGTGCCGGTGATTGCATTTGAAGGCCGCCGTGTATCGCCAGGGTGTCTGGAAACCCCGGTTTTGTATGCCCGGGTAACGGCGGGCGTTGCGGATACCTGTCGATACAAACCCGCCGCTAGGCCTTGAACGCTTCGCGCCGGGCGCTGCGTTCGGCGACATAGGCGGCACTCGGTTCACTGATCAGGTCTGCGCGGCGCAAGGGCTGCCCGCAATGGGCGCACAGCGGTCCGAGTCCGGCGGGCTCGCCGCAACTGCGGTGGGTATAGACCACCGCCAAACCTTCCTCGGGCGATTTGCACCAGGTTTCGCCCCAGGCCCGCAGCGCCAGCACCACCGAGTAGAACGCATCGCCCTTTTCCGTGAGGTGGTATTCGTAGCGTTTGGGCCGTTCGCTGTAGGCACGTCGCTCCAGGAGCCCGTCGGCCTCCATGCTCTTCAAGCGCGCCGCGACCATTTGCGGCGTACCGCCGGTCTGCGCCTGGATTTCATCGAAGCGATGACTGCCCATGAACAACTCACGCAGCACCAACACCGTCCAGCGGTCGCCCACGACGGCTTCGGCCCGGGAAATCGGGCACAGGGTTTCAGAAACGGTTGCTTTCACCGACATGCGGTATTGCCTCTTGCCTAGTTGCTATGATTATCATATCTACGTGAATTGCTGGCAACTACACTTCATCTTCCACGGATTATCTTGCGGAGCACCGCCATGTCCAACGCCACCTACCCTCTTGATCGGACGGCCTACCTGCTGGTCGACCCCTACAACGATTTTCTGTCGGAAGGCGGAAAGATCTACCCCTTGATCGAGCCCATTGCCACGCGAGTCGGCCTGCTCGACAACCTGCGTACGCTTGACCGCACCGTTCGCGGGCTCGACATTCCAGTGGTCATCGTACCGCACCACCGCTGGGAAAAAGGCGACTACGAAAACTGGGATCACCCAAGCCCCACCCAGTGCAAGATCATGCACATGCACCACTTCGCACGCGGGGAATGGGGCGGTGAATGGCACCCCGACTTCGCGCCGCAGGAAGGCGACATCATCGTTCAGGAACATTGGGGTTCCAGCGGCTTTGCCAATACCGACCTGGATTTTCGCCTCAAGCAAAAGGGTATCACCCACGTGATCATCGTCGGCCTGCTGGCCAACACCTGCATCGAGGCAACCGCCCGTTACGCTCAGGAACTCGGCTATCACGTCACCCTGGTACGCGACGCGACCGCGGCCTTCAAGCCGGAGATGATGCATTCGGCCCATGAGCTGAACGGCCCGACCTTCGCTCACGCCATCCTGACCACCGATGAACTGGTTGCCGCACTGGCACAGGCAGGTGCGTGATGCAGTTGTCCGGCAACCTGCTGATCGGCGCCCGAGATATCGGCGCCAGCGAAGGCACCCTGAAGGCGCTCAATCCCGCGACCAACCAGCCGATTGAACCGGCGTTCGCATTGGGCAGCGTGGCTGATGTCGACCGGGCGGCGACCCTGGCCGATGAAGCATTCGATGTGTACAGCCATACCTCGCTCGCCGTGCGGGCGGCGTTTCTCGAACGCATCGCCGACAACCTCGACCGCGTTCGCGCGGCGCTGGCGGCGCGGGCCGCCCTGGAAACCGGTGTGCCCGAGGCGCAACTGGAAGGCGAGGCCATCAAGGCGGCCACCCAGTTCCGCCAGTTTGCCGATGTGGTGCGCAAGGGGCGTTTCCTGCAACTGGCCATCGACCCGGCGCAACCCGAGCGCCAGCCACGCCCGCGCATGGATCATCGCCTGCAAAAAATCGCCATCGGCCCGGTGGCGATTTTCGGTGCGAGCAACTTCCCCATCGCCTATTCGGTGGCCGGTGGCGATACCGCGTCGGCGCTGGCGGCGGGATCGACCGTCATTCTCAAGGCGCACAACGCGCATCCGGGCGCCTCGGAAATCCAGGCCCGGGCGATCCGCCAGGCGGTGCAAGACTGCGGATTGCCCGAAGGCGTGTTCTCCATGGTGCGTGGCGGCGGCAATGCCATCGGCGAAGCGCTGGTCGATCATCCGCTGATCAAGGCCGTGACCTTCACCGGTTCCGAACAGGGTGGCATGGCGCTGTATCGGCGTGCGCAATTGCGCCCCGAGCCGATTCCGGTCTTCGCCGAAATGACCAGCGTCAACCCGACCTTCATCCTGCCCCGGGCACTGGCCGAACGCGGCGCGGCGATTGGCGATGGCTTTGTCGAGCGCATGCTGGTCAACGTCGGGCAAGCCTGCCTCAAGCCGGCGATCCTGCTGGCCGTCGAGGGTGCAGGGTTTGCAGCACTGCGCCACGCCATGAGCCAACGCGTGAGCGCAGCACCGGCGCGCACGATGCTGACACCGGGCATCCATGGGGCCTATCTGAACGGGCTGCGCACCCTGGAAAACGCCGGCGCCCGCCTCGTCGCCGTGGGCTCGACCGCCACCGCTGAAGTCGATGGCCGTTCGGCATTGTTCGAAGTCGATGGCGAACATTTTCTCGCCGAACCGGCGCTTTCCCAAGAGGTATTCGGCCCGTCCGCGCTGCTGGTGAAGGTCCGGGATGAAGCAGAGCTGTTACGGGTAGCGCGCGCCTTCAAGGGGCAACTCAGCGCGACCCTGCACCTTGAACAGGACGACCTGCCACTGGCCCGTCGCCTGCTGCCAACCCTGGAGCGACGCACCGGACGCATCGTGGTCAACGCCTTCGCCCATCCGCAGGAAGTGTGTTTTGCCACCGTGCATGGCGGACCGTTTCCGGCCACCTCGGACAGCCGCTTCACCTCGGTGGGCATGACCGCCATCGAACGCTTCCTGCGCCCGGTGGCTTACCAGGGGTTTCCGGATGAGCTGCTGCCGGAGGTTTTGCGTGAGGGCAATCCCTTGGGGTTGCCACGTCTTGTGGACGGTCATTGAACAAAAATGCATTTCCGGCCACCGCTGACTGCTGGATCGAGACGGCTCCTACATTGGTGTTGTTGGGCCAAACACGGTTCTTTTGCCCACTGAAAATCTATGTGGGAGCGAGCTCGCTGGCGAAGGCGTCGGCACAGCCAACATCATCGGTGGCTGAACTGCCGCTTTCGCGGGCAAGCCCGCTCCCACAGTAGATCCGGTAGTCCACAAATACTGCGTACACCCACTAACCCTGTGGG